>CAYVKG010000007.1:0-87512 GCA_964451955.1 uncultured Tepidisphaeraceae bacterium
TGGCCGATGACAGCGGCAGGAGGAATGGCCGTGGGAAACATCACACGGCCATTCCGGCTGGTGTGGGCATGATACCTGTTGGCGGGGGGCAACACCAGATTGGGCGTGCGATACAGGACTTTTGTTATACGTTATCAAGGACAGGGGGCGGGAGTTATGGGGCACTTGCTCGGGGGCGTCAAGGTTCTAGGATATGTTATATGAGTGAGTTGTCGGATTCGAACAAATTGTCGGCGGAACTGATTGCGATGCTGCGTTGTCCGTTGACGCGTAGCGAGTTGAAGCAGGAGGGGGATTTTCTGGTGGCGGAGGTAGGCGGGCTGAGGTATCCGATCCGGGAGGGGATTCCGGTGATGCTGATTGAGGAGGCGAAGCTGCCTGCGGGTTGCAAGAGTCTGGAGGAGTTCAAGTCGCGGTTTTTGGGTGCGGTTGAACCGTCGCCATGAAGATTCTGCTTCAATGTTTGGTGGTGGGCTGCGCCGGATTTGCGGGCGCGGTGTCGCGGTTTCTGGTAGCGATTGCGTCGGCGAAGCTGCTGGGGACGGCGTTTCCATTTGGGACGATGATTGTCAATTTGTCGGGGAGCGTGGTTCTTGGTTTTTTTCTGACGATGGCACAGGACAGGTACCCGTTTCCGGAGACGCTGAAGATAGGGATCGCGACGGGATTTGTGGGGGCCTACACGACGTTTTCGACGCTGATGTTTGAGTCGGTGCAGTTGATGGAGGAGGGGGCTCAGATCAAGGCGTTTGGGAACCTGGTGGGCAGTTTCATTTTGGGGATGGTGGCGGTGTGGCTGGGGATTGGCCTTGCCCGGCGGATATGATGAGGGTGGAATTGAAGGAGCTGGGACACAGGACATGATGTTGACGGGCGAACGAGCGCTTTTGCGGATCTACCTGCCGATGGCGGACCGCTCGCCGCACACGCCGAGTTATGAGCGGATTCTTCGTCAGGCGAGGAACATGGGATTGGCCGGCGCGACGGTGCTGAGAGGGGTGATGGGATTGGGCGCAGAGGGCATGTTGCAGAGTCGGCGGTGGGCGTGGACGGAGAACGTGCCGGTGATTGTGGAGATTGTGGACACGCCTGGTCGGCTGAGCGAGTTCATCAACGGCGTGCTGTGGCAGATCATGGTGGAGGGCACGGCAACGCTGGAGCGGGCGAGCGTCGTGCTTTACCGGCATGGCAAGGACGAGGAACCTGCCGCACTGCGGATGGTGTCCCCGCAGCGGCCGATGGCGAACCTTCCCGTGATCGAGCGAAGGAGCAACATGAACATCACCGAGAATGGGCTGCTGTTGCGTGTGTTCATCGGCGAATCGGACCGGTTCGAACACCGTGCGTTGTACGAGGTGATTGTGCAGAAGGCACGGGAACTGGGGCTTGCGGGCGCGACGGTTCTGCGGGGCACGGAAGGATTTGGCGCCCGCAGCGTGGTTCACAAGGCGAAGCTGCTGGAGATGTCGCGTGACTTGCCGGTGGTGATTGAGATGGTGGATGCGCCGGAGAAGATTGAGTTATTGTTGCCGCACCTGCAGGTGATGGTTAAGGAGGGGATGATCACGATGGAATACGTGTGCATATTGGCCTATCGAAGCGGTGAGGCGAAGGGGGATGCGGTTACGCCTCGCGGAGGTGGTAGCTTTTGATCATGGTCTGCTGGAAATCGGGGTAGGCGCCGATGTCGTGCTCGGCGAGGTCGAGGCCATCGTATTCGTCGGCGTCATTGGAGCGGAGGCCGACGGTTTTTTTGAGGGACCATAGCAGGGGGAAGGAGAGGGCGAGCGACAAGGCACCGATAGCGAGGAGGCCGAGGAGTTGGGTACCGAGGAGTACGAGTCGGGCGGAGTGGGTATCGGCTGGGGCGAGGAATGGGGCGGCGAGGAGGCCGCAGAGGGCACCGACGCCGTGGATACCGACGGCGGCGGTGGGGTCATCGACGCGTGCGACGAGGTCGATCCAGACGGTTGCGAGGGGGGCGGCGAAACCGGCGACGGCGCCGATGAGGAGGGCGGTCCAGCCGGTGGCCAGATCGGCGGCGGCACTGATGGCGACGAGGGAGGAGAGCAGGCCGACCGAGGTGAGGTGGATATCGGGTTTCAGGTATTTGACCTGAGAGAGGAGCATAGCGACGACGGCGCCTGCGGCGGCGGCCAGGAGGACGGAGGTGGCGACGTCGGCGGCGCGATCGGGGTTGGTGAGGAAGGCGGCGACATAGAGGGGCCAACCGAGGAACAAGAGGAGGACGCCGGCGGAGGCGAGGGGTATGCTGTGGCCGGGGATGGCATTGGAGGACCCATCGCGGTTGAACTTACCGGTGCGAGGTCCGACGAGGAGAGCGGAGGCGAGGGCGCAGGCGGCACCGGAGAGATGGAAGATGGAGGCGCCGGCGAGGTCGTGGAATCCGATTTGGTGGAGCCATCCGGCGTTCCAGCGCCAGGCGAGGGGCGTGATGAGGCCTGCGAGGAGGATGGGGAGTGCAGAGATGGGGAAGAGGCGGGAACGTTCGGCGACGGCGCCTGCGGCGATTCCGCTGGGAAGGAGTGATGCGCAGATGAGGAGGAAGGACTGTTGGGAGGGGTATTGGATGCCGGCGACGAACCTGCCGAGTGTCCAGAACGCGAGGATGGCGAGGGAGATATCGAGGAGGCCTCGCATGGTGCAGGCGGCGGCGTTTTTTGCGCGGACGGCGCCGGCGGCATAGATGGACAGTCCGATTCGCAGGACGACGATTCCCACACCGCAGACGAGGCACGCGAGTGAGGTATTCATGACGGCTCCTTGGCGCGGTTGGGCATACGATACTCGTTGACGAGGCGGGTGTGTAGAGAGAGGAGGAAGGCGGTAGAGGGGGAGTAGGCGACTGCGGTTGGAGGTTGAAGAGCCGGGGGCGGGGGTGGGTGTTTTTGCAGCAGTATCATGGAGTGGCGGATGACATTGGGGGGTGGTGGTGATACCATTTTGAGTATGCAGCTTCAAACCTACTCATTGCTGTTGCTTCTGGTTCTTGCGTCGGCGTGTTCGACGACGAAGTTGACATACGAAGTGGAGGTGGTGAACAAGACCCCCCTACCGCTGTCGGTGGGGTTGGTGAAGAATGGGGGCCAGATTGCGGAGGGCTGGACGTCGCCGGAGCAGGTAGCGATCAATGCGCCGCATTTGATGGAACGGAAATGGGGGACACTGGTGCCGGCGGGCAGGAGTGTGGTAATTGGTCCGCAGGAGGGGTCATTTGAATCGGGGACGGACGCATCTTTGCGGATATACAGCGGGGATGTGCTGGTGTCGGCGGCGATTGCGTACGGGCGGAGTGATCCCGGGAGGCTGGACATTCGTGTGATGCCGGGGCGTTCGGGTTTTCAGATCAACATGGATGGGAGGACCGGGGGTTTGCAGGCAATGCCGGTTGAGGAGTCGCGGCGAGAGTCTGGGGGGAATGTGAATGCGTCTGGGGGGGCAGGTCGTTGAAGGTGGGGTGCGGGTTGTTGGGGGGGGTCAGCATGCGCCGAAGTAGGCATTCAGGACATATTGCTGGACCATGCGTTGGGTATTGAAGAAGGAGCCATTGAGGCCGATGGAATGTCGCATGACGTCGATGTAGGCATCGCGGTGGTTGTAGAACAAGGGGATGATGGTTTGTTCGAGCTTGTCGTAGAGGCTGGCGGCGTCGATTTTCTGGTCGCTGGGTTTTGCGACGGTGGTATGGTTTTGTCCGATGGACCAACCGGTGACATTTTCGATATGTCCTTCGATCCACCAGCCATCGAGGACACTGAAGCTGGGGACGCCGTTGACGGCGGCCTTCATGCCGCTGGTTCCTGAGGCTTCCTGGGGCACTTCGGGGGTATTGAGCCAGAGGTCGACGCCGGCGGTAAGGAGTTTGGCGAGTTCCATGTCGTAGTTTTGGAGGTAGACGATGCGGATGTGTTGTCGTAGTGCTTGAGCGGCGGCGACGATGCGTTTGATGAGTTCTTTTCCTTGCTGGTCCTGAGGGTGGGCCTTGCCGGCATAGATGACCTGGAGTGGGTTGTTAGCGGCGATTTGGCGGAGGCGATCGGGGTTTTGGAAGAGGAGATCGGCGCGTTTGTAGGTAGCGGCGCGACGGGCAAAGCCGATGGTCAGGACGTCGCTGTCCATACCGGCATTGGTTTGGCGGTTGACTTCGCGGATAAGGCGTTTTTTTGCAGTCATATGGGCATCCCAGATTTCGTCGCGCGGGATGCTGAGGGCATATCGGAGGCTGAAGTTATCGCGGCGCCAGTCTTTGATGTAGCGATCGAAGAGGTTTTGGAAGGGATCGGAGGTCCAGGTGGCGGCATGGATGCCATTGGTGATGGAGTCGATGGCGTAGTGGGCGAACATAAGCCTGGAGACCTCGCCGTGCTCTTTGGAGACGCCGTTGACGTAGCGGCTGAGGTTGAGGGCGAGGTAGGTGAGATTGAAGAGGCCGTCGTGGACGAGGACGCTTTGCCAATCGAGGAGGATTTCGTGGTGACCGAGGACTTGTCGGACGAGGTTGAGGTCGAACTGGTCATGTCCTGCGGGGACGGCGGTGTGGGTGGTGAAGACGCATTTTTGTCGGGCGTCCTCGGCGTCTTGTTGGGTGACGGCGGTTCGGCCCTGTTGGCGGGCGTGTTCTTCGGCCAATTCGAGTGTGAGGAGAGCGGCGTGGCCCTCGTTCATATGGAAGCGGACGACGTTTTGGTAGTCGAGGGCTCTGAGCATTCTGACGCCGCCGATGCCGAGGACAGCTTCCTGGCAGAGTCGATATCGTCGGTCGCCGCCGTAGAGCTGGTCGGTGAGGGAGCGGTCATAGTCGGAGTTTTCGGGGAGGTTGGAGTCGAGGAAGAAGACAGGGACTGTATGTCCTGAGACACCTTTGACCTGATATTTCCAACAGCGGAGGTGGACGGTGCGGCCTTCGATGACGATGGTGACTCTTTGGGGCATTTCGGAGAGGAAATCGTCGACGACCCACCTGGCGGGTTCTTCTTGTTGCCAGCCGGTGGGGTCCAGATGCTGGTAGAAGTAGCCATTTCGATGGAGGAGGGTGATGGCGACGAGAGGGACCTTGAGGTCCGCGGCGGAGCGGATGGTATCGCCGGCGAGGATACCGAGGCCGCCGGCATAGGTAGGCATGGCGGGTTCGAGGCCGATTTCCATGGAGAAATAAGCGATGGTAGGCTGGTTCATGGTTTCCTCGGAAGAGTGGATTCGCGGGCCGACAGGGGCATCTTATCGGCGTGTGGCGGGGTCGCCAAGGTCAAAACGAGGAAAGCGATCTGGTGGTAGCTGGAGGCGAGGCCTGGGTGAGGGAGGGCGCGGGGTGGGGAGACGGGTGTGCCCGAGAAAGGCGCAGGCGTCGTGCTTGGGAGCAAGCGGCCAGCGCGGGGTGGGGTGTTCTCCGAGGGAGCGTAGTGCTAGACGGCGGCAGCCTGTGCGAGTTCTTTTCGTCGGTCGGCCATTTGGGCCTTGAGTCGCATGAGGATGGAGCTGTGCATTTGGCTGACGCGTGATTCGGAGAGATCGAGGGTAGCGCCGATTTCCTTCATGGTCATTTCTTCGAAGTAGTAGAGGATGATGATGAGGCGTTCGGCGCGTGAGAGTCCCTTGGTGATGAGTTCTTTGAGGTCTTTTCGCTGGATTTCGCGGACGGGGTCTGCGCCGCGTTTATCTTCGAGGACGTCGATTTCGCGGACGTCCTTGTTGGAATCGGTTTCGAACCACTTTCTGGAGAGGGAGACGACGCCGACGGCGCTGGCGTCTTTGGCCATTTTTTCGAACTCGCCCATGGAGATTTTGAGGCGTTTGGCGATTTCGTCGTTGGTGGGAGTTCGTCCGAGTTCGACTTCGAGCTGTTTGGTGGCGCCTTCGAGTTTATGGGCGCGGCTGCGGACGAGGCGTGGGACCCAGTCCATGGATCGGAGTTCATCGAGGATAGCGCCGCGGATGCGAGGGGCGCAGTAGGTTTCGAACTTGACGCCGCGGTCGAGGTCGAAAGCGGCGATGGCATCCATAAGTCCGAAGATGCCTGCGGACATGAGGTCATCGAGTTCGACCTCATCGGGGAGTTTGGCGTGGATGCGTTCGGCGTTATAGCGAACGAGATGGAGGTAATTCTCCATGAGCAGGTTTCGCAGGGGTTCGGTCTTGTGTTTTTTGTATTGGACCCAGACGTCCTTGATGTCCCGGATATCGTTTTTGGCCATAGGTCTCTACTCCCGATCCATGGGGTAAGGTTGCGGTACACGCGTTAGGAATCAGCGGCCTTACCGTGAAGACAGGATGGTCCAGGCGCACCATCAGACGCCAATTCCCTTTATCGGTCGCTCGAATTGAGTTTCGTCGCAGAATTCTCCAGTTTTTGGGTGTTAGTGTTTGGGGTGTCATGGAGCATGAGTTGTCCCATGTACCCAATGACGAGTCCAATAACGAAGGAACCGGCCATTGCCACCATGGCCCTGCGGACGGTGGTGGCAAAGGTGTTGTCGGCAGCCAGTCCCTGCAGGAGGCAGATGGCGAAGGCGATCAAGGCGATCATTGCGGCAAAGCGTTGGACCATGGTGAGGGCTTTCTGGTGCGCATTTTTTGCCGGGGGTTACCGCCAGAGCCACCGGCCGATCCGGTGGAAGAAGCTTCCGGCGTCGAGGTTGACGGCAACGCCATCCTGCAATCGGATGGCCAGTTGGGCGATTCCCAAGCTGGCGGGGGAACGAGGCGAGGCGATGGTGAAGGGGGATCGTCTGCGAACGGCGGCGACGACGGCGTCATCGAGCATGATGAATCCGGCGTCGAGGACGCTGATGCCGAGGAACTGTTTAGCGACTTTGGCGATGCGTTCGTAGACGATTGCGGCTTCGCCAGCGGAGCGGGTCTGGTTGACGAGGAGGCTGATGCGGCGGTTGGCGCCGTCGCGGCTGACGACTTTGACGACGGCATAGGCATCGGTGATGGCGGTGGGTTCTGGGGTGGTGACGACGAGGACGTGGTCGGCGGCGCGGGTGAAGGAGAGGACATTGGGGCTGATGCCTGCGCCGGTATCGATGAGGATGATATCGGCGTGGTATTCGAGGTCGGCGAGGGAATCGACGAGGCGTTGGCGGTCGAAGTCGGAGAGGTCGGCCATTCGGGCGAGTCCTGAGGCGCCGCCGATCAAATGGAAGCCACCTGGGGCAGAGACCATGACGTCGCGGAGTTCTTTTTTTCTGGCGATGACATGAGAGAGGTTGAAGGGGAGGTCGAGGTTGCAGAGGACATCGGCGTTGGCGAGGCCGAGGTCGGCGTCGAGGAGGACGACATTTTTGCCGGCGGCGGCGAACTGGATGGCGAGGTTGACGGCGATGTTGCTTTTTCCGACGCCGCCCTTGCCGCTGGTGACGGCGATGACGCTGGCGCGAGGTCGCCGCATGGCGAGTGTGCGGAGTTGCGAGGCCTGATCGATGACGGTCACAGGGCACCTCCTACCGGGACTGGGGAGGCGGGGTTTCGTGTTGTTGGGAGGGGTGGGGAGTGGTCGTTCTGGGAGAGGATGCGTTGTGCCAGTCGTCGTCCGCTGCCGATTTCGATGTCGTCCGGGACATCTTGGCCAGTGGTGACATAGGAGAGGGTTTTGTTGACTTTTCGCATGACGTTGAGGACGACGCCGACGTGGACGGCCTCATCGAGCTTGGTGAAGATGATTTTATCGACGCGGACTTCGGTGAATTTTGCGATGGCGGACTCGATGCACTCCTGGCTGGCGGTGGTTGAGAGGACGAGATGGACCTCATCGGGTTTGGCGACGTTGAGGAAGCTTTTGAGTTCGCTGAGTTTGAGGGCATCGGTGGGGCTGCGTCCGGCGGTGTCAATGAGGACGAATTCGCAGTCGTTCATGGAATTGATGGCTTCGCGGAGGTCTTCGGGGGAGGCGACGACGCGGAGGGGCGAGCCGATGATATCGGCGTATTTTTTGAGTTGATCGATGGCGGCGATGCGGTAGGTATCGATGGTGATGAGACCGACGCGGCGGTGTTCGCGGAGTTTGAGATTGGCGGCGAGTTTGGCGATGGTGGTGGTTTTTCCGACGCCGGTGGGTCCGATGAGGGCGACGACGTGTGGTCCGGTGGATTTGTTGCGAGTGATGGGTCCAGAGAGGGGGACGAGTTTTTCGATTTGCTCGGCGAGTTTTTCGCGGACGAAGGCGGGGTTTTTGAGGTATTCGGGGCGAACGCCGGCCTGGAGTCTGGCGACGATTTCCTCGGCGAGTTCGTCGGCGACCTGGCTTTGGACGAGTTGGAGGTAATGTTCGAAGACATCCTCGGCGACGCGTGGGGCGCGTTGAGAGCGGGTTTCCTTGACGAGATCGAGGACGAGTTGTTTGAGGCTGCCCATTTCCTGGGAGATGCCGATGAGGGCGGCGTTGCTGGCGGCGGGTGTTTGGATGAGGGTATGGGCGGGGGAGGGTGGGGTTCGCGGAGGCAGGTGAGGGCCGGGGGTGTGGGGCTGAATGCCGGTGTGTTGTCTGCAGTGTCTTTTGGGGACTTCGATGTCGTTGGCGGCGGTGATTTCGACGACTTCGCGGCGTCGCAGACCCATCCAGATACGCTGGTGGAACTTGCGTGTATGGAGGATGACGGCATGAGGTCCGAGGGTGGATTTCACGTGTTGCAGGGCCTCAGCCATGGTTGGAGCTGTGAACGTTCTTAGATGCATAGTCTCACCCATTCAACCCAACAAGTCCGACTGCTTCGACTGAGACATCGGGAACGACCTCGTTGTACGCGAGCACGGCGGTGTGTGGGAGGCCGGATTCGATCATTCGCCGGAGGGGTTGGCGGATCTGGGGGCTGCAGAGGATGACGGCCTGGCGTCCGGCCTGGGTCAATTCGGCGGTTTTGGCGGCGATTTGCTGGACGATTTGCTGGGCGGTTTTTGGGGGCATGGTATTGGTGCTGCCGCGGTCGTTGCGTTCGATATGCCCGTTGATGAGGTCTTCGAGGGCCGGGTCGAGCGTGAGGCACCAGAGCCTGTCGCGGTCGTCGACGTGCTGTTTGCAGATGGCTCTGGCGAGGGCATTTCGGACGTATTCGGTGAGGACATCGAGGTCTTTTGTGCGTGAGGAGAAGTCGCCGAGGGTTTCGAGGATGGTTTCGAGGTCGCGGACGGGGACGCGTTCTCGGAGGAGGTTTTGCATGACTTTTTGTAGTTCGCCGGGCTTGATTTGGGTGGGGACGGTTTCCTCGACGAGGGCTGGGACGCGGTTTTTGAGGTTATCGAGGAGGTTTTTGACTTCTTGTCGAGTGAGGAGTTCGGCGGCGTGAGCCTTGATGACTTCGGTGAGGTGAGTGGCGATGACGCTGGTGGCATCGACGACGGTGTAGTTGAGGAGTTCGGCCTGAGCGCGCTGGGACTCGGTGATCCAGTAGGCGGGGAGGCCGAAGGCGGGTTCGGTGGTTGCTTCTGCGCCGGGGATGGGTCCGGAGCTAGCGCCGCTGTCCATAGCGAGGAACTGTTCGGGGTAGGCGACGCCGCGGGAGACGGCCTGGCCCTTGATTTTGACGACGTAGTCGTTGGCGGAGAGTTGGAGGTTATCGCGGATGCGGACTGGTGGGACGATGATGCCGAGTTCGGAGGCGATTTGTCTGCGGATCATGCTGATGCGGTCGAGGAGGTCTCCGCCCTTTGCGGGGTCGACGAGGCGGACGATTCCGTAGCCGATTTCGAGTTCCATGGTATCGACATCGAGGAGTCGTTCGACCTTTTCGGGTTCTTTTTTTGCGGCGGTTTCGCGTTCGCGGGCGGCGGCGGCGGAGGCGGCCTTTTTTTCGCTGCGTGAGAGGATGAAGGCGAGTCCGCCGCAGCACAATCCGACGGTGAGGAGGGGTATTTTGGGGAGATCGGTGAGGGTCATGATAGCGAGGAAGAGGGAGGTGATGACGAGTGCGCGGGGCTTGCTGAAGATTTGGCCGAGGATTTCTTCGCCGAGGTTAGATCGACCGCTGGAGCGAGTGACGATCAGACCGGAAGCGAGGGAGACGATGAAAGCGGGGACCTGGGTGACGAGACCGTCGCCGATGGTGAGTTTGGTATAGAGGGAGAGGCAGGTCATGACATCCCAGCCATGCTGGACCATCCCGACATAGAGTCCGCCGATGATATTGACGATGACGATGACGATGCCTGCGATGGCGTCGCCGCGGACGAATTTGCTGGCGCCGTCCATGGCTCCGTAGAAATCGGCTTCCTGGGCGATTTCGGCGCGTCGTTTTCGGGCCTCGGTTTCGTTGAGGACGCCTGCGCTGACGTCGGCGTCGATGGCCATTTGTTTTCCGGGCATGGCGTCGAGGGTGAACCTGGCGGCGACTTCGGAGATACGGGTTGCGCCCTTGGTGATGACGACGAACTGGATGACGGCGATGATGACGAAGATGATGACGCCGACGGCGAGGGATCCGCTGGCGACGAAGTTGGCGAAGGTGAGGATGACTTCTCCGGCGCCGTGGAGGGGGTCGCCGCCGCGGTCGCCGACGGTGAGGATGAGGCGTGTGGTGGCGGCGCTGAGGACGAGGCGGAAGAGGGTGACGGCGAGGAGGAGTGAGGGGAAGACGGAGAATTCGAGGGGTGACTGGACGTAGATGGTGGTGATGAGGACGATGGCGGAGAGGGTGAGATTGAGGACGAGCAGGACATCCATGACGGAGGTCGGGAGTGGGACGAGGATGACGAAGAGGAGGCTGATGAAAGCCAACGGGAAGATCATCCCGCGGTTCTCATGAAGCCGCTGCAGGATCGGGTTGGAGGCGACGGCGGATGCCATAGGTGCTCACTGAGTGCGTGATAGGGGCGGTAGAGTCATGCGATCTGTCTCTGTCTGATTTTCCCGGTCAATTCATAGACGTAGGCGAGGATTTCGGCGACGGCGGTGTAGAACTGTTCGGGGATTTCCTGGCCGACCTCGACGAGTTTATAGAGGGCGCGAGCGAGGGGTTTTCGCTCGATGATGGGGATGCCGTGCTCGAGGGCGATTTGTCGGATTCTGGCGGCGAGGTATCCCTGGCCCTTGGCGACGACTTTTGGGGCGTGCATGGTGGCGGCGTCGTATTTGAGTGCGACGGCGAACTCGGTGGGGTTGGTGACGATGACGTCGGCGGTGGGGACATCGTTCTTGAGGCGTTTGTGCATCATTTGGATGGCGACCTGTCGGCGGCGTTGTTTGATTTTGGGGTCGCCCTCCATGCGGCGCATTTCCTCCTTGATTTCCTGTTTGGTCATTTTGAGTTGTTGTTCGGTTTTGTATTTCTGGTAGGCATAGTCGATGACGGCGAGGATGAGGAGGACGACGGCGACGCGGAGGCCGATCGAATAGACGATGGAAGCGCCCAATCCGAAGGCCTGGAGGAAGCCCAGTTGCTGGACTCCGACGATTTCGGCGGCGCGAGCCTGGACGGCGGACCAGGCGATGGCGACGACGAGGAGGAGTTTGAGGACGTTCATGACGAGGTGGACGGCGCCCTCGACGGCGAAGATTCGGGAGAGCCCGTGGAGTGGGTTAAGCAAGCCCGGTTTGGGGTGGAGGCGTTTGCCGCTGACGAAGAACCCGACCTGCAGGAGGTTGATGATGATGGCGACGATCATTCCGCCGAGGAGGAGCGGCGCGAGGGCTCCGCCGATGAGGGCGAGATAACGGACGAAGAGGTGTCCGATGTCATCGGTACGGAGTTGGGAGAGGGATGGTTGTGAGAGGAGTTCGGCCATGAGGGTTTGCATGGCCTTGATCAGACTGCCGCCGAAGGCATTGAGGAGAAGGAGGAAGGCGAGGAGGACGGTGGCGGCGGTGAGGTCGGCGCTGCGTGCCACTTGTCCCTGTTCGCGCGCCTCTTCGCGGCGTCGGGGTGTTGGTGCTTCCGTTTTGTCGCCTAAGCTCTCTGCCATCCTTGGCTCACACGCAATGGGAAAGGACTAACCGGGGACGCCATGCCAGACCTGGGCGATTTGCCGAACCGAATCGACCAGGCCCGCGGCGATGACATCGCTGGTGAAGGCCATCCCTGCCAGCAAGACAAACATACCGACCATTGCCCGCAAGGAAAGACCTGCGGACATGACGTTAATCTGAGGGACTGTTTTTCCGAGGAATCCGAGGACGACGTCGGTGACGAGCATGGCGATGAGGGTGGGCATGGCGAGTTGCATGGCGAGTCCTGTTGATGCCTGGAGGAGTCCGACGACGAGGTCAAAGAGTTGGTAATCGAGTCCTGCGGAGAGTAGAGGGAGGAGGTCGAAGGTTTGTCGGAGTCCGCGGAGGAAGGCATGGTGTCCCTGGAGGAGGAGGAAAGCGACGAGGGTCATGAGGAAGTAGAGGTCGGAGACGACGGCGCCGCTGGTGCCATGCTGGGGGTCGAGGACCTGTCCTAAACCAAACCCCATTTGTTGACCGATAATCTCACCGGCCCATTGGGCGGCGGCGAAGACGAAGTTAAGGGCGGCGCCGATCGCCAGTCCGAAGAGCAGTTCGCCGGCGATGCCTGCGGCGAGTGCCCAGGTGGAGTCCGGCAGGGAGGTTGGCGTGGGTACGGTTGGGAGGAGTCCGAGAGCGAGGACGAGAGCGAAATAGAGCTTGACGCGTTGTGGAACGCGGGCGCTGCCGAAGAGAGGCGCGGCGGCGATCATGCCGGCCAGTCTGAAGAAGACGAGGACGAAAGCCGGGACGAGTTGGAGGACTTGATCGAGCGGCATATTGCCCTGCGCGCATTCCCCGTGACTTGCACCAATTCACCGAGAGGCCTGAAGGCGGCTTCGGCCGCCGAGCCGCTACGGCATAATTCCGCCGCCGAACATTTTGGCGGCATAGTCCATTAATCGAACGGTGAGCCAAGGCATAACGAGGATTGCCGCGGCCACCATGGCGACGATTTTGGGAACGAAGGTCAGTGTCTGTTCTTGAATCTGGGTGACAGCCTGGAAGAGAGAGATGATGAGGCCCACGACCAAGCCGATGAGCAGCAAAGGCGTGCTGATAACGAGAGTGAGGACGAGGGTTTCTCTGATCAGATCGCTGGCTTGATCAACGCTCACGGCCCATCACACCCTTCCTTGAGTGTTGCCGCCCCAAGATCCGTTCCCGGAGGAACGGTGAGAGGCACGACGCGGGCAGGCGGAAATCACCTCATCCTTGAGATGGCCTGCGGCGTCCAATAACTCAGCCCATAAAGCTACCCATGAGGCTGCCGGTAATCAAGCGCCAACCGTCGACCAAAACGAAAAGCAAGAGCTTGAACGGAAGCGAAATGAGAACCGGGGGCAGCATCATCATTCCCATGCTGATTAGAATCGCGGAAATGACCATGTCAATGATTAAAAAAGGCAAATAGACTTTGAACCCGATGAGGAAGGCGGTCTTGAGTTCTCCGAGCATGAATGCCGGGATGAGGGTCATGGTACCGACGTCGGCATAGGTTTTAGGGGGAGGGAGTTTGGCGAAGTCGGTGAAGAGGCGGACATCGTCCTGATTTCCGGTGCGTTCGATCTGGCCGATCATGAATTGGCGGAGGGGGGCCTGTGCCTTGGCGAGGGCTTCCTGTTGGTCGGTGATGCGTCCATCGAGGTAGGGGCGTACGGCTTGATCATTTACCTGTTGGAGGGTGGGTCCCATGATGAAGAAGGTCATGAACAAGGAGAGGGCGATGAGGACCTGATTGGGTGGCAGGGAGGGGGTGCCGATGGCCTGCCGGAGCAGGGAGAGGACGATGACGATGCGGGTGAAGCTCGTCATCATGATGAGGATGGCGGGGGCGAGGGAGAGGACGGTGAGGAGGACGATGATTTGCAGAGCCGCGGAGACGTTTTCCTTTTTTGTGAGGTCGGGGAGTTGGGAGAGCCGTATGCCTGGGGCATCGGTAGACGTAGCGGAGTTTGAAGGGGGCGTAGCGGAAGAAGGAGGGGAAGGGGAGGAAGGGGTGGTTCCGGCCTGGGCAGCGGCGACGGAGCTGCTGGTGAGCAGCACGAGCAGGGGGATCCAAAGTCGGTACGGACTGACGAGAGCATCCATTCTCATCGTTGGCCCTAATCGCCGTTAAGGGCGTCGAAAATGTCGCGAGAGGGTGCGGACCTTTTTGAGGAGGCCTGTCAGTTCCTCGCGGGTACTATCGAAAGCCGATGGGGGCAGATCGTCGCCCGAGACTGGCGTGTCGGATTCAGCGGAGGGCGTCTGATCTAGTTGATGGGTGGCATCAGGCGGGAGGTAAGGCTTTTCGGCGCGGTGAAGGAAGGAGAGGAAAGCACTGGACATGGAGTCGTGTTTGGGGTGGTGGATTTGTCCTGCCAAGGCGGCCACTTCATCGGGGTCGGTGATTTCGCAGAGCGCGTTCATCTGGGAGCCGGAATCAGCGACAAGGACGACGCGTCGTCCGACCTGGACGAGCATCAACTGCTGTTTGGGGGTGAGGATGGAGCGGCAGAGGACGCGGATTGCGCCGGAAGCGGAGGCGGCGGCCGGGAGGCCCAAGAATCGGCGTCCCGCCCACCTGAAGACGAAGATGGACCCAAGAACAACGGCCAGCGAGCCGAGAATTCGCCAGGGGTTGAAGAGGGCTGGGGAAGCGGCAGGTGCAGCAGACGAGGGAGATGGGGCGGTGCGCGAGACGATGGGAGTGTTTTCGAGAGAGGCGTTTGCGGGGACTGGAGCATCGGCGGTGTTTGCGGAGGGGGTGGGCGGCCCCGCGGGCGTTTGCAGTTCGGCGGGCGCGGCGGAAGCGAGCAGAGCGAACGCGAGCGAGGGGAGGAGGAACATCGCAGCCTGCCTGATGGCGGCGCGGAGGTAGCCAGGGGCGATCATGTTTGCGGCGTGGCTCACAACCCCTCTTCCTTGACTCCGGCGACGATTTCGTTGATGCGTACGCAGAAATTGTCGTTGAGTACGAGGACTTCGCCTCTGGCGACGAGGCGTTCATTGATGAAGACGTCGACGGGATCGCCGGCGAGCTTGTCGAGTTCGACGACGGACCCCTCGCCGAGTTTGAGGACATCTTCGACGAGCATTCGGGAGCGTCCGAGTTCGATCTTGACATTCAGATCGACATCGCGGAGGAGGTCGATGCTGTTGACCTGAGCTTCCTGCATGACCTGCTGGAAGTTGGGGAGTTTAACGGGCTCGCCGAGCGGTGTTGGGGGTGTAGGGGAAGAGACCGGGGGGGAGGAGGCGTTTTCGGGGTTTGGGGTTTGGGTTTCGGCGGTTTGAGCGGCATCTTCGAAGCTGGCTTGGCGGAGGATTTCGTCGATGGCGGCCTGGTCGATGGCAGCGGGGTCGGGTGGGGGTTGTGTGGTGGGTGCTGGAGCGGGAGGTGTGGGAGGCGCGGGGGCTTGTGCCGTGGGAGTGGGAGCGGCCGGTTGTGCGCCGGTCAATTCCGCCAACTCATTAAGTGCGGCTTCGGTACTCGCATCGACAGGGGGCTGATCCTCAGCCATAACTCACCATCCTTGGCGCAGGCTAGACGTCGGATTACCCGAGCGTCAGCCATTTTAACGAGAGAGGGGGTTCAATTCCAGTGGGATGGCGCGAGATGAGCATAAATTGTGGGGTGGTTGAGGCGAGGGGTTTTGCGGCAAGGTGGGGTGCTGGGTGTCAGAAATCCATGCGGTATTGGATGCACCTGGGAACGAGGACTTCTTCGATGAGTCCTTCGCCGACGATTTCGGTGAGTTGAGCTTTGACTTGTCGGCGGAGGGTGACGAGTTCGGGTTCTGCGCCGCCGAGTTTTTCGGGATCGCACTGTGCGATGATGGTGCGGATGCGGTCTTTGATGAGCGCATCGCGTTCGGTGAAGGTGGCTTCGACCTTTTCTTTGAATTCGCTTTTGATGACGGCGTAGATGCTGACGTCGTAGAGGAAACCGCGGCCGTTGTTTTTGTTAGGGGCCTTGAAATCGACGACTTTGAGTTCGACGAGTTTTTTGGGGCTGGATTTGGCGCCGCGGGAGTCAGCGTTACCGTGGCCGGCGGCAGCGCCATGGGCAGCGTCGTGGGGTCCTTCGGAGGCAACGAGGTCCGCGCCTTTTGCGGTGGCGGCGCCCATGTTCATGTATTTGAATCCGGCGAAGAGGACCATGGCCTCGAGGGTCATGGCGATGCCGAGGAGGACAGGTGTGCTTTTGAGGAATCCGCCTTTAGCGGAGGCGTTATCGGAGTCTTTGGCGCCCGGGGCCTTGGCTGGAGGAGCACTTGTCGTGGGTGCCTTGGCGTCCGCTTTTTTTTCAGATTTTTCTGCCATACGCGTGCCTCAATGGATCGAGGTTTGCCGGAAGGACCGATAACCTGTGGGGTCGAAGGGGTCCTTGGTTAGTTACATCGGCAAAGTGGCCGCGTGTTTGTAGGGTTTATTCGATAACGGGGCGTCGGATGACGCGGGCGTATTCGATGGCGCGTTTCATGACTTCGTGGATGGTCTCGCGGACCATAAGTTTTTCGCCGCTTTCGCAGCAGACGATGGTGTCCGGGGTGGACTCGATGTAGCGGATTTTGTCGGCGTTGACCACAAATCGCTGCCCGTTGAGTCGTGTGAGCTGGATCATGGCAATGGATTGGTAAAAACGCCCCCGCGACAGCAGAATAAACACCCTGTCGCGAGGGCTGAGAAATCGTCGCAGGACTCCGTCCTGGCTGAACGTTTTGCCGCCGGTGCCGAGCGGCATGCGTGTTTCATCTGGTGGTATTCAACAACTCCTGTATAAGTCGGTCGCTGGTGCTGATAACGCGGCTGGAGGCGGAGAAACCGGTGGAGGCGATGATCAAGTTAACGAACTCCTCGGAGAGGTCGACGTTGCTGAGTTCGAGGGAACCGGACTGGATTTTGCCGGCGCCGAGGCTACCGGCGGCGCCGATGACGGCGGGACCGCTGTTGGGTCCCTGCATGAACATGTTTCCGCCGCGGTCGACGAGTCCCTGGGGGTTGCTGAAGGTAGCGATGGCGACCTGTCCGAGCTTTCGGTGGACGTTATTGCTGAAGTTGCCGGTGATGACGCCGTCTTCGCCGATGCTGAAGCTGGTGAGGGTTCCGATGGCGGAGCCATTGACGTCGAGTTTTGGGAGTTCTGATTTCTGGTCGCTGAAGCCGTTGAGTTGGCTGAAATCGAGCCGGATGGCGAGGGGGGTGATGGCGCCGGTATTGTCGCGTGGGATTGAGATATTTTCGCCGGTGGAACTCATCAATTGACCCTGGCCGTCGAAGAGGAGGGTTCCTGTGGCGACGGCGCGGTTTCCGACGGTGGCATCGGGGGATTCGACGTAGAATCGCCAGAGGTTGCCGGTATTGGCTTTGCTTTCGAAGACGGCGGTGATGCCGACCATGACTTCGTTTCCGAGGGAGTCGTAGGCGGTGACCTCGGCGTGGGTGCTTTCGCCGACGGGGTTGCTGCGGGTGATATCTTCGGCGAACTCGAAGGGCATTTTGGTGCCTGAGCGGAAGGATTCTTTCTGGAGGGAGAGGGCGTTTTCGGCGCCGAGATTGCCGGTGATGACGATGCGAGCGCTGTTGGGATCGGCGGCGTCGGTTTCGAGGGTGATGCCGGCGGTTGGGGTGGAGGGATTACCGTCGTCTGGGACGGAGAGGTTGATGCCGAGGGCATCGCGGTAGAAGGTCATGAGGTCGCCGAGGGTGCTGGTGGAGGCGATGGTGAAGACACCCTGTTCGAGTTCTGAGGATGAGACGCCTTTTTTTCCGTTGAGGGTGTACGTGTCGCCGACGGCGAAGAGGGGGTTTGTATTGAGAGCAGAGGAGGCGAGGCTGGTGAGGAGGGTGGCGGCGGTTGGGGGGGCGGTACCGCCGACGGTGGTGAGCAACTGGGTGGTGATGACGCTGGCGCCGGCGGCGACGGGACCCCCGGTGTTGAGGTTTCCGCGGAGGCCGATGGTGGTTGTGGCTTCGGCGGTGGTGAGGGAACCGAGTGGGATGGTGATGTTACCGAGTTGCCCGTTGACGACATTGAAGTTGGCATCGACGCCGAATCCCTGGACGAATTCGCCGCTACCGGTGACGAGTTGGTCGGTGGCATTGAGTGAGAAGCTGCCATCGCGGGTGAATTTCTGCTCATGGGATTTGACGACGAAGTAGCCTTCGCCGTCGATGGCGAGATCGGTGGACTTGCCGGTGCTTTCGATGGAACCTGGGGTGAGATTGCGGTCGAGGCTGGCGACGACAGCGCCGAGGCCGCGTTGGCTGGGGTTGGTGCCGCCGAAGTCAGCGGTAGGTTGAGTTCCGCCGGAGTCGGTGACGTAGAACTGGGGCTTAACAAGGACGCGGGTGCTTTTGAAGGCGACGGTATTGACGTTGGCGATGTTATTGCCGACGACGTTGAGCTTGACCTGATTGACGTCGAGGCCGGAGAGGCCCGCGAAGAGAGCATTGGATAGAGCCATAGGTGCCGTCCAATCCGCCTGGGTGGCGTGGTATTAGTGAATCGCGCCTGTCGTGGCGGTCGTTGGGGCCGGGGCGATCGCGGTGACTCGGTCGAGTCGCAGGGTATTGCCGTTGTCGAGTTCGAGGTAGACCTGGTTGTCTTCGACCCTGACGGAGTTGACCAAGCCTGTGGTTTGCTGGTCGCGGTCGTTGAGGCCCTTAACCATTTTGCCGATCAACTGCCCGGCGGAGCCGATCTGGTTCTGGAGGGACAGTTGCTTGAGCATATTCTGCATATCGGTGGAGGACTGGAGTTGTCCGATCTGGCTCATTTGGGCGAGGAGTTCCTGGTTTTTCGCGGGCTCCATGGGATCCTGGTGTTGCAGTTGCGTGACCATGATCTTGATGAAGTCTTCGGACTTGAGCTGCATTTTCTTGTTAGCCAGCTGCGTGGTGGACTGCGAACTGACAGGCAATGTAACCATGTCGGTACCTTCGGCCAGAGGATTGAGGGGCGATTAGAAATCCGACGGGGCAAACTGGGATCGCGCCGAAGGTGCGCGTGAGGTGAGCGGAAGTTGCGCGGGGCTAGGCGGTGAGGTCGACGCTGTCGCTGCCGCCGCGCAGTCGGCGCCACATTCTATGGAGCATTTCGCGTCGCTGTTGTTCGTGGCGGGCTCCGTGGTCATCGGGTTGGCGTTGCTGGTTTTCGTCGCCGGCGGAGTTAGCGGCTTTATGCTGTGTGGTTTGTTCGACGTGGAGTTTTTCGACATTGATGCCTTGGCCCTCGAGCGATTGCTTAAGCTGGTGGAGGCTGTGGCTGAGCAGTCTGGTGGCCTCGTCATTGGAGGTGGCGAAGGACGCGGTGATTACGCCATCGCGGATCTGCACGGTGATTTGGAGGGTGCCGAGTTCGGGCGGGTCGAGGCGAATGCGCATGGTTCCGCCGCCGGGGAGGAGGTTGGTGCGTATTTCGGAGACGATGTTGGGATGATTGGTTTGAGCGAAGGGGGCATCGGCTGGAGGCTGTGGGGATGTGGCGGTCGGGGTTGGAGGCGCATCGACTTGTCGGCCAATCTGGGGGTCTGCGCCGCGGAGGGTTGTTGGGAGTTCATCGATTCGGAATGGCGTTTTTTCGGGTTCTGCGGTCTTCTGAGGCCGGGCGGGATTGGGGTTGGCGGGGTTTTGGGCGGAGGCGGTGCGTGTGGGTGGGGGCGTGTGGGGCTGTGGATCGGCGGTTGATGTGGGGGTTTGTTCGGGGTTCGATTCGGCGGCAAGAGGCTCGGAGGGAGGGGGCGACGGGGAGCGGGTTGGTGCGGGGTCATGGTGGGGAGAGGTTGGGGTGGGGGTGTTGTCATTGACGGTGTGCGTTTGCGGAGGGGTTGTTGTGGTGACTTGCGCCGGGGGCACGTGAGGTTGTGGCGGCGGTTGGTTGGTCTGGTCGTTGGTGTTTTCGGTTTTGTTTTCGGGTTCCGGGTTGGGGGGCGTCTCCTGGAAGACGGGGGGCGCATTGTCGACGCAGAGGACATCCGGGTTGGCGGTGGTTTGGGTATCGAGCGGGTCATTGTGCTGATTGGGTGGTGGGGTTGCCTGTGTATTGGCGGGCTCGATGAGATCATCTGAAGGTACGGGCTGGTCGCCGGCCGAGGCATCGGGGGTGTTTTGGCGAGGGGTGGTTTCGGTTTTCTGGCCGCGTTCGCCGCGGCCGGCTTTTTTTGCCCGGGCTTTGTCGGTGGGATGTGTTTCGTTTTTTGGTGCAGCTTGTAGTTGTTTTGGTTGGGCTGGGTCATCGGCCTGTGGTTTAGGCTTGGCGAGCAGGAGAGCTTGCTGGAAATCGTCCGGGCCGGCATCGATGCGGATGATTCGTGCGGTTGTGTTGACGGGGTTTTTCGGCGCGACTGTTGCGGCGTGGACATTGGGCATGGTCATCCTTTCGCCGAGGTTTGTGCCTGGCGCATTTTGTCGAGCAGTTTGTTCAGGCGATCGACTTCTTGGGTGGTTTTGAATTCTTTGGTGATTTTGGAGACGGTTCGAGGCTCCATAGCCTGGAGGTATTTGACGGCGGTGTCGTCATCCATGGCAAGGAACACGGTCTTGGCCTGTTTAGCGGGCATTGTCTGGTAGAGGGCGAGGTTGTCCTGGAAGGTCTTGTCGGCAGCGAGGCGTTGGGATGCCAGTTGTTGGGCGGTGAATTTTTTCCGTTGCTCTTCGAACGCGGTTCTTTCGCGATCGAGGGTTTGCTGGGCGAGTTCGACCTGTCGCTGGAGATCGAGCAGACCGCGGCGTGCCTGGGCCAGTTGAGCAACCTGGGCATCGAAGGCGTGTCGTATGACTTCGAGTTGTTCGGCGGGGGGCCGACCGGCGTGTTTGGCGAGGAGTTCTTCGAGGCGTATGACGGGTCGCGTGGTGGCCTGATCCTCGACGGGCTGAGTGGTGGGTTGGGTGGTGGGCGGGAAGAGGACGTCTTTGATCGCGTTGATTTTCTGGCGATCGAGGCGTCCTTCGCTTCGCAGCCAGACGGCGACGGCCAGGACGGCCAGGAAGTTGAGTGCGAGAGTGAGGATGAGAACGTTGAGCAGTTTCTTCATGGGAGATCCATCGGTTGCCGGGAGGTCTGCGTTTCAGCCGCCATATCCTGGTAGCCGAGTTGCATGCCGATTTCATCCATGGCTTCCATTTCTTTTCTATTTAGTTGCTGGACCCAGCGATTCCAATATCGTTCGCGGAGTTTCTCCATGATTTTTCGGCGTTTAGCCGCTTCGGCGAGGGCTTTGCGGCTCTGGTCGAGATCGCGTTGGAGCAGGGCCATTCTCTGTGCGACGGTCATGGCTTTTCGCTGCATGGAGGCAACGAATCGGCGGTGCGCGGCGAGGAAGTTCATATCGAGTGTTCCGATGAGGCGGGTGTTGCGCAGTTCGAGGTTGGCGTTTTGGACCTCCTGATCCATTCGTCGCAGTTCGGCCTGCAGCTGGCTCATTTGTCCCTGGATGACGGCCAATTGGCGTTGGCGTTCCTGTTCGATGTTTTTTCGATGTCGGAGGACGCCTTCGAGTTGGAATCGGAACACAGCCATAATGATGGGGTCAGGTTGTTATTTTGGGGCGTTTGCGCGGCCCGGGGTTTTTGCGGCAGCCGCTCGGAGGGCCTTGTCCAGTTGTTCAATCCAGGCGACGAGTTCGAGCAGTTGTTTTTTTGACTGATCGAGGGTTGTGGGGTTGGTGGGCTCCTGCTGGAGGAACTGGAGGATTCGAGGTCGGCTCTGGACGGCCAGATCGAATTCGCTGTTGGCGCCCGGGACATAGGCGCCGATGTTGACGAGGTCTTCGATATCCTGGTAGACGGCCATGAGGGCGAGGAGGCGTTTGGCGGCGCGGAGGTGTTCCTGGTCGGTGACATCTCCGCGAACACGGCTGATGCTTTGGAGGCAATCGATAGCGGGGTAGTGTCCGCGGTTGGCGAGGGATCGGCTGAGCCAGACATGTCCATCGACGATGCCTTTGACGGCGTCGGCGACGGGCTCGTTGAAGTCATCGGCCTCGACGAGTACGGAGTAGAAGCCGGTGACGGACCCGGCGGCGGTTTTTCCGGCGCGTTCGAGGATTTCGGGCAGGAGTGCGAAGACGCTTGGTGGGTAGCCTTTGGTTGCGGGGGGTTCGCGGGCAGCGAGTCCGATTTGCCGTTGCGCCTGGCACATTCGGGTCAACGAATCGACGAGGAGGAGGACGTTTTTCCCGTTATCGCGGAAGAATTCGCAGACGGTGGCGGCGGTGCGGACGGCGCGTACGCGTAGGAGCGGCGGGTCGTCGCTGGTGCTGACGATGAGGACGCAGCGTTTGAGTCCTTCTTCTCCGAGGGCATTGGCGAGGAAATCCTGGACCTCTCGGCCACGTTCACCGACGAGGGCGATGACGGAGACATCGGCGTCGCTGTAGCGGGCGATTTGAGCGATGAGGGTGCTTTTACCGACGCCGGGGCCGGAGAAGATGCCCATGCGTTGTCCCATGCCGCAGGTATGGAGGGCGTCGATGGCACGAATGCTGGTTGCGATGGGTTGATCGATGTTTCGGCGGTCGAGGGGCGCGGCAGCGCGTGCATCGATGCGTCGAGGGTGGCAGAGGACGAGGGGTCCTTTTCCGTCGATCGGCTGGCCGTAGCCGTTGAGGACACGTCCGACCATGGCGTCGGAGCACCAGATTTGGGGGGAAGTGGTGAGGTTTTCGATGCGGTCGCCTCTGGCGACACCGCGAGGAGGGGAGAGGGACATGAGGAGTGTCTGCTCGTCGCGGAAACCGACGACCTCGGCGATGGTGGTCTGTCCGCCGAAGCTGCTGATGCGGCAGAGGGTACCGAGGGGCAGAGGCAGTCCTGCGGTCTGGATGGTAAGGCCGCTGATGGCCTCGACGCGGCCGACGACGCGATAGGGCATGCTTGTGCGTACGGATTCGATCTGGCCGGCGAGGAGGGTCATGTGGCCTCCTTGGAGTCGGGCAGGAGATCGGTGACGATGCGTTGGAGTTGCTGGTCGAGGTCGCCGTCGACCTCGCCTCTGGCGGTGTAGACTCGGCAGCCGCCCGGTGCGAGGCGTTCGTCGTCGACGATATCGACGTGTTCCATTCTGGGCCAGGCGATTTTCAACTGGGGGAGGGCGCGGGCGAGGGAGGCTTTTTGGGAGGGATGGACGGCGATGCGCACGTCGGACTCGTGGCCGACGAGTTTGAGGGCGTCGGTGACATTGGCGATGGCGGTTTGGGGGTCGAGGATTCCCATTCGTTTGGTGACGCGTTCGGCGATAGCGACGGCAAGGGAGAGGACGTCGTTCAGACCATCGGCCTGGAGTTTAAGGCGTAATTCATTTATCGAGGCAGCGGCGTTTCGCAAGGCGGAGATGAGGTCACCGAGTTCGGCGCGGCGTTCGTCAAGGCCTTTCTGTTGTCCGTCGGCGAGGCCTTCGGCGTATCCTTTTGCCCGTCCTTCTTCGTGGCCCTGTCGATATCCGGCGATGCGGGCCTTCTGTTTAAGGACTTCGCCTTCGGCCTGTGCGGCAGCGAGGAGGTGATCGGCCTGTTGTCTGGCCTGGCGCAGGAGGGCAACGGCCTGCTTTTCGACGTCTTTCATCGAGAAAGGCGAGACCGAGGCGGGCACATCGGCGGACTTGATGACTCCCATAGATCACCGTTGCGACAGCCAAGGGCGGTGGAGCGATTGGCGGTCGCGTGAATTCTAGACGACCATTTCCTTTTCGCCGCCGCGTCCGGAGATGATGATTTCGCCGGCATCTTCGAGGCGTCGGACGACATCGACGATTTTCTGTTGTGCGGCTTCGACATCGCTGATACGGACCGGGCCCATGTACTGCATATCCTCCTGGATGAGTTGAGCTGCGCGTTCGGACATATTCTTGAAGATTTTTTGTCGGAGTTCTTCGCTGGCGGTTTTGAGGGCAAGGGCCAGTTCTTCGTTGTCGACCTCTTTGAGGACGGATTGAATGCCCTTGTCGTTGACAAGGAGGATGTCCTCGAAGACGAACATGAGTCTTCGGATCTGTTCGACGAGGTCGGGGTCTTCGGCTTCGAGTCCCTCCATGATGCCTTTTTCGGTGGAGCGGTCGGCGAGATTGAGGATTTCGGCGACGGTATCGACGCCGCCAGCCTTTTCGAAGGTTTGGCTGACGATATCGCTGAGGCGGTGTTCGAGTCCGCGTTCGACTTCTTTGATGACTTCGGGGTTGGTCTGCTCCATATTGGCGACGCGTTTGACGACCTCGACCTGTTTCTGGCTGGGAAGTCCGACGAGGATTTCGCTGGCTTTTTGGGCGGGGAGGTGTGCGAGGATGAGGGCGATGGTTTGGGGGTGCTCGTCCTGGATGAAGGTGAGGAGGTTTTCGCTTTCGGCTTTCTGGAGGAAGGAGAAGGGGGTGGTTTGGACCTGCTGGGTGACTTGTTTGATGACGCGTTCGGCATCGGCGTCGGAGAGGGACTTTTTGAGGAGTGTTTTGGCGTATTCGAGGCCGCCCTCGGCGATATAGGAGTTAGCCAGGGCGAGCTGATAGAATTCCTGGAAGACGTCGGTGCGGGAGGCATTGGAGATTTCGCCGATGGAGGCGATTTCACGGCTGACTTCTTCGACGGCCTCGGGGGGCAGTCGCTTGAGGATTTCGGCCGCCTTTTCCTGCCCCACGGAGATGAGCAGGACGGCTGCTTTGCGTACACCAGGTAGATCACTTGCCATGGTTGGCCTCGATCGAAGGAGTGATTAGGAGCGGTTCAGCCAGCGTTTGACCATTGTTGCGGCGGTATCGGGGTCTTCCCCGACCATATTGGAGACCTGTTCGATGACCTGCTGGGCGCGGACGGCGTCTTCGTCGAGTTCGACGCCTTCCAGTGCCAAGTGGCCTTCCCGGGCTTCACCGACGAGTTCTTCGCCCTCGGCGAGTTCGAGGGGTTCTTTGGGTTTTGTTGGCGGCGGGACGGTGAGGGCCGGGGCGGATTTTTTGACCATCATGGAGACCATGAAGAGGCTGGCCAAGGCGAGGGCACCGAGGGAAATTTCCTTGAGGTGGTCGGTGGCAAGGAAGGCGAGGGAGGTACCGGCCGCCTGGGGTGTTGTGGTTGCGAGGGGCATGAGGTCAGTGAAGGAATCGACGAAGACGGCGTCATCGCTGGCGAGGGCGAGGGTGGTTTTGAGGCCGGTCTTGAGTTTGGCGATTTCGGTGGCAGCGAATTTATCGACGGTTGCCTGGTCGGGGTCTTTGTCGCTGCCGGTGATTCTCTTGAGGACCTGGACGAAATGGCTGCGGGGGACGAGCATGGAGGCGGCGGTGATTTCGACATCGCCCGGGGGTTTGATGACGCGCATTTCCTCTTTGCCGTAGTCGACTTTCATTTCGGTGCGGGTGGTTTCGTGGGTTTGGCCGCCGGAACCGGCGGCGGCGGTGGCGCCGTCGGCGCCCAACTGGCCATTGGTGACCATTCCGGGTTCGGTGTTTTCGATGGAGGAGCCGCGGGTTTCCTGGTTTTCGGTTTGTTCGCTGACGGCGAGTTGGACCTTGTTTTTGGGATCGACGATTAGGGAGGTGGTTTCTTTGCGTTCGAGGTTGGGCTTGACGGTGACATCGATTCGAACGCCGTCGATGTAGGCGAAGAGGGTCATGAGTCGCTCGCGGAGGTACTGCTCATTGCTGCGTACCAGAGCGAGTCGTTCATCGGGGTCCATGGCGCCGGTTGCGGGGTCGCTGGTGGCGCGGACGGGGTAGGCGGTTTCGTCGGCGATGACCTTGACCTGTTCGCGTTTGAGGGTGGCGGCGCCTGCGACAAGGTCAGCGGCGGCGTTGACGAGTCTCTGGTCGGGGGCGGCTTTGGATCTCATATTGAGATAGACGGTGGCGGAGGCGTCGGTTCTGGCGAAGCCGTGTGTTCTGCCGGGATTGATGATGACGGTGGCATTTCGGACTCTGGGGAACCTTCGCATGACTTGTGAGAGGGTTTCCTGAAGGGCGACATTGTAGGCCTTATCCTGCTGGGAGTTGCTGGAGAAGGGGTTGCTCTTGGCGATCATTTCGGCGAAGGCGTTTTTTGAATCATGGGGCAGGTCCTGGGCGAGCATAGCCATGGCCTCGTATTTTCGATCAGCGGGGACTTCGATGCGGTCGCCAACGACGCGGTACTTGATGCCGCTGGAGGCGAGGAGTTTTTGCATTTCGGTGATATCGTCGCCGGTCATGGACGTATGGAGGAGGGGTTCCATTTCGGCGGTGCCGGCGAAGTTTCCCCATCCGTAGAGGGTCATGAGGATGATAGCGACGAGGGTGCCCGCCAGCATTTTCTGGGTGGCGTTGAGGGCCTTGTACTGTTCGTGGAGCCGCGTGATGTGAGCTTTGATGAAATCCATGGCTACGCCTTCCTTGGCTGATGAGCCCTGGCGCCGACGGCGCCAGCCCGGTCCCCGGGCAACGGGGCAGACGTCGGCGGGGCGGACAATCCTTGTCCGCCCTGTGATCATTGAATTTTACGACTGTCTCGTTGAGACAGGGTGTGGCTAGCGCGCCGCGGCACTAGACCTGAATCGACTTAATCTCCTCATAGGCATCCATGAGTTTGGCACGGATAGCCAACAGTGTTTTGAAGGCGAGATCCGCCTTTTCCATGGCGGTCATGACGCCGCTGACGTTGTCGGTCCGCCCGGTGGCCAGGTCCTCGACGGCCTTGCTTGCATCCTGCTGCATGCGGGAGACTTCGTCAATGCTCTTTTTGAGCACATCCGAGAAAGAGGAGGAGGGGGAATCGCCTGATGCCGGTCGGGAAGCGCCGGTGGTTGCGCCGCCGAGTTTATCCAATGGGGTCAGGTTATTGGTGGTATTAATCATGCTCAATCCACTGATGGCCGTTGGGCGTTCATTACGCCAGCAGCCGCAAGGATCCATTGATCATCGCCTTGGTGACATCCATGACGGTGACGTTTGCCTCGTAGGCCCTGGAGGCCTCGAGTGCGTTGACATACTCGACGGCCATATCGACGTTGGGGTAGCTGACATATCCCTGCTGGTCGGCATCGGGATGTTGGGGGTCAAGGACTTTTCGGAAGGGGGACATATCGGTTGCCACTTTGGCCACGTGGACGCCGGCCTTGCCGGGGTCATCGGGACGTCCCGGGGCGAAGACGACGAACCGTCTGCGGTAGGGCTGGACCTGTCCGCTGGCATTGCGTGTGGAGTTCATGTTGGCGACATTGACGGCGATGGTATCGAGGCGGGTGCGTTGCGCCTGGAGTGCACTGCTACTGATGTCCAACGATTCAAACATATCCACCTTAACCGGCTAGAGAGAGCCGACAAGAAGCCACTGGTTCTGAGCTAGGTGACGCGTTCCTTCAAAGCCAATTCGAGGCCCATGAACTGTTTTCGCAGCAGTTCGATGGCGACGTTGTGCATGATGGCATTTTTAGCGAGGTCGGAGGCCAGCAATTCCATGGATCGGTTATTGCCGTCGTGGAAGAGGATTCCGCTGGTGGGTCGTTCGACCTGGCGGCGGATGTCGTCGAAACGGATGGTTTTGTCGCCTGCGCGTCGGCGATCGACTCGTTCGCGCAGCATAGTCTGGAAGCGATTGACGGAGAGGTCTTTCTGGCGGTACTCGGGGGTATCGACGTTGGCGATGTTCTCGGCGATCAACTTGTGCCTGGCGGCGGCGAACTGCACCACCTGCTCGAGGAGGGGCGTATTGCCTTGGTTGAGTAGTCGATCCAGGAACATAGGCATCAACCTAAGAATGTCTGTGGACGGCTCCGGCGCATGCGCACCGTTTCACGGAGTCGGTGCGTATCAAATCACATGCCGCAGGGCGAGGCGGCAGGCCGTCCGATATTTCCTTGATGCAGCGACACATGGGGGCAACTCCTGGGTCAATTAGGGACGTGGATGGGCGCCGTTTTTGCGTGGTGGCGCAAATTATGCGCTGGTCTGGCTGATTTCCGCTTCTTCTCTCCACTTTTTGAGTTTCATGCCCAAAGTTCTCACGCCGATGCCGAGGGCGGTGGCGGTCTTGATGCGATGGCCCTTGAACTTATCGAGGGTACTCATGATGACCTGTTTTTCGATCATCGCGAGGGGTTGACCGGCGAGGTCTCCGGCGGCGGCGGCGGGGGAGAGGGCACCGCGCAGCCAGGGTTCGATGGTAGCCGCGCGGATGACTCCGGGCTCTTTCTCGAGGACGCAGGCGCGTTCGATGATATTCTGCAATTCGCGGACGTTTCCGGGCCAGTCGTATCGTTGCATCACGCGTATGGCGTCGCCCTCGATATGGCGGAAGACGGACTTATCGCGTTTGGCGATTTGATGGAGGAAATGGCGGCAGAGTTCGGGGATGTCTTCGAGTCGCTGACTGAGAGGCGGCAACTCGATGGGGACGACGTTAAGTCGGTAATAGAGGTCCTGCCGGAACTTGCCCTCGCTGACGGCGGCGACGAGGTTTCGATTGGTGGTAGCGATGACCCTGACATCGACCTGTTGAGTGAGGCTGCTGCCGACGCGTTCGAACTGGCTTTCCTGGAGGACTCGGAGGAGTTTGGCCTGTAGGCCTGTGGGGATTTCGCTGATTTCATCGAGGAGGAGGGATCCGCCATCGGCGAGTTCGAAGCGGCCGCGTCGCATGCGGTCGGCGCCGGTGAAGGCGCCTTTTTCGTGGCCGAAGAGTTCGGATTCGAGGAGGTTTTCGGAGAGTGCGGCACAATTGACGGCGAGCATGGGGCGGTCGGCGCGTTCGGACTGGGAGTGGATGAGGCGAGCGACAACTTCTTTTCCGGTGCCGCTGGCGCCGGTTACGAGGACTGTGGCGTTGCTCTTGGCGACGAGGTCGATCTTGTGTTTGACCTCGTTCATTGGGGGGCTGTTGCCGACGAGGGGTCTGGGGCCGTTCATTTCGGCCATGGTTCTGAGCGCCTGGTTTTCGCGGATGAGGCGGTTATGTTCGAGGGTTCGTTCGACGAGCAGTTTGATTTCCTCGCCATCAAAGGGTTTTTGGATGTAGTCGTAGGCGCCCATTTTCATGGCTTCGACGGCGGTACTGACGGTGGCAAAGGCGGTCATGACGACGACGGGCATTTCGGGTCGGGCGCGTTTGGCCTCGGCGAGGAGTTCGATGCCGGTCATTTTGGGCATTTTCAGGTCGGTGATCATGAGGTCGAAACGGGCGTTGGTAAGGCGCGTGACGGCGACCGGACCATCGTTGGCGGCGACGACCTCGTGGCCTTCGCGTGCCAAGGTGGCGGCGAGTGAATCCCGCATCATTTCCTGATCATCGACAATGAGTATTCGTGCCATATCAAGACTCCATCGCTTCGACTGCCGCGTGGCGGCAGCCGGCCACTACACTCTGACTTCGAACCTTGCGCCGCCGTCGGGGCGATTGCTGGCGCTGATGACACCGTCGTGCGCCTCGACGATGCGGTGCACGATGGCCAATCCCAGGCCGGTGCCTGTATCCTTGGTGGTGAAGAACGGGTTGAAGATGCGGTCCATGATGTCCTGGGGGATTCCGGGGCCATCATCCTCGACGACGAGGAAGAACTGGTTGACGTCCCATCCGGCGTTGGAGTCGCCATATTCGATTTCGACGGTACCGCCGGTTGTGACGGCTTCGACGGCATTGAGGATGAGGTTCAAGACGGCCTGTCCGATGAGGAGCCTGTCGACGCGGACGGTCATAGCCCGTGGTCCGCGGACGACGACGTCGACTTGCTTGGCGGCGACGGCCTGAGCGGCCAATCCGAGGGCTTCTTCGACGATTTCGGCGAGGTCGGCGTGGGCGATATTGGCGCGGATTTCGCGAGTGAACTGCATGACCTGTCCGACGAGTCCTTCGAGTCGCTTGACGCCCGCGGAGATTTTTCCAATGACCGCGAGGGAATCGGGTCGGTCGGCAAGGTCTTTTGCGAGGAGAGAGGCGTAGAGTTGTATACCGCCGAGCGGGTTGCGGATTTCGTGGGCCAGGCCCGCAGCCATTTCCCCGAGGGCGGCCAGGCGGTTTTTGCGTTCGAGTTGTCGGTTTTTCTCTCCAAGTTCGTTGCGGAGGGAGGTGACGGTCTGCTCGAGCCGTTCGTGGGACGCCTGGAGTTTTTCCGTGATCTCGCTGTAGGCGAGGATGATGCGTCCGAGTTCTTCGACCCGGCGGGAGGCATCGACTGGACTGTTTGTCAGGGCAACACTCATGCGCCATCCTTGGCTACGGGTTTAGGGACTTCTGGTCGTCATCGTTGGAGATTGATCGTGGGGTTTCGCGCCCCATACGCCGCCGCCGCATAACTTCGATTCACCTGTTTGGCGACGGATGTCTGACTGATCTGTTTTCCCAATTCGAGCTTGCGTTGCTGGAGCACAATTGCGTCGTTTCGATCGGCGGCGGTGATTTGTTCGAGGAGGGAGCGTGTTTCACCGAGGAGGATTTCGGCCCTGGCGCGGGGCATGGGCTGCAGGGTCGCCAGGTACTCGCGCCACTGTCTTTTTGCCGGCGTCAGGACCTGCTCAAGCCCGGCGATGCGATCGAGCACGTCTTGTCGTAGTTGCAGGACACTGAGGAGGGCCTCGGTTTGTCCGAACTGCACGTGTTCGTGTTGAGTGGCCGCCAGTTTTGCGAGTCGGCGGTAGCACTCCACCTGTTCTTCGAGTGCGAGGATGACTGAATCAGTTGCCATAGAATCGGCTCAAACGAGGCGTTTTATCTCCACATGCCGGACTCGCCGGCCCACTTGAGCCACTGTTCCCAGTAGGGGCGGTTCATGCCGATGGCGTTTTCGAAGAAGGCGTCGGCGGGCATGCGTCGAAGCATCCACTTGGCCCGCTCATTGGCGGCCTTGGCCTCTTCGGTTTTTCCCAAGGCGACGTTGGCATTGACAATCTGGACATAGGCGCCGAGGGCGAGGACATCGTCCTGGTAGCGGAACGCGGCATCGCCATAGAGTTTGATCGCCTCGGTGAAATCACCGACGTCATAGGTGCAATCGGCCTCGCAGAAGTAGCTCAGTTTGAGGTAAAGGCGGTCCATGTCTTTTGCGGGGGCATTGGCGCGGTAATAGTCGATGACCCTGCGATAGAGCGTCTTGCCTCGTTTGAGCCGTTCGAGGCGAGCGAGCGAGGCTTCGGCCAGATCGATGGCGGGCTTGCTGGTGGAGGTGGACTTGGCGGCGGCGATGCGGTCTTCGAGGATGGCCGCGCTGGCCCGGTAGCTGCTGGCCATCAGGAAGAGGAGTTGTCCCATTCTTGGGTCACCGGGATACCGCTGGGTCAGTTCTTCGAGTCGTGCGATAGCCAGTTCGAAACGAGAGGTTCGGTAGTACAAGTTGGCCAGTTCCCAGAGCGATTCGCGGAACTCCTGGGCCTCCGGGGTGATCTGGGGATTGTCATCGACGGCGGCGATCAAGACCTCTTCGGCCTTGTTGTAGAATTCGGGTCCCTTGGCGATATAGGCTCTGGCGAGGGGCACCCCGGACTTTGAGGCGGCGAGGCTCTTGGCATATCTTGCCTGGTTTTTTCGATAGGCGTCAATGGCTTTGTCGAACAGACCGGCAGCCTGATAGGACTGGCCGAGTTTCAAGAGGGCGGCGGGGGTCTGGGGGTCTTCCGGGCGTTCCTTAGCAAAGGTTTCGAGGGCGCCGATGACGCGTGTCAGTTCTCCGGATCGTTCATAGAGCTCGATCGCTTTCCAGAGAGCCTCACCATGCCCTCTGTCATCGGTGACGGTGAGCCCGGCGGAGACGGCAACGTAGGCGTCACCGGCCTTGAGGCGGCAGCTGCGAGCCTCCTGTTCTCGGCGTGTTTTTTCGGCAGGCGTCAGTTCGGCCAGGCGTTCTTCGAGTTGCAGGGCGCGTTTTTCGTAGACGGAGCCGAGCCTTCCGAAGAACTCGGGGTCAGGATTGCGGGTTAGTTCCTGTTCATACGCAAGGACTTCGAGGGCGCCGAGGTAATTGGCATGCATCACAAGGCGCTGGATCGCGTCGCGCAGCCCTGCAACGAGTTCCGCGGCAGCTCGGGAGGAGAGAGCGGGGCGATCGGAGGCGTACTTGGTGACCGCCTGCAGATCGTTGAGACCGATCTCGTCGTCGCGTTGTGCGATGCGGCAGATGCCGCGGTTCAACCTTGCGAGCAAGGCGACCCTTGACTCGGGGTGCCCCTGCATGACGGCGGCGTAGAACGAATTTGCCCCTGCGAAGTCATTCTGTTCCTGGCGGATCTTGCCCAGGGCGTAGGCGGCATCGGCATCCAGGGGATGCTGAACGCGGAGCAAGTCTCTGGCAACGCGAAGGAGTCGCTCGGCCTCGGGGAGGTTGTGCAGTTTCCACTCGCAGTATCCCATCCAGTAGGTGAACTCGCCGGAGCCCAATCCGTCTCCGCCGTCGAGTTTGAGGGCTTCGGCAAGCAGGTTTTTGGCCTCTTTGAAGAGACCACGATCGACGAGAATGTGGGCCTTTTCGCCCATGGCCCAGGCGCGTTCGGCGTCGGTGATGTCCTTCATGGTCAGGAAGAGTTCGATGGACTTTTCGGCGGGTTGGCGATCTTCCTCTTCCAGTTGGAGTTCGATGACGCGGCGTTTGACTTTGACGGCAAGAGCCGGTTCCAGTTCGGCTGCCCGCTGGTAATGCCAGATTGCGTCGGCGAATCGTCCGAGGGCTTCGAAGCTTTCGGCAAGGCGGCGGTGAATGGGGCCATCGCCGGCGATCCCCAAGGCCATTCCCCGCTGCGTTTGTTCGATGATTCGCTGATGATTGGCGGGGATGTTGAGGTGTCGTTGCCGCTGCGCCATCGCCAGTGATTCGCCGAGGAGAACCCGGATAGCGCCTTCGATTTCTGAAGGGAGCTTTCCCTGGTTGAGCATGGCGTTGAGCAATTCGATGGCGGCCGAGGCACGATCCTGCTTCAACAGTTGACGGACGGAATCGACCCGTTGGAGGAGTGTGGGTCCCGGCTTTGGCTGGATGAAGAGCCACCCGGCATAGGCAAAGACGCCGAGGGAGAAGAGCATGAGGGGCAACTGCCACAGTTGCGCCAGCCGAGTTTTGATTCGCGCGGACCCCATTGGCTTCCTTGCCTGCACGGGCTCCTGCCGATCTTGCAGATCAGGCGCTCATTCGGACATTCCGTCGCCCGAAGGAGGATATTCGAGCGATTGCACCGGGCGCACGCCGTCCGCAATCTGGAGCGAATATCCCATACTACGGCATGTGAGTTTACCCTCCGGAAAGGCAAACGCAAGCGGCAGATGCGGTTTCGGACCGATAAAATGTCGCGGGTTTGGCTCCTGGGCAGCTTGGGGCCTGGGCGCGGTGGCCAGGGAGGCGTTTAGGCCGAGGTTTTCATGGCGACTTGGGCGACCCTTTTGCCGAGGTTTTTGGCCGTACTAATTCCGAACTCGTCCTTGGTGATGTCGTCTTTCCAGTTGTTCCAGAGAGTGGCTCCGCGGTGGGCGGTTGGGCGAGCATCACCGACGACGATCATTTCCTGGGACATGAGGATGGATTGCACGGAAGCGATGGTGAGTTCTTGCCCGCCGTTTCTGGCCGCACCGACGGCGACGACGCCGGCGACCTTGTTGCTCATGGCGAACTCTTTTCGGAATACCATCCAGCGTTCGAGGAACGCCTTGCACAGGGCGCTCATCTGGCCGAAATAGACGGGGGTCCCGATGATGATGGCTGCGACTGCGGGGTCTGTCAGTTTCCGGGCCACAGCCGGGAAATCATCCGGCTCGCCGTCGGGCAGTTTGATGCCTGCGGCCGGTTCAAACGGGATTTTCATGCCAGCGAGGTCTATCAGCTCAATCTGGACACTTGAGCCGGCCGACTTGGCCGCCTGAAGGGCCGCATCGACCGCCTGGGCGGTGGTCATGCCTTTTCGGGGGCTGCAACTGATGCCGATGATCTTGATCGGCTTGTTTTCCGCCGCTGGCGACACGCCCACCTGCCCCAGAGCCACTGCGCCAGCCGCTCCAACAAACGCCCGCCGAGACCATTGTTCACTCATCGTATTCTCCTTTATTGTTTATTGCGCGCGAGACAGTTTTCGGTCTTCTCACTGTACAGTCGAGTATCGCCGATGTGACAGCCGCGGGAAGGCGTCCCTATGATTGGCCATGAGCGTTTTGAAATCCGGCGGGCTGGTCATTTCGGTGCAATTCGCCATTGCGATTGTGTTTTGCGAGTCTGTGGGCGTGTTGGGCTCGTTGTTTTCGGGGCCGGGCAGCTGGTACCAGTCTCTCCGTAAGCCGTTTTTCACCCCTCCGGGCTGGTTGTTTGGCCCGGCATGGGTGGGGTTGTACGCAATGATGGGGGTTTCGGTGGCCCTTGTTTTCAGGCAGCGGCGAGCGAATTCGTTGGCAAGAGGCGCTCTGGCGGCATTCATTGTTCAACTGGTTCTGAATGCCGCATGGTCGCCGGTCTTTTTCGGTCTGCACTGGCTCGCCGGCTCGATGGTGATCATCGTGCTGCTGTGTGGAGCCATCCTATGGACCATTCTTGCCTTTTGGCGTGTTTCGCGATTCGCCGCCGTTCTGCTGATTCCGTATTTTCTGTGGGTTTGTTTCGCTTCGGTGCTGAACATTTCGGTTTATGCGATGAACCGGTAACCCGCACGGGAAGAATGGAAAGGTTGTATAATGGTTGCGTCTCGGCGGCGTCTGTATAGGCGAAGAGGAGGCCGCGATGCGGACCATTGGTAACGACGCTCAGCTTGGGTGGGGGCTGGCCCCGATCATTATCGTTGTGATCCTTGCCGTTTTGTCGTGCGTGCTTTACGCACAGGACGTTCCGGGCGGCCCGAACGTCTTTGGCGTCTACGTGGATCCCTCGGGATCGCTGGGATATCGGGAGAAGGATGCGGCGGCGCAGCTCGCGCAACTGCGATTAGGTCCGACCACCAGGCAGGCGGAGGGCAAGCTCCATTATCTGTCGCTGGCGAGGCTATTTGGCGAAGTTCGAGCCAATCTCGATTCGCAAAGACCGCTGACCGCCGAGCAGCGTTACCTGCAGGGGCTGACGCAGATTCGATACGTCTTTTTGTATCCGGAGGCAGGGGACCTGGTCCTTGCCGGCCCAGCCGAGCCGTTTGTTGAGTCAGCCAACCTTCAGCCCCGCGGGAAGCTCACGGGTCGGCCGATCCTGCATCTGGACGATCTGATAACAGCGTTGCGGACCGCCCATCAGCGGGATCCCCAGCCGTTCGGTTGCTCGATCGACCCGCCGGAGCAGTCCGTTCAAAGGGGGCAGGAAGTTCTGCGGCGATATGGCAACCGCTCTCGCAGAGAGCTGGCCGACGCGCTGGCGAGCGAGCTCGGTCCACAGCAGATCCGATTTTTCGGCACTCCCCCCGACTCGCGCACGGCGTTGATCTGCGTTGCCGCGGATTACAAGCTGAAGCGGGAATCGATCGGGATCGATCCGCCGCCCATTGCCGGGCTGGGCAACTCGATCGACAACTCGCGTGTCGCGGGCAACGCTTTCTGGTTTGAGCTCTGCTACGAACCGCTGCTGGTGTCGCCCGACTCGACGGCGTACGCGTTGCGTGGTCCCAGGCTTCAGTTGAAGACGGGGCACGTTCCGTTCGATGACAAAGGCGCGACCCCAAGGGCACAGGCTTACGCGAGGCAGTTCTCGGCGAAGATGGAGCAGATTGCATTGCGCAGCCCCCTATACGCCGAATTGCAGAACATCGCCGACCTCGCGCTTGTGGCAAGCCTGATCCGGCATGACCGACTGGCACAGAAAGCCAAGGTCGATCTGGGGTGGCTGTTGGCGGACGATTCCATTTACGCTGTGGAGACGGTGCGGGTCCCGCGGTTCACGGAGACGCTGGTGAACTACACGAACGGCTCGCTGGCGGCCGGGGGGGTGCGGCTCAATGCTGCTCCGGCTCTCAAGTCCCGCGAAACGGACGAGGCGGGGGTCCTGACTCCGTTGAAAGCGGTTCGATCGAGACCATAGGCTGCGACTGCGTGGTCGCAGGCAACGAGAAAGGCCGCGGTCCCATTCCCATGGCCGCGGCCCGGAATTTGCGTTGTCTTGTTTGTTATTCTCGGGTCCGACGATACACATGAGAGCCCAAGAGAGAGGCAAGGAGCCCGAGTCCGGCCCACGCCGCCGCGGGTGTCGGGACGGCCGTCAGGACGCGCATCTGATCGCCGGGGTTGGAGGCGACCAGCTTGATGGACAACGTTTTGAGATCGTTGCTCAGTTCGATCCGCTCAGGTCCGAACTCGACTCCGCGAAACCAGAAGTGGGACGTCGGGTAAATGGTGAGCGGATTACCGAGATAGTCGGTTTGGAGGAAGCGATCGCCTCCTTTGGACTGTGGAAGATCGGATTCGACGATGATGCCGATGATTTTCTGGGCGAAGGTGAAAGTTGCCTCGGCCGAGGCGTAGTGGAGGGGGTCGAGGATGATCAGATGGCTGGAAACGACGGTGCCCTTGGTGAGCCAGGCGTTTTCGGAGACAAAGACCTTGCGATAGGTACCGGGCGTGGTGATATCCACGCGTATATCGTCGGTGAGCGTTGCATACTGGCGCTCGTTCCAGGCATGGATCTTGACATTGTCGCCGGTGTCATCGAAGAAGTTGGACAGGGCTCCGGTCGGAGTGAGAAGCGGGTCGAGAATATCGCCCTGCCCGGAGACAGCCACGACCGCCCCATACGTCGGAACAGCGAAGGCAAACAACACGGCAAGCATCCCGATGCCGATAACTCGACCGCACATCGTTTTCTCCTCTCGGACTGTAGAACAGGAACACTCGCGCCCTTCCTGACGCGACCCCCATGCGACGCTGACCCCGACATCCGGCTCTGCATCATAGCACGGCCGCCGGGGTTGGCCTGTCGTTTTCGGGGAATTGGCGCCGGCCGGGCGTTGAAGACACGGAGACCCTGTCGGATATGCCAGCGGCGCCGTCGCACTCGTCTCAGCCGGCGCGATTGCCGCGGGGCGCGGCGGAAGATCGACCGCCGATAACCTGTCTCATGGAGGGGGCGACGGCAATGGGGTCCGATAACGCGGGAGCGGGAAGGACTGTCCAAGGGGGCGTTCCCGCGATACATTCAATCGGGGGCGCAAGGAAAGGGATGGAGAGAGCGATCATGCGACAAGCGATCATGACGGCGCCCGGGCGGATCGAGTTTCGCGAGGTTCCATTGCCGACGGCTGGTCCTGGACAGGTGCTGCTGCGGATCCAGCGAATTGGCGTGTGTGGATCGGATGTTCACGTCAACCACGGGAAGCACCCTTACACGAAATATCCGGTGGTGCAGGGGCATGAGTTCTCGGGGATCATCGAGTCGCTGGGCGACGGCGTCAGCGGATTGCGAATCGGTCAGAAGGTGACGGCGATGCCGCAGGTTGTCTGCGGCACGTGTGGCCCATGCCGCCGCGGGGATTACCATATCTGCGACCATCTTCGGGTGGAGGGTTTTCAGGCGCCCGGATGCGCGCAGGATTTTTTTGCCGTGCCCGCGGACCGGATAGTGGCGCTGCCGGACGATTTCACGCCGGAGCAGGGGGCCCTGGTCGAGCCGACAGCCGTCGCCGTTCACGCGACGAGTCGCGCCGGCGAGTTGGCCGGGCGGAATGTGGTGGTCATGGGCGCCGGCCCGATTGGGAACCTTGTGGGGCAGGTCGCGGCGGCTTCCGGTGCACGGGTACTGATCACAGACCTTTCAGATTACCGGCTGGAAGTGGCGGCGCGTTGCGGCCTGGAATTCAGGTCGAACGCGTCTGGAGAATCGCTTGCCGGCGCGGTGAAGCGAGCGTTCGGCGACGAGGGGTTCGGCATCGCCTTTGAGTGCGTTGGGGTGGAAGCGACGATTTCGGCGGCGGTGTCGGGCATCGCCAAAGGGGGCACGATCGTGGCTGTCGGGGTGTTTGCTGAGAAGCCGCGTATTGACCTCGGGCTTGTGCAGGATCGGGAACTGCGGATTATCGGGACGCTGATGTACAAGCGGGAGGACTATGAAAGGGCGGTGGATCTAATCCGGAAGGGTGCGGTGAGGACGGTGCCGCTGGAATCGCGGCACTTTGCGTTCTCGGCGTATGCGGATGCGTACGATTACATCGACCGGCAAAGCGACAAGTGCGTGAAGGTGTTCATCGACCTGTAGTGTGGTGCGGTCGTCCGCCGATTCGCACAACAGCCGCCAACCGCTACAGTTCTCCCCGTTTTCCTTCAACGAAGCCGGCGGCAGGGGTGATTCACATATCTTGCTTTTCCTTCATTGGGTTCGCGATGTAGACTGCAATGTGGCCAGCAGTGAAACCGAGCAATCGCTATCGGACGTTCTGGGCCGGCTGATCGCGTTCGACGCGGACGGGCGCGCGGTTTGGCCGGCGGACGCCTTTTACCGGCAACTGGCCCGGGATGTGCTCAGGCAGCCGGAGACGCCGCTGGATGTTCTTCGGCGGACGAAAGAGGCCGCGAAACGGGGATACGGGGATCCTCAATCGCCGATGGCTCCGGAGATCTGCCTGCTGGTGTATTACGGCTGCATTGCGGCGGCGCTGTATCACCACAACCAACTCATCAGTCAACTTGGACCGGAGGACCTGCGAATGGGACTGAGTTGGGCGCTTCGGCAGCCGTGGCTGGACGAGCCGACACGGGAGTTGTTCGAGGGGGCTTTGTGCCACCTGCGTTCCGGGCGGCATTTGTGGCGGCGATAGAACAGCGGGAGCCCTCCGGCGGAGGCCGAAGGGCTTGCTGCAGTTTGAGGCAACGGGGCGGAAGCGGGTGCTAGGCAAGCTTCTTGACAGCGACCAACGATTCCGCTTTGGTGAGTTTGGCGACGCGATCGCTCTTGGAGCGGTAGAAGACGAGGTCGCCTCCCTTTCCGCCATCGAGGATGTCGATCGCCTGGTCATCGCGCACGGTTGTGGTGCTGAAGAGGTGATTGTCATTGGCCGTGCTGCCGGTCTTGAGGATCCTGGAGCGGTTGGAGAAATTGCGGGTGGAGTTCCAATCCTTGAAGAGGTTGAGCAGTGCGATCTGAGAGGAATTTGAGAAGTTCTCGCTGTAGGCGGTCGTACCCGCGATAAGGACATCGTCGCCATCGCCGCCGGAGAGGACATCCTTGCCTTTTCCGCCGATGAGCAGGTCGCGTGAGCTACTGCCCGTGATGGTGTCGTTGCCGTCGCCGCCGACGAGGATTGCGCCACGGGAGGTTGCGGTGATGCGATCGTTGCCCGCGCCGCCATACACCCAGATCTTCGAGGTGACGCTGGAGTCGATGGTGATGGTGTCGTCGCCGAGCTGACCGTTGACGACAATTCGGCTGGAGGGTTTGTTGTAGGCGTAGATCGTGCCGTTCAGATCGACGATCACCCACTTGTTGCTTCGCTCGCTGATGGTGATCTTGTCGGCGGCAGAGGTTCCGTTGACACGGACGACGGTGCCCTGGAAGGGGTTGTCCGGCGAAGTATTCAAAGCTCGGACGGCGATCTGGCGGGTGACGATACGGACGCCGCCGTCATCGTCGGTGAGGGTCAATGAGACGGTGTAGGTACCGGGCAGCGTGTAGATGTGACTGGCGTTGATCGACCCCGCGTCGGCGGTTCCGGAAATGGCACCCGGGGAAGTGGTGGAGTCGCCCCAGTCGATGGAGGCCACATGGGTGTCGAGGGTTCCAGGATCACTGAACGAGGCAGTGATGCTGGTTTTCTTCCCGGTGTAGGCGATGGCGTCGGCGGTGATGGTGTTGAGGGTGGGTTCGATGTTGGCGACATCGACGGCGGCATCGACGACGGAGGAACCGCCACTGGAATCGGTGGCGGTGATGGCGATGGGCATCTGGTCGACAGCGGTGCCGGTGGGGTCATCGTCGAGGTACTGGTGGGTAAATGTGAAGTCGCCGAGGGGGACATTCTGGAACGTCTCGACGGCATCGCCCCAGTCAATGACGATGTTGACGGTATCGCCGTTTCCGGGGTCGGCGAGGGTTCCTGTGAGGGTGGTTGTGCCGCCTTCGGAAATGGCGGTGGTGGAAACGTTGGCGACGATGGGGGCGACATTGGCGACATTGATCGTGGTGGTGTCCTGTCCCACCAGTTCGCCGCTGTCGGTAACGCGTAGAGCGACCGTGAGTGAGACTGGGCCGTTGAGGCCCGCGGCGGAGAAGACGGGGCGGACACCGGTCTCGTCGCCGCGACCAGCGGCGGCGCCGGTTTCGCCAAAGATCCCGTCGCCATCAAGGTCCCACTGATAGGTGAGGGTGTTGGCGGCCTGCTGAGCATCGGTTGAGGCGGACGCGTCGAGCGTGATCGAAGCGCCTTCGGAAACGGTGTAAGGCCCGCCGGCGTCAGCCGAGGGCGCGGTGTTCAGGACGGAGATGCCGACGGAACCACTGGCCGTCAGCGAGCCGCCGGCACCGGTGTTGCCCAGATCATCAATCAGGACGCTGAGCGTATCGGATCCGACATAGGTGATGATCGGGGTATAGGCCAGTCCGTTGATGGCGGCGTTGACGGAAGCAAGGGGTCCGGTGATGACGATGCTTGCGGTGCCGTTGCCGGCGACGGATTGGAGACCGGTGGTGTCGGCGAGGCTCAGGGTGCCGTGCGAGACACCAAGCGCCATTCGGACGGCACCAGCGAGCGCGTCGATGTCGGCGGCGATGACTTGAGTGCCGGCGAGGGAGGAGAAGACCAGTTGGGCATTGGCGGCTGTGGTCTGGGAAGCGGGCAAGGTGAGTGAAGGAGCATCGTTGACCGGTGTGACATCAATGGCAAGGCTCTGCGAGAGGGTATCCTGTCCACCGCCATCGTCACGAACGCTCCAGACGATCGTGGAGGAGCCAGCCTGATTGGGCAGCGTCTTGAAGGTCAAGCCACGGAGCTGGTCGAGGGTAAGGACGGCGCCAGCGCTGACGGGTGTGGCGCCGTCGCTTGCGAAGAGGGAGATGGTGATTGGGAAGCTGACGAGGGTATAGGTGAGGGTTTGGCCTTGTTCATCGGCACCGCCGCCGGGCCCATAGGCGATGGCATTCAGGCCGAGTGATGCCGCGGAAGTGTTGTTGCTGTCTTCGGCAACAGAGACCGGCGCGGGGGCGGAGGTTAGCAGAACGGGCGTATCGTTGACGGCCTGAACGGTAATGGTTCGCGAGTCGGCGAGGGAATCGGCACCGCCGCCGTTGTCGCGAATGGTCCAGGTCAGGAGGCCGGAGCCTGAGAGGTTGGCGATGGTCTTATAGGTCAGGGCGTAGAAATCGGCGATGGGAATGGTGTCTCCGGCAAGGACGGCGGTAGTGCCATCGGCCTTGAAGAGGGAGATAAAGGACGGGATCGTGTTGATGGTGCAAGTGAGGATCTGGGTTTCTTCATCCGCTCCGCCGCCAGGTCCGTAGGTTCGGGAAGCCATCCCGAGATTGGTGGCGGTGTTGGTGGAGCTATCCTCGGCAATGTTGAGAGGCTGGAGGGCGGGTCCGGATGCGACGGGGGCATCGTTGACCGCCGTGACGGAGAAGGCGAGGCTGTCGGCCAGTGAATTCTGGCCGCCACCGTTGTCGGTGACGGTCCAGGTCAGTGAGGCGGAGCCAACGGCATTGGGGACGGTTTTGTAGGTGAGGTTCCGGAATTGGGCGAAGGTGAGTGTTTGGGCGGGGAGGACGGGGGTGGCGCCGTCCGCCAGATAGACGGTGATGAAGGCGGGGATGGAGGTGAGTTGGTAAGTGAGCACCTGGGAGGCCTCGTCGGCGCCGCCGCCGGGTCCGTAGATCAGGGCATTGAGGCCAAGGGAAACGGCGGTTTGGTTGGCGCCGTCTTCGGCCACGGTGATGGGAGAAGCAGGGTAACTGTTGCGGACGGGGGGGTCATTGACGGGATTGACCGTGACTGCAACGCGGGCGGTAGTCTGGCCGCCGAAACCGTCGCTGACGGTGTAGTCGAAGGCGTCGGGACCGGCATAGTCGGGAGTCGGCGTGTAGAGGATGGTGCCGTCGGGCTGGATGGTTGCGGTGCCGTGTTGTGGCTGAGTGACGGAGACAACCGTGAGGGTATTGTCTTCGGGATCGGAATCGTTGGCCAGCACGTTGATGTAGATGGCGTTGTCTTCGTTGGTCTGGGCCGAGTCATCGGTTGCGACGGGGGATTCATTATCAGTGAAGCCGACGCTGTCGAGGGCGATCTGGCTACTGCCGCGACCGACGCCGATGAGATCAAAGTAGAGAGTCGCCGGCGTTGGGGCAGAGAGCGGGGAGAGGGTAACGATGATGTCGAGAGTGGAGCCGAGGGTGGTAATCTGTCCGGATTGGGTGGCGCCGGCAATGATGACGCCGGGGGCGAAGTAGACTCGGCCGTCAGACTGGATATTGAGGAACGCGTCGGAATCGAGCAGTCCATCCGCGGCGAGGAGGGGCTCGCCGGTGATCGCATTGAGCAGTGCAACCTCGAAGGCCGCCAGGTTGCCACCGGAAGCAAAGGAGGGCAATTCGAGCGTGAAGTTGAGGCGTTTGACGTTGGCAGAAACGATGAAGGACTGAGCCAGGCCGGCAACGCGGATGTCACCGGTGGAGAGGGTGGCCTGGGAACCGGCGAAGACGACGGCGCCGCGTGAGGTCCAGCCGAACCGGCTGGAGGCGGGGTCGGTGTCGTCGAAACCGCCGTTCACGAAGGCAAGCGGTCGGTTCCCGAAATTGAAATCGGTTGCGGCCTGACCACTCTGGCTGATCGCGACGGTCCAGGCGGCAACAGGGTACGGCTGGGTCAGGCGATAACCGGCCGGAACGACCTGGCGAACGATGTAGGTGCCCGGTGCGATGTTGGTGAAACTGTATTGACCCGAGAGGCCGGACTGGGTGGAGATTTCGTCGGCATCGAGGATTCCATCGGCGTCGGCGTCAATGAAGACGGTGACGCCGGCGAAGGGGGTTTCGCCGGCATTGAAGAGACCGTCGATGTTTTCGTCCACGTAGACGGTTCCGGCAATGGTGGAGGCGGCGATGTTGGGCAGGTCGATGCCGGCGGCGTCGGTGCCGCTGGCGACATTGACGGATCGGGGCGCGGCGCTCAGCCAGGAGGTCACGGCAAGTTGGGCGACGAGGTGTGTTCCGGGGCCAACATCACCCAGCGTATAGGCGCCGTTGGCGTCCGTGATGGCGGAGATTTCACCGGCATCGAGGATTCCATTGGCGTTGGCATCGAGGAAGACGGTGCGGCCGGCAAGACCGGTCTCCCCGGCATCGCGAGTGCCGTTGAGGTTTGCGTCGTCAAAGGCGGTTCCGGAGATGCTGACGGTTCGGAACACGCCGAGATGGAAGCCAGTCTGTTCGGTGCGGTTCTGTGGGATGGCCTGGGTAAGCGGCACGGTGGCGGTGGAGATGTAACCGGCCTGGAGGACGGGACGGATGACCACTTTCTGGCCGATGGTCAGTTCGAGGCGGTAGTCGCCGTTGGCATCGGTGATGGCGGACTGTTCGCCGGCATCGAGGGCGCCGTTGTTGTTCAGGTCGCCGAAGACGGTCCAGCCGGCAAGCGCGGTTTCGCCGGCGTCGCGGAAGTCGTCGCCGTCGGCATCGACAAAGACGGAGCCCGTGAATGTGCCGAAAGGCGGGGTGGTGATGCGCACCTTTCCGATGGAGTAGGAGGAGAAGACAGGCAGTCCGTCGTCGGTTTCCATCATTGCGTAGAGGTAGTAGTCGCCGACGGGGAGACCGACGGCATCCCAGAGGTAGCTGCCCGGGCCGTCGGTTTCGGCGAGGTCGTGGACGATGGGGACGCCGTCATAGCCGAGGTTATCGGTGTCGTAGAAGAGGGTGATCTTGCCGGCGGCATCCGGCAGTGAAGCGGTGTAGTCGATCTGAACATTGGGGCCATCGACGTCGGTGTTGGGGGTATCAATGGTGAAGGTGAGAGGGGCGGCGTCGCCGTAGGCGGAGAAGTGCACCTGGCCGAGGCCGGTGGAATCGGGGACGATGATCTCCCAGACGCCGGCGGCGGGGTTTTTGACGCCGATCCAGCGGCAATTGTAGTCGGAGATGTCGTCGAGGATGGCGATGTCGGAGCGGCCGGCGATATCGGTCTCGGTGAGGAGGGTGCCGTCGGGCATCTTAAGTTGCAGCTGGGTATCGGGGGAGGCGTTGTCCCAATAGGCGCCGAGCATAAGCGTCTGGCTGCCGGCGGCAATCTGGTACCGACCGGCGAGCGGAGGGGCGCCCGCGGAGGCATGGCCAAGGTCGGGGGCCGAGCCGGTGTATTGGGCGATCTTGGATTTACCGACGAGGACTTTGGCGGAGCCGTCGAAACCGATCCTGAGACCGACGTTGACGTCGCCGAAGAACCCGACATCCAATGAGCCGTAGATGACCAGGTAGTCATCGGCATTGGTGTTGTTGGGGATGATCTTCATCACGCCGCCGGCGGAGCCGAGGGTCTTGGCGCCCCGGAGTTCCTTGGTGTCGGGGAAGGCGACGGTAACGCTGCCGCGGGCGATAAGGCCGGTGCTGCCGCTGGCGGAGATGCTGCCGGCGTAGACGATCATCTGAGGCAGGTCGGGTGGCGGATAGGCGGCGCTGGCATCGATAGAGACGGAGAAGGTGTCGGTGACCCAGTTCAGCTCGCCCTTGAGAGCGCCGCCGAAGAGGGAGCCGACCTTATCGACGTACCCGCCGAAGAAGGCCTTGATGTTGACCTCGAAATGTTCGAGGTCGCCGCCGATGCTGCCCTCGAAGTAGTTGAGGGAGGCCTTTTTGCCGCCGAGGGTTGCGCCCGGGGTCCAGGGTTCCATTTCGGGGATGACGAATTCGATCTTGGGGCCGTAGGTGAGGCCGACCTGACCTTCGATGTAGACCGGTTTGCCATCGGCGAGGTGATCCACTTTGCCGCCGATCTTGTCGAGGAAGAAGCCTGTGGTGCCAAGCGGGTAGTTGAATCCGGAGACGGAAATGGCGATTTCGTTGAGACCATCGGCGGTGAACTCGGCTTCGGCGGAGAGGGTTCGGTCCTTCCAGCACGCCAGTTCCGCGTCGCCTCCGATCTTGAGGCGGCCATTGATGTTGTCGAACTCGAGGAAGACGTCCTTGAGGGTGACGGGGCCGAGGGGGATCTTGGCGATGGCCAGCTTGGCATTGACGCCCAGGCCATCCTCGTTGTAACGGAGGCATCGTTCGTTGCCGCGGTCGTCTTTGCCGGCCAGATTGACTTCGAAGTAATTGCCGGATTCGGGGGAGGGTTTGGGGGCGGCGAGTTTGCCGGTGAGCTTCCACTCGTAGGGGTTGCGAGTGTATTGGAGCGAGACGTCGCTGAATTCGAGTTCGTAGCCGAAGTACTGGCTGCCAATCTTGAAATTCGGCACGCGCATGAGGCCGCCTGTGAACCAAACGCCACTGGGCGAGAGCATGAGCGGGTTGTCATTGAGGCTGATTTCGAAGGAGGAGTGTTCGGCCCAGGGATCCCATTCGGCCATGGAGAGCAGGACGCGGGCGCTGCCACGCAGGGCAAGCTGCGGTTCCCAGGTATTGGTGCCCTGGACGGGGGCGTAGAAGAAGCTGGGCTTGCCCATGATGACTTCGACCCGTCCGAACCACCAGGTCCAGCGGGCGAGCCGGTCGACGGGAGTGGCCACTTCGAATTTCGGCAATCCGTTTTCGAAGGTGACGCCCATGGAGAGGGCGGCTTCAAAGCCGTCGGTGAGCCTTGCGGTAAAGGAACCCGTGCCGGTGAGGCTGACGGAAGGCTCGCGGTACTCCTTCTTCATCTCCACCTTGATGGGGTCCATCTTCCAGTCAATGCCGAGCGAGGCGACGGAGGCCAGCACCTGCGATGGGGTCTCGAAGGAAGCGGCGACGGAGTACTTCCACTGCCCGTCCTGCATCTTGAACTTGACGTAGGTTTGCTCAGAGTCAAGCTGCATGACCAGGTCATTGAACGAAGGGATGAGGAATCGGCCCCAAAGGGTGGCCTCTTCGGTGGCAAAGTCGAGCATGCTGGTCGCGCTGGTCTTGACCTGGAGTTCGCCAAGCAGGTTGAAGACGGCGTTGGCCGGGAGGACCAGACGGGTATCGGCGACCTGAATGCCGCCGGAATTGACGAGAATGGGGTGCTTCTCGTCGAGCGGGACTTCGATGCGGGTATCGCCGGTCAGCTTGTCGGGCAGCACGAGGCGGCCAAACGCGCTCAATTGCGGATCCCACGCGGGATCGACATTCGGGGTACGGTCGGCGACGAACTGGAAGCCTTCGAGGATGACGCTCATGCCGTAGAACTGGAATGCATTTTCTTTGGCAGGGACCGCGAATTCGATGGACTCGGGCGTAATGAGAGTGTCCATGCGGAGCAGCGACTTGGGATCGCCGCACTGGACCATGGACTCGCCGCGGTATTCGTGCTTGACGGGATCGACGGAGAGCTTCATGGGGCCGATGGCCCACTTGCCATCGGAGGTGATGTTGATGGGGGAGGCGAGTTCGATCTGGCCGACGGGCGTGACGAGAACCTGCCGGGTTACATCCTGAGTCATGCGAACGTAGTTCTCGCCGGCGAAAGCAAAGGAGGCGTTGTTGAGATCGGGGAAGGCAAGCGTTGCGCGGAAGGCGGCGTAGGTGATGTTGTTGGCGGTGGCCACCTGGAGGTTGGGGTTAGTGACGCGGACGCTTCGGATGCCGAACAGAGGCATATCCCAGGAACCGGTGATAGCGAGCTGGCTATTCGGGAAGGCAACCCCGGTCGAGTCGATGGTGATGGGTGCGCCGACGGCGATCGGGAAGACAAATGCCGGAGCGCCGGACACGGGGGCGATCTTCGTCGGATCGCCGGTGAGTTCGGCGGGGAGAGTCAGGGAGCCGGAGATGGAGATTTGCGGGTCCCAATCGGAGCCGGCGCCGGGCTGGCGATCGGCGACGAGGGTCACGGCGCCATCGACCGCGAGGCCGAAGAGGCGAAGGTCGACGCCCTGCTTGGGAGTGACGGTGAAGGTGAGGGTGCCTGGCGTGGCGAAAGTGAGGTTGGTGGCCAGGTCGGCGTCGGTGGCCTGGAGCTTGGCGGTACCGGTCGTCGTCCAGTTGCCGGCGGCGAAGACGGGCGAGATCGAGATGTCTCGCAGCCACCAGTCGTCGCGGATCTGAACAGTCACGCGATCCACAGCGTTGGCGAAATCAGCGACATTGGCTCCGGCGGAGTGCGTGATGCGGAAATAGCGGCCCTGCGAGCGAGGCAGCAGGGAGGCGGCGCCGCCGAACTGAGGCAGCGCGAAGTCACCACCCATCCAGAGGGCGGAGCTGGCATTGTCGTAATGGAGCCAGAGGTTGACGGCGTCCATTTTGAAGCCGCCGAGGTTGAGATCCAGGCCTGTGACGCCATTGAGGACGACATCCTGGAGGTTGATGGCGGTTTGACTGACGCCGACGAACTGGGCGCCTCCGATATTGATTTGCCACGGCTGGTTGGACTTGCCCTTGAGCGACTCGGGCAGGGTGAGTGAGCCACGGAAGCGGATTTCGGCCTGGGCGTAGGAGGCGCCCTTGGGGATGGCCAATTCGGTGCTGACGACTTGGATTTCGGCGCCGCCGACGCGGAATCCGGATTCACTGGGGGCGGTGGTATCGGTCACGGTTGCGGTGGCGGTGCCGACGTTGAGGACCCAGACGCCATCGAAGAACAGGACGGTTTGGCCATTGAGAGTACCGCTGAAGCGGCCATTGACGGTGACGGTCTTGGCGGCGGTGTCGTAGCTGATCGACATGCCGGAGCCGGAGGCAGAGACATCGAGAAGGGAGATGAAACCGGCGGCGTTGTCGGGCTTGAGGCCGATGCGGATGGCGGTCATTCCCTGGCCCTCGAGGATGGCCGGGTTGCCGCCATTGGGCACCCAGGTTCCGCCGACGAGGTCGATACGCACCGGGGCGAAGTCGAGCCCGGCAGCGGATTCGATGTAGCGGTTATTGGTAGCGCCGGCGGCGTCAGCCTCGTGAGACTCGATGAGCGAGCCGCAAACGGGCGCGGGAGTGGCGGCCATCTGATCCTGGATGGCGTCCGGCCAGTCGATGAGGACAATCCATCGCACGTCGGCGGGATTGATTCCAACGGGCAGGGTGACGCTGGAGAGATCGGGGATGAGGGCACGCACGGCAGCGGATTCGGAATCGGCGGGGAGATCGGCGGTCAACGTTCGGCTGGAGGAGCTGACCTTGTAGTGCCAGACGCCGTTGCCCGGGTCGTTGGCGGCCCAGACATTGCCGTCCGTGCCGATCCAGACCTGCTCGATCCAGGTCGCGCCTTTGGCGACGGGTGAGCGGCCCCGATTGGCAACCGAGTAGGTGAGGGTATTGACGTTGGGGTTGACTTCGATCGGCTGACCCGGGGCCATTGTCATGGACGGACGCGACATGGACGCGACGTATACATCGGGCAGTTTCCAGTCGAGAGCAAAGGTGGCCTGATTGTTGGCGTAGTCGCTTTCTTCGAGTTGGCCATCCGCATTGACGACGAGCACCCACTGCATGCCCTCCTTGACCTTGGCGAACCAGGACGGGTCGAGATTGGGCATGGTCAACGTGATCTGGTGCGTGCCGACCGAGGTGAACTGTTGGGACTTGACGGGATAGAGGTTACCGGCTTCGTCTTTGAGGAAGATGGATTCGCTCCAGCCACCGGCGGCAATGGCGGCGGGGTTGGCCGAGCCAATCTGATAGGTGAGCGTGACGGTTTCGCCGGGGCCGGCAGGGACGATGCCTGGTGCGGCGAACTGGGTGATGGTCAGATCGGGCAACGGGACGGGGCGGGTGACATTCTGGGTGGCGGCGCCTTGCGGGTAGCCACCGGTGCCGATCGGAACGGGTGTGATGCGGAGGGTGTTGGCGGAATCAAAGAACTCGAACGGCTGGAGCGCCAGCTGAGACAGAGGGGTGGTCTCGCCGAGTTGGATCATGCGTTGGGCGTTGTAGACCATGACGCCGTGAGCGCCACGATAGGGCGCGAAGAGCTTGCTGCCGTCGACGGAGAGAGCGATGTTGTCGAGGAAGCCGTAGGGCAGGCCCTCGGTAGCGCCCAGGAGCACCGGGGAGCCGAAGGGGTCCCTGATGAGACCGACGTTTGCTCCGACCGGATGATCGGAAGGATAGAGCGTCGGGTCGTGGGAGGGAACGCCTTGGAGCGAGGCATTGAACCCGGCGACAAAGGCGTACTGCAGGTCGGCGGTGACGACAACACCGGTGGCGTTGTTGATGTCGAACCAGTCGGAAGGCGAGCCGAGAGTGAGGTTGGCGCGTTTGATGGTCCAGTCGGATTCGGAAGCGCCCGCGGTCAGGAAGCTGACGCCGGTAAGATCGGATTTGCGGTCGGTGACGGCGATCTTGCGGGGATCGGTGGTGGCGAAGACGGCGTAGACTTCGCTGCCGACATTGGTGATGGCGGCCATGGGAGATCCGAACAGGTTCTTGGATCGGTCGATGTTCTCGAGGTTGATGACGTGGAGTCGGCCGGGCTGATCGGAAGCGCTATTGGCGCCGAAGAGAGTCTGTCCCGGGGCAGCGACATAGAGTCGTTTGCCGCTGGCGCTGACCGCGAGTCCGCGCAGGCCGGATGGAGCGGCATCGAGAGTAATCGTGGCGACGCGACGGTGGTAGTCCGCGGCAGGCCAGTACACGGTCGGCGTGCTGCCACTGCGGAGGGCGTTGATGTCAACGACATACACGCGGCCGGCGCCTCCGAAGGAGGCTTCGTCGGTGACATAGAGGAACTTGCCTTCGGGGTCGGTTGCCAGCCAGAACGGGGATGCTCCGGCAGGGAGGTTGATGCGATTGAGGCCGGGGCTGCTTGGATCGACATCGATTTCGCGCAGCGAGACGGCGTCGATGACGGCGACGGCGGAGGACGACCAGAGGGCAACGAACACGCGTGAGCCATCGGGAGAGACCGTGACGCTGCGCGGATTGACCGTGGCATCGAGTTGGGCAATGGGAATGGTAGCAACCAAAGCGCCCGTCGAGGCGCTGAAGACCTCGACCTCTTTCTTGGGCCCATTGGCCATGAAGATGTATTGGCTGGTCGGCCGCACGGAGACGCTGGGGCTCCCGACCTCGGTTACGCCGGCCTGTCGCGGGTTTCCGCCGCTCGTATCGAGAACGGCCTGTTTGCGGAGAATGCGTACGGAGCAGAGGCCAAGGACCATGTCCTGCGGGACGACGGCACTGAGGGTGCTGGAACCGGCATCCCACTTCAGATCAGCGCCGGCAACCGAGCGAGTTCGTCCGGTGGCCTTGTCGGTGAAGACAACGCGCAGGTCGGCAAGGGAGGAACCGACGCCGAAGGGGGCGGCGCCCCAGAGGATGTCGCCGGTGAGCTTGATGGCGGGCTTGGACGATCCGCCGAAATCTTCAAGACCGGCGGCCACGGCGGTGATCTTCGGGCCGTTGGCATCGTGAGTGGAGGGCAGGGCGATGTTGTCGAAGACAGTTTTGTACTGGGCGACAGCGCCTGGGTTGACGTGGACATTGTCGGAGGTGGTCTTGGGCAGGGCCGTCCATTGGAGTTCGACGGTCTTGACGGGGTAATCGCCATTAGGGAGATAGATATCAACCTGGGCGAGTTGGGGATTGGTGCCATAGACGACGGGGGCGGTGTAGATGACGGTCCCGCCGCCGCGGAGAATGACCTGGCCATCGGGACCCATTTGGGCCAATCCGGGAGTGGTGAGAGTCGCACCGAAGAGCACGCCGCGGGTGGTGGGCGAGAGTGGATTGGCCAGCGTGACCTGAGCCTGAACAACGCCAACCGAATCCGAGGGGGCGTACACGATGACGTATTCGCCGCTTTCGACGACACCCTGGAGGCCGGGGAGGGAGAGGGATCTGGCGATGCCATCCTGGGCAACCTGGAGGACATCGACCTGGAACCAGGCGTCCTGGAGGTTTCCGGCATTGTCGGGAACACTGCCGGCACGGTGGACAATGAGGATTCCACCGGCGGGAATGCCGACGACCGGCACAACCAGTTGCGGGCGAAGGATCAGCGTTTCGGTGCCGATGTCGAAGTTAAATGCCGCGACAAACGGGAAGGCCGTGGCAAGGGGACGAGAGAGGGCGCCTTGGCCGACCGTGGAAATGGCGACGGTGGTGTCGGCGGCAAGGGAGGCGGGGGGAACGCCGAGGGTGACCCCGTTTCCGGCCTGTACGAAGCCGCCGGCGGCGCCGATGGTGACGGAATTGGACGATGCCTGGCCAACCAGAACGGGCAGGACATATTCCGCCATCTTGTGGATGACGGTGACGGTGGTGGAACCGGTGACCAGCCCGGTGAGGTTGCCGTTGGCGTCGACGCTGGCAAGCGTGGGATCAGCGACGTAGAAGCGGGTGCCGTTGCCGGAGGCGGTGATTTCCGTGCCATCGGGCAGGAACGCGCGGATGGGAAGCGGTGAGCCATCGGTGAGGGGCATGGCAGCGCCACGAGGGGAGACGGTCAGGCCAGCGTCGGCGAGGGTCGAGTCGCCCTGCGCGGGCTGTCCGACCATGAAGGCGGTGGCCGCCTGCATGCCCTGATAGGTCGCGACGACGGTGCCGTAGCCATTGGCGACGCCCCAGAGCCAGCCGGTGGTGGTGACAGCGCCGCTCAAGGGCTCGGTGGAGGTGAAGGACACTGCCGAAGCAGGCAACGGGACGTTCTGTTCGTCCGCGAAATTGGCCAGTATCTGGAGCGACTGCACCTGGCCTGCCGACAGGCGCGGATTGCGCTGCTGGAAGTCGATGCTGTGGAGAGCCGCGTTGCTGACGTTGATCATAAAGGTGCCAATCCCGGATTGGCCGTAGGGGTCCATTGCCTGCACGTAGACCGTTGCCGTGCCGCTGAAGAGGGCGGCGGGGGTGAAGATGAGGGAGCGGCCATCGACGTCAATCACTGCGGAACCGTTGGTGGCACCGACGATTCGGTAAACGAGGGAATCGCCTTCGGGATCGACCGAGACGGTGGTCAGCTGGATCGTCGCGGGCAGGGACCTGTGGGTGCGAACCACGGAGGGCGTGACAACGGGCGCGGCATTGGTGGCGAAACCGAAGTTGGAATTGAGGTATTGCTGGTCGGCGGCATTGGTGGCGCCATCGCGGTTGACATCGGCGAGGCCATCAGCGCCGTCAACGGCGCCGTCGCTATTCGTGTCGCCCGCCAGATAGACTTCGAGCGAGAAATGACCAGCCTGGCCGGCATCGGTGCCGGTCACCTCGATCATATACGGGCCGGCCTGGGTGAACGTGAACATCGCGGTGCTCACGCCGGCCGCGACTGTTGTTTCGCCCCGCGGGATCCCGATAACGCCGGCGGCGGCAGGATTGAAGCCTGTGCCACGCACTTCGACGCCGAGGGTGAGGCGGCCACTGGCGGCGGTCCGCAGTTCCTGCTCACTGATGGTCAGGATGAACCGTCGGGTCTGGCCGGCGGAGAGCGAATCGTTGACGGTGGCGTTGGCAAATTGTCTTGCCGTGCCGAGGACCTGATCAGCGGCAACGGCGCCCAACGACGCGCCGGCGACGTCGTAGCGGACGACAACGCTCTGCGGGGCGAGGTCGGACATGGCGGCTGACAGATGATGGGCATGGTCGGCGGAGTAGCCGTACCAGGTGCGGCGGGTGTCGGCGGTGTCGATGACCTGGGCAAGATTGCCATTGTTGTCGTAGCGATAGGAAAGTCGTGAGCCATCAGCGCGGATGATGGCGGTGATGCGGCCGGCGTTGTCTTTCTGGAAGCTGATTCGCTGGCCGTTGGGGGCGGTGATCCCGCTGTCGCTGACGGCAAACCGTGTGCCGTCGGGAGCGATGATCATCTGCACGCCATCGGTGGTGTCAAAGAGATATTGTGTGGTGTCCGGAGCGACCAGGGTATAGTCGGAGCCGGCAAAACGTCCGCTGGCGGGGTTGTAGGGCAGACCGGTTCGCATCTGGTAGAAGCTGCCGTTCACGAGGTCTAGCGCCGCGTCCGCACTGACGAGTTGGTAGGTCACGCCGGGGTCGGCGGTCCACGCCGGGGCATACCAGACGGCTCCACCGTGCTCGTAGCGAGTGGGGTTGAAGGTGAATCCGGCGCGGGTGCCGTCCGGGAGGTCCAGGAAGACTCGGGTGCCCGTGCGGAAGGCGTTGTAGACGCCGTCGGCTTCCTGGCCGGTTGCGGGCAGATCGGTGGCGAGACGCGGTTCGAGGCCGGCGAAGTGCCAGCCATACCCGAACATGCCCGATGTTGCGGCATCGAGACTGCTGTAGTTCCTGGAGATGGTGATCGGCACACCGCCGATCGAGATGACGGCGTCGGTGACGGAGGTGGCATACGCGCCCGGCTTGGCGGCGCTGTTGATCTCGATGGTTCGGGTGATGCGCTGAGTGCGGCCGCCAATATCGCTGGCGGTCAGCCGCAGAACGTAGGCGCCGTTGGCAATCATGCCCGGGTCAATGCGTGCAAGAACGGCGTTGGTCACGGGGCCGTTGCCAAGGGAGAGAACGCGCGTCTCGCCGCCCGCCATCGGGATGAGCTCCAGCGTGTACTGATTCAAATTGGCGTCGGCGATGCTGCCGACGATGTCGGTGGGGACACTGATCTTCGCGCCATGGATCACCGCGAGGTCGAGTGCGGGCGAGTCGCCATCCAGCAGATCGCGGACTCGCAGGTCGCCTGTCGCAGTGGTCGTCACACCGTCCACGTCCGTTGCCTGGGCAATCAGAGCAATGTGCCCGGTGCGGGTGGCGGTATAGCGGGCACGACCGAATGAATCGAGGGCAGCGGGCTGTCCGTCGATCGTAAGGGTGACGGCGCCGATGTCGGCAACGCCTGTCGCGATCACGTGGACCAGAACGCTCTGGCCGACCGCAACCGGGAAGCTGGGCGTCAGTTCGATGTGCACCTGCGGCGGAATGGCCACGTGCGAAACCACGAGCGTGACGCTGCGGCTGGAGATGAGGTCGCCGTCGGAGACCGTGATCAGCGGCTGGTAAGTGCCGACCTGAGTGGCCTGGGGTGTCCATGTCAACTCGCCCGTTGTCGGGTTGAGGTTTGCACCGGTGGGAAGGTTGGCGGCGCCGTAGGTGATGGCGGAGCCGTCGGGGTCGGAAGCGCCCATTTGCAGGCTGAAGGGCTGTCCGACGAGCACGACGTGGCCGCTGACCGCGGGGAACGTCGGCGCGCGGTTGACATTCAGGACGTTGATAGTGACGTCGCGATAGCCGATCAGGCCGGCCGGATCGGTCACGGCAAATCGAACGGTGTGGGTTCCGGACTGGTCATATCCGGGCGTCCAGGAGAACAGCTGCGTGGCGCGATTGAACGTCGCGCCGGTCGGGAGGGCCCCCTCGATGAAGTAGGTGATGGCATCGCCATCCAGGTCGCCGCCGGCGATGGTGAACTGGAGGGTCTGGCCTTCCAGGGTGACTTGGTTGGGCAGTGGCGCGATGATCGGCGCACGATTGACGTTCAGCACGTTGACGCGAACATCAGCCGTGCTGGTTCGCATGCCGTCGCCGACCACAAAGCGGATCACGTGGTTGCCGGCCTGGGTGAAGTCGGGCGTCCAGGTGAATCGCCCGGTGGCGGGATTGAGTGTGCTGTTTCTCGGCAGGCCGACCGCGCTGTAGGTGAGGGTATCGCCATCGGCGTCATTGGCGACCAGATCGACGATCAACGTCTGCCCCTCGTGAACGGTTTGGGGGCCAACCGGAAGGAGGACGGGGGCCTCGCTGGCGGCGCGGGCAACGACGGTGATGGTCCGGCTGTGGCTGAGGGCGTTGGCCGGCGTGCCGTTGCCGCTGTCGGTGACGGTCAGGGTGATCGAGTGAGTGCCGGCGCCGGCGGGGGTCCATCGGAATTCGGCCTGGCCATAGATTCCGGTGCCCGTGAAAGTGGCGCCCGCGGGAAGGCCGGTGGCGGAGAAGGTCAGGTCGTCCTGATCCAGATCAGCCACCTGAACGAGGAACACCAGTTCCTGGCCGATCAATGCGACTTTGTCCCCGACGTGCGCCATGACCGGAGCGGCATTGGCGGCGTAAGCGGTAAGGATGAAACTCGCCTGGCCTCTGAGGATGTTCGCGGGGACGCCGTTGCCGTCGTCGGTGGCCGTCACGGTGATCATGTAGTCGCCAACGTGGGCGATGAGGGGGGCGGCATGGATGGTGCCGGTGCCGTCGCCGTTGTCGGTGAAGCTGGCGAACGCGGGCAGGCCGGTGACGGTCAGCGTAACAGGCCGGCCGTCCGGATCGGAGGCGGAGACCGGAATATCCAGGGTGGCATCAACATTGACGACCTTGTTGTCGATCGCCGTCACGGTCGGCGCGCCGTTGGAATCGCGCACTTCAATGGTGATCGTCTTGGTGTCGGAGGCTGGGGTTCCCGTGCCATCGCCATCATCGTCAACCGTGAAACCGATACTGTAATTGCCGGCCTGAACGTAGGTCGGGGTCCAGGTCAGGATCTGCGTTGCCTGGTCGAACGTGGCGCCAGGCGGCAGCGCGGTGTGGGACCAGGTGAAGCTCGCCGCCGTCTGGCCGGATTCAACGGCTTCGTCGGGCAGTGTGGTGTTGGCCGGATAGTCCGGATCATTCACGCCGATCTTCACTTGCAGCGTCTGGCCCTCGTAAACGATCCAATTCCCGAGCCTGTCGAGGGTCACCGGGCCATTGACATTGAGCACGTGGATGGTGGCGGTAGCCATCGACTGATTGGCGCCATCGCCGGCGACGAACTGCAGATCGTAGTCGCCATGCTGCGTGTAATCGGGGGTCCAGATGAACAGGCCGTTGTCGGGGTTCAGCACCGCGCCGCGCGGCAGGTTCACCGCGGAGAACGTGATACGATCGCCGTCGGCGTCGGTCGCCGAGAGCGAGAACACGACGGTCTGGTTTTCCTGGACGGTTCGCGCAACGGGCTGCGCGATCTGTGGGGCCTGGTTGACGTTGGTGACGAGGATTTCGAACGAGGTGCTCGCCTGGGCGACGCCATCGCTCGCGTAAAACGTGACGGCCCCATAGCGGCCGGCGGAGTGCGCGTCGGTGGTCCATCGCAGTTCGCCGCGAGCGGCATCGAAGAGGGCGCCGCCGGGGAGGTTGTCTGCCCAGTAGGTGAGCGGATCACTGTCCTCGTCATACGCGGATACGGGAACGACAACCACATCGCCTTCGGCAACCTGGATGTTCGCGACCGGGAGCAATACGGGCGGCTTGTTGGTGTTGGCGACAACGACGTTCCATCGCTGGCTGTCGTAGCCACGGCGCCAGTCGTATGCGCGGACCTCGAACAGCGAGATGCGAGCGTCGCCGCGAACCGGAGTCCATGAGATCAGGCCCGTATTGGCGTCGATCGTTGCGCCCTTGGGGGCGGTGACCAGGACATAGTGGACCGTCTTGGGGCCGAAATCCGTGTCAATCGCATCGACGTCATAGGTATAGAGTTGTCCGGCGGTCGCGTTTTCGACGGGAGTCGTGGTGATGTCGGGCGGAACGTTGGGCGGCAGGCCGCAGACAACGTTCGGGGTCAGATCCAGCTCTGCCCAGGTGGGATTGGAGATGACGACCGTCCGTACGGGAGCGTTTTGGCCGTCGGGAAGGATAGCGGCATCGGAACTGAGGAGGTTGACGTAGGGGTTGCCGTCGGCGTCGTAGCCGTCGGCGCGGAGCACCTGCGCGCCGGTCCCAGCAAGGCCTCTGAAGACAACCCGAACCGGCCCGTACATGTCGAAGCCGAGGGTATTCACGAGGGACACATCGAAGGTGATGCGGCCAGCCGACCGATCGGATCGGATGTTCGAGATCTGCCCCGCGACATACTCACTGACATCCGCCAGCACCTGGAAATTGGAGATGAACTTGCTCGAGAGAGCAATGCCGGTTTCGCTGTAGACGTCGGTGGAAACGGTGAGTTGATAGCTGTCCGGCAACAAGGCTTCGAACCAGAGGCGGACGGTTCGCGTCGCGGCGGCATAGGTCACCGCGCCGATTTCGATGGGCTGACCGGTATTCTGATTGATCAAGGTGTAGTTGGCGGGGTTGGTGACGGAATTGGGATCAAGGGCGGACAGGTGGCGCATGTCGGCGTCGAACGTCAGGGTCAATGACGTCAGCAGGGGATCGAGTTGAGCGCCGTTTGCGGGCCCGGCCGTGACGCGCGGAGCGGTGAGCGGGGAGATCACGTCAATCTGATCGTCCTGGCTCACGTAAATCCGGCCAGCGGCCGAGGCATGGATGAACTGGCCTCCGGAGCCGCCGGTGGCGACCGAGAGCGTCTGGCGCGTGGCCAGATCGAGGAGGGTCAGTTTGCCGCCGTCCACATGGTTGATGAACAGGAGTCCTTCAAGGCTGGTGCCGGCCGGTCCAAACGCCAGTCCGGTCGCTGGCGATTCCGGGGAGAGCATGAGTTCGGCCTGTCCAACGCGGTTGAACCGGACCACGTTGCCGTTTTGCGGCCAAGCGGTTGCCCACAGTTCGCCGGTTGGCGAGAACGCCAGGCCGCGGACTCGGGTGCTGGAGAAAATTCGCCATGTGCGGGAGATGGTGTCGAAGATCTCGACGCCGTCGGACGTCGCCACATAGAGCCGCGACGTGCCCGGCTCGACCGCAAGGCCGAGGGTAATGCCGTCGGAGTAGCGCCCGATGATCTGGCCGGTAGACGGATCGAGTTCGACGAGGGGTCCGCCGCCGGTTGTGGCCCAGAGATGTCCGGCCGGGTCAAAAGCCATGTCGTAGACGGGCACATCGAGCGAGGCCAGCGGCTCGTCAACCTGGCCGCCCGAGATGTTCAGGCGGAAGATCTGGTTTCGGCCGGCGCCGCCGCTGACGAGCACATATGCGCCGTCAGGCGAAACGGCCATGCTCATGGCGCCGATGCCGGCGCCCGATCGGCCGATCGACCAGGCGAACGCGCCGGCGGTGAAGGGTTCGAGCACCGTGCCGAATGAGGAGGGATTCGTGGTGGATTGTGCTCCCGGCACGCCGAGCTGCGCCTGGAGGAAGAGCGCGTTCGCCGACGCCGGAGCCGGTGCCGGGGCGGCCGGCGTGATCTGGTCGGCTGTCTGGGGCGAAACAGGGGCGGCACCCAGATTCACCGCCGTGTCGTAGGAGGGCAGCGCGATGCCCGCGGGCGCCGCTTCGACGTTGCCCGCGGCATCCGATGCCAGCACGATGAATTGCGGTGTCTGGTTCGCTCGGCCTTCGTACACCACGCTCGTCTGCGTCGTCCGGCTTAGCCAGACGTTGTAGGGACCGCCATCGACTGACACGTAGATCGAGTAGTCTTTCAGCCCCGAACCGCCGGCGTCGTCGGAGCCGGTAAAGCTCAGCGAATACGAGCCCCCGCCGAGAGCGGTGACCGAGAGCGCCGAGGTGGGCGCCACGGCATCGACCACGTTGGCGACACTGTTGGTTTCCACGGGGGCTTGGCTGTCAAAGAAGACCCGCGCGGATGAATCAATGCGAGTTCCCGTCGCGACGTCTCGCTTCGGCTTGATGATGTAGCTCACCATTCCATACTGTGACCGGTCGGCATTGGGCTTCAGGAGGCCGACGGTGTCATCGGTCGAAGGCAATCCAGTCAACGGGTCGATGGCCGTGAGGATCCACATCGCGGTGCCGGTCATTACATCCACGCCCGCCGTCACTCGCAGAACGATCCCGAGCGACGAAACGAAATCGAAATCGCCGTTGAAGGCGCCCCGGCCTTCGGGGATATGCACGCGGATGTCGCCGATGCGAATATCGCCGAGGTTGAAAGTCCTCAGGTCCAAATCGCTGTCGAGTTGCTGGACGATTCGGATTTCCTTGACCAATTCCTTCGAATCGGCGGGATTCTCGAAACGAACGGTGTAAGGGAGCGGCGCGTTGAGCGGGACGAACGAATCGGCGCCCGCGCCGACGGGACCGATCATCTTGACGTTATTGGCGGAACGGCTGGCGGCTCCAAAGTAACCGGAGAGGTTGGCGGCGGCGACCGCGAGGATGTCCGGATCGGGTTCGGCGCCGACCTGCACGCGGAAGGTCTCAAAGTGGGTCTTGTAAGTCAGGCCAAGATCATAGTCGGCCGCATTCGGCGGAGCGTCGGGGACGCCGTACTGCGTTGGATCGTCGCCATACCATTGGCGCACCTTGTCGAAGAACGCGGCGAGGTTGCCGGCGGCAATAATGCTGTTCCCGGCGGGCATGCCGAGCAGACCGGCGTTGAGGCTCTGCATCAGGCTGACAAATTCGGGCTGGCTGCGGATGGCCGGGGGCTCATCTTCCGGGCGCAACAGACCGGCGTCGGTCAGCGCCGCGAGGTAGGCCTGTCCCCAGGCGGTGGAATTGGCCGCGGCGACGATCAGCGCCGAAGGAGCGGCGGCGTCGGCCAGAATGCGAGTGCGGAGTTCCGCCGCACGCGCCAACTGATAATCGACGTATTCCTGCGCGGTCATCGGCGTCGCCGAGGCCGCCAGATAGAACGCGAACGCCAGATCTTCCTGATCCAGCTCGCTCAGGTTGTTCTTGATCCAGTCCTTGTCCTGTTTGAGCAGTTCCCGCAGTTCGGGGTAGGCGTCGGCAGTGAATGTCAGGGCCGCGTACCCACGGTTGACAAAATCAAACGTGAATCCGCCGGCAACCTGCCTGCCGCCCAGGTTCGCAATCGGGTCAATGCTGGCCCACGGGACATCCGCCAGGTCCGGATCGCCGTAAAGGTTGGTGCGGAAGACAAGCGCCGGGCCGGGAATCAGGTCGGAGCGTGGATTGCGGACATTGGGGATGCTCATCTCCACGTGCACGTACGGGGCATCAACGTTTGAGAGGCTGTAGATCCCCATGCCATACCAGCCAACCTCGCCGAGCGCCAGCTTGGTCGGACCACCGGCGCCGATCGTCAGATCCAGCGGCTGTGCCGCTTCCACCAGATACCGATACGGCAACGTCGCAACGGCCCCGTTCGGGTTGATCACTTGCACGTCATAGAGCCCGCGAGGGGCCTGGCGAAGATCGAACACCGCCTTGATCTGGGCGGCGCTGGTAATCTGGTAATTGACCGGCTCGTATTCGGCAAAACCGGGCCGCACGAGTTTGACGATGGCCTGGTCGCTGAACTTGGCGCCCGTGATCTGAAGCGTGACATAACGACTGTCGCCGCCGACTTCGGGAGTGACATCGGCGATTCCGAACGGAAGTGTGCGTGCCACCAACTGGACCGGGGTGTTCGGCTGCGGCTGGCTGGTCCCGCGGACGAGAATGTAATAGGTGCCCTCTCGCGTGGTCGGCACCTTGACGGTCTGGTCCGCCCAGAGATGGCCCTGGTAGATCGCGTCGTAGAAGATCGAACTGGGCAGGCCATTAAATCGCACGTACAACTCGTTGGCGGCATGATCGTTCTGGCTGTCGAGGCTGACCTGGAGCGTCTCGCCCGCGCCGACATCGATGCGATAGAGCAGTTCTTCCCCGGTCGAAAGCTCGTCGGCCACCGGAACGCCGAGATACATCGTCTTGACGTCCACGTTCATCGTCTGTGCGGACGCCGTCGTGTTGTTCGAGTTGTTCGCGCCTTCGTTAATGTCGTCAAAGACGTCCGTGCGAACGATCAGCCGATATCCGCCGGGCAGCGCCGGAGGCAATGAGGTGCTCAGTTTCGCCGTGTAGCTGGCCCCGGGAATGAGCGTCTTCGGATTGGCCAACGTTCCCTGTTCAATCCGCCCGATGAGCCTGTCGCCCAGATCCCACGTCGCGTCGGCCGACAGGTACACCGAATCCGCCCACACGCCCTGCACCGTCTCCGTCGCATGGTGGTTCGAGACGGTCCACTCGACCGTTATCGCATCGCCGACAACGGCCGATGCGGGCACCTGAACCGAATCGACCTGCAAATCACCGGGGGGCGGCAACTCAATGATCACGGGCGCGGTGGTCGAGCGCGAGTTGTTGTTCTCACCCAGGCCTTCGTACACAGTCCCCTGTGGGCGAATGCCGGAGGGGACATCGGTCAGGACAAAGACGTAGTAATCGCCCAGCACCCCGCGAGGCAATGCCCAGGTGCGCGTCACGGTGTAGCTCTGATTGGCGGCCAGCGCCCCCGTGTGCGTGACGCTGCCGACATACGGATCGCTGCGCACATCCAGATACTTGTCCCGCGACAGGTACACATGGTCGGTCCACTGGCTCTGCCGATCCGGAACGGGGCCTTGTCCGAGGTTGGTCACCTGGTACGTCAGTGTGAACCCCTTGCCGACAACCGCATGAGCCGGCGCGGCCACGTCGGTCACGCGAAGGTCGGGCGTGTTGGCGAGCGTCACGACCAGCGCCGACGCCAGCGTGTTGTTGTTCTCGTCGCGGAATTCGCGAACCAGGCCGTCCGCCGATCCTTGCCGTTCGAGGCGGTTCGCCCCGCTCGGCGTCGGATAGGGCAGCGTGAACTCGGCCGCGGCCTCCCAGGTCTCGCCGTACGGCGAGTCGGTATAGACCAGCAGATAGAAGTTGCCGGAGATGCCATCGGGCAGACGGATCTCCGCGTTTGCCGTGTAACTGGCGCCCGGCGCCAGGGGACTGTCGCTCTGCCGCCAGGTCGTGCCCAACAACTGGTCATACAGATCGAGCGACGGATCGGTCGAAATGTAGATGCGATCCATCCAACGGTTGACCCGCGTGGCGCGAGTCCCCTGGTTCTTGACCGTCCAGCTCACGGGCAACAGCTCACTGGAACTGGCCGTCCCGGCGACCGTGAACGTCGTCACTTGAAGGTCGGCCTCGCGATAAATGACGGTGACGGCCGCCGACGCGTAGTTGTTCGCCTTAAGCCCGGCCTCCCACACGCGGGCGCGGTAGGTCTCCGGCCAGTCGGGATAGGCCTCGGCGGGGACTTCGTCCATGCCGCCCCATTGCTCCCTCTCCGGGTCGCGATCGGAGAAGACATGCACGTACTTGCGTCCCTCGATGCCCTCCGGGAGGTTCATCATCACGCTCGCGGTATAGCTGCCGCCGGCGGCCAGCGGCGTCGCGTTCGAGTGGATGACCGATCCAATAAAGGTTGCGCGGCTGAACGTGAAAACGGGGTCCGGCGAAACATACACGCGATCGGTCCATCGCTGCGTGCCCGACCAGACGGCATCGTTGCCGACATTGGTGACCGTCCAACTCACCTGCACGGGATCGCCCGAGTAGGCCGGCATCGACGTGCGGATGTCCGACACTCGCAGGTCAGGCCGCAGGCCCGTGATGACACAGGCGGCCGACTTGGCGTTGTTGGTGGTCCAGGGACCCTCGAACACCCGCTCCGGGCCGGGACCAATTAGAATGTCGATGAGTTCGCGACGGCTCAGGTCCGTCAGATCCCGGTCGGCCGTGGCCGCATTGGCGCGGTTGATGATGTTCCCCACCTCGTGCAACAGAAGCTCTTCGTCGGTCATCAGCACGGTCGGGTCCACATTGGTCTCAACAAAGATGTAAGCGCCTTCGGCGGCGGGCGGCAGGGTGAATGTCGCCGTCTGCGTGTAGCTCTGGCCCGAAGCCATCTTTCCGTAATGCGGCAGACCGAACACCATCCACTGCTGCCCCTGCCCGTCATGCAGCGTCGCGTCGGTTGAAACGTAAATCGCGTCGGCCCACTGGTCACGGTCCGTGGCGCCCTGCCCGTTGTTCGCAACGGTCCAGCTCACCGTCACCTGCCGCCCACCTTTGGCGGTCGCCGGCGCGGTGACCTGCATCACCTCGAGGTCGGCCGGCGGCGTATACAGAATCGTCAGCGGGCGAGCCTTGAAGTTGCTTCCCTCCGGATCGGTCGGGGCGTCCGGGTTCAGGTTGACATCAAACGGCTGCTCATACACGCGGTCCGAGGAGTCGGTCCACACGGTGATGAAGTACTGCCCGGAGATATGTTTGGGCAGCGTCACCTGAACATCGTTGGTGTAGAAACCGTTCACGTCGAGCACGCCGTCATGGGCGAATGTGCCCAAGTAGACGTCGCCCCGCTGGACGTTCGGCCGATCGGTTGCGCGCGTGAGCCACACCGTGTCGCTCCACCACCCCGGATAGGTCACGCCCGCGCCTCGGTTGGTCACCTTGTAGTGCACGGTGATGGTGCTGCCGTCAAACGCCTCCGTGGCCGTGTTCACGTCGCCAACCACCAGGTCGGGCGGCGGAACCACGGTGACGTCGATCGCGATGGGGCGAGCGACGGTGTTGTTGGCCTCCTGAGGATATTCGTCAACCACATTGCCGCCGTCCGCCTTCACGATGATGTAGAAATTCCCGCCGAAACCCGCGGGGATGGTGAAGCGACCGCGCGAGGTATAGCTCTCGGTCGCCGCCAGCGCCGCGCCGTTGGCCACCGACCCCAGGAACCGATCCCCGCCGTCCAGCACATTGTTCATCGACAAATAGACGTCATCCGTCCATCGCGAACCGCCTGTTGGCGTCCGGACCGAGCCGCTGTTAACGACCGTCCATTCGACGTCGATCACCCCGCCCGCCGTTATGGTGTCCGGCGCCAGCAGGTTGATCACCTGCAGGTCCGGGCGAGCAGTCAGCGACACCACGGTCCCGTTCACGGCCCCCAACACGTTGTTGGTCTCGTTGGTTTCGGGAACCTGGTTCGTCGCGTCGGTCCGCACAAAGAACTGGTAGACGCCCTGGATATGCTCGGCCATGCGGAATCGCTCGGTGCGGGTGTAGGTCTTCCCCGCATCCAGGCCGCCCGTGTATGTGAACCGACCGATTTCCTGCGCCTGCGCGAAATTGCCGTTGGGCCCCACGTACACCACGTCGGTCCAGGAATTCTGGGAGGACAGACTCTGGGGCCCCCGATTGATCACCGTCCAGCTCACGTCCACCGTCGCGCCGTCGTCGATATTCGCCGGACCGCTGACGGCCGTCACCTCAAGATCGACCGGCGGAGGCGGCACGAGCGTCACCGCGACCGGGTCGCTGCGCCCGGAATTGTTGTCCGTATGAATGAACTCGAACGGCCCGCCCGTATTCACGAAGACGTACCAGTTGCCCCCAATGTCCGAGGGAAGCGTCACCTGGGCCGAACGCGTGTAGCCGGCGTTCACGCCCAGCGATCCCACGTGGCTGAAGGTGCCCAGCGTCCGCTGGTTGGTCTGCCCCGTCGGCGAGTCGCTGATCCACACCACGTCGTTCCATTGCGACGTGTTGGTGGCTCCGATGCCCTGGTTGCGAATCGTCCACGTCAGCGAAATCGGTTCCGCGCTCCGCCCCGTCGGGGGCGCCGCGACCGCCTCGACAACCAGGTCCGCATACGGCACGGGCATGACGTCAACGAAATTCGCGGGCGAACCCACGTTCGCGTGGGTGTCCGTGTACTCGTAGACCACGTCGGCCACGTCGGTCTTCACGAAGAGCGTGAACCGGCCAACAAGCGCCGCCGGCAGCATGATCACCTGCGTCTGCGTATACGATGTGCCGACCGGCATGGCGCCCGAGCGGGCGAAGTTGCCCAGGATCAGGTCATCGCCATTGCCGAACGTCCCGTCGCGCGAAAGCACTACCCGGTCGGTCCACGCACTGACCGGACCGGCACCCGTGCCCGAGTTGGTCACGGTCCAGGACACCGTCAGGTCAACGGGGTCGCCAATCAAGCGGGATTGCGCCGTCACGTCGCTGATCGCCAGGTCCGCGTACGGCGCCAGCGAGACGGCGATCCCCGCGGTCGCGGTGGCGTTGTTGTCGTCAAACGTGGCCTCCTCGACCACGTCGGCGGCGTCGGTCTTCACGATAACGTAGTAGGCGCCGCTGATGCCGTTGGGCAATGTGATGACCGCCTGGGCGTTATACGTGGCAGCCACCGCCAGGTCATTGGCCCTGGCAAATTCGGCACGCAGCAGATCGTCGCCCGACAACGTCGCATCTGTGGAGAGGTAGACGCGATCAACCCAGCCGCCCGGCGATGTGCCGGTTCCGGAATTGCGCACCGTCCAGTTCACGGTGATGTTCGTGCCCGACTGCGCGGTGGCGGATGTGGTCGCCGTTGTCACGACAAGGTCCGGATGCTGCAGCGCCATCGCCGCAGCGCCGGCCGTCAGGTTGTTCGACTCGCTGTCGCGCTCGAACACCTGATTGTCGGGGTCAACAACAACCACCAACCGGTAATTGCCATCGGCCCAGACCGGCAGCGTCACCGTTTCCGTTCGCGCAACCGACTGCCCCGCCCCCAGCGACGCGGTGCGATTGAATGTGCCCAGAAGCACTGCTCCGTTCAGCGTGCCGTCGGGCGAAAGATAAATCCGCTCCTTCCACGGCGACGCCGCAATCGCCAGCCCGGCGTTTCGGACCGTGTAGCTGACGGTAATCTGCTGGCCCGTGTTGGCGGTGGCGGGCCCGCTCACCGCCGTCGCCAAAAGATCCGGCACCGGCGACAACGTCACGTTCATCGCCGCCAGCGACTTGGCAACGTTGTTTCCTTCCGCTCCGGGTTCATCCAGTTGTCCAAAGACGTCGGTTTCAACAAAAACCCAGTATGACCCCGCGGTCAGATCGACCGGCAAAGTGACATTCTGCACCTGAGTGTAGTTGTCGACCGAATCCAGGGCTCCGCTGTGGGCAAACGTCCCAAGCAGAATGTCCGATCCGAACGTCGCATCCGATGAGAGGTACACGCGATCGGACCAGGCGCTGCCGCGAGTGGCCGCGGTGCCTTGGTTCGTCACGCGCCAAGCCACCTGGACCGTGGCGCCGGTGCCCGCCGTGCCCGGCACAGTCACCGCATCGACAATCAGGTCCGCCGGAGGCGTCGCATAGCTAATCTGGACCGCCGCCGTATAGAGGTTGTCGTTTTCGTTGCTCTCCGGCGAGTTGCCGTTCGTGTCGACCCTGATGAAAATCGTGTAGGCGCCCTGGTAGCCCCAGGGAACCGTCCCGGTGACCGACCGCGCAAGCGTGGCGCCCGCCGCCAGGTCCGCCGAGGTGGTCACCGACCCGATGACCACATCGTCCCAGTTTCCAAAATACTGATCCGTGGAGATGACCGCGCGTTCCGTCCAAGGGGCGATCACGCTGGCGTTGCCGCTGTTGCGCGTCGTCCAGGTCACGGTGATCCCCGCGCCGGCGACCGCGTCCGCCGGCGCGACCGGGTCCTGAATCACCAGGTTGGGCGCGACGATCGTCAGCGCCGAAGCATAGACGTTGTTCGCCTCATTGCCTTCGGGTTGATTGGCGCTGGCGTCGGCCACGAAGAGCAGGTAGTAGTCGCCCGGCTGGGTGTTCGATCCCCAGAACGCCAACGACTTGGTCACATCATAGTGATCGCCCACCGCAAGCGGCGTACTCGCAGACTTGGCTTGTGCCGCCAGCGATCGATCCCCCACGTCCAGAACATCGTCGGTCGAAAGATAGACGTAGTCATACCAGCCCGCCGGAGCCGCGCCCCCGCCGGAATTGGTGACCGTCCACGACACGTTGAAACTCTCGCCCAGCCGAACCGAAGCCGGCGCGGTGGCGGTGATCGTGAGGTCGGCGGCGCTCAGGGTGATCGCGCGGGCCAGCACGTTGTTCGTCTCGTCCGTTTCGCCCTGCAGGTTGGTGGCATCAGCGACAAACAACAGGTACTTGTTCCCGGCGGAAGCGGCGGGAATCACCACCTGCCCCGTATAGTCCACGGTGGCACCGGGTTCAAGCGTCGCCGGCGAGACCCATTGCGTCAGAAGCAGGGTGTCGCCGGCATCGAACGTCCCATCATCCGAAAGATAAACGCGATCGTATCGTCCGGATCTGGCGGCGCCTCCGCCGGCGTTCCGGATGGTGTACCCCACGTCAATCGTCTGCCCCAGGTTCGCGGAAGCGGGCGACGTGGCGGCGCTCACCTGCAGGTCCGCCGCGCTGATCGAGATCGCCGAGGCATACACATTGTTCGCGTCGTTCGTCTCGGGCTGATATCCGTAACTGTCCGCCACAAACAGCAGATACCCGTTCCCTATCATCTGGCTGGACAGAGTCACGTTCCCGCTGAACGTATAGGTCGCGCCGGCCGCCAAGGGAGTCATCGCTCCGGTCCAGTCGGTGCGCAACAGCGTGTCCGCGCCATCCAACTGCTGGTCCGCCGAGAAATAGACGGCATCGTACCATTTGCCTTCGGCAGGGCCTTGGCCCTGGTTTCGGACCGTCCAGCTCACCTGGAACGGCCAGCTGGCCGACGCGGTGGCGGGCGCGTTGACGGCGTTGATGACCAAATCGGGCGCACTGACCGTCACCGGAATGGCCCGAACGTTGTTCGTCGAATCGCTCTCGCCCTGGCCGCCATAGGCATCGACCTGGACGAGAATGTAGTATTGCCCCGCGGTCACCGCCGGTATGGTGACGCGAGAGCTCAGCGTATAGGTCGCCGACGCCGCCAGAGGCGACTTGGCCGCCGCCGATTCCTCGCCCAGCCAGCGGTCACCGCCATCAAACGTGGCGTCCGTCGAGAGGTAGATCGCGTCGTACCACGAGCCGGTTGCCGATCCGGCGCCGGCGTTTCTGACCGTCCATCCGACGTCGACGCGCTGACCCACGCTGATCTGCGAAGGCGCATCGACCGCCGTCACCGTCAGGTCCGCCGCGCTCAGTTCGATCGGAACCGCCCGCACATTATCGGTCTCGTTCGACTCGGGTTGATAGTCATATCCATCCGCCACGAACAACAGGTACCACGCGCCGGTCGCAACTTCCGGAATCGCCACGGTGCGCGAAATCGTGTACGAGCCGCCCGCCGCCAGAGGCGATTGGTCCGTGATCGTCTGATACCCCACGTACACCTCGCTGCCGTCCGGCACGTTCGACCGCGAAAGGTAGATGGTGTCGTACCAATCCGCCGCGGCCACGCCGTTGCCGGAGTTCGAGACGGTCCAACTGACGGGAATCGTCTGGCTCAGGCTCGCCTGAGCCGGCGCCGTGGCACTGGTCACGGTCAATTGCGCGGCCGTCAGGGTGATCGGCACCGCTCGCGTGTTGTTTGTCTCGTTGCTTTCGCCCTGATCTTGCGCGCCGTCCGTCACCAGCAACAGATACCGCGCGCCGGTGCTCGTCCGTGGAACCAAGATATCGTGCGTGAGCGTATACTCGGATCCGCCGGCCAGCGGCGTCTGGTCCACGATTTTCGCGTAGCCCGCGAGGGTGTCGTCGCCGCTCAGTGTCTGATCGTTCGAGAAATAGACATAGTCGAACCAGTCCGCGGGCGCCGCGGCGCCTCCGACGTTCCTCACCGTCCACGTGACGCTGATGGTGTCGCCGAGCGACGCGGATGCAGGCGCCTGCAGCGCCGTGACCGTGAGGTCCGGCGAGGCAATGTCCATTTCCAGCACCGCCACGTTGTCGGTTTCGTTCGTTTCGCCCTGCTGGTTGTATCGGTCCGTGACGAAAATGACGTAATAATGTCCCGCCGCCACCTGCGGCACCGGCACATCAACCGCGATGTCATAGTGCGCCCCGGCTGCCAGCGGCGTCTGGGCATCTATCGGCTTGACGGCAAAGGAGACGTCGTCGTCGCTGCGCGTCGCGTCCGTCGAGAGGACGACCACGTCGTACCAGTCCGCGGGCGCGGGCACCGCGCCCTGGTTGGTCACCGTCCAAGTCAATCGCACCGTCTGGCTGGCAATTGCCGACGACGGCGCGGTTGGCGAACTGATCATCAGATTCGGCGCGGAGATCGTGATCGCCGCCGAACGCACGTTGTTGGTCTCGTCCGATTCACCCTGGTAGTTGTACCTGTCCGCGACAAACAGAATGTATCGGGCGCCCGCTCCAACCGAGGCCGGAATCGCGAAGGTGCGATCAATCGTGTAAGTTCCGTCGGCGGCAAGCGGAAGCTGACTGGAGACATGCTCGGTCAGCACCGCCACGTCGCCACCGTCCAGCGTCTGATCGTTCGAGATGTAAATGACGTCATACCAGGGTTGGCTGGCGGAGCCCTGGCCGGTGTTCTTCGTGGTCCACGAGACCGAAATCGTCTCGCCCTGCACGGCCGTGCCCGGCGAGGACGACGTGAGAACCGTCAGGTCCGGCGCGCGCACCGTCACCTGTCCCGCCACCACCCTCACGTTGTTCGTCTCGTCGCTCTCGCCCTGCGTGCCGGCCGCGTCCGTCTTCACCAGGATGTACTTCTGACCCACGCCCACACCTGCCGGAATCGCGAACGACGCCTGGGCGTCGTACTGCGCCCCGGCAGCCAACGACGCCGAATGCGCCAGAGAGCCGACCTGCACGGCGTTGCCGTCCAGCGTATTCGAGTCGGACAGATAAACGTAGTCGGTCCATCCGAGCGTCGCCGCGCCTTCGCCGATGTTCCGCACCGTCCACGTGAAATTGACGGTCTGACCCCAGTCGGCCTGCGCCGGCCCCGTGGCGGCCGTCACCGTCAGATCGGGCGGCACACCCAGTTGCAACGCCGAGGATCCCACGTTGTTCGACTCGTTCGACTCGGAAACCGCGTTGCTGTGGTCAAGCTGAACCAGCAGATAGTACGGGCCCGATGGCAGGTTCGTCGGCAGAGTAACACTGGCGCCGGCATTGTAGGTTCCGCCTCCCGCGGCCGCCGAGCGATACCAGGCATCGTTGTTCAGGTATACATCGTCCCCACTCAGCGTCGTGTCGGTCGAAAGATAGACGTAATCCCAGATGAACCCCCCCGCCGCCGCCGTCCCGACGTTCTGCGCCACCCAGGACACCCAGATCGTCTGCCCGGGAGTGCCCACCGACGGGGCGCTGATGCTCTGGACGGTCAGGTCCGGCTGAACCACCTGGAACGGCACGGCCCATACGTTGTTGAACTCGTTGGTCTCGACCTGCCCCTGACTGTGATCCGCCACCACCAGCAGGTACCAGCTCCCGCCAGTCGTTCCCGAAGGAATCGTCACCCAGGTGGTCTGGCTGTACGAGGCGCCGCCCGCCAAGGGGGGATCCGACGAATGGAAGGACTGGCCATCCAGCGCGACATCCTGCGCGTCGAACACCGCGTCTGTCGACAGGAAGAACCGGTCGTACCACCACCCCCTCGCCGTTGCCGTTCCCTGGTTCTGCACGGTCCACGCTACGGTCGCCATCGTGCCCGGCTGAACCGGTGCATTCGTCACACTCGCCGCCGTGATGCGCAGATCCACCTGCGGCGCGACCACCGAAAACGGGATCGCCGCCGACATATTGTTCGTTTCGTTCACCTCCCACTGGTCGTTGTAATCATCGGCAACGATGAAAAGGTACTTGTTCCCCAGCGTCGTCCCCTCGGGGATCGTCAAAGACGCCGTCTTGTTGTAGTTCGCCCCACCCGCCAACGGCGCAGTAATCTCCTGTCGCGGCGTCAGAACCGTCGCGGTCATTTTGTCCAGCGTGGCGCTATCGGACAGATACACCGCGTCATACCACCTCGACGTGTCCGAATACCGGTCATACGCCCCGTTGGCGGCTTCGTAGCCGGCATTGCCGACCCGCCACGAAACGCTGATCGTATCGCCCGGTGAACCGCTGGCCGGCGAGGACGGATTGCTCAGCCACAGATCGACGCTCGGCGCGGCGATGGTGATCGGCACCACCACCACATTATTTGCTTCATTCGATTCCGCCTGCCTGTTGTCGCCCCACTCCATCGAACGATCAACACTGAAAATCACGTACCACGTTCCCGGTGTCACGTTCGGGACCCCAACCCTTAGCGTGCCGGTGCCCGGCACGGTATAGCTGGTGCCGGCGGCCAGACCCCCGTTGTGCCATTGGTCCACCAACAACGTATCCCCAGGGTTGAATCCGCCCGGACCGTGCGACGGCGTATCCAGCGTCGCGTCGGAAGACAGCCACACCGCGTCCATCCACTCGCTAGCCGTCGCGGCCTCTGTGCCGAAGTTCTTCACGCCCCACGACAAATCCACTGTCTCGTTGCACTTGACCGTCGTGCGCGAGAGCGTCGGATTCTGAATCCGCAGGTCAACGTCCGGCGCCGTCAGACTCAGCGCGATCGGCGCCGACACGTTGTTCGTCTCGTCCGTCTCAGTCACCGACGCCCAAAAATCGGTCACGACGAACAAATAACGCGTGCCCGCACTCACTCCCGTCAACGTCACTGGGACATTGGTTCGCGTGTAACTGGCGCCGGCCGCCAATGCCGTCGGGTCGCCCCACCCCGATATCCCATCGCTCGACCCAATCTGCGTATCACCCACCTGATCGAAGACGTTGTCTTCCGACAGGAAGATCATGTCAGTCGTGCCCCCCCATGGCGGCGGTGACGCCGTCATATTCCCCTGATTCTTGATCGTGAACGTAACATTGATCGACTGCCCCAGCACAGCAGAGTTGACCGAAGTCGAGAGCGATTGGACGATCAGGTCCGATCCGTCCAACAGCACCCGACCTTCGAGCGAATCCAGCCCCCGCATCAGACCCGCCGCGATTCTGTCCGCGCCCATGAGCTGATCCACCAGCTCATCGAGAAACTCAACGGACCCTTGAAATAACCGCCGCAGTGCTCCATTCGTTCGGCGCATGATTCACACCTGCATTGCCGCGGCCCATTCGCCGCGGGCAGAGACTGACCTCGTCGCCGCCTCTTGAGACGGAGGCAAAGGCCGCAAACCCCGTTTCCGATAGGTGATGCATCCTCGCGATGACCGAAAAATCCTTCGCAAGGATTCAACAACCGCAAATCGCGCATGATCCCCTTTTCTGCCCGGTGCGCGATGCCTCGGTCCGCACATTCTCTCCTCGATATGTCGCGGGCTCCTTCCCGTCATCGTATTCTCGGCCAAGACGTGGCCCAATCATCCTTGAATGCCAACGACCGTCACCTCGGCAGTATACAAGCCAAGTGGCATGAGGCAACTGCAAACATTACGCAGAACCGTAAAAAGAAGAATCGGCCCCTCACCCCCATGGTCTGCCCAATCGGTCGAGCGAGCAACCGGCCCCTTTACTCAAGGCTCAACGTCCGCCGTCTCAAATACCTTCAGAATGCGATCAAAGGCGTTCTTCAACGCAAAATAATCCTCGAGATCGACCGTGAATCGCTGATCGGTGTTCGGTCGCGAGACCGCATGACCATCCGAGTAGAGGATGTTGACCCATTTCTGACGGTGATGGGTGCGGGAAGCGATGCCGAACGACGCAAACCCCTCCGGAGCCGGAAACTGAGTGTCCATCACCAGCGCCCGTATCGACCGGCCATTGCGGTTCAGACCCAGACCGGCCAGTTGAATGTGCTCCGCCGGCTGCGCAACCGCGTTGGGATCATCAAATTGCCTGGCCACCGAGCCGTGTCTGTAATAGTAGCTACATTGCGCCTGATGCCGCCCGACCTTGGCCAATTCGCCTTCCGCGTCGTCCGTCTGGTCGCTGCCGGGGCAAAACAGCGCCCGGGGTTGTTTGGCCAGATGCTCGCGCAACATCAGACCCAGCCCCACCGGAGCGCCGCTTGTCAGCGATATCAGGCTGGTCGGCGCTCCGGTGGAAGGGTAGAAGTCACTCGCGGTCATCATCGGCGGAGCCTTCGGCCCATAGGGAATCCGACCGCGGTTGTCGTTGGCGTAAGCCTGAATCGCAATCCCGATCTGACGCAGATTTGACAAGCACGCCGCTTTGCGCGCCGACTCTCTTGCCAGGTGTAACGCGGGCAACAAAACCGCCATTAGAATGGCAATAATGCCGATCACCACCAGCAACTCAACCAGCGTGAACGCGCTGCCGCGGGGCAGGCGTCGTATCGGTGCGCCCGTTGCGGGCATAGATCACGCCTCCGCGCATTTCACGCCCGACGCCGTCGCGACAACAGACCCAGCGACGCCAATCCCAGCACCAGCGCCGATCCGGGCTCGGGTACCGCCGTCAGACGCACGTTGTCCAAGTCCCAGAATCCGCCCGCATCTTCAAACCCCACCGTTGAGATAATCTGGATGCCGATGTTCATGCCCGCCCAAGGGTCGTCAGCCATCACTGCCGGAATGTCCAACTGGTAATCCGTCAGGTGCTTGACGTCGTTACTTGGGTTGGCATTCTTCGCCTCAACGGCACCAACCGTCACGCGGTTGTCACCAGAGACGATACTGCCGTCGCGGTAGTAAAGACGAAACTCAATTGGCACCCCCAACTTCATGCCGTAACCCCCGCCCATGGCCGCCACCACCAGCTGATAAGCCTGGCCAACCTCGAACGTGGCATCCAGGTCCTGATACAGCTCGACCCCAGGCGTCCCGAAGAAAAATGCGCATTGGTTGCCATCGGCATTGTCGATCGGGGCAAACGGAACATTCACAAACACGCCCGCCGACTCGATCCACTGCTGCTCCGAATAACCGGCTCCCAACCACCACGCCGGCGGCGGCGCCTTCTGCCAGTTGTCAATCGACGAGGTCGCGTAAGGCGATGCGAAAGGCACCGTCGGCAACTCAAATGAAGCGTTTGGAACGTTGATCACGCCCGCTTGCACAACACCAGTCCACGCAGCACAAGCAATGCTTCCAGCCACCGCGCCCGTCAGAATTCTTGCGACTCTCATCTCGTCCTCCTCAACTGCTCCCTATACCCGACCGCCGCGCGTCTCGGCTGAGACATACCCACGGCAACCGCGGCCAACCTACCGACCCTGATGCTAATCCACCGGCCACCAATAGGTGAAGTCTGCTAGTGGATCAACTCTAATACACCGTCCGATAGTTGTCGTTGAGAAAGGCTAGTATGTCAAGCTGGTCTTCCACCAATCCATCAGGCTCGTGACCGCGACCTGAGTATCTCCGCCCGGAAGTTCCAGGTATCACGACACAAACATACATTGAACCCCAAGTCGCCGGGGGGCTGGCAGCCATGCCTGACGTATATATCCGCAAGTCCTTCTTTGATCTTCTGATAGAAGGAAGCATCGGCAACGATCGCAGTCTCAACGGGAGCCAGCCCGTGAGGCATCCAGATCGACGGAATCGGCACGATCCCATGACTGGCCATATACTCAGCTCCCTCCAGGAAACTCTCGGCAGGCTCCAGCCCAACCACGAAGTTGCTGCAAGCTTTGCCTGCGCCATGTGTCTTGGCGATGTACTGAAGGGTATCCAGGTAACGCTGTCGGCCAGTCCATTTCGTCTTTCCAGGACAGATCTGTGCCGCAATTCTCTGGTCCCATATCTCGATGTCGCACGCCACTCGATCAACCCCCGCTGCGAACAGCGCGTCAATCTCGCTGACATGTGCCGGCGGCGTGGTAAAGAGCACGATCTCCCCCGCAATATTGTGCAGGCCGACTGTGCGGTCAATCTCGCGCAGCATTTCCGCCGCCCTGCCACATTCCCCATCGGCATTAAACGAGGATCCGCCCGTCAACTGGACGTGCCTCGCGCAACGCTCCACACTCACCGCATAGTGAACCACGTCTGCCACATCCTGAGGAGTGAAGATCAAGTCCTCGTGCGCCCCGGCGGCCCACTGCGCTTGCGTACGGCTCCCGCAATGGCAAAACCGGCACGCATGGCCGGCCTTGGCGAAATCACAGGGCCAGAGATACGGAAATGTCAGGACGTCGTGGCCCTGAAGCACCGCCATGCCCCGAAAAGGCACCCCACGCGATGTCGTCTGCCTGTAAAACGCCGAGGCTGGCGGCAATGTGATCTCCGCGATAAACGACTCGCAATACAGCAGTTGCAGACTCTGGCCTGGCCCTACCACAATCCGAAAGGGCGACGCCGGGCCGATGTCCGCAATGTGGACAACCGTCTGATCCGGCAGAAACAGCCCACTGCATTCCAAGGGGTCGCGCGAAATCCGGTGCGTCTTCCCGAACGCCTCGTAAACCCGCTCATCAACGCTAACGCCTTGTGTAAGCAGCATTACCTTCAGGTCCAGACTGTCGACACATCGACCGTCGATGTTGTACCGGGACATCCGTACACAGCACCGCTCCGGCAACATCTCAGGCATGGAATTCCGTTGTCTGATGGTCTCCAGAAGATCGCCGATCCCCTCCGCGTAGTCCTCGAGCGTCCGTGTCCATTGCCTGAGCCCCGCTTGCCCCCCCACCGTGAGTTCGAATTGGCGCTTCGCTGGCCCTCCTTGACCTGTATCCCACTTCGAAGACAACAAACCCTCTTCCTCCATTGACTTAAGCATCCGATAGACCCCGGCCGGATCAGGCGGATGATCCGCAAACATCGGCATCTCACCGAGTCGCTGCACAATCCGGTACCCGTGCAGCGGCTGGCGCGATAGCAGCGCCATCACTGCCGGCTGCACCAACCTGCCCAAGTTCCTTCCTGAGGATAGGTTATCCCTGACGCTCATTAGTAGACTTACTCTACTAGCCCTTTCGGATTAACGCAATCAGCATTCTCTATCGTCTTCCCTCTCAGACGAACCGCTTTCGATCGCTCTCGCCGCGGCATCCGTTAGCTCCACAAGCATCTTCACAAATTCCGCCGGCGGACATCCCCCCCATCGCGTACGCACGTTCTCATTCTCAACACGGGCAAGCAGTTCATCCTGTTGCCCACCCGGCAGATTCACAAACGCGTACCCGAAGACCACCCACGACTCCTGCGCCAGCGAATCAAGCCCCGCCACAAAACGTCCCGCCTTCGATGAATCGCCTTCCAACAGCTTGACCACCTCCCTTGCGATGGCCGCTTGCCAATCCCCCGCCGCCGCCGGATCGTTCGGCACCAGCAGCCTCCCCACGGCCAGTCGCAACACCACCTCTTGTTCTTCCTGAAGTTCCATGGTGTTTCCTCTAGACCTCCGGGTATTTCCAAGGACCACGATACGTCCGACTCAGCAGTTTCACCGCCTCAGGATCGCCAACAACCGTCTCCTTCCGGCCATCCCATTCCACGCTACGCCCCAGTTTCAGGCTCAGCATCCCCAACAGCGACATCGTTGTCGAGCGATGGCCGATCTCGATGTCACAGACCGAACGCCGCTTCTTCTCGATGGCGTCGAGGAAGTCGACCCAGAGTTCCCTGATGTTCTGCTGATCCGGCTCATTAAGTCGCGGGTCTTCGTGAATCACAGGCCCGCCATCCGTCGGATAAAACGTCCACCCCTTCTGCCAGCCGATGTGCAGCGTACCCTCCGTGCCGTAGAAATAGCAGCCGACGTTCTCGCCCTTCTCCGCATTGTTGGCGGCGAACTGCCGGTGCTCCCAGGTTGCGGTGAAGTTATCAAACTCAAAAGTCGCCACTTGATGATCCGGCGCGTCGGTGGTCTGACCATCCGGTCCGTTGACCGGCTGGCCCTTAATCGGTCTGCCCCCTGCGGAAAACACCTTCTTCGGATAGGTCTCGTCCATCACCCACAGAATCTGGTCCATCCAGTGGATCCCCCAGTCCCCCAAAGTGCCATTGGCATAATCGAGGAAGCCTCGGAAGCCTCGGGGGTGCATCCTGGGGTTAAAAGGCCGCAAGGGCGCCGGCCCGCACCACAAATCCCAATCCAGTCCCTTAGGCACTTCCTGGTTGGGCTCCACATCCTCTTTCCCACCTCCGTAGTGCACGAACGCCCGAACCATTCCGACTTTTCCCAGCTTCCCGGATCGGACGAACTCACGCGCGGAAATGTTGTGTGGTGACACTCTTCGATGAGTGCCCACCTGCACCACCCGATCCGCCTCCCTGGCCGCCTTTACCATCGCCCGGCCCTCGTTAATCGTGTGGCTGATCGGCTTCTCCACGTACACGTGGGCGCCGGCCTTGACGGCTGCGATGGTGATCAGCGGATGCCAATGGTCAGGCGTCGCGTTGATCACAATCTGAGGCTTCTCCTTCTCCAGCAACTCGCGGAAGTCCTGATACTGCTTCGGCTTCTCGCCAGATCGCTTCTCCACGTCCGCGGCCTTCTGAGCCGATTGCCGCAAATCCGCATCGCACAGCCCGACAATCCGGCACTGCCCCGATTCCATCGCGCAACCCAGAATGTTCCCCCCCCACCACCCGCAACCAACCAGCGCCGTGGTGTATTTCTGTCCGGCCTTCACCTCCGCCCCAATCAGTGGCCCGGCCCAAAGAGCCAGCCCCGCTGCGGCAGTTGATCTGAGGAAACCCCGACGGTTGATGTTCGCACCCATGATTCCTGTACCTCGGTCAGCGTGCCTAAAATGACCCGTAAATGCCCGCGACGCCGCGAGACATTCTACACGCTTGCGCTTGCCCCTGGCACTGGGGCACTGTATCTTCCGCCGTTTCGCGATTTTGACAAAGGACCTTCATGCACATTACCAAAAACACCGTCGCCACCATCGACTACACCGTCAGCACCACCGATGGCAAGATACTCGACTCCTCCAAAGGTCGCAGCCCCATGCCATACCTGCATGGCGCCGGATCCATCATCCCGGGCATCGAACGCGCGCTCGAAGGCAAGAGTGCCGGTGATTCGATCGACATCGTCATTTCCCCCGAAGATGCCTACGGGCAGAAGGACCCGAACATGGTCCAGCCCGTACCCCGCAACAACTTCCAGGGCGTGGACAAGATCGAAGTCGGCATGCAGTTCCGCGCCCAGACGCCCGGCGGCGCGCGCATCGTCACCGTCGTCGGCGTCGACGACAACACCGTCACCGTTGACGCCAATCATCCCCTGGCCGGCCAGACTTTGGCTGTCCAGGCCACCGTCGTCGAAGTCCGCCCCGCCACCGAAGATGAAGTCAACCATGGCCACGCCTGCCACGGCCAGTGCGGCAACCCCGAATGCCGCTAACGCCCCCGGCTCGATCGTTTCGCGACTTGCCTACACCCAAGCAAGCGGCCTATGCTCCCGGCAAGGAGTCTTCATGAGTGATCACACGTTTCAACTGACCGAAGTCACAGGCACCTCCTCCGCCTCCATCGAGGAAGCCATACAGGCCGCCATCACACGCGTCGGACAGACCACCAAGGAAATGCGCTGGTTCCAAGTCACCGAGATCCGCGGGGCCGTTCAGGACGGCAAAGCCTCCCAGTGGCAGGTGACCATCAAGATCGGATCGCGCCTGTAGTCCGGTCACTCGACCGACACGCGCGACAATCGCACATATCCATCAAGCGGGCGGCCATCGTCAACAACGATGTCAAAGCTCTCCTTACGATCCATCGCCCCGTGGATTTCCGCGTGTGCTCGTCTCATCAAACGCGCATAGCGCCGGGCATAGTCGTTGCTCCGTTCCTTGTCGATCGCCCGCACCCACCACAGGTCGCCCAACTCGATCCACCAGCCCCGTGGCAGCACAATCCCGACATCCACCTGCGGTCGGCCTGCATAAATCGACGCACGCGGATTCTTCGCGGCGTGGGCCCTGATGTAACGGGCCAGTTCCAACTGCTCCACCCACGGCATGTGATGATCGTGGTCGCTCGTCCAAAACCAGATGTACCGGGCTCCCATGTCATACGCCAGCGCAACCGCCAGCGGTGAAATCTTCGGGTCCGCCTGGCCGTAAATGCTCGTTCCCCAGTGCTTCCCCGTCTGCCTCGCCGCCCCGCGCAGAAATGCATAGTGGTAGCGCAGCATTTCCTCCGCCGTGTGCTTTCTGGGCTTGTCCGTCCACTGGGCGATCTGCGAGTCAAACTCCGGCAACTGATAGCGACCTTCGTGCACGATCCCCGCCACGCCCGCCGCAAGCTGGTAATACGCCGTCTGGTACATCGTCTCCCATGCCGGATAGTCCCACTGCTCCAGCCGCATCGCCCCGAAGTTGACCCCCGCTTTCCTGAGGGTGTTCTCAAGCTCAAACGCCCCGTAATGGCCGGTCCCCTGATACCGGCTCCTCACCCGCTGCTCCAGCAGGTTCGTCGCATCGCTGAAGTGCCGCAGCGTCCGGTGCACATTCGTGTCCCCAACCAGGATAATCGCCGGTTCATCCATGAACATCACCGATCCGATGTAATTGCTGCGATACAGATCCGCCGGATACCGCAGCGGCGACTTTCCACCCGCGCCACGCAGATAGAAGACGGGTTCGTCCTTCACCCACGCCTCCTGTTCCGGCGACACCAGAAACAGGTTCATCCCCGCCTCGATCATGACCGGGTACTCTTCCCTGACAAAGGGCACATACGTGTAGTTCTGCCGAGTCGGCGTCTGGGGCAGTCGCCGGCCTTCGGCATCGCGAAAATTCCGCCCAGTCCCCACCAGCAGTTCACGATCCAGATCCAACCGCTTCACGTTGCCCCATTCCTCCCACGCCCGGCCTTTCTCCACCCTCAGCAAAGTCAACGTATGCCCAAGGTACACCAACGTCTCGGGCATCCCCTGGTCCTTCAGACTCCCCTCCCCCGCCCGCGGAACAAACCACCGGTCAAACTCCTTCCAGGCCGGCAAAAGCGATCTTCCGGTGTGTTTGTCCCGATACTCCAAAACCTCACCGGTCTCGGGCAGTTTCAGAATGTACCGTTCGAAGGCCGCGCCGCCGGACAACGGATCGCGATCCGTCAACCCGCGAAGCACCATCATGGGCGGCGACGAAAACTCCTTCTTCACCTCCAACTGCCACCACACCCGCTCCCGCTCCCCCGGCCCATAGGACAGGATGACCCCCTGAAACGGCGGCGGCACCTTCCACTCCGCCGTCAGCACCGCATAGATGCCGCTGACCCCCGCACTCGGCTGCCCCCGCGCCGCCCCACCCAGGACCAACGCCACCGCCAACGCCCAGACCGCTTTCTGCAACATGAATCCTCTCCCGCCTAGTCGCCGAGGACCTCCGTATCCATCGACGGTATCACGATCCGCGATGCGCCGCCGTTCTTGAGCCTCCAGGCAAGCGCAGCGGCCTCCTGCGGTTCCCCGTGCACGACATAGAAACTCGTCCGGGGCGTAATCGTCGGCGCCAGGAACCCGGCCAACTCCTCGCCGTCCGCGTGCGCGCTCAGGCCATGAATCGTCTGCACCTGGCACCTCACGTCATACCATCGACCGTAGATCCGCACCCGCTTGTCCCCGTCCTGCAACCTCCGCCCCAAGGTGTACGGGGGCGTCCAGCCAACCATCACCACAAGATCGTTCGGCCTCTCGATGCTCACCTTCAGATGGTGCAGAATCCGCCCGAATTCGCACGTCGGACTCGATGCGATGATCACACACGGACCATTGTCGCCGTTTATGCGACGGCTCTCATCCGTGCTCCTGGCGAATGTCACCCGCGACATCCCAAACAGATCGCTCTTGCCAATCGCCTCCCGCGTCTCATCGTCGTAGTAGTCACGAAACTCAGAATGAACCTTCGACACCTCAATGCCCATCGGGCTGTCCACATAGATCGGGATCGGCTGAATCAGCCCCTCCTGAATGAACCGCTGAATGTACCACAAGACCGTCTGCGTCCGCCCGACCGCAAATGCCGGCACCAGCAGCCGGCTCCGCCGCTGGATGCAATACCTCACCGCCTCCAAGAGCGACGGCCCCACCTCTTCCATCGGCGCGTGCGAGCGGCCACCATACGTGCTTTCCGTAATCACATGGTCAACCGCCCCCGACAACGGTTGCGGATCACGAATGATCGGCGTGTGGTATCGGCCCAGGTCGCCCGTAAACAACAACGATCGCGATTGCCCCGTCCCTTCCACCGTCCAGTCAATCACCACATACGCCGAGCCCAGAATATGCCCGGCATCATACAGCGTGAACCCCACTCCCCGACCCAGATCCACCCGCTGTCCGTACGCCACCCGCCGCATCTGCCGCATAACACGCGGAATGTCGCTCCGAACATACAACGGGCGAATCGGCTCCTCACCGGGCGCTTGCCCGCGGCGGGTCAGGTAGGCCGCGTCCTCTTCCTGAATCTCCGCCGAGTCCTCCAACACAATCCTCGCTACCTCCGCGGTCCCCGGCGTGCAGTAGATCGGCCCGTCATATCCCGCTCGCGTCAACACGGGGATTCTGCCGCAATGATCAAGATGCCCATGCGACAGGATCAGGGCATCGACCTTCTTCGCGGCGTCGGGCAGGCGAAGGTTCAGCCGCCGGGCTTCCTCGCGCGGGCCCTGGTACATGCCCACGTCCAGCAGCAGTCGCAATCCGTTTACGTCCATCAGATGGCACGTCCCTGTGACCGCTCGATCCGCTCCGCTGAATTGGATTCGCATCGCATAAGCCTAGTCCGCGGCACGCAACCCCGCAACGACCAGATCCCCCCTCCGGCTCGCAAAAAAACGGGCCGTCTGATGCGGGCTTGTCGGGAAAAAGGCCCCGCGGCAGACCGACCCGGTGGATGGCGCGTGCCGTCAGCTTTCCGCACACTGACCACACCGCCTGCCGCCTGTCGTTTCGCAAGAAACGTGCCAATCCCCCATCAACCCGCAAACCGGCCCGCCCAAACCGCTCGCCCAAACCAACCCTGAAGAATCTGCAATCACATGACCAAAAGTTGCACGATGTCCTTCAGCCGAAACCGCCACCACCCCGACATGTCAGATCTCCCAGCCAAAGTACGCCCGTTTGCCCTCCCCCTTGCTTCTCGGCGGAATCTCTACAAAACCGTCGCTTCGACCGGCCGAAACCAGGTCCCCGGGGCCCTTGGTTGGTAACATCTGTACCCCCCCCTCCGCACCCAGCGTCACCGGCCGATACAACCACGACTCCGCATCGCTCTCCTCCGGTCGATCCACGACAACCATCGGCGAAGGAGGGTCAATCACGCCGAATCCCGCAAGCCGGCGCAGCACGATCGCCCCCAGTCGTCTCGCCGTCACCAACAGCGACACCGGGTCTCCCGGCAGCCCAAGAATCGCCTGACCCTCAAGTCCAATCGCGCCAAACATGGCCTTGCCAGGGCGGATCGGCAGGCCGCGAAACTCCACCCCCGCCTTGGCCAGACTCACCGCCTCCTGCGCGCAATCGTGATCGCCCGTCCACGCCCCACCCGTAATGAGCACCACGTCGCATTCCTGCAAGGCATCAGCCAATGCCGTCCGCGTTTCGTCCACATCATCGGCCACATGCACCGTGTGCTGCCAGTCCAGCCACGCTGTCCCGCCCAACATCGCTTCAATGGCCGGACCGTTGCTGTCGCGAACCTGCCACACGCTGGGCGAGCAGTCGGGCGACAACAGCTCGTCACCCGTCACGACAATCCCAAGTCGGACCACTCGATGCACGCGCGGACGCCACAGGCCGAAACTTGCCAAGGCCCCCACCAGCGCGGGCGTTAACACCCGCCCCGCTTCCACCACCACCTCTCCCGCCCGAATGTTCTGACCCTTCACCCGAATGTTATTGCCCGCCGCAGCCTTCAAACCCCATGGCACTTTAATGTGGTCCCCATCCCCCTCAACATCCTCACACCGAATCACCAACTCCGCCCCCTTGGGTATCGCCGCCCCCGTCACGATCTTCATCGCCTTCCCCATTGCCAACAACCTCGGCGACTGCCCGACGTTCACCTGACCCTCCAGCGGGACATCGCCAAGCGACAGATCCGCCAGACGCAGCGCATATCCCTCGGCAGCACTCACATCGCATGCGGGACTGTCGCGATCCGCCACAAGGTCCTGCGCCAACACACGACCCGCCGCCAAGCTCAGATCAACCGTCTCCGTGGCAACGGCTTGCAGCTTGGCCGCCATTTTCATCACCGTCGCAGCGGGCGACTGCAATTCCACCCGATCCGCCATTTGCGTTTCCGTCATACCCTTCATCTCTCCATGGTCGTACCCACCTGTGCCCGTCATTATAGCCCCCAAAGCGGTCCTCGGCCCGAGACTCCACCTCCCCCATTCTCGCCCGCCCCATGTTTCCGCCCCCCCGCAAGAAAGAGGGTCGCCAGCACCCCGTCCCGAAAGACCAGTCCGGAAAGATGCAACAAACCAAGACTTGGCGCCTGAACGCGTCCCCCCACGCACCCGGGTGGGCGACTCGGCCACAATGGCCGGGTCTACGCGGGTTTGCCCGACTTATTGCCTTCGCGACCCGCCCGCCATAACCTTAAACCCATGTTTGACCGATCTTTTGCCGAGTGGTTCCTCTCCCGGGTGGCGCCGTTCAAGGATGTCCCCCCTGAAAAGCTCGCCGCCGACCGCGACGCCATGCGCCGCCAGCAGGAATTCAACCAGAACTACCATGAATTCCTCAACCACGCGGTCCTCCCTGCCGTCGATGCCCTCGTCAAGATCCTCCATCACAGCGGCATCGTCCATCGCGTCTCCACCTGGGGCAACCAGCTTTCGCTTCGCGTTCACCTGGCCTGGCGATGGGGAGAACTGGTCATTCTCCAAAGCCACGAGGATTGCGTCACCTTCGACCACCACATCATCACCGAGGGCGAGAAACGCGGCGAAGACTCCACCCAGGATCATTCCCATATCTACGACCTCCGAGACCCCCTTCCTCCAGCCGTGGCGGCCCAGGAACTGCAGTTCTTCCTCGGACGCCTTGCTCAAGACCTTATCGAATCCGAACCCGACGCCGAACTCCCCCCGGGAGAAGAGCCGCTACCATGATCCCCCAACTGACACTCTCCCCGACTCTGCCATTTCCGAACACCACCCATTGGCATTTCCGCACGCTTTTGTCACAATGATTACGTCCGGACCAGCGCAATCCGGCAATTAGGAGGTTCACATGGCCGCCCTCAATTGCCACAGACTCGACGACCTGACCATCCTGAAAATCGACGGCTCGCTGACCTCCGAGGAACTGGCCCAGGTCGAACAACCGTTCGCCGAACTCACCGCCCAGCCCGGAGCCCGCGTCGTCGTCGATCTCACCAACGTCGCCATCGTCACCACCCCCGCCCTCTCCATGTTCATCGCCGCCGCCAACATCGCAAAGCATACCGGCGGCAAGCTTGTCTTCACCCAGGCAACCCCCCCCGTGCGTGACGTCCTCCAGCGACTGCGACTCAGCTCCGTCTTGCACACCGTCCAAGGAATCGACGAGGCCATCGCACAGGCCAGATTGTAGTCCCCCACCCGCTTGCCGTTCGCTATCACGCCGACAACTCGGTATGATCTCCCCCTATGGCCACCAGAGGATCCAAGCGACGCCTGGAGTACGATATCATCGAGCCCATTGGCAAACGCGTCGTCATCCGAAAGGATGAGAACAAACGCGAAACCAAGAGCGGCATCGTCTTGCCCGATAGCCACGAGATCCCCGTCATCACGGGCCGCGTCATCTCCGTGGGCAAGGAAATCGAAAACGACGAAAACCACACCATCAAACAATACGATAAGGTGCTCTTTGACCCCCGCGAGGCCATTCCCGTCGAGTTGGAACACGACAATAAGCTCTTCGTCGTCCACATCGACCGCGTGCTGGCAATCTTCCGCCGGTCCGAACTCCAGAAACCCGACAAATCCGATTCCTGCGATCACGAGACCGGCCCGGACACCAATGCCGCCGACAGTGACTAGGGCCCGCCGCCCACCCCTAAGCAGCCCGCCATTGCCAATCTGGAACCCAGTCCTTCCATGAACTCGGCACCGATGCATGCCTGCCGACCCGCGATCACCGCCCTCTTCGTCCCGCCTTTCGTCCAGTTGGTGAGCCCCTCTTGGCCAGCCAAACCCCTTCACATTCCCTCCCCATTGACAAACACCCCTGTCTGCGGGAAAACGGGTGCGTTGCGGCCAATTGTCATAACCGCAAAACACGGTCCAACGGCCATCACCTGATGTATCGCACCTGGGTCATCCTCCGTCACACTTTCATCGAAGCCGTCGTTCAGCCCATCTTCCCCCTGCTGCTCGCGCTGGGCAGCGCCATCCTCCTGATCTTCGGTCTGCTCCCGTTCTTCACCCTCGGCGAAGATACCGTCATGAGCAAGTCCGTCGGTCTGGACGTCATCCTTCTTCTCGTCCTGATCTCCACCTTGTTTGCCACTAGCAAATCGGTCTTCGAGGAAATCGAGGACCGCACCATGCTGACGCTCATGAGCAAACCCCTCCAACGGTGGGAAGTCCTTCTCGGAAAATACCTCGGCATCGTCGCCGCCTCGCTCCTGGCCATCATCATCCTCGGCGTCGTCATCTGCCTCGCCACCTGGTGGCGAATCCCGGGCGACTACATGCTCAGCACCCGCACCATTGACGACCAGGAACTGCGAAGGCTCCTCGGTTACCGCGTCATGCACCTCACCGGTCTCGCCGCCGAACTCGTCCTCAAATGGCTCCAGATCTCCGTGCTCGCCGCCGTCGGGGTCGCTCTGAGCACCCGCGTCTCCCTGGTCGTCAACCTCCCGGTCGTCATCATCATCTACATCGCGGGGAACCTCACCCGTTTCCTCTTCCCCCTCGAAGGCCAGAGCTTCGCACTCCAGGCATTGGCCTACGTCGTCACCACCGTGCTGCCCTACCTCGAGAATTTCGACCTCAGCGGTGCCACCATCTACAAACCCATTGCCGTCTACCAGTTCGCCGATGATCGCTCCGCCGTCCAACTCGCAGCTACCTGCAAGTACGTCGCCTGGGCTTTCGGATACGCGGCCGTCTATATCACCTTCGCGCTCACCACCGGTCTGTGGCTTTTCCACAACCGCGAACTCGGCGGAGCCGAAGGCTAATCCCCCGCCCCTCAATTACCCGTCGATTCTCGATGCGGCCTCCCGGTCGCAGAAACACCTCACGCTCGGATGCATCCACAGCATCGACGCCGGAAAACCCGCGCCAATCCGGCGGCTCATCAACTCACGCATCGGCTCAGCTTTCTTGGCCCCGCTCACCAGTAACACGATGTGCCTCGCCCGCATGATGTCGGCCATGCCCAGTGTCAGACCGCGCCTGGGCGCACGTCCCGCTTTCGTCAACATCGGATGACACCGCGTCGACTGACTCAATTCCGCCACATGGGCACAAGCCTGCAGCCATGCGGCGGGCTCGTTCAACCCCAGGTGCCCGTTAGCCCCCAGCCCCAGCACGCAGACGTCGATCGGTCCGGCCTCCGCCAGCCAACCGTCGATTCGGCCACACTCCCCCACCAAATCCTCCGCATCGCCCCGAAATCCCGCATATCGATCGCCGCCAATTCCCATCGGCAGCAAAAAGTGCCGCCTCAAATAGCTCTCGCATGTGCACGGATCGTCCCCCGCTACGCCGCACCACTCGTCCAACTTCAAGACGCGCACTCGATCACACGACAGAAACCCCAGCCGCACCCGCTCCGCCAAAACCTCGTAGGCACCCGTCGGTGACGACCCCGTCGCCAAACACAGCAGGAGATCCGGCTTCGCCGCAATCCGCTCAATCAGGAAAGCCGCCGCCGCCTGACTCATCGCAGCGTAATCTCGCTCGATGACCAGCTCCATTCCCGCCAATCGCTTCGCATCATTCATCGATCCCCGCCCCTCTCCCGCATCATCATGCAGCCGGCACCCACCAGACCGGCATCATTCTCCAATGCCGCCTTGCACAACTGCATCCCCGTGCTCGGCCCCAACTTGGCTCGCTTGATCACATCGAGCAACGGAGACTCAAACAATCCGTAGTGCTCCTGCATGATTCCCCCCCCCAGAATCACCCGCTCAGGCAAAAACGTGTGAATGACCGTCCATAGCCCTTTCACGCACGCCCCCACCGCCCGAGCCATAATCCGGAGCGCGCGGCTCTCTCCCCGCCGAACACCGGCGAACACCGCCTGTGAATCCGAGTAGCCCGCTCGCTTGCCCGCCTCCGTGATTGCCGAACCCGACGCCAGACTCTCCAGACAACCGGTCAACCCGCAATAACAGGCCGGCCCACCCGGATCAATTGGCACATGCCCAATCTCTGGATGCTCCCCCGCCGCCCCTCGATAGATCTCCCCATTGCTCAGCACCGCCCCACCCACCCCAGTCCCAAATGTCAGCATCACCAGGTTCCCGACCCCCCGACCCGCGCCGGCGTATGCTTCCCCCAGCAACGCCGCATCCGCATCGTTCTCCAGCCGAACCGGTATCCCACCCTCCGCCCCCACCGCCTTCACAATGTTGCATCCCCCCCACGTCGGCAGCGTATAATCGTTGTTAATCTCCCCCGTAATCGGGTTCAGCGGCCCCGGACAACCAATGCCAATCCCCGCCACATCCTCCTTCGCCAACCCCGCCCGACCAAGCAAATCCCGTATCGCCAGGCTGAAACGACCCATCGCCGCGTCAAAACCCTCCTCAGGCATCGTCGGCAGCCTCGTCTGCGATACAATCCGCCCGCCGTCGCCGATCACCCCCACCAACGTCTTCGTGCCTCCAATGTCTATCCCGATCGCATGTGACATGGCTTACCCTCTGGATCCTTGACAATGACACCCGCTCCAGACATTACCATGGTCAATGGATCAGGTACAATTTCACCACCAACGCCACGTATCAACCGTACGCGAAAGGTCGGTTCTCCATGAAACTCCTTAACGTCGCAATTCCGTCCCGACATTTCGAAGCGGCAGTCGTCTTCTATCGCGATGTCCTCGGCCTGCCCGTCTCCCAGGAAGGGCTGGGATGCTGCTACTTCACCGCGGGATCAGCCAACATCGCGGTGCACGTCGCTCGCGAAGGCAGCGACTTCGCCCCCACAGGGCACGGCATCTATCTTGACATTGCCGTTACCAATTTCCCGCAACTTAAAAAACGGCTGCGCGACGCCGGCATCGTCATCCGTAACGAATGGCAGGACGATTCCGGCCATTTCGTCGAGATCGCCGACCCCGACGGAAACCTCGTCGAACTCGTCGGATAGCAGCCCGACCCTTTGCCTCTCTACGCGATTCACCTCCGCGCCGCCGGCTTCGGCATCCCCGGCCCCGCTCCAACCCCAAAAAAGGCAGGACCGCCCGTTTCGGGGCGGTCCTGCGTCACACTGCACTTCGGAAGGAAGAGAAGCGTGTCACTCTTTTCTGAACCGGC
>CAYVKG010000008.1:0-87274 GCA_964451955.1 uncultured Tepidisphaeraceae bacterium
CGCGCCATTCAGACGGCCCCGGCCGAGACGGTGGAAATTGATCAACTGATGGACTTCTTCCTCACCGAAGCGGTGCTCCGTCACCAGCAGTCGCAGGCTTCGATGAAGAAGGCGTGCTGACGCTGACGTTCGGCCGATTGCCAATGGCCGATCGCGAATTTACATTCGGCAGCACTGATGACTCCGCTTTCGCTGGCTTCTCGCCTGATCTCGCCCGGCCAACCTGCGGTCGTGATCGCCGAAATCGGCGTGAATCATGACGGCTCGCTGGATCGTGCGTTGGAACTTGTGGCCCACGCGAAATCCGCGGGGGCTGATGCCGTCAAGCTTCAGATCTTTCGGGCGAAGTCGCTCCTGCACTCCTCGGCGTCGTTTGCGACATACCAGAAAGCCGGGTGCACTGACGCGACTCCGATCGGCATGCTGGAGCGATACGAACTGTCGCCTGGCGCCATCCGGCAGCTCGTTGCCGCCATTCGCTCTGCTGATTTAATACCCCTTGCCACGCCCTTTTCGCCTGCTGACGTCGAGGCGATTGCGGAGCTTGACCTTCCCGCGATCAAAATTGCCTCTCCGGATGTGGTGAATTACCCGCTTCTTCGCGTTGCCGCGTCGCTCAACAGACCGCTGCTGGTCTCGACGGGCGCTGCCACCCTGGAGGAAGTTGCCGCAACGGTCGATTACCTGCGTTCGCTCAGCGTGCCCTTTGCGCTTCTGCACTGCACGAGTTCGTATCCCACCTTGCCGTCGGATGCCAACCTCTGCTGGCTGAAGGAACTGTCGGTGTTCGGTGTTCCGGTTGGCTTCTCGGATCACACGACGCACGAGCTTACGGGCGCGTTTTCCGTAGCCGCCGGCGCGTGCCTTGTGGAGAAGCACCTGACGTACGATCGGGCTGCGGCGGGTCCCGACCACTCGGCCAGCGCCGACCCCGGGCAGTTTGCCCGGTATGTTTGTGCGATTCGCCTTGCCGAGCGATTTCGGGGAGTTCCCGGCAAACACCCGCTGCAGTGTGAGGGGGACGTTCGCCAACTCTCCCGTCAGAGCCTGGTCACGACCCGGGCCCTCCCGGCCAACCACGTGCTTACGGAGTCGGATGTGACGACCCAGCGGCCGGGCACGGGCATTTGCCCCTCGGAACTGCCCCTGGTGTTGAAGAGGCGCACGGCTTGCCCGATTGCGTGCAATACCATTCTTCAGTGGCATATGCTTGTCTGATTGGGTGTCGTCGGATTTGAGCTTCCCGGTCATTTGTGGGGGTTTCAACGGCTTACCGGCTTTCATCTTGCCTCCTGGGTGAACGCGACTTACCATGGTCGTCAGTCCGGCCTGTCCAGGAGACCGCACCATGCGCACAACACTCATATTTGGATTTGTTGCCGTCGCCGTTACTTTCGCATTGGCCAAACCCGGCATTGTCAACACGAAGGATGGCCGGTCGATCGAGGGGGACATTACCGAGACGGAAGCTGAAGTCACGGTTGCGACGAAGGTTGCCTCGATAACGTTCAATCGAACGGACATAGCCTCGGTCACGTACGCCGCGAGCATTAAGGAACAATATGAGAAGCGACTGGCCGCTCTGCCGAAGAACGCCGGGGCTCGTTCGCACGTTGAATTGGCGAGCTGGCTCTTTGAGAACAGGGAGTATGCGCTTGCTCGTGCCGAGGTGGACAAGGCGCTGCAGTTGGATCCCAACAACGCCGATGCGGCGGTTCTTCGCCAGACGATCGAACGAACGGCGCTTTGGGAGAAGACCCGGCCGGTTGCGCCTGTGGTTGTTCCCGGGAGCGTTGCGAAGCCGAATGCAGCGCCAGCGGTTGCGGTCTCCAAGGATCAGAGCTATTTGAACGCCGACCAGATCAACATTATTCGGCAGATGGAACTTCGGGAGAGCGATCCGCCCCCGCGTCTGCGGCTCGACAAGGACGTCAAGCAACGTTACATCAAAGCGCAGAACCTCACTCCGAAAGAGTTCAACACGCTCCCGGAGAACGACAAGGGTATGCAGATTCTCCGCAACGGCTCGCCTGACATGAAAGCGGATGTCAAGATTCTCTCGGACCCGCCTTCGCTTGCGGGTTTCAAGCGAATTCAACCGAGCATTCTGCTGGGATGCGCTTCGGCGAACTGCCATGGCTCGACCAAGGCCGGGACGTTCATGCTCTACAATCCTGCGAGCACTGATGCGGCCGCATACACGAATTTTTACATCCTTACCCAGTACAAGCCCTTCCTTGGAGGCGTGCTTCACAAGTCGATCGACCGCCAGCAGCACAGGAATTCCCTTCTGCTGGATTATGGTCTTCCGCGAGACCAAGCGGAGACGCCACACCCCGACGTTCCCGGCTGGACGCCGATGTTTCGGGGTGTCCAGGACCTGAAGTACATCGCCATCCAGCGTTGGATCGAATCGCTGCATCCAATCGAACCGGATTACGGCATCTCGTTCGCACTTCCGGGCGGCCCGCCTGCCGCTGCGCCGGCTGCTCCGGCGACTCAGCCCGCCGAGACCGATCAACCTGTTCCCTCGCACCGGAATCCCGCGGCGCCGGCCCCTGCCGCGCCGGCTCCGGCCGAACGACCGGGTAACAGCGGGGGCGACTCAAACGAGACGCTTAAGGAGATACGGGGTCGGATGAGACCGATCCGCGGTCTCTAGGATTCTGGTTTGGGCATACTCGCGAAATGACGCCCCTATTGTTGCTTGCCGTGGTTCTGTCGCTGACGCTTGTGGCTTTGATTGCACAGGGCGTTTTTCGGCATGTTTGCCGGCGCCAGCTGCGCCGGCTTGCCGCTGAGCGTCGCATGAGCTACTCCGAGCGAGACCTGTTCAATCTCGCTTCGAGGATCATGGCGATGCTTCCTGTTCCCGCGGGCGCCGACCTACGCGTGTTCGACCTTCTTTACGGCTCGCAGGGCGACCATCATCGTTACATCTTCACGGCCGAATACACGCGTGGCGTAGTTGGCGGTCACGAGCGAGAATCGCGAGCCGTGACGTTTTGCGAACCGCGCGATGGCGCGCCGGAGCGGCCGTTACCCGTCGACTGGGCCCCGGACAACCTGTCTATTCTCGATCAGTACCGGTACCTGCTGGAGCACCACTGCTCGCCGGGCGCCGGCGGTCCGGACCGATAAAAGGATCAGCCCCGCGGTTTGTGTGCCGGCGGGGCTGGAGTTATCGAAAGGCGTCGGATCGCGGAGGGGTTATTTCTCTGTCGAGAGGAAAACGAACCTCGAACCGACGGGCGTGGTGACGTACAGGCGCACGCCGACCTTGAGATCCGCCTTTCGGATCGCCTCGGCGAAATCCTCAGCCGTCTTGATCTTGGCCTTACCGACTTCGGTAATCACGTCGCCTCGCTGGAGGCCTTGCTTGGCTGCCGGGGATCGGGGATCGACGCGTGTGATCAAGGCTCCCGAGCGCAAGTCGAGCCCGCGCTGGTCGGCGAGTTCGGGCGTCAAGGTCGTTACCTGGAGTCCCAGCGCCGCGGCGTTGGAGGTTGTAGAATCGCCCGGGATCGCTTGCCTCCCGCCACTCCGAACGGCGGCCAGGTTCTCGGGCTGCTCGCCCAGCTTGACCGTGACGGTTCGTGTTTTGCCGTCGCGGAAGACGTCCATTTTGACTTCGGTTCCCGGCGCCATTGCCGCGATGGCCGCACGAAGCTGCTGGCTGTCGTCGACGGTCTTGCCGTTTACCTTGGTGATGATCTCGCCATGTTCGAGCTTGCCATAGGCAGGCGTGTCCTTCATCACTTCATCAACGATGACACCGGTTGTGCCTTCGTAATTGAGGCTCTTGGCCAGTTCCAACTCGTCAGCGACATTCTTGATTCCCACGCCAAGCCAGCCTCGGACGACCTTCCCCTTCTCTCTCAACTGGCTATACACGAACTTGGCCTGGTTGGACGGAATAGCGAAGCCAATTCCCTGGAATCCGCCGCTGCGAGAGGCGATGGCGGTATTGATACCGATCACCTCGCCTCGGAGATTGACCAGGGGGCCACCGCTGTTGCCGGGGTTGATTGGCGCATCAACCTGGATGAAGTTCTCATATCCGCCGGTGCCGAGGATTCCGGCTTGTCGGTGCAATGCGCTGACGATTCCGTGGGTCATGGAACCGACGTAGCCGAACGGGCTGCCAAAGGCGAGAATCCAGTCGCCCTGGCGCACCTCATCGCTGTTGCCCCATTTGGCCGTCGAAAGCCGATCCGCGGAGACTTCCAGAACGGCGATGTCAGTCTTGGGATCTGCGCCGACGACTTTAGCGTTTTTGAGCTTGCGGCCATCGTAGAGAGTGATTTCTAAAGCGTCGGCTCCCCCCGCGACGTGGTTGTTGGTGACGATATAACCTTTGCCGCCGGAATACTCCATGATGACGCCGCTTCCGGTCCCGATCTGTTCGGGCATCGAATCCTCGTCGGGCATCTCGAACCCCGGAGGGAGATCGAAACCGCCGTCACCGAAACGGTCGCGGAAGAAACGTCTGAGCGTATCGGTGTCCATTCGCCTTTGCCCCACGGGGATCTTGCGAGTGACTTGGATGTTAACCACGGATGGCTCAACGACCTGTCCTACATGCCGAAACGCGGTTGCCAGATCCTCCATCTTTGCCAGCCCTGCTCGGATCTCCGCCCGCTGATCCTCTGCGCGCGCAAACTGCTGGTTGAGGAAGAAATGAAATCCGACGTAACCTGCCATGACCGCCAACGTCCAGATGGCGATCGCCAGAATCGTGCGTTTCCTCCAGTTATTCATAGTGATGCTCCTGTCTCAACAATTACCTTTGCTTTCCAGTTTCTTGATTGACCTTTCCAATTTCTCCGCCTCCGACGCGGCCATCGAGTACTGATGCTCCGATGCGGGGTAGGTGCCGCTGGACACCGCATCAACAAATCGCTCGAATGCGCCTCGCAGCAGCTCGCTGAACTCACCCAAGCTCGGCACGAACTTGGGCCGAATGCCGCTGAGGCCGAGGCCGTCGTGCGTCACAATGACACATCCGTGACAGGCTGGCCCAGCTCCACAACCGATTATCGGAAGCCTTGTACGCTCGATAACCGCGTTGGTGACCTCAGGAGGCACGGCCTCGATCAGCAAGGCCACTGCCCCGGCCTCCTCCATATGCAAGGCCAGTGCCACAATCTTCGCCGCTTCCTCAGCCGTTCGACCTTGGTATTTGTATCCGCCGAGCAGGCCCACGGATTGGGGGCGCAGGCCGAGATGCGCCATGACCGGGACGCCGGCGGCGGACAATGCGCGGATGAGGGGGAGATGGTGAGCCGTGACCTCCAGTTTGACGCAATCGCAATGCGTATGCTTGATGACCCGGCAGACATGCCGGACCCCTTGGGCCACCGATTCGTGGTAGGACCCAAAGGGCATGTCCGCGACAAGGAAAGCCAGCGGCGCTCCTCTTCTTACTGCCGCAGTGATTTCGATCATGAATGACAGCGAGATTGGCAGGGTGGTGGGATGGCCCAGGATCACATTGGCCGCCGAATCGCCGACGAGCAACCCCGGGACCCCGGCCTCCTGCATGAGCCTTGCCGTGGTGTAGTCATAGCAGGTGAGCATGGGGAGTTTTTGGCCTGTCTGCCGTGCGGAACGAAGCTGTTCCAAAGTGACTTTCTTCTTCAAAGGTGTCAGCATAAACTCCATTCTATCCTTTGGGTTCGAAATATCCGACGCCCGGCATCGAATTCCCAACTGGGCGGTTCGCACGCTGGCCGAGTGGGCCTGTGACCTGATGGCCTGTGGAAAGGAGCGGCAGGTGACCTATTACATCTCGGACGGTCAGACTCGTCAGGGGCCTTTTCCATCGGATCAACTGATTGCTCGCGGGCTGACGCCTGATATGCTCGTCTGGTGCGAAGGGATGGCCGAGTGGCAGCCCGCCAGGGCCGTTCCGGCATTGCGTTTTCTCTTTGGGGCGCACGCTGCGCCAGCGCAACAGTATACCCCGCGGCCCTTTCCGCCTGGTCCGGACTATGCCGGCGACGTGGCGTACGACGCGGCACTGGCCAACAGCAAGCGCATCACCGCCGGCGTGCTCGGGATCGTGCTGGGCGCGTTCGGCGTGCACAAATTCGCGCTGGGCATGACAGGCGCCGGCCTGACGATGCTGCTGGCAACGGTCTGTTCGTGCGGAATCCTGTGGATTGTCATGCACATCATTGGCCTGATTGAAGGCATCATCTATCTGGCCAAGAGCGACGAGGAGTTTTACCGCACGTACATCGTCAACAGGCAACCCTGGTTCTGACCGCGCGCATCCTGTTCCATGTCGGCGGGCATTCACTCGCGGTGTTCTTTTCGCCCGCCGAGTGTCCACCGTCCGCCCTCCATTTTCCAACCGAACAGGGGCTCGGGCTTTCCGCCCTCATGGGCAACCGGCGTTGTCACCGGTGCTGGCGTCGCCGACTGCCTCGGTTGCTGGTTGTGGAGCACCATCAGGCGTCCTTTCACGATTCTGCGCTGATGCTGATCAGGCAATTTGCGACCGGCGCGATCCATGAGCAGCCGCACCAACTCTCGTCCAATCTCTGCGGGCACCAGATCCACCGTGACCGCTGTTTCGCCCCACTGTTCGCCGCCGCCATAGCCCGCCAGCAACACATCAGTCCCCGCTTTTTTGCCGAGAATCCTGCATGCTTCGGCAATTGCCGCCACGTCTTTGTCCGTTTCCGCCATGATTGCGTCTGCCGCGTTGGCGCCGCTCAGGAACGGCGTCAGGTAACCGACGGCGAGGCGTGCTTCCGCCTCAAAGCGTTGAGCACCATGCTCGACCTGCAAGGCCGGCATCTGCACCGGTTCGAGGGGTTGGACATTGGCTTCTCGACACGCCCGTGCATGTCCTGCCAGACGGTCTCGCACAACGTAGTCGCGCGTCAAACCTTGCCAGAGGGTCAGAATCCGCCGTCGCCCCTGCGCGATGAGCCATCGCGTCAACTCAAAACTGGCGTCCTCATGATCCAAGACGACGCGATCCGCGCCGGGCAAGTCGGTGTCTGTTACAACCGGGACGCACGCCCGGTCAAGGGCCTCGATTACCTGCTGCGATGCACCAGTCGCCAGAACTCCCATCGGGCGGTCCAGAATCAACTGGTCCAGTTTCTCGGTGACCAGTTGCTCGCCGGCGATCGCGAACATCGCGGCGCCCGCGAGCAATCCCGCTTCGATCGCCGCCATTCCCGCGTTCCGGCCGCGGTCAGTCATTATCACCGCGATTGTTCCGCGCAGGAGGCCTTCGCCGGGCTTTCGCTCGGGCGCGACGGTGCGGATATGTCCCCCGCGGTCCAATATCAGGCCGTCTGCCTGGAGCACGCGCAAGGCTCGCCGAATGGTTGCCCGGCCAACCTCGAGCTTTGCCGCGAGCGCTCGCTCCGAGGGCAGCGCCTCGCCTCGACCCAACTGACCGCTCTCCACCCAGTTCCGCAGCTGATGAATCGCACGCGCCCGTGGACTTGCCGGTTGGGATACTTGTTCGGTCATAGTACCGTCCTTCCTTGGACCAAAACCGACCTTGTTCAACCAATCCAAACCGGCTCAAACCATAACTCCGCCCCCCGGCGCGCGTCAAACAGCTTGCCCCGCTGAGTTGGCTACTTGAGATTCTCGGGATTCAGGGACGCCAGCTCGTCCAGCACGAATAGGCCATCCTTCCTTACCAGCCGCCCGTCAAAATAGATTTCTCCGCCGCCCACGTCCGGCGTCTGTTTCATGACCAGATCCCAGTGAATATCGGACTTGTTGCCGTTGTCGGCTTCGTCATAACAGGAACCGGGGGTGAAGTGGATGGACCCGGCAATTTTCTCGTCGAAGAGGGTATCTTTCATCGCCTTGGTGCAGTACGGATTCACGCCGATCGCGAATTCGCCGACGTAGCGAGCCCCGGGGTCGGTATCGAGGACCTCGTTGAGTTTCTCGGTCATCGTCGATGTTGCCTGGACGATCTTTCCGTTCTTGAACACCAGCCGCACGTCGTTGTGCGTTATGCCGCGTTGGAGGCTCGGGCAGTTGAAACGAATCACTCCGTTGACGGATTCCCGCACGGGCGCGGTGAAGATCTCGCCGTCCGGGATGTTGAGCTTTCCGTCGCAGGGAATGGCGGGGATGCCCTTGATGCTGAAGCTCAGGTCCGTGTCGGCCGGCCCCTGAAGCCGAACCTGATCCGTCTTTTGCATCAGTTCCACCAGCGGTTTCATTGCCCGTGACATCTTCCCATAGTCCAGGGTGCATACTTTGAAGTAGAAGTCCTCGAATGCCTCCGTGCTCATCTCGGCCAATTGCGCCATTGAAGGACTTGGCCAGCGCAGCACGACCCACCGCGTCTTTTTGATGCGCACTTCGTGATGCACTCGCTTCCAGACGGTGTTCTCGTATGTTTTCTGCTGCTCGGCCGGCACATCGGACAGTTCGGACACGTTGGGATTGCCCCTGGCCCCGATGTAGCACTGCACCCGCTCCATTTGCGCTCGCTCGATGTCGGCGATCAGGTCCCACTGCTCTTTCGTGCCGGCCAGCATCAGCGCCCGGTTGATCTCCACTGCTTTGAGCAGGACGAGGGGTCTGCCGCCAGCCTCTCTTGCAGCCCGTATCAGAGCCTTCGTGAAGGCATGCGGCACGTCAATCGCCTCGATGAGAATGTTCTCACCGGGCTTGACGCCGCAGGAGTAGTTGATCAGCCCTCTTGCCAGTGTCTCGATGCGTGGGTCAGTCATAAGGTCTCTCCGCAGCAATAGTAGCCCCAACGGCTGGGATCGCAGCCGAAACCGGAAGTCTAACTCCTGACCCTGCCACTAAACAATCCCTTTCCGATGGCGTAAAGGTAATGGCGACTTTGGGTTGATACGCACGAGCGAAGCTGGTATGGAAGCGGCTTTGCGGTTAAACGTGTCTGGCTGAATTGGCAAATGGCTGGTTTGACGAGATGTTCCGATGAGCATGGTGCCTGCGACAAAAGTGGTTGATGGGCTCGAGATGGTCAACTCCGCGCCGAAGCAAGCGGGAGCTGCCGCGCGGCCTGTGCATGTTCGCGCCTGGCCGCGGACATGGTTCGACAAGATCGAGGCCTTTATCAGCCGCCTTTCCGTGCGAGACAACTTCTGGCATCGCGTGTGCTCGTTCATTTGGCTGCCCTACGCGTTCTTCAGCGGCATCCGGATGAAGAAGCTCGACGCCAATTCGTTTTCGGCGATACTCCCGTTCAATCGGTTCAACCGGAACTGGTATCGCGCCATGGCCGGCGCCGCCCTGCTCGGCAACTCAGAGGTGGCGGGGGGGATGTATGTTTTCGGCATCTGCGGCTCCGACTACACCGTTGTCTGCAAGCACATGGAATACCGATTCCTCCGCCCGTGCTTCGGACCCGCGGTCTATCGCATCAAGCCACGGGAGGACATTCACGCGCTTCTGGCGACGGGGGGCGAATTCAATCTTGTTGTTGACATGGACATCTTCCAACAAGTTGCCAACGGCGCAAAAGAGGAACGCCGGGTCGGCAAGTCCGTAGCGACGTTCCATGTCACGCCGAAGGCCCACCACAAGGCCAAGAACCGCGCGTGACCACCCGATCGCCAACCCCGACGCCAAGTCCCACTTGTCGTCGCGACGGGATCCAGGACAATACCTCCTTCAATGACCACCGTACCGGCCAGTGAAGCATCCAAACCATCGCTCGGCTCCACGATCGGCCATGGCGCCTTTCTTGCCTGCTCCTGGACCTGGTGTATCGGGATGTTTCTGCCCGTCCTGCTCGTCCGGGACTTCGGCGTCTGGGGGTGGGTTGTTTTTGCAGTCCCTAACGTTCTCGGCGCTGCCGCGATGGGCTTTTTCCCGCGAAAGGACGAGTCCCTCGGCGATATTCTGACGCAACACGCCGCCGCCTTGCGGTTGTTTTCGTTTGTCACAATCGCATTTCACCTGTTCTTCAACGCGTGGATCATCGCGCGTTTTCTGCCCGGGTATGGGCCCTCGATGACCATCGCGCTGGCCATCCTGTTCTATCTGGTCGTCTCACTGCCGACGCGTCGCGAATGGCATCTGGCTATTCTGGTTTTCGCCGTCTCCTGTCTGGCGATGACTCTGACGATCAGCGCCGAAGAAGTCCGTTTCCCGGCGTTGGCGCCAATGGGATCGGCCTGGTCGCTGGCCTGCCTGGCCGTTTCCTGCTGCTTCGGATTCGTGCTATGCCCGTACCTCGACCTCACCTTTCATCACGTTCGGCGTTCCGCCGGCGCGGCCGCCCCGGCCGCGTTCGTCGTCGGCTTTGGCTTGCTGTTTCTGGCCATCATCACTTTCTCGCTCTGTTATGCCCCATTTCTGGTTTCCGTGATCTCCGAGACGTTGGCCCCGAAGTCTGCTCGCATTGCCGCAATCGCGGGGATTCTCGGCATGTACATGTCGCTTCAGTCCGCTTTCACGATTGCCGTTCACGTTCGTCAATTGGCGCCTGCCATCGCTTCGGCGAATCGCGGCCGGATGGTTCTGCCGGCGTTGGTGGCTGCTGCCGTTGCGGTGGTTCTCGGGATCATTGCCCAGGCACCCGTTCGGTTGTTCCAGCTGGCTGCCGGTGAAGTGATCTACCGTTGTTTTATGGCCTTTTACGCGTTGTATTTTCCCGCCTATGTTTATCTGCGCGTGGTTCCTCGCCGGACCACGATGGTCACGTATGCTTTGGCCGTGCTCCTGGCCACACCTCTCTTTTTTGCCGCCTTTGTGATGAATCACATGTTCCTGCTCCTGCCGGGATTGGCCATCGTCCTTCTGGCGAAACTTCTGCCGCAGGCCGGGACGAAGAGTCTGGCGTAGGCGCTTCATCCCCTTCTGTCGGGGTGCCCTGCGCGTTGGCGAGGAATCGTTGACCTTGCCCTGCCTTGGGCCGGCGGTGGGGATGTCACAGGGGCAAAGAGAGGCGATCGTCGAACCGCAAATCGGCCGATGGCAAGTGGTGCACAGGTAGCTGGCGAGCGGAGAATCTGTCGGCCTCAGTCCGGAAGTTCCATGATTTCGACCTTGCGGAACTGGACCGGGTGGCTTTCGGATTGGAGTGAGATATAGCCTTTGGAGAGAAGTCTTTCGTTTCCGGCCTTGAGGAGCTTCTGGGCTGATGCGTCGCCGTCGTCCAGCTGTGGGCGGGAGTATTCGAGGACGACCTGGCCGTCGACGATGTGACGGATGAGTTTGTTGCCATGGACTTCGACCTCGACGGTGACCCATTGATCGCCGTGGTAGGTCTTGGATGTGGAGTTGGTGGTGTGTCGTGTGACCAGTTTGCCGTCGATATCGACGTGAGTGCCGGGGGTGCAGAGGTTGGCGGTGGGTCTTTGGCCGGTGCCCGGTCCGCCGAGGAGTTGGACTTCGATGGAGACGGGGAAGTCCTGGTCTTTGGCCATGGTCTTCGGGTCCTGGCAGTGGATCATGATTCCGCTGTTCCGGAAGGCCCAGCCGGGTCCGCCGGCGACCTGCGAACCGACGAAGCGGTATTCAACGCGGAGGCGGTAATTGGAGAAGGGTTTGGTGTAGAAGAGGTGGCCGAATTTTTCGCCGAAGGTCGGGTACTTGTCCTTGTCGTAGACGACCTTGATGACGCCGTCCTCCACGCGGAAGGTGTTGGCGTAGTTGTCGCCAAGATCGCTGTATCGGATTTTTGGTTGCCAGCCGTCCAGGTCCTTGCCGTTGAAGAGGGGAACCCATTGGGCGGCGGAGGGGGATGCTTCGGCGGCGAATGCGGAGGCGACAAAGGCCAGAAGAAGGGTGGGCAGGAAGGTCTGTAGCAAGCGTGTCATAAGATTCTCCTGTTGGCGTACTGCGATGTTCGAAGGCGGCTGGACTAGTGAATATTGTAGTGGGTCTCGGGCCTGCCAATCAAATGCGGGCGGTGGGGCGGGGGTGGAGATATCGGGGCTTGTGGTCGATAATGGTGTGATGCGGAGGATTCTGTTGGCCGAGGTGAGGAGTGGCGACGTCGTGCTGGGGGACGGCGAGGGGCATCACGTGCGAGACGTGTTGAGGTTAGGTCCGGGGGAGCGAGTGGAGGTGTTTGATGAATCGGGCCGTACGGCGGATGGGGAAATTGTGCGGGCCGATGCGAAGCAGGTCGTGGTGAGGGTGGGAGAAGTTGGAGTGGGGGAGGTGGGGTTGCGGTGGACGGTGGCGGCGGCTGTGCCCAAGGGGTCGCGGGCGGACTGGATGATCGAGAAGTTGAGCGAGTTGGGGACGGCGGTGTTTGTGCCGCTGGCGGCGGAGCGGAGCGTGGTGTTGCCGGAGGGCGAGGGGAAGCGAGCAAGGTGGAATCGGATTGCCGCGGAGGCGGCAAAGCAATCGCGGCGCGTGGGTGTGATGGCGATTGGGGAGTTGACGCGTGTGGAGGAGTATGTGGCGGGGATTCAAGAAGCTGGGTGGTACTTGACGACGGAGGAGGGCGCGGTGGAGGTGGAGGAGGCGGCGAGGCGGATGGCCGTGGGGGAGAATGACGAATGCCGAGTGAGGAGTGAAGGGTCAGAGGCCGGGGCGCCGTCGCTGTCGCTGCTGGTGGGGCCGGAGGGGGGGTGGACGGAGCAGGAGTTGGAGGGGTTCAGGAAGGCGGGCTTGACGGGGGTGCGGCTGGGGAGGACGATTCTGCGAGTGGAGACGGCGGCGGTGGCCGCGGCGGTGATCGCGGCGGCCGTGGTGGCGCCGGCGGTGAGACGGGGCGGAAATTGAGAGGCAAAACGGGAGCAACGTGAGTCAGTATCCTTCGCCATATCAGCCACCAACGGCCTACACGAGCTTGATGTATTCGTGGGAGCAGGTTCAGAACTTGATGGCCGTTTTCCGCCGTGCGGGCATCTTAATGGTAGTCTTGGGGGTATTGGCGTTGTTGATGGGCGGGTGTTTCGGGGCGGCGGCGGGGCTCGTGCGGTGGGAGCGCATGCAGCCCGACGTGGTGGAGATGGTCCGGGAGTTTGAATCGACGACCGCGATCAGTTTCAGGGCCGCGATGGCGGTGTTGTCGGTGATGATGGTTGTGCCGGCGGTGTTGATGATCGTGTTGGGCTTTTTTGTGAGGAAGGGCAGCCGAGGGGCGGTGATTGCCGGGGTGGTGTTGGCGGGGCTGGGGCTGTTGTTTTCCTTATGGAACATGGTCGGCTCGATGACGATGGGAGGTCCGCAGGCGATGGGCGGAATCTGCATGTCGCTGTTGATGCTGGCGGTGCTGGGGTTGTTGATGGTGTGGCTGGTACAGGCGTTGCGAGCGGTGGGACCATTGCGGGAGGCTCAGACGGCGTATCAGGGGCAATACTGGCAGTACATGCAGTCGCAGCAGCAGATGCAGGCGCAGGCCTATGGGCAGGGGCAGGTGATGCAGCAGATGACGCCGGGGGGGACAACGGGAGGGTCGCATGGGCGTCCGGAGCCCTGATTTTCGGGCCCAAACGCGTTGCTACATCGTGAGTTTTCGGGGGAAGTAGTCTTGGCGGAGCGCTTGTTTGGCCAGGGCGAGGGTTTCTTCGGCGACGGCGTTGGCGCGTTGGGTGCCTAGTCTGAGGGCGTCGACGACATCGTCGGGGCGGTCTTCAAAGTGTTTGCGGCGGGTGCGGATGGGTTCGATGATGGCGTTGAGAATTTCGACGAGTTTCTTCTTGCAGGCCACATCGCCGACCTTGCCTTGGCGGTAGGCCTCTTCAGTTTCGGCGACCCAATTCCGGTCGGGGTTGAAGGTCTCGTGGAAGATCCAGAGGGGGTTGTTCTCGACGGTGCCGGGATCGGTGGCGCGGATGCGTTTGGGGTCGGTGTACATGCCCATGACCTTGGTCTTGACGGTATCGGCATCGTCGGAGAGGAAGATGGCGTTGTTCAGGCTCTTGGACATCTTGAGAAGGTTGCCGTCGGGGCCGGGGGCGCCGGTGCCGGGGAGCCTGCGGACGCGGCCAAGCTTGGGCTCGATGACAGGGAAGAGACCGCCGGCTTTGACGTAGTCGCGGTCGTCGGTATGGGGGTCGACGCCGCAGTAGATCTGGTCGAAACGGCGGGCGACTTCGCGGGTCATTTCCAGGTGGGGCAACTGGTCTTCGCCGACGGGAACATAAACGGGTCGGAAGGCGAGAATGTCGGCGGTTTGTCCGACGGCGTAGAGGGGGAAGCCGAAGGGGTAATTGTCGCCGAGTTCTTTATCGCGGATTTCATCTTTGAGGGTCGGGTTGCGCATGACGCGATTGAACGGCAGGAGCATGGCGAAGAAGAAGGTGAGTTCGTCGATGGCGGGGACTTCGGACTGGATGAACATGGAGGACTTGTTGGGGTCGATGCCGCAGGCGAGGTAGTCGGTGGCGATTTCGAGGACGGACTGGCGTATTTCGGCGGGTCGTTCGGCGCGGGTGGTGAAGGCGTGTTTGTTGGCGATGATGAAGAAGCAGTCGAACTCATCCTGGAGGGCCAGTCGGTTTTCCACGGAGCCAACGTAGTGGCCGAGATGGAGTTTTCCGGTGGGTGTATCGCCGGTGAGGATACGAGGTTTGTTGGTTGTGGTCATAGGAGGGGATTTATACACGGGCGAGAGGGTTGGAGCGAGGGGGATGGGCGTTTGGGTTTGCCTGTGGGGCAGCCGACCCGGACCCGCCGGGAATCTACGCATATGCCGACCTATCTCCAGGCGAATCGTGTACAATGCCAAGGTGTCGGGTGTGCAGGGGCACATATCAAAGCGCAGGGGGCAAGCGAGAGGCAGGAGGAACCTATGAGCGGACAGAGTCTCAAGAGCGGCGTGCGGTGGGTTGTTTTCGGGAGTCTGGCGGGGGTTATGTGGCTGTGTGCCGGCGGGGCGAGGGGGGCGGGCCCAGCGGTTGGCGTGGTGGTGGAGGCAGCGACGGGGGTGGCGCTGAACGAACTGGCACAGTTGTCGAAGGAGGTGAAGTTTGCGGGGGAGGCGGTGGGCAAGGCGAACGACGACCCGGATACGGACAAGGACACGATTTCGTGGCTGGGCTATTACACGTTGGGGCCTGAGTTCCAGATCAACCTGTCGATCGACCTGAAGAACGAAGAAGCGGCGTCGTACGCGAAGATCGACTACCGGGTGCCTTTACGGGGAACGTGGGATAGCTGGCTTCTGGGAGAGCGGGAGGGGAAGTTCCTGAACAAGACGTACTATGCGAAGACATCGGAGCCGCCGCCCGGGCATCACAATCCGCAGTTTGCGTTCATCGACTGGGCGATCGCGATGGATGGGCATGTTCTGTTCGGGCCGAAGGTGGAGGTTGGGGTTGATCCGCAGGCGGACCCGAAGAATACGACGTCGAAGACGGCGCGGATCAGCACGTCGAACAGCCTGCCGCGCGCGGTCGGGAGCCTGGGGTTGCAGACGACGCTGAAGGCGACACCGGATGGGAGTGGGAAGAATGCGATTGTGAGCGTGGGGTATTGGGATGTCGGGATGGCGAACGCGGGAGTGCGAGTTGGTTTGTGGGACGACGCGACGCCGGGCGCGGAACCGGCCGGGACGACGGAGATGCCGGGGGAGTACGTGAAGCTGTACGATGTGCGATTTGTGAAGGCCGGCGACAGCGTTTTGGCGCCGCTGTATGACGCCGAGGGCAATCGGTACACAAACGAGCAGGTCTATCAGACGGCGGCGGCAAAGCTGTTGAGATTCGATGTGGGTGCGACGGAGGGGACGTGGGGGGTCAATTACGCGATGGCGAACGTAACGGAATCGAGCGCGGACTTGATCGCAATCGGAAACTTCAATCTGCGTTCGATTTCGTCAACATGGGAAACGGATCGGACCTTTTATTGTCCGAACTGGAACTACTGGCTGCCGCGCATTGAAGGGGGCGGCGCGACGTATGAGCAGGCTTGGGCTGAGATGGAGGCGGAGGTTGAGGCGGAGGGCATCACGTTGCGGGACGGCCTGTTTCGCAGCATTAGCGAGAGCTACCAGGTGAGCGAGACTCCGGGGATTCCGGAGCCTGTTGCGCTGCTGACGTTGGCGTGCGCGGTGTGGGGATGCGCCCGGCGGCGGGCGTGATTGCATCGTTGGCGGAGGCGGTCATCAATCGATCTTGACGAGGATCTGGGCGGAGAAAACGAGTCGGGGATCGCCGCGTTCGGAGAGGGTCTGGGCGAGAGTGTGGATGGTGCGGGGGGCGGCGCCGGTGAAGAGGACTTTCCTGTCGGTGCGGATGGTGACTGCTTTGTCGAGGTCGACCATGTTGTCGTTGAGGCGAACAATGACGGCGGGGACGTCGGCCGTCTTGAGGTTGATGGTGTTGGCCTCTCGATCGGCGCGGAGTTCCTGCCCTTGCTTGGCGGAGTTGGGAGGAATGGCGAGCCAGTAGAACTGGTCGTGGGTGACGTCGTCCTGTCGCCAGACGATGCGGGTGGGGAGTGGGTTGCGGGAAAACTTCTCCATCCAGGGGATGGCTTTGCGGTCCTGCCGGTCCATCCAGTGGGGTTTGCCGGCGTGGAGCTCGGTGAAGTGGATATAGCCATCGGGGTCAGCGGCCTGGAGTTGGTCGAGTTTCTTGCCCCATTCTGCCGCGACCTTGTTGCGGTTGAAGCCGTTGTCGAGCGCGCCGACCTGGATGGCGAAGGGGAGATTTCGCAAGCCGAGGGGGGATGCCTCATTGGGATGACCGGCCATCATGGAGGCGGCGGCGAATCGGTCGGCCATGCGGGGCGCGAGTTGGTAGACGCCGTCGCCGCCGGCGGAATAGCCGAGGACGTAGACGCGGTCGGGGTTGACGTTGGCGAGGACGATGAGGTTCTGGATGAGGCGGTCGAGGAAGCGGTCGATATGCGCTTCATGCCAGAGGTTCCAGTTGTCGGTTGGGGCGCGCGGGGCGAGGTAGATGCCTTCCGCGGGGGCATAGGCGCGGCCGAGCTGGATCTGGTTTTGCCACTGGGAGTCGTTGACGCGAGCGGGAGCGCCGCCGCCGCCATGGAGGGAAAAGAAAAGGCTGCGCCCGCCGGCGGGGGGTTTTGCGGCATCGCCGAAGGAGAGGGCTTTGAACTTCATCTTTCGACCATCGAGTTCGATGACCTCGGCCCGCATTTCGGTTTCGCGGGTGTTGCGGATGAAAGCGGCATGGTCCTGCCAGAGGAGGACGGCGGCACGTTCGGCGTCGGCGCGTGAGAGGGGGACCGCGGCGAAGTCAGTTTTGTCGAGGGGGGGGCGCTGTTCGCGGGGGACAGCCAGCCATTTTCCCAGGGCGGGGAGAGGTGTCGGAGTCGTTGCGGGCTGTGCCTGAGTGGTGGAACCGATCAGAACGAAGCAGAAAACGACCGTGTGAGGGAGTGCGAGTCTGGACATGGATGGCAGCGTACCAATGGGCGGGAAGGGGGGCAATGCGCGGAGTGGGGATCAACGGAGTTGGCGGCCGCAGCGGGCGCAGTAATTGGCGTGGGCCGGGTGGATAGACTTGCAGCGTGGGCAGACCAGATTGGCCTCTTGGGAGTCGAATGGCTCGCGGTTTCGCAGGGTGTGGACAACGATGAGGAAGACCGCCAGAGCGATGAGCAGGAGGGCGAATGGGGGAAACATCATCATGTGTCTTGCCAGGATCATCACAGTAGTGCACCTGAATCGCCTATGGTGATGTTACCTGTCGCCAAGCGCGTTGGCCATTATAAGGCCAGAGGAAGGTTGGAACATCGCCGCTGACGGAGACGAGCTTCTCAGGCGGCGGGGAGGGGGTCGAATTCGACGGCGATGCGGTAACCGAGCGCGCTGGGTTCGCAGCGCACGACGCGGCCGAAGGCATCCCAGGGGCCGTGCGGAAACTTCGGCGGGAAGCTGATGCCGACGTGCTCGCCGCGGACCAGCGGTTGCAGGCTGACGGCGGAGAGGCCGCTGACGGAGAGGTCTCGGACGGCCAGGACAACTCGGGGCTGGCGGTACGCTGGCAGCGAATGGTCGAGCCTTCGAGCCTCGGCGTCAAGGTAGACGGTTTCTCGGGCGAAGAGGCGCCGATCGGCCTGTCTTCGGGGCGGGATACGTTTGGGTGATTGTACCAGTGCGACCATCTGGGTACTCCTTCGTTCCGACCAGTCCATAATCTCATCGGCGATACGACCGGCAGGGATTACCTAGCTTGTGATTGGCGTCGCCATTATTTGTTAAGAAGAAGGGAAGTGAGGGGAGACGCGCGTAACGGAGGCCGAACGTTCCTGCGACGAGGCTTCAGGCTGACAAATGGGCAACGGACAGATGGAGCGGAGGCAAGGGATGGATATGATTGTGTTGGCACAATGAAAGGACGATGAGTGAGCGAATCGGAGAGCAAACGCGGGATGGTCTACCTGGTGGGCGCCGGTCCGGGAGATCCGGGTCTGATAACCGTCCGGGGCAGGGACCTGCTGGAGCGGGCGGAAGTCGTCGTGTTTGACCACTTGGCGAATCCGGCGCTGCTGCGTCATTGTCCGAGGGCAGATCTGATATACGTTGGGAAGCAGGCATCGAAGCACGCGATGTCTCAGGGAGAGATCAATCGATTGCTGGTAGAGAAGGGTCTGGCGGGGCAGCTCGTGGTGCGGTTGAAGGGAGGGGACCCGTTTGTATTTGGACGTGGCGGAGAAGAGTGCGAGGCGTTGGCGGCGGCCGGGGTGGGGTTTGAGGTGGTGCCAGGGATCACGTCGGCGATCGCGGGACCGGCCTATGCGGGGATTCCGGTAACGCACCGGGATTTCAATTCCAGTTATACGTTGGTGACCGGGCACGAGAAGGAGGCGGACTATCAGGACCCGGCGGCGCGGGAGCGTGGAACGGGGGCTGCGAGCGATGTTGACTGGAGCGTTCTGGCGAAGCTGCCGTGTCTGGCGTTTTACATGGGGGTGAAGTCGTTGCCGTCCATCTGCAGGAGGCTGATGGAGAACGGGATGTCCGGTGAGATGCCGGCGGCGACCATTCAATGGGGCACCACGTCGCGCCAGCGGACGGTGGTGGGGACGGTGTCGACACTGGCGCGGAAGGTTGAAGAGGCGGGAATCTCGCCGCCTGCGATGACGATTATCGGGCGTGTGGTGGAGCTTCGGGAGACGATGAACTGGTTTGAGAAGCGACCGCTGTTCGGCCAGACGATTGTGGTTACGCGCACCCGGCAGCAGGCGAGCAGTCTGGCCAAGGGTCTGGAGGACCTGGGGGCGCGAGTGATGGAGGCTCCGACGATTGAGCTCGAGCCGGCGTGCGATGCCGCGGTGGTGGATGAGGCATTGCGGATGGCGGGGACGTTTGACTGGATTGTGTTCACCAGCCAAAACGGTGTGGCGTTTGCGAAGCAGCGGCTGCGGGAGTCGGGGGTGGATGTGCGGGCGTTCGGGGGCGCCAAGATCGCGGCGATTGGCCAGGCGACAGCGGATGCGATCCGAGAGCAGCTTTGCCTGAAGGTGGACCTGTGCCCCGAGGAGTTTGTGGCCGACGCGTTGGCGGGAGAGTTGTTGAGAAGGGGGGAGATACGTGGGCGGCGTTTTCTGATGTTGCGAGCGGACATTGCGAGGCCGATCTTGCGCCAGAAGCTGGCGGAGGGGGGGGCGAGCGAGGTGCGCGACGTGGCGATTTACCAGACCAAGCCGGCCACGTCACTTTCGCCGGCGCTGGTGGAGGCATTAAGCGGGGGGCAGGTGCAATGGGTAACCTTTACGAGCAGTAGCACGGCGAGAAACTTCGCGAAGCTGCTTGGGGCGGACTATCTGAGCCGGCTGTCGGGCGTGAAGATCGCGAGCATTGGTCCGATAACGACAGGGTCGCGGAGAGAATTGGAGCTGGTTCCGACGGTGGAGGCGAAGACTTACACGATCGAGGGTCTTATTGACGCTCTCGTCGCTGGTGCGCGAGGCGGAAGGTCTTCCTGAGGGCCTGGCGAATGGGGAAGTACTCGATGCAGACTTCGACGTCGCCGCGGAGAGAGATGGCGACAAGCACGAGCAAGGCGACGAGCGCGGCCAAGTGGGGGGCCAATTGCTGGAGTTCGCTGGTTGCGCAGATTTGGGTGGAGAGGGTGAGTGAGGAGAAGGCCGCACTGCCGAAGGCGGTTGCCGGGCAGGCGAGCCAGGCGGCGAAAGCGCCGAGGGCTGCAAAGAGCAGGTGACGGAGACGGCGGGGCGGTTGAGCGTCTATTGACATCGGTTTCTCCGAGGAAATCTCCAATTCAGGTGGGCGAAAGTCAAGCGTCGGAGGCGTGAGGGAGGCGGAAGTGACCGGCTGGTGGTCGATTGAGAGCGACCTATAATGGAGCGATGCGTTATTGGTTGGGACGATTGGCGTTTTCGCTGCTGATTGTAGGGGCGGCCGTGGGGTGGGAGACCTATCGCGCGATGACCTTGCCGGGCGGTTTGGCGGCATGGCGCGTGTGGATTCAGTTTGGTTTGGCGGGGGTCTTAATCGGGTGTGGGGTATGGGGGATGGTGATGCGGCATGGCGGGAATAAGGGGGATTGAAGTCAGATAGGCTAAATATCTGAGCGATGCGCGGCCGATAATACCCAGTGTGTCGGGGCGGGTGTTGTAGAGGTGTGTTATGTCCCCAGTCGCCCGACGACAGTTCCGCCAGAACCTCGACGTGATTGAGAGGTTTTCCGCGAGCTACGGCCGAGAGTTTGCGTCGCTGATTCGCGAACTCAACGCCGATCCGACCCCGCAAACGGGTCGCCGATCGTTGCGAATGTGTGTTGAGGCGGTAAATATGCTATTGGACACGCAGAAGCAGTTGGCGGCGGCGTTGCGGTCGATGAATGAGGTTTAGGCGGTCATCGGCATGGTTTGAGCGGGCAGGGAGGGGGTTTTTCTTGACATGATGGGTGGGGCGGCTTAGCGTGACCGTCGGCAAGTGCGGGGCGCATGGCGGAGGCATTATGGTCGCGCATTTACCGTTGCGCATTGTTGGGGTGGCGGTTGTTCTGGCGATATGGAGTCCGTGGTGGTTACGGGCGGCTGAGGAAGGCGAGGCGGGGAAGCGGGGAGAACTCGACGTGGTGATCACCACGCGATTGAGCACGACGAAGGAGCATGTTGCGGCGTACCGGGAGGCGATGCAGAAGAGCGTGCAGAAGGCGTTCGGCAGCCTGAATCCGGTGATCTACGGGGCGGAGCAGAAGCCCGTTGACGGCACCGCGCGGTTTCGGCTGGTTGTGGATCATCGGGGGCTGGTGACGGTGGGGGATGCGATGATTCCGGTGCGGCACCGGAATCCCGGGGAGCCGGACCGGGTGAGCTGGCAGGTGCAGGCGTCGCAAGAGGGGGAGATCGTGTTCCGGTTTATGGAATGGGATGGTGCGGGATACAAACGGCTTGGCGAGTGGTCTATTCCGGCTTCTGAGGGCGCTGCGGCCGGGCGGATCGAAGTGGCCAGAGAAGAGGTTGCGGCGGGGCGCGCGATTCCGCGGGAACCACCAATGCCCGTGGACGAGGCCAGGATCAAGGCATTGGAGAAGCTCAAGCCTCGCGACCTGGGGCTGGCGTTACTGGATGGCTTTTTGCGGGTGGAACTGCTGCGCGCGGACGCAAGGGAGGACGGGGACCGTGTGAAGGGAGCGGCGGAGGTTGCGCTGACAAACCTGTCCCCGTGGCCTGTGACCAAGGCGATGGTGATGGTGGAGTGGGCGGTGGGGCCCCGTGAGGCCCTGCGGATCATGTTTGAGCAGCGGTTTGATAAGGGTCTGATGACCCGGCAGAACGCGGTGTTTTCCGGAGAGGGGTGGACGGCGCAGGCCGATCCAAATTACCTGCGACAGGGTCGCGTGGTGTCGGCGGATTTCGCGCCGGCGCCCCCGAGGCGGGTGGGCGTTCTTGAGCCGGCAGGGAAACCGAGATGAAAGAGAGGCCCGGGAACGCAGTTCCCGGGCGCCTACCTCAATTCACACCGATAGCTATTCACTACGCAGCGGGCTTGGCTGCTTTGAGGGCGGCTTCGATGGCCTGGTCGAGTTGCTTGGCGCTCTCGTCGCCGCCGAAGCCGACGAAGACGTTCTTAATGACGCCATCGTGGCCTACGATGACGGTGGTGGGGATGCCGCGGACGAGATAGGCCTTCATCGTTTCGCCGGTGGTGTCCATGGGGACGGAGAAGGAGTATTTGTTTTCCTTCATGAAGGGTTCGATCTTGTCCTTGGTTTCGCGGGCGTTGACGGCGAAGACCTTGAGGCCTTTCTTGGCCAGTTCCTCGTTGACGCTGATGGCTTGGAGGTGAGGGAGCGACTTGCGGCACGGGGGGCACCAGGTTGCCCAGAAATCAACGACGACGACGCTTCCCTTGAGGGCGGAGAGCTTCACTTCCTGGTTGTCCAGTGTCTTCAGGGTGAAGTCGGGCGCGGGTTTGCCGACCAGGCTGGTCGGGTCTTGCCCGGATTGGGCGGCGTTGCTTCTGAGAATAAACACCGCAAGTGCAGCAACAGCGACGAGGCCGGTGGTAGTAAGTAAGCGGCGGTTTGGCATATTGGCTCCGTGATGGTAAGACGCACTGCAAATCTCAAACCCTGATAAATTGTAGGCTACGCGAACACAAACGGCAACGACCGGTGTACAGCTGAGTCTGCCCTGCCGACAATGGACTTCGCCGAGTGGCCGGCGTTGGTTTGTTAACACGTCGTGGCAAAAGAGGATTGTCAAGTCCGGGATAGCGGATGATCCAAAGGAGACGACATTGACATTTCGATCGCTGAGTGTCGGTGGCAGGCGGATGGCGCTCTCGTTGCTGCTGGTGTGCTGCTCGTGTGCGGGACCACGAGGCATGTTGCTGGCGGCGGACGTGTCACTTGATCCGCGACGCATGGTGGCGGTGGATGAGGCGATCCGGGGCGCAATCGATCGAGGGCAGATTCCCGGGGCGGTGTTGGTTGTCGGGCGGGGAGACGCGGTTCTGTACGAGAAAGCCTATGGGAATCGCTCGGTGGAGCCGGCGGTGGTGCCTATGACGACGGACACGGTTTTTGACCTGGCATCGCTTTCTAAGCCGGTGGGGTGTGCGACGTCCATCATGCTTCTGGCGGAGCGAGGCCAATTGAGCTTGGGGGACCCGGTGTCGAAATACATTCCGGCGTTCGCATCGAACGGCAAGGAGCGGATCACGATTGAGCAGTTGTTGCTGCACCAGGGTGGTCTGATTCCGGACAATCCGATGTCGGACTATCGCCAAGGCGCGGAGGCGGCATTGGCAAACGTGTATGCGCTGAAGCCTCAGAAGACCCCGGGGCAGACGTTCTGGTACAGCGATGTGGGGTACATCGTGCTGGGGCGGATTGTGCAGGCGGTGGACGGGCGGCCGCTGGAGAAGTTCGCCAAGGAGGAGATCTTCGAGCCGTCGGGTATGCACGACACAGCCTACAATCCCCCGGACGCGATTAAGGCCCGGTGCGCGCCGACTGAAAAGCGGGAGGGGCGTTGGATGGTGGGGGAGGTGCATGATCCGCGGGCGTATGCCTTGGGAGGTGCCGCAGGGCATGCGGGTGTCTTCAGCACAGCGGCGGATCTGTCGCGATTCTGCCGAATGATCCTGGGACAGGGGCGGATTGACGGAAGGCGGGTGCTGGCAGAGCAAACCGTGCGGCAGATGATCCAGCCGCGGAGTCTGCCGGACGGCACGAACTGGCGGACCTACGGCTTTGACGTTGACACCGCCTATTCGTCGTGTCGGGGCGAACGATTTGAGCGGGGCGCGACCTTTGGGCATACGGGTTTTACGGGGACTTCGTTCTGGATGGACCCCAAGCACGGATGCTACGTGATTCTGCTCACGAATTCGGTGCACCCGGATGGGAAGGGAAGCGTTCTGGCATTGCGGCGGCGCGTGGCGACGCTGGTCGCTCAGGCCATGCTCGGGCCGGGGGCGGGCGCGTCGGTGGCAGCCGTACTGGGCGCGCCCATGGAGGCACCGAAGAACGGCGAGGTGCTTTGCGGGGTGGATGTGCTCAAACGAGAGAAATTCAAGGCGATCGAAGGGCGCAAGTTGGCGATCATCACGAACCACAGTGGCCGTGATCGAGAGGGGAACCGGACGATTGACCTCTTGGCGTCGGCGAAGGGTGTGACGGTGGTGAAGCTATGGTCGCCGGAGCATGGGCTTTATGGCGTGCTCGATGAGCAAGTGGCGAACACCGTTGACCCGAAGACGGGTCTGAAGGTGTATAGCCTGTACGGACAGACAAAGCGACCGACGGCGGAGATGCTCGAGGGAGTGGACACGATCGTGTACGACATCCAGGACGTGGGGGCCCGATTCTACACGTACATTTCAACTCTGGGGTACTGTATGGAGGCGGCGGCGAAGGACAAGCTTCGGATGGTGGTGCTGGATCGGCCGAACCCGATCACCGGCCTGCTGGTGGACGGGCCGGTGGCGGACAAGGAGAGCCTGGGTTTCACGGCCTATTGCCAGATGCCGGTGACGCACGGCATGACAATCGGCGAGTTGGCGATGTATTATAACAAAGAACTGGGGGTCAATTGCGACCTGCAAGTGGTCCCGATGGAGGGGTGGGATCGAACCATGTGGTTTGACGAAACGGGGCTGACGTGGGTGAATCCTTCCCCAAACATGCGGAATTTGACGCAGGCGCTGCTTTATCCCGGGGTGTGTCTGCTGGAGGCCTGCAATATTTCGGTGGGGCGGGGGACGGATCAGCCGTTTGAGACTCTGGGTGCGCCTTGGATTGACGGGCGGAAACTGGCGACGGCCCTGAACCGAATGGGATTGCCGGGCCTGCGATTTGTACCCGTGGAGTTCACGCCGAAGTCGAGCAAGTTTGCGGGGGAAGCATGTGAGGGGGTGTTCATGGTTGTGACGGATCGCAATGCGGTTGAACCGGTTCGGGCGGGGATTGTGATGGCGTGGCAGCTGAAGAGACTGTTTGGGGAGGCGTTTGAGTTTTCCGGAGTGAATCGGCTGCTCGTGAGCAAGGGGACAATGGAGTCGCTTGGGGATGTTGAGAACCCGGCAAACGTGCCGATGACGTGGAAGACGCCGCTGGAGCAGTTCAAAGATGCTCGTGAGAAGTATCTGATCTACCGGTGATGGCCTACTCGTCGGATTGGGCGAGGATTCGGCAGGCTTCGTCCTGCAGGAGTTGATACGGCTTCTCGTCCGCCCCGAAGTTGCCGTTATAGATGATGGCAAAGCAGAGCCAGTGGCCGCGCGAGTTTTGGACGTATCCGGCCATAGAGCAGACGCCGCCTATAAACCCGGTCTTGCCGAGGACTCGGCCTGGCAGGTCGGTCAGGCGTTTGGCGAGGCTGCCGTCTGTGCCGCAGATGGACAAGCTGTCGCGGAACAAATCGCGGGCGTGGTGCTTTTCCATGGCGACCAGAACGTCGGTAAGCACACGAGCGCTGACGCGATTGTCGCGGCTGAGGCCGGAGCCGTCGGCGATGACGACGGAGGCGTCTTCCACCCGGTGTTTGCGGAGGAACGCATGGATGGCTCGTCCGCCGGATTCCCATGATCCCGGGGCGGATCGTCCCTGGTCGGCGTCGAACTGCTGGCCGAGGAGTTTGCAGACGGCTTCGGCAAAGAGGTTCTGGCTCTGCTTGTTGATGCGAGAGATCGCCTGGGCCAGGGGGGTGTGATGGACAGCGATTACATTGGCTGGCGGTGGGGGGGTGGCGCCGGCGAGCGGCGATGCGGCACGAATCGTCGGGCCGGCAATGGTGATGCCGCGGCTGGCCAGATGGGTGCGAAAGGCGTCGGCAAAAAACGCGCCGGGATCGATGACGGGTTTGCTTTCGAGCCTGGCGGGTCTGTTTGCGGTGCCCGAGATCGTGAAGACGTTGCTGTCGGAGTCGCGGGTGATTTGCGGATTATGGGTATCGGCGGTGAGGCATTGGTTAACGATGTGGATGTTGGAGACGGGCGGCATCACTTGAATATTGACTGGCTGGCCGTGGGTGGTGGGTGAGATCGTGATGTCGATGCAGTTGTCGTTGAAATTGAGTCCTGACACGGGGGCGGCATACCAATCGACAAGAAAGGCCTTGTTCCACGTTGGGTGGACCCGGACTGTGTCGAGGGCGGCATCGTAATAGTAAAGGCCGCCAGTGAGGTGAGTGATGCGGCGTTTGTGTAGTGCGTCGGCCCAGTCGTCGAAGATCGTGAGGGGAGTTTGACCCAAGGAAGAGGCGAGGCGCGGATCGCCGGTGCCGGGGTCCCCGGTGCCGATGATCCAAAGGTCGTTGCCGTCGATAGCGAGGTAGGTTTTCAGGGTGTGGTCGGGCCCGAATCGATCAATCGCCGCGGCGCTGGTGAGGAGCTTGAGGCTGCTGGCGGGCATGAGGGGCTCGTCGGCCCTGACGGCGTAGAGCTCACGGCCGGTCTGCAGGTTGACGACCCTGGCCGAGCAGAGGGTATCGGTGTCGGCGAGGCGGTTGAGGACCTCCGTGAGCGCTGCGGCGAGTGTTGGCGGAGAGGGGGGTGGCCGGCTTGATGGCCTGCAGGCGCCGATGAACGCGAGGCAAAGCATGACGGGGACGAAATGGCGCATGATGATGGGGGGCCTGATTCAGTTTGTCAGGAGCGAGCGTGCACCATTAACAACCAGGTCCCATTGAAACGCGGGGCCGGGGTCAATCTTGTTGGTGGTCAGGTGATAGTGTCCGAGGAGGCCCTGATAGGTCTGCAACTGCTGGTCGGGGAGCTTGGCGGTGATCAATTGGCCGGAATTATCGCGGGGGTAATCGCATTTGATCTTGGGCAGGACGCGGCAGAGGGTGGCGGTGAGCTTGATGAGGGAATCGTACTGTTGGGGGGTGAGATCGTACATCCGAAGGGTCTTGCCCTGGACTTGTCCGATGACGGGCTCGGGCCGGATGGGTCTGGCGACGAAGTTAGGTGTGCGGATGCCGGGTTCTTTGAGCCAATCTGGGAACACGACGCGAACGGCACCGGTTTCGTCGGGCTGATACCATTGCTCCAGGGTCCCGGGTTTGGAATCGGGGGGGTAAGCGCCGATGTTGGCGATTTCGATGCCGATGGAGCGTGAATTGGCGTCGCCGGCGTGCCAGGCGCGTTCTTTGAGGTCCAGAGTCTGGTAGATGGTGCCATCGAGGTCGAGCAAAAAATGCACGCTGAGGTTTCGGCGATCGTGGAGGATGTTGAAGCAGTTTCGGCTGGTTCCGGCGGCGTCGTAGTGGATGACGAACTGGTCGACCTTGTCCTGGAGGAGCGGAAGGGGCCAGCCGCCGGCCCGGACCTGTTCGGTCTGGTCCTTGGTGAGGACGGATGCGCGGAGGTTGTAACGGTTGGGCCATTTGATGTCTCGCGTGGTTTGGGTGGTGGCGGCGAAGGAGGATTGCTCGATGGGCACGAACCGGCGTTCAACGCGATAGGCGTCGTAGCCTGCCGGGTCGATCCAGAGCACGACGGGGGCGGTGGTGTGGAAGAACTGGCCGCAGACGACGATTTCGTCGCCGATGCGCTGCAGAAGCTGGCCGGGGGCGTATGGCGTCGGTCTGTGACGGCATCCTGAAAGGAACTTGCCGACCGTCATTGCCGCGAGCAGGACGAACCAGAGAAGCACCGGAGCGTGCATTCGGCCAGACCGGGAAAAGGAGGAACACGCGGACACGATAGCCTCCGTGCGGACGAGAGTAATTGTCGGCGAGCAGCGGATGCATTGTGGCGGGGGCGCGGCAAGAATGCAATCGTTGCTTGCGGCGCTCGGCGTGACGGGATATAAGCCAGCGACAATATCCCGGCTTCGGGCTTCCACGGGAATCAGATGGTTCAGGCGACAATACTCGCGACGCAGACGCCCGGCTCATTGGCGGGCCATTTCACCTGGATCGACTGGGCGGTTGTGTTTGGCTATCTTGCGTTCACGACCGTGCTGGGGGGCGTGCTGGCGGGGAAGCAGGCGAGCATTCGGGATTTCTTCCTGGGGGGTCGCAAGTTGCCGTGGTATGCCGTGGCGGGTTCGATTGTGGCGACGGAGATCAGTGCGGTGACGTTTGTCAGCGTGCCTTACGTGGTCTTCAAGCCCGGAGGAAACCTGACCTACTTGCAGCTTGGGGTGTTCGGATCGCTGCTGGCGCGGCTGATCATCGGCTACGTGCTGGTGCCGGCATACTACAAACGCGAGATCTACAGCCCGTATGACTACATGGGTAATCAGCTTGGCGGGCGCGTGCGATCCATGACAACGGCGCTGTTCACGCTCTCGGGATTGCTCGCTCAGTCGTCGCGGGTCTTCTTGACGGCGGTGGTTCTGGAACTGGTGTTGAAACAGCCGCTGTCAACCCTCCAGGAGGCGACGGGGATTGAGCCGATGACCGCGGCGATCTGGATCATCGGGCTCGTGGCGATTGTGTGGACGATCATGGGGGGCATCACCACGGTTATCTGGACGGACGTGATTCTCTTCGGGTGTTTCCTGGTTGGCGCGCTGGTGGCGTTGGGAACGGTGGCGTGGAATCTGCCGGGCGGACTTGGCGATATGTTGCGGGTGGGATGGGACGCGGGGAAATTCCAGTTCATCGACATCGACGTCAGCCCCTTCAAGGCGTACACCATCTGGACGGCGGTGATCGCCAGCACCTGGGGCGGCGTCGGCGCCTACGGAACGGACCAGTTGATGGCGCAGCGGATGTTCTGCTGCCGTACCCCACAACAGGCTCGCACCGCGATTGTCATGAGCTGGTTCGGACAGGTGGTTACCTGGACGGTCAGCTTGGTTGGGATCGGACTGTTCGCGTATTACACGCGGCATCCATTGGTGGGCGAGGCGCTGGCGGCCTACGAACAGAAGGGCGATCGGATATTCCCGATCTTCATATTGACCGTCATTCCGACCGGGCTGACAGGGTTGATCATCGCGGCGATCTTCGCGGCGGCGATCTCCAGCCTGGATTCGATCCTGGCGGCGCTGGCGCAGACATCGGTGTCGGCGTTCTATCTGCCTTGGCGGCAGAGGCGACTGACTCAGGCGGGGGCAAACCTGCCGGGCGAGTCGGATCCGGCGGAGGACCGGCGAACGGTTCTGGTTTCGCGGGGATTCGTCGTATTCTGGGGCATCGGGCTGTGCGCCATGGCGCACGTGGCGGAGCTGGCGTCGCGGCATTATCCGTCGATTCTGGACTTGGCGTTGTCCATGGCGGGGTATGCGGGCGGCGCGTTGCTGGCGGGTTTTGCATTGGCGTTCCTGCGTCTGGGTGTTGACGGCTATGGGTATCTCTGGTCGGCGCCGTTGTCGGTGTTGACCGTTTTTGCGATGGTGTGGCATCAGCCCTGGGCAGTGGCGGTGTGCTGGATTGGCGCGGCGCTGCTCGTTGTGACGTGGATTGGATCGTCGCTGTCTCGCTTGAAGCCAAGAGATTTTGTTGTGCGCAGCGTGATCCTGGCTGCGGGGATCGCAGGAATGATGTTGCTCGGCTATTTCGGCTATGCGGAAGGCGCGGCTGATCCGCAAACCGGGCAGAGAGCGATCGTGACGATCAGTTGGCCGTGGTATGCGCCGGTCGGTTCACTCGTGGCGTTCGTGTGGGGGCATCTGCTGGCGAACCGCGCTGTGGCGAAGGAAGGCGGGGTGTTGTGATGGGCGTGAAACAGACACTTTGCGGATTGTGGCGAGTTCTGTTGCTCATGGCGCCGTTTGCGGGTGTGGGGGTTGGCTGCGGGTCGCGCGTGGAGGTTCCGGAGTCTCCGCGAGAGTTTCGGGCGGCATGGGTGGCGACTGTCGTGAACATCGACTGGCCATCGAAGGCCGGCTTGTCGTCCTCGCAGCAACAGGCCGAGATGATCGCGATTCTCGATCGGGCGACGGACCTGAAGCTCAATGCCATCATCCTGCAGGTTAGGACCTCGTGTGACGCGCTGTACGAATCGTCACTCGAACCGTGGTCGGAATACCTGACGGGGCGGCAGGGACAGCCGCCGGACCCGATGTACGATCCCCTGGCCATGTGGGTGTCGGAGTCGCATCGTCGGGGCATCGAGTTGCACGCATGGTTCAACCCGTATCGCGCGCGGCACCCGAGCGCGAAGACGCCGAACGCGGCGGGGCATGTGTCGAATCTTCGGCCCGAGATCGTGAGGCGATTCAATGGGTGGGAGTGGCTCGATCCCGGGGAGCAGGCGGCGCAGGCGCACACCCTGGCGGTTTTCCTGGATGTGGTTCGGAGGTATGACATCGACGGGGTGCATATCGACGACTACTTCTATCCCTATCCGTCGTATCTGAAAGACCAGGAATTCCCGGACGAGGCGGCGTGGGGTCGGTACGTGGAGGATGGAGGGCATCTCGGCCGGGGTGACTGGCGCCGTGAAAATGTGAACCGCTTGATCGAGCGGATCTATCTGGGGATCAAGCGGGAGAAGCCGTGGGTCAAATTCGGGATCAGCCCTTTCGGCATCTGGCGGCCAGGGAATCCTCCGGGGGTTGCGGGATTTGACCAGTATGACAAGTTGTGCGCGGACGCCCGGCTGTGGCTGAACAAGGGTTGGTGTGACTACTTCACGCCGCAACTCTACTGGAAGATCAGCGCGACGAGTCAGCCGTATGCGGAATTGCTGGCGTGGTGGGTGGGCCAGAACACGCAGGGGCGGGGCATCTACCCGGGGAACTACACGAGCCGGGTGGGCCAGGGGACCGCGCGGGGATGGGAGGCGGAGGAGTTGCTGAGTCAGATCGAGGTGACTCGGCGGACCGCGGGCGCAAGCGGCAATGTCCACTTCAGCATGAAGGCGCTGATGGAAAACCGGGGTGGTCTGAGCGATGCGCTGCGAAGCGGGCCATATGCGGAGGCGGCGCTGGTGCCGGCGTCGAAATGGCTGGACAGCCGACCGCCGCAGCGACCGCGGGTCTCGGTTGTGCACGCCGGGGAGAATGAGACGGTCGTGGATTGCCGGAGCGGCGGGGGTGAGCCCGTGTGGGTGTGGGCGCTTCACGCGGGATATGGGGTGGGCAGGGAGATGAGGTGGCGGTTTAACACCTATCCGGGGGCAAGACAACAGTTCGCGGTGAAGCATGATCCGACCTTGGGGCCGGCACGATACGTGGCGGTGTCCGCGGTGGATCGTTGCGGGAATGAGAGCCGACGCGTTGTTCTCGAGTGCTCGCCGTTGCTGGCGAAGCTGCCTCAATAGCCCAAGGCGAAGCCTGTGGCGCGGATCTGGAGCGGTTGGTCCACCTTCAGTCGCATGCCGTCGACGAGGATCGGGGATTCCCACTGGATGGGGTAGTGGATGACGCCGTCGTTGGCGCCGCCCCAGTGTCCGGCGTCAGAGCCGTCCAAAGGAATGGTGATCCACTTCCAGCCGGTCCACGTGACTGGGCCATAGGTGTGCTGGAAGGTCTGGCCCGTGGAATCGCGGACGGTGCAGCGGAGTACGTCGCCAGCAGCGTTACCGCAAAGCCACATCCCGATGCGGGAGGGCTTGCCGTCGATGGCGGCTGACTCCTTGGGAATGCGGACCGGGGCGTATTTCCAGCCGGTGGCGAATTGGTAGTCCAATTGGATGGCCTTCTTGAGACCGGGCTGGGGCGGATCGGTCAGATCGACGACGGAGGCATTGGCGGAGCCGGGGATCTTGGCGTCGCCGCCGACGCCCGCTTGCCAGGGCTTGTCGAGCGGTGCGGTGTTTTGCCACCGAACAGGCGTGGGGCGAGCGACCACGTTGCCCTGGGCGTCAACCGCCTCGACACGCAGGGGCTGTTGGCTGACTGCAATGTCGGGTGACTGCAAGGAGACCATGCCGGTCGTAACACCGTGGCCGAGCTTCAGACGGGGCGAGGCGATAAGCCGTTCCACGCTGATGCGGAAGGCGAGTTCGATGGGCTGGGCGGACGGGTTGTCGACCAACACCGTGACGTTGTCGTCGACAACGGGCAGGACCGACACATGCAATGGGCTGGGCTGGAGAAGCCAGATCCGAGCGGAATGCTCGGGCAGGTCGCCGATCATGACTTCAGCAAGAAGGCGCGTCATGTCGCGCCTGGGCGAGGTCAGTTGGACGCGGGTCTTGGCGGACTGCCCGGGCTTGAGAGAGAGCGAGTCGGTTTCCCCCAGAACGAGGTTTCCTTCGGCGACGCGGACGCGGCCGGACCAATCGCGGCTTCCGGGGTTCGTTAACGACAGTTGGACAGACGAAGGGCCGGCGCTCAGAATGTTCATGCTCGAAGTCGGCTGGCCGATGAGCAGGGGCGAGTCCTTGGAATCATCAAAGAGGATGTACTGCGGACCCGGGCCAAGCCGCACCTGAACGGTGCCGTTGTCGGACTTGGCAACCTGACGCTGGCCGTCACGGGTGACAAGGGCCACCTCGGGCGCGCGCAGGTTGATTTTCAAGTCGTGTGGTTCGGCAATGGTCCAGGCCGCCAGCGCCGCCTTGTTGCCGTTGGCGAAGAGCAGCAGATAGTCTTTGGGGGACCCGATGGCGAGTCGGCGCACGAAACGGTAGCCGTTGAGGGTTTCGGCAAGGACTTTGCCGGCGGTGTAGGAGGGTTTGGGTTTGAAGTCGAGGAAGACGGTGCCGAAATGGTGTTCCGGTTCTTTGGGGTCCGGCCCGTCGTCATGCCAGTCGTACCAGATACTCAGCGGGACGCCCATCCAGAGGTTGAGCAGGCGTTGGCGGACGAGGTAGTTGGCCTGTTTGTCGTCGTTCATTCCGCCCCACGCGGTGGAGTAGCCCCACTCGCCGGAGACGATGGGAACGTTCTTGCCGGGCGCGTATCTATCCAGCAAGAGACGCAGCCGGGCGTAATCGGCCTCGGCGGTTTCCGGGGCGGTCTGGCGATACGGGTGGACGGAAACGGCGTCGAGTCTCCTCAAGACGCCCGCTTTGCCCATCGTTTCGAAAAAGTCCCACGGGAAGGTCGATGAGGCTGGAGCCATGATGAAGGCGTCGGGGTCGGCTTTCCGGATGGCGTCGATGGTGGCCAAGGCGAGTTTTGAGTAGTCGTCGGCGTTGGGTTTTGGTTTCCAGAACTGGGAAATGTTCGGCTCGTTCCAGATTTCCCAGAGGATGCCTTTGCCGACAAAGTGCTTGGCGGCGGCGGCGGCCCAATTGGCGAAGGCGGCCTGGCCTTCGGGCGTGTGTGGAGAGAGGCCATCGTCATAGAGGCGATTGGAGTAATCCAGAATCAGGAGGCAGCGGATGCCGAGGTCGGTCATATCAGTGACGAGGCGGTCATAGGCGGAGAAGTTGTATTGCCCGCGGTTGCGTTCAGTCGCGCCCCACGCGAAGTCCATGCGGATGAATTTCACGCCGGAGGCTTTGAGGAGTTCCAGTTCGCTCCTGCCCGCGCTGGTGAAATGGATATTGACGCCGAACCCGTCGGGAATGCGAAGCTCCGGGAGGCCGGTCGGTTGTTGCGCCAAAGCCATGGACGCGATGAGCAGGGGGAGAGCTACGCGGGACAATTGCAGCCGATGCGGTTGGAATCGAGAAGCCATATTCATACCATACCAACATGATGAGTCGGCGCTCCCATGCGGCGTGGGTTTTTGTGCTGTCGGTGTTGGTGGTCGCCGTCTGGGCGTGCGCCGAGTTTCCGGCGACACAGCCCTTTCCGGGGGTCGCGTATGGGCATGAGGAGCGAGCGACTCCGCCGATGTGCGTGTACTGGGTGGTGGTGGAACTGACGAGGCCGGACGTGTCGGTGGTAACGTTGCGTGCGGGAGCGGATCCGGATGGCGACGGCGCGTATCAAACAACGCTGGTGCGCACCAGTCACGTGGCGGCCAGGGAAGCGCTCGATTTGGCGGTGAACGGCGACTTCTTTGCGGTTCTGCGCCCGGAGACGGGAGCGGGCAGCGTCGGCTACAGAGCGGGGCAGTGGGCGATGGTAACCGGTCCGGCGATGACCGACGGACAGCGTTGGTCGAAAGGGCGTGCCACGTCGCCCTGTTTGGTGGTGGATGGGGAGGGGCGGGCGTCGATGTCGCTTGGGAGCGACATTCCGGCAAATGCCCGCCAGGTAATCGCGGGAAACGTGTTTTTGGTGAAAGACGGCAAAAAGGTTCCGAGCACCAGCACCGCCATTCATCCTCGTACCGCAGTGGGTCTGGATAAGCAGGCAACGCGGCTGGTGATTGTGGTGGTTGATGGCCGTCGGCCACTGGTCTCGGTGGGCATGGATTATTCGCAACTTGCCGATGAGATGCTCCGCCTGGGTTGTCATACGGCGATCAATCTGGACGGCGGCGGGAGTTCGTCGCTCGTAATCTATGACGCGAAGTCCGGCCAGCACCGAGTGGTCAACCGGCCGAGCGACGGTCTGGAACGCCCGGTGGCCAATGTACTCGGGGTGCGCACCCGCACGGGCAGTGCGTCAACTCGCCCAGCTCGAGCGGAGTAGTGGCTTGAGATGTGCGGGCCGGGCGGGTCTCTGGGGACGCGGACGCATCATCTTCCGCCAAACCTGGTCTACATAACTGCATCAAAATAAGCATCATATGACATATCCATCAGCCCTGATGGTGGTTTGTTCGGTCACGCCAGGCAAAGGCGAATAATCTTTGCCGCCCGCTTGGTTTCTCGGGTGTGGATGCGTAAGATATAGAGACTCGATCTCAATTAAGGGTCATGAGGATAACCGATGGCAACGCAGACGAGCCAGATTGAGGAGTTGGCAAACCGGGAGTATCGCTGGGGTTGGGTTACGGACATAGCGGCCGATTCCGCTCCGCCGGGCCTGAACGAAGAGATCATCCGATTCATTTCTGCTAAGAAGAACGAACCGGTCTGGTTGTTGGAGTGGCGGCTGAAGGCTTACCGGCACTGGCTGACGCTGGAAGAACCGACGCATTGGCCAAAGCTGTACTATCCTCCCATCAATTACCAGGATGTGGTGTATTACTCGGCCCCGAAAACCAAGAGCGGCCCCAAGAGCCTTGACGAGGTGGATCCAGAGCTTCTGAAGACCTATGAGAAGCTCGGGGTTCCACTCCATGAACGCGCGGTGTTGGCCGGCGTGGCGGTTGACGCGGTCTTCGACTCGGTGTCTGTTGCGACCACATTTCGCGAGAAGCTGGCCGAATTGGGCATCATATTCTGTTCGTTCAGCGAGGCGGTGCAGAAGCATCCGGATCTGGTTCGCAAGTATCTCGGTTCGGTCGTCCCGTATTCGGACAACTATTTTGCGACGCTGAACTCGGCGGTGTTCACCGATGGTTCCTTCGCGTACATTCCGCCCGGCGTGCGGTGTCCGATGGAGCTGAGCACCTATTTTCGCATCAATGCCAAGAGCACCGGGCAGTTCGAGCGGACGCTGCTGATCGCGGACAAGGGCGCCCACGTGAGTTACCTGGAAGGGTGTACCGCCCCTCAGCGAGATGAGAACCAGTTGCATGCCGCCGTCGTGGAACTGGTGGCGATGGATGACGCGACGATCAAGTACTCCACGGTCCAGAACTGGTATCCCGGGGACAAGGATGGCAAGGGCGGTATCTACAACTTCGTGACAAAACGCGGCGCCTGCCGGGGCGTGAATTCCAAGATCACGTGGACGCAGGTCGAGACGGGTTCGTCAATAACCTGGAAGTACCCGAGCTGCATTCTGCAGGGGGACAATTCCGTCGGCGAGTTCTATTCGGTCGCCTTGACTAACCACCGGCAGCAGGCGGACACGGGGACCAAGATGATCCACATTGGGAAGAACACCCGCTCGACCATCGTGTCCAAGGGAATCTCGGCAGGGCGAGGCCAGAATACTTACCGCGGGCTGGTGAAGATTCTAAAGGGCGCGTCGAACGCTCGGAACTATACACAATGCGATTCCTTGTTGCTGGGCGACCAGTGCGGAGCTCACACGTTTCCGTACATTGACGTGCGCAATACGACCAGCCGAGCCGAGCACGAGGCCTCGACGAGCAAGATTGGCGAGGATCAGCTCTTCTACTGCAAAACACGGGGGATCAACCTGGAAGACTCCGTGAACATGATTGTCAACGGCTTCTGCAAGGAGGTCTTCCGCGAACTGCCAATGGAATTCGCGGTTGAGGCGCAGAAGCTGCTGGGCGTCAGTCTCGAAGGTAGCGTTGGCTAAGGACTCATAAGGAAGTAGATGACCTATGGCTCTTCTGGAAATCCACGATCTTCATGCTCGCGTAGCCGCCCCGGGCGGCAAGCAGATTCTCAAGGGTTTGAATCTGACGGTGAACAAGGGGGAGGTCCACGCCATCATGGGCAAGAACGGCTCGGGCAAGAGCACCCTTGCCCAGGTTCTCATGGGCCGCGACACCTACGAGGTGACCGGGGGATCGGTCCGGTACAATGGCGTTGACCTCTTGGAGTTGTCAACCGAAGAGCGAGCCGCGATGGGCGTCTTCCTGGCTTTTCAATACCCCGTGGAAATTCCCGGCGTATCGACCAGCTACTTCCTAAAGGCGGCCGTCAATGCCATCCGCAAGGCGCACAACGAGCCCGAACTGGACGCGATGGAGTTCCTGTCGCTGGTGAAGCAGAAAATGGCCCTGCTGAAGATGGATCAGTCGTTCATGAACCGCGCGGTCAACGAAGGCTTCTCGGGCGGAGAAAAGAAGCGGAATGAGATCTTCCAGATGGCGGTGATCAATCCCGTTCTCGCCTTGATGGACGAGACGGATTCCGGCCTGGACATCGACGCGTTGAAGATCGTCGCCAACGGCGCGAATTCTCTCCGAGGCCCGGACCGCGCCATCGTCTGTGTGACTCACTACCAGCGGCTGCTCAATTACATCCAGCCGGACATTGTCCACGTGATGCTCGATGGACGCATCGTCAAGTCCGGAGACAAGTCGCTGGCGCTGGATCTTGAATCCCGCGGCTATGACTGGGTTGAAAAGGAAGTCGCCCAGCCCGTGTAGGTTAGTCGCGTGCACCGGAACCTGAATTGCGGATGACGGCCATGACCAGACTCGTCGAAGATTCAAATATCCACCTGGCTAACTACAAGGCGCTCGCCAAACGCGGGAACGGCGCGCTTCCGTGGATGGAGAAGCTCCGGAAGCGCGGAATCGATCGCTTTGAGGCGGCGGGTTTCCCGGGCCCCAAAGACGAAGAATGGCGATTCACCAACACCGCCGCCATCGCGCAAACGCCCTTTGCCCTTGCCCAGGCCTCTCACGGCGTCGAAGCAGCATCACTGGCGAAAAACCTCACGTTCTCGGGCCAGGCAGCCGCCGAGCTGGTGTTCGTGAACGGCCGCTTCTCGCCGGCGCTTTCGCGGGTCAGCAACATTCCCGCTGGCGTGACGGTGACGAGCCTTGCCGACGCCGTGCGCAGCACGCACTTGCCGGTGGAGCGACATCTGGCTCGCTATGCCAGCGTCGAAACCGACCCATTTGTGGCCTTGAACACCGCTTCCCTGGGCGACGGCGCGTTTGTACACATCGCACGCCACGCGGTTGTTCGCGATCCCATCCATCTGCTCTTCCTGTCGATTCCCGGCGACGGCCCGACCGTCGTCCATCCCCGCTCGCTGGTGGTTGTTGAGGAAAACGCCCATGCGACGCTCGTTGAGAGTTACGCGGGAAGTGCTGGCGCGGGTCCTTTGCTGAACAATCCGGTCACGGAGATCGTTGTGGCCGACAACGGACATTTGGACCACTGCAAGGTTGAACAGGAGTCGTCGGAGGCATCGCACATCTCACACACCCATGTCGCAATGGGGAGAGACGCGGGTTTCGTGTCGCATGCCGCGAGCATTGGCGGGAAGCTCGTGCGGAACAACCTCGAGGTGGTTCTCGACGGGGAGCATGGCGACGCAACGGTGAACGGGCTGGTGGTGATCCGAAACCAGCAGCATGTGGATAATCATACGTTGATCCGGCATGAGCGGCCGAACTGTTCGAGCCACGAGCTCTACAAACATGTCCTGGATGATCGAGCTACGGGCGTGTTTAAGGGCAAGATATACGTGCAGAAGGGCGCGCAGAAGACGGATTCCAAACAGACGAGCAAGTCGCTGCTCCTGTCGGACGAAGCGACCATGAATTCCATGCCGGCGTTGGAGATTTACGCCGACGATGTGAAATGCACACACGGGTCTACCACCGGACCGGTGGATGAAGATATGATCTTCTATCTGCGGACACGCGGCGTGCCGCACGAAGCGGCTCGGCACCTGCTGACCTACGCGTTCGCCGCCGACATTACCCGCAGGATCAAGGTCGAACCGGTGCGCAGACGATTGGAGGATTTCATGGCTGCTCAACACGGTTTGCCGCAGGATCTTCGCATTACCGATCTGGGATCCCATGACGACGCAGCTCTCTAAATCCCCCGTTGGCACTCAGCACGCGCCGCTCGATATCGAACGCGTTCGGCGCGACTTCCCGATTCTGCAGAAACGGTTTCACGGAAAATCCCTCGTTTACCTCGACAACGCGGCGACAACTCAGAAACCCCGCCAGGTGATTGACTGCGTCGATCAGTACTACACAGAGCAGAACGCAAACATCCACCGGGGTGTCTATCATTTGAGCCAACTGGCGACGGATCTGTACGAGCAGGCCCGGAAGAAGGTTCAGCGGTTCATCAACGCGGCGGAAGCTCGGGAGGTGGTGTTCACCAGTGGGACGACCGAGTCGATCAATCTTGTCGCCAGTTCATTCGGTCGAGTGAATTTCAGGCCGGGCGACGAGATCATCCTGACGGGAATGGAGCACCACTCGAACATCGTGCCGTGGCAGCTTGTGTGCGAGCAGACCGGAGCGACGATCCGCGTTGCGCCTTTTGACGACAGGGGGCAGTTGATTCTGGAGGAATACGAGAAGTTGTTTAACCCGCGGACGCGGTTTGTGGGAGTGGTGCACCTCTCGAACTCATTGGGGACGATCAACCCGGTGAAGCGGATGATCGACATAGCGCACGGGCACGGAGTCCCGGTGCTGGTTGACGGTGCGCAATGGGTGGCGCATGGCCAGACCGATGTGCGGGCGCTTGACGCCGACTTCTACGCGTTTTCCGGTCACAAGCTTTATGGCCCGACCGGGATCGGCGTGCTTTATGGCAAAGCCGCTCTGCTTGAGAAGATGGGGCCATACCAGGGCGGGGGGGACATGATATCGTCCGTGACGTTTGGCAAGACGGAGTACAACGAATTGCCGTACAAGTTCGAGGCGGGGACACCGCATATCGAGGGCGGCATCGGATTGGGGGCGGCGATTGACTATGTCACGTCCATTGGCGTCCGGGCGATTGCCGAGCATGAGAGCCGACTGCTGAACTACGCGCACTCCCGCCTGTCCGCAATTGGCGGGTTGCGCATTGTGGGAACCGCCGACGAAAAGGGCAGCGTGGTGTCGTTTGTGCTCAAGGGCATCCACCCCCACGACATTGGAACGATACTGGACGGAGAAGGGGTCGCCATTCGCACGGGACATCATTGTTGCCAGCCGGTGATGGACCGTTTTGAGATTCCCGCCACGGCCCGGGCGAGCTTTGCGATGTACAACACCCAGACCGAGATCGACGCGCTGGCGGATTCCATTGCGAAAGTGATCGATTTCCTCGGCAGTTGAAGGGACCGAAGCATGTCCGATCTTCGCGAACTGTATCAAGAGATGATACTCGACCACTGTAAGCGGCCACGCAACTTCCACAACTTGGCCGACGCCAACCATCAGGCCGACGGCTTCAACCGGCTCTGCGGCGACAAGCTACGCGTCTACGTCAAACTGGCGAACGGTCTGATTGAAGACATCGCATTCGAAGGCGATGGCTGTTGCATCTCCAAAGCATCGTCGTCGATGATGACCGAGGCCCTCAAGGGCAAGACGGTCGCAGAGGCTCACCGCCTTTTCGAGCAGTTTCACGGAGTGTTGACGGGACCTCCGGACGAGATTCCCGATGTGCCGGAACTGGGAAAACTGGCCGTGTTTGCGGGGGTCCGGGAGTTTCCCGTGCGAGTGAAGTGCGCGACGCTGGCCTGGCACACCCTCGAGGCCGCGCTCAAAGAGGATGACAAGACCGTCAGCACGGAATGATGACCGCGACACCTGCGAATAATCCTCCTCGCCGCCACAGCCTCACGGTCCTGCCGCATTCCGGGAAAGTGGAGCAGCTCCGCCATGATCCTCCCGCCCCAGTCAAAGCGGGCGGACAGTCAGAGAATCATGCTCCACACGTCAATCGAGTTCGGCCCCCTTCCGATCAGTCGCCCGAGGTTCTGGCATTGCAGGAGAAAGTGGTTGCGGCGCTGCGCAAGGTCTACGACCCCGAGATCCCCGTGAATCTGTACGATCTTGGGCTGATCTACGATATCGATATCGACCCCGACCATTCGGTGCATATCCGCATGACGCTCACCGCCCCGGGGTGTCCCGTTGCCGACCTGATTCCCCAGCAGGTTCAGACTCGTGTGGAGTGCATCCCCGAGGTGAATAGAGTGACGGTAGAGCTCGTCTGGGATCCCCCGTGGACGAAGGACATGATGTCTGAAGCCGCGAGGTTGGAACTGGGTTTCTGAAGCTACAAGGGTTCAACCAATTCAGATGCCGAAAGTAGTATAAGGTACAGCGACCGCTTTCGGGCCGATACGAAGGATTCCCGACATGGTCGTTGTCAAGCGGGTTCTTCCTCTGGGGCGTCGTGGCCGATCTTCCCTCACGGCGCCCCTCTTACTTCCGACGTTCCGGCGTCAATCCTCAACGTAATCGAACCTCCGCGCGTGCGCTCGAATGGGAACATCTCGGCCGGCACAACAACCGTGACTGTGGTGGGCACCGGAACCCCGGATTGGCCGGGCAGTTCCTTGTATTCGGAGAAGCTGAAAGCCACGGTTCCCTTGGGCATCCGAATCGTGCCACCGACAAGGAGACCCGTCCGTTCATCAAACTCCAGGGTCCGGGCATCGCTCTTGCCGACAACGGTTCGCTGGCCGGACTCGCCGCCGCTGCCGGGCGAAAAGTCCTTGGCGGCGAACCTCTGGAACATCAGCAGATAAAGTGCATCGACTGTCATGGCGCTGCCCTGGCTGGCGATGACCTTCTCCCCATCAATCTCGCAGGAATCGGGCCCGCAGGTCATCTTCCCTCGACGCGATGGCAAATCATATGCGATTGTCATCGGGCGCGGTTCGCCTGGCATATCCAGATGCCATGTGCACTGCCCCTTCAGATTCACGAATCGTATCCGCCCCTGTCTGGCATTATGCCGTTCGATCAGATCGCGGATCATCGCCTCAGCCGCGGGCAGACTGGATGGCCTCGCCGCCGCGCCCGCCGGGCTTGGTGCGGGTTCGGCGACCATCCACAAGGCCAGGTACCCGCCCAAAGCCAGCAGACTTGTCATGACAATGATCACGCTTGCCGTCTGTGGCCTGTTGACGCTCATGGCGACCTCGCGCGACCCCCGGGGCGACAATCATGGAAACGCGCCTTCTTTATAACACGGCGAATTGCGAATGACGAGGGTGATAAGCACGCGAACGTTGACACATCACTGCGGCGTCGTTGGCGGCTTTACTGGTCGGTGCCATCTTCCGCTGGATCGGTCTCCTCCGTCTGATCCTGAATGGACGCATCGGCGATCTCGCTGGCAACGGGTTCGGCGTTGAAGAGCGCCTGTTGGGCGAGCCGCCGGACTCTCTTCGAACCGGCCCCGATCAATTGCACGGCGCCGGGACCGAGCACCTGCTCCAGATCGTCCACCACGCGGTCCGACGGCTTGACCGCATGATCGGTTCCCAGCCGCAGTAGCACGGACTGGCTTCCGTCTACCGCAACCGACGCGAAGACCGGCATGCGACCCGCGTGCTCCTTGAGGCGGACACGCAACTGGTCAACCACGTCGGCGGCGTGGCGGGCGCGATCCAGCTTGATGACCAGCGAAGTTGTCAGGCGAGCCGTCGCATCGCGAATCGGGATGACGTCGGAGACAATGATGTTCGGGGTCTCGCGGCGCTTGTCCACCTTCCCCTTGAGAAACAGTATCTGTTCGTTGGCGATCAGCCCGGGATATCTCTGGTTGATTTCGGCGAAGTTCTCCGCGAACACGACGGCATCCACCTGGCCGTCCAGGTCTTCCAGGGTGATCATGGCCATCTGCATGCCGGCGGAGCGCCCGTTTTTCGTCACGGTCTTCTTGATGCGCGTCAGCATACCGCCGACGGTGACTTCGGCTCCCTCGGAGCACGTGACGAGGTCCCGGGTCGTGTGAGTCGAGTAACGAGCAATGGCCGCCTGGTGTTCCGTCAAAGGATGACTGGTGATGTAGAATCCGAGCAGTTCCTTTTCGAACTTCAGAAGGTCGGGATTGGGGATTTCATCGATGTCGGGCAGCGTGCCCGCGAGGGATGCGGTTGTGGAGGGGACCAAGGCGGCCGCGGACCCGAACATGCTCAACTGCCCCGTTCGACGATCGTTCTGCGCTTGCTGTCCCATTTCAACGGCGCGATCGAGAATATGAAGCAACTGAGCTCGCTTCGCATTCAAACTGGAGAATGCGCCGCACTTGATGAGCGACTCGATCGTTGCGCGCGTGACTTGCCGGAGATCAACGCGCTCGCAGAAGTCATAGAGTGAGACGAAGCGGCCATGGGCTTGCCGTTCGGCGATGATGGCCTCGACCGCCTTTTCGCCGACGCCGCGCACAGCCATCAGACCGAAGCGGATGACGCCTTCGTGGGTCGGTTTCCTTTTCGCGCTGTCGGACCGGCGCTTGGTGGAGTCGGACGTCCTGGTGTCGTAGATCGGGGTGAAGTCCTTGTCGGAAAAGTTCACATCGGGGGGCAGAACCTTGATGCCCTTCCGCCCATCGGGCAGGGTCAGCCGGCGGCATTCCTCGATATACTCCACGACCTTCTCCGTCGATCCCATTTCAAAGGTGAGAAGGGCGGCCATGTACTCCACCGGGTGGTAGACCTTCATGTAGGCCGTCTGGAATGCGATGATGGCATAACGCGTGGAATGGCTCTTGTTGAATCCGTAGCCGCCGAACTTCAGGATATGCTCGAAGAGTTCCTCGGCCTTCTCCTTGGAAACCCCTTGCTTCATCGTTCCCTCAATGAAGCTGGGCCTGAATTTCGCGATGAGTTCGGTGTTCTTCTTGCTGATGGCCTTGATCAGCTTGTAGGCGTTGGACAGCTCGATCCCACCGAGCTGGTTGAAGATCTGCATGACCTGTTCCTGGTAGACCATGATGCCATAGGTTTCCGCCAGGATCTTGTCCATGATCGGGTGTACTTCGGGAACCTTCTCGCGACCGTGCTTGCGGTTGCAGTAGAGCGGGATCAGCTCCATCGGCCCGGGTCGATACAGGGCGTTGGCGGCAATGAGGTCCTCGATGCGGTCCGGCTGCATCTTCATCAGCAGGTCCTGCATGCCGCCGGACTCAAACTGGAAAATGCCCTTGCTCTCGCCGCGGCAGAACAGGCCCAGCACGTTCTTGTCCGCATAGTCGATGTGCTCGATGTCGATGGAAACACCCTGGGTCTGCTTGACCAGGTCGATCGACCGCTGCAGCGTGGTCAGCGTTCGCAGGCCCAGAAAGTCCATCTTCAGCAGGCCGACTTTTTCGGCAATGGGTCCTTCGAACTGGGTGAGGATATTCCCATCGGAGTCCTTGTAGAGCGGGACCAGCGTGTCAAGGGGCTGATCCGCGATGATGACGCCCGCGGCGTGGCAACCGGCGTTGCGGCACATCCCTTCGAGCTTTCTGGCCAGGTCGATCACCTGGGCAATGGTCGGGTTCTCCCGATACAGCGAGTTCAGATCGGGGGAGGCGTCCAGAGCCTTCTTTAGCGTCATCCCCGGGGTGCCGGGAATCAGCTTCGTCAGCTTGTCGATCTCCGGCAAAGGCACGCCAAGGACCCGACCGACGTCCTTACACGCGGCCCGCGCCGCCAGAGTCCCGAACGTGATGATTTGCGCCACATGACCGTATTTCTGGCGGACGTATTCGATGACTTTCTGGCGGCCTTCCTGGCAGATGTCGATGTCGATATCAGGCATCTCATTCCGGCTCGGGTCCATGAATCGTTCAAAGAGAAGGTTGTAGCGGATCGGATCGACGTTGCAGAGACCCAGGAGGTATCCGACCATCGTGCCCACCCCAGACCCCCTGGCCCCCACGGGAATCCCCTGTGAACGAGCGTAGTTGCAGAAATCCCAGACGATCAGAAAGTACGAGCAGAAGTTCTTGGCGGCGATGATTCTGAGTTCGTGGTCGAGACGCGCCCGGATTTCCGGGGAAATATCCGTGGTGCCGTATCGCCAGGTCAGTCCTTCCTCGCAGAGTTGGCGGAGATAGCGTTCGTCATCATTCTTCGTATCGGCAGGCCAGGCATAGGCATACTGCGACTTGAGGCTGTTCTTCTCCACTTTGTACACGGGAGCGTAGCGCCTCGAGAAGTCGAGCTCAAGGTTGCACATCCTGGCAATCTCGACCGTGTTGTCACAGGCCTCGGGAAATTGGGCGAGGGCTTCCCGCATCTCCATAGGGCTCTTGAGAAAAAGCTCCGCAGGGTATTTCAGCCGAGCTTCATCGGTGATCAGGCGACCCATGCTGATGCAGCACAGAACGTCGTGCGCGTGGTGATCCTCGCGGGTCAGAAAATGAACGTCGTTCGACGCGACCAGACCCACCCCGATCTTCTTCGCCAGATCGGCCAGTTCAGGATTGACGGCCTCCTGTTCGGCAATACCCTGGCTCTGAACCTCGATAAAGAACCGATCAGGACCGAAAAGACTTCGGTAACTCTCAGCAATGCCCTTCGCCGCCTTGTAATCACGCCGCAGCAGCGCCGATGGAATCTCCCCACCGAGACAGGCGCTGGTGCAAATAAGGCCCTTGCTGAACTCCTTCAATACCTCCCTGTCGATGCGGGGCTTGTAGTAGAACCCTTCGCGGTAGGCGATGCTCCCCAACTTCATCAGGTTCCGGTAACCATCCAGATTCTCCGCAAGAAGCAGCAGGTGATAGGCGGCTTCACCGGCGTTCCCGCTCGGGGTAGAACGGTCCCGACGATCGCCCGGGGCGATGTAGGCCTCCATTCCAATGATGGGTCGCAAGCCTTCTTTTCTACATTCGTTGTAAAACTCGATGACGCCGAACAGACAGCCATGATCGGTGATCGCCACCGAATCCATGCCGAGCGACTTCGCCCGCCTAACCAGATCGGGAACCTTGCATGCGCCGTCCAGCAAAGAATAGTGTGTGTGGACGTGGAGGTGGACAAAGGAGGCCGTAGACATAGCTGAGCGCTGGTATACTCGTGGGACCGCAGGGATGCAACTGAAACCCGATGCGCCGCCATCCCCCAAAGATGGTAGGCTATCACGCCTCGCTGTGCTATCCTTGGTATATGCCGGAAGTTACCTGTCCATTCTGCAATAACTCGGTCGAGGCCGACATCGGGCCAGCCGTATGCCCCGCTTGCGGGCAGAGCATGGAGGTGATTGCCGGAGAAGAAGAAGTCGAACTGGATGGCAACCGCATCCAACGAATTTCCCATGCTCGTCGCAGTGAGGTTCGCGCCAGGGCGTATTCTGTGATTGGCGGCTTTGTGGTGTTCGGTGGCAGCTCGCAATTGGTGTGGATGGGCATTCGCGCCGGTCAGGCCGGTGGGTGGACCGCGTGGGCCATCGGATGCATCGTCGCAGGCGCTGTTGGCATCGCTCTGGCTTTGCGACTATGGCTGAAATAATGAGAACCAGCTCTGCCGGTGCCCACCTCCACAACTGGCCGCCTAATGCAATCCCGCCAACAGGTCCATCGCGCCTTCAATATCGAGCCAGCCGCTCACCAGCGAGCAATCAAGCAAGTCGTCCGTCAGCAGCCCATCGTATTTGCGACGATGCCGTGTGGCGAGCACTCGGGCAACCACGTTGGGAGGCGGTGGGCAGCTTACCAACTGCGCGACGACTTCTCTCGTCTGGTCCAGAGAGAGATCCAGCACCAGAGCAATGCCTTCATCGGCCGATCGAGTGCCGCCCGCGCCCAGCACCGCCTGCAGCGTCTGCTGAATGCGCGTCCCCGTCCACGTCATAATCGCCGTCTTGCGGCTCGATAGTCGCACGTAGAAGCCATCCAAAACTCCGCACGATTGTGCGGCTTGGCGCGCTTCCTGTAGCAGCAACCGGCCCACCGGATCAAGGTAGGGGTATGTATCCGGCACTCTCAGAACCTGGAGCATCTTGCGCCGAAGCTCGGGGTGAATGGTGACGGCGGCGCCACTGAAGCTCGGCCGTCGCCAGGTCATCGCCGGCTCCACATGCAGCTCCAGGGCCTGCTCGTCGATCTCGATCACCTCCCAGCGTCGGCCGGCAAAAAGCAGATCATCTCCAATCTCGCACCTCGTCTCGATCGTGCCAAGTGCGACGCCGTTGTGCAGAATCGTGTACTGTTCCGGGGTGGGAAAAACGGCGTAGAAAGACTTGTCTTTGCGAATCAGTTCTCCCTTGAGCCCGAGGATCAGGTCGCCCTGGTCCATCTGCTCGACAACGTCATGTGCCGCCAGTGAACGAAGAAGCTGCGCAAACAGCGATGCCTCAATATCGCGGAACGGACCGGCGACGCAGAGCTGTTGATAGAGGGCGTCGGCTCGGATGCCTCCCGTTTGCGCGATGAGACTGATGATCTGCTGTGACAGCGTGCTCAGGTCGCACCGGGGCAATGCGGGCGGCTCCACCCACCCCCCCAGCAGCAACTCGGTGGCGGCGACGGCCTGCACCAGCGGCAAACGCAGCCGCTCGAAAATCGGCCCGTCCTCCCCCGGCGCCGGACAGAAAACATACATCCGCATGACACGCGACTGTCCCGATTTTCGCCCGCTCCGCCCAAGACGCTGTTTCATCGAGGCAATGGAGGAAGGCGGTCCAATCTGCCCCACCATGCGAACACCGCCGATGTCGATGCCCATCTCCAGGGTGCTGGAGCAGAACGCGGTGACTGAAGAGCCCGATTTCAACCTCGCCTCGGCGTCCCGACGCAGGTCGGCGGACAGCGAACCATGATGAACCACAAACTCGTCCGGAAGAGACCGAGATCCCGCGATTTCAGAGCAGAGAGCAGCGAATTCCTCGACATCAGCCTTCGAGTTGGCAAAAACGAGATTGGCGCTGCCGCGACAGTGCGCGACCATGTCATTGGCCGCTCGGAGCCTCTCGGCTCGCGCCTCGGCGGGATCGCCTGCCAGCCGATACCCGTGTATGCCCAGTTTCAATTCCTTCGGCGCGGCCGAGTCGTTGACCAACTCGACGCGCTCAGGGTGATCGGCGTCAATGTACCGAGTGGCCAGCTCCGTGTCGCCGATTGTCGCCGACAGTCCAATTACACGGAATGCCGGCGCAGCAATCCCAAACAGACGCGACAAGAGGCTTCGAAGATGCAGCCCACGCTCGTTGTCCAGAAAAGAGTGGACTTCATCGATGACAACAAATCTCAGCCCGGCGAAAAGAGAAGTCATCTTCCGCGGGTGATTGACAAACAGCGATTCGAGAGACTCCGGGGTGATGAGCAAAACGCCCCCCGGCGACTGCAGCAGCCGGCTCTTGTGCGACTCGGCAACCTCGCCGTGCCACCGATGAACCGGCAAGTCCAGATAGCCGCACAAGTCCTCGACCCGCTCAAACTGATCGTTGATCAGCGCCTTCAACGGGCCGACATATACGGCGCGAACCGACCCGGGCCCATCGTCCGCCACTTGCGAGAGCACCGGGAGAAACGCGGCCTCCGTCTTGCCCGACGCGGTGGCCGCACAGAGCAAAACATGCTGTCGCGTCTGAATGACCACGTGGATGGCCTGAACCTGAAGTGGCCGCAGGTCCTTCCAACCCATACGCCACAGCTGACGCTGAACACGGGGGTGCAGAAGTGCGAACGCAGTGGCGGAGTCCCGGGAAACCATGGATCAGAGTTTGAAGGTGGTCAGATTCTCATCAGAATCGGTCACGGGTCCCGTCTCGGCGGCGGCGACCGCGGACGTTGAAATCTGCCCGATCAGGGCCTGCCAATCCGCCGAAGGGTTCTGCTGCAATACGTTGAGCAATCCGATGAAGTCCTTCACGGTGTCCCGGGGGGTGAGAAAATACGCGGCGCCCATACGCTGCTGGCATGAATAAAGATACGCTTCGATCGCCGAGTCGGGCAGCAGGTATTTCGCCTCGTCGCCTCCCGCGTGGACGCGGCGGATATTGTGAAGCAACACGTAGCAGTCCTCGGGCGTGAGATTGTTCAGCTTGAGGACGGGAGAACTCAGATCCACCAGCCCATTGCCGGCAAAACGGTTCTCCGCCAGACGGCTGGCAATCGCTTCGTAACTGAAGAGCCCGCGACGCTTGTCGAACATGCAATCGTCCGTGGCAGCAAAGATGAAACCAAGGTGCTCGACCGTCCCCTGAAGGCAATCGTTCAGGATCCGAAGAATCGCCTCGTAGTTGTTGTTGCGGGCGGTCTTGTTCTGCAGGCGGTGCGACAGGACAACCAGTTCATCAAGACAGACCAGCAACCCGGTATAACCGGCAATGCGCGCAAATCTCGCGAAGAGCTTGAGGTAATCGTAAAAGGACGCGTCATCGATGATCGATCGCACGCCAAGGTCTTCGCGAGCCTCCGTCTTGGTCGAATACTCCGCTCGAAGCCAACGAATCGCCGCGCCCTGGAGCGCCTCATTCTGCTGCAGATAACCCCGGTAGTACTGGCCGATCACGGTCGCGAAATCGTAGCCGCTCACGAGATCCTGAAGCGGCTTCGTTAGTGTCCCCAGTTGCTTCTCCACGTCCTGCTGGCTTCCCCCGGCGCTCGTCACGGCGTGGGCGACCTCACCCACCCATTTCTCCACAAGGCTTGCCAGCGCGCCGCCTTCCGGTCGTCCGCGAGTGGCGAGGTTCTTGAATAGCTCCGAGTACAGGGCACGACCCTGCCCGGCCGTCCCATGGAGACGCCGGTCGCTGGTCAGATCGGCCGACGCCACGACGAACTTCCGTTCGAGCGCCACGGCCTGAACGAGGTTCAGAAAAAAACTCTTCCCGGCGCCGAATCGACCCACAATGAAACGCACCGAAGAGGCGCCTCGCTCAATCCGCTCCAGGTCCTGAAGCATCGCGGCGACTTCGGCTTTCCGCCCCACCTGAATGTGGTGAAGACCGATCCTCGGAACAACCCCGGCGCCGAGCGAACCAAGAATGGCGGTGCGCTCCCGGTCGGTGATCTTGATCCCTGCCATGAGCAAATCCTTATCGTTCAGGTGATGATCTGCCTGTCGACGTACAGTCGATCGCCCCGTTCGATGAACACGGGGTTGCCGTACGTATCGTACGCCCACTGGTTCAGTTCCTCAACGGCGCCGCCAAGCATGTGCCCATGCTGACGAGCAAGGGACTCGGCCTCTTCCAGCGGCCATTCCGAACGAGTCATCAGGGTTGCGTAAAAGGCGGCGAATCGCTCAGGCATCGCAGCCATGCCTGCGGGTGAAGATGCATCGAGTGTGGTCTCGGAACGGGACTCAACAGCCATGGCCGTGGCCAGCATCTGCGCTACGTCGCGGGTATCGCCCATGATGGCGGCAATGGCCTGGCGATCGAGAGCGAGCGAGGAACGGGCGACTCCGGACGCGGGCGCCGACCCCACTCGCAGAGATTTCATCGCCCCATCGAGTTGTTCGGCGTCCAGCCCAAGCCTGTCGTAACAGATTCGAACGGCCCGCAATTCCCGAGGCGTGACGACGCCGTCCGCGCCCACGATCGCAAGGATCAGCCTCGCGACGGCCTCCCTCTGAGGCCCCGTCAGCGATTTGGCCAGCGAGCCAATGCCCGCGAGCGCGGTCTGACCGGTGATCAACAGCAGGGAACGCAGAACCTCGATTCTGCGCAGTTCGTGCTGCTCCAGATTGAAAGCGGTCTGAATCTGCTGCGCCAGCATCGCGAGCCGGTCCTGCTGTATCTCCCCGTCGGCCGAGGCCACACTGAGCCCGATACGCAGCATGCACGAGGCGGCGCTGTATCGGACAGGATCGGGCTGGTCCTGCGAACTCAGCCAAAACAATGCGAGGCGATCGTCGCCGCGATAGCCCTTACCAGTCAGGCGGGCATCCGGCTCCAGTCCGTAACCCATTTCCTGCAACGCCTGGCAAAGGAATCGCGACTGGCCGATCGGGTATCGGTCGGCACGCGGCATCTCGAGGGTACTGGCCAAGTCCGATGCCGTGACAAGGGCGTGCCCGGGCTGGTCCGCGGGTGGCGCCAAGGCCGCAACCGCATCGGCAAGAGGATGGTCAATCGTGGCTCGCAGGTCCGCCGGCAAGGCTCGCCACGCGGCGGCCGTCAGAGGCTGCTGCCCTCCTCTTCCAACAATCATGCTGAACTTCTTCAACTCCGCCACGCACTGATTCCAGAGGTCGCTCACAGGGACCAACTGACTTGCAAGACCCGCTGGATTGGGGCCGGTGAACTCCATCTGTGGCAACGACGGGTTCGCCGGACGATAGGCATACACCCGATCAGATCCGCTGGCCAGCCGCAACCCAGCCCCGAATTGCCGCGAGTATCGCTTCATGAACAGCGCCCGGAACTCGTCGGCTACACGCTTCACGACCACGCTGGGCTGGGACTGGGGCAACTCGCCCGCTATTGCCCAGGCCGCAAAGTCCGGCAACGGAACATCCCGGACGCAGAACCACATCAGGGCGGCGGCGACACATTCCTCCGACCAAACCAACGTGGACTCCACAAGTTCACGCACGCGATCGAGGGAAATCGTCACAGGCCGGCGCGCGGCCAGATACCACAGTAGGGAAGTCAAACAGGCATCCAATCCGCGACTCACGGGTTCGCCCGCCAACGCTTGCCCACGACGCAGTCGCAGAAGCTCGTCGAAAATGAGCGACTGGTCAGCTTGATCAGCCAGGGATCGACGTTCGAGATTGAACAGAAACAGCCGAAGATAGCCGTGATCAGACGGCATTTGTTGGCGATCCTCGGCCAGCCATTGGAGATACGTCCGCCGTTCGCCCGGAGTAAGTCGGTCATACCGAGGCGCCAGCGGCAACTGACGCGATGTCGATCGTTTCTGACGCGACGCGACCTTCAGGCTCAGATCGACAGCGGCAGGTTCGTCGCTCTTTCCCGACGATCGACTGTCGCAGAAGTACACCAGCGGTGAGACCAGATCAAGGTTGCCGACCCGAATAACCTGCCCCGACCCGACCCACGTCAGACCCTCAACCCCCCACGACGTTCCGGCTGACCGCCGCTTGCCTGCTCCCAATAACGATTTGGGCCGCAGAATCAACCAGGCGACGGCGGCGGTGGCCACGGCGACAACGACGATGATTTGCGGGAGCCATTCCATTCCAGCTCTTCTGCCCACGACCGATAAGGTCCCCGATCACGAGGCTAACTTACCATATGCCCGCCAGGTTTTCGCGGTTCCAGGAGTGCTTGAACTCTCTGCCAGCACCAGTCAATTCCCTCTTCCGCTTGATAGGCTCAACCTCCGCTTTGTTGACCGGAGCAACAGCCGTGCCGTAAAGTGCCCCAACCGGACGCGCTTGGACGGACCATTCGCAGCTCTCGTCACGCGCGATGCGGACATCAGGCAAACCAGATTGAGGTCCAAGATGTGGATTGCTGCAGAGCGTCGTTCAGGTCCGATCGGGAACGGGCGGGGCCGGATTTGGCGCGGAATCGGGCTCCTCCTGCTGTCGCTGCTGACCGGGTGCGTCTCAAAACCGGCGGCGACAGAACCCTCAACCTCGGTGGCGGCACCGGTGAAGGGTGTGGGGATTGGTGAGTTGGCACGCCACTTGGGCTTCACGTTGGTTGAATCCGGTCCCTATGTTGCGAAGCTCCAGTCGGGAGCCAACACCCTGTTGGTCTTTCCTACCCCCAATGGATCGGTGTATCTCAACGGCCGACTAATCCTCCAGGAGCCCGGCATTGTCTCGAGTGCGGGGCAATTGGTGGTTCCGGTGGGCACCGAAGGACGCATTCGCCAGCATCTCCCAAAGCCTGTCAACTCGCCCCTACTGACACCCAAGCCGCCATTGCGGAAAACCTACGTCGGCGGACGGGTCGTCATTGACGCCGGCCACGGCGGAAAAGACCCGGGCACGCGCGCAGCGTCGGGTCTGCAGGAAAAACAGGTGACGTTGTCGGTCGCCCTCGATGTCGCAAGGAAACTGGAGGAAAGGGGGGTCCAGGTGGTTCTGACTCGCTCTCGCGATGTCTTCATCGAACTCGACGATCGCGCTCGGCTCGCCAACAGTCCTCAGGCCGATCTGTTCGTTTCCATTCACGCCGACTGGAACGTCTCGTCGTGGAAGCAGGGACACTCGATCCTTCTGGCCCAAGGCGCCAGCCCCAAAGCACATCGCGCGGCGAGCCTGATCTCCAAGAGAATGGTGAACGCCGGCTCGCAGTGCCGCGTGATCCGACGGGACGATCGTGGCTTGGTCGTGCTCAGGAAGACCGTCAGCCCCGCCGTACTCGTCGAACTCGGGTTCATGTCCAATCCCGCCGACACCCGCCTGCTGAGCAACCCGGCATCGCGATCGATGCTGGCCGGGGCTGTCGCCGATGGGATCATCGATTATCTCCAACAACGATCCTGAAACGCCCGGATGGCTTTCATCAAAAATGAGATCCAGACCGCGTTGAGGGCATCGCTTACGCCACTCCGTCACTCCGTCTGACGCCATAAACGCACGATCTGCTGTTGGCGGCTCTGAGCGGACTTGTCGAACGCCTCCATCTGCCGCGACAATCCCCCGATGAGCTTCGATGCGGCCTCCACATAGCTCCGGTCGGCTGCGGCCTGCGAGACGGGGTCGTCCAACGCTTTGAGCACGCCATCCTTCAGTAACCGCAGTCGCTCGTGGGCCGTCGCCAGAGCTTCGATTGCGAGCCTCGCGTGGGCGGCTACAGGGTCGGCAGCCAAGCCGTTCTCGGCAAGGAGGCGATGGAACCGCGCGATGCGCTCGGCCCTCGCAATGAGCACAGACACATCAGACATGCTCTGGCCGGCCTTCTCGGCCACCATCCGGCCGTTGATGAAAAGCCGCAAATGCCCATCCGCCGAAACCGTGCCCGCAACATGGACCCATTCCCCGGGAACCAGGCGAGCGTCGTGCGAGATCGTGCCGGCTTGGGAGATCAGCCGCAGCGAGTTCCCCGGGTGGGTGTCCAGCAGATATCCGTTCGACGTGCCCACCTGCGACTTGTCCACAATACGCCCACCACCCGGTGGCAGCGCGCTCGGTCGAATCCTGGCGGATATCGTGATGGCGTCGGTCAGTCCAAGCGACGGATCGTTGGCGAATTCAAGGAAACCCTTGCCGTCAAGCTCGATGGCGGCGCCTCTCTCGCCTTCACCGGCCCGATCGGGACCGGCGATGATCCGGACTTCGCCGGCGCGCGTCGCTCTCAGGGCCGAACCCGCCTCGGGACTGAAGTCGCCTTGACTCGCGCGACCGAAAGACCACGCGGCGACGAGAGAACGCTCCACGCCGGGCACACCACGGCGATTCGCTGCCGCGGCAATCTCCTCCTCGCTCAGCGCACGGCTGTGGATACCCACATCGGCGATCGCACCGATGAATCGGCTCCCGCCTTCGCTGTCGGCGCCGATGCGGAGCGGCAGGTTGTTGACGCTCAGATTGGGACGCCGAAGCAGGTTCCATGCGTCGTCATTGGCAGGCACGGATGGCAGCGTACCGGCCGGGGCCCGAGCGGGCATGCCCTGCAGTCCAGCGCCTCCGAGCGCGATCTCGATGGTGGCCGTCTCGGGAAGCCGATCGTACGGCAGCCGCACAGATTCAGAATCGAAGTCACTCCACGCCTTGCCATTCATGCTGACCGAAGTCACGGGGCCGACGCCAACAGTCCCCAGGTATATCTGTTTGGCCCCGAACCGGACGGGAAACGCCTGGTGCAGCTGCGCGATTGTCGGTGGAATGTGCGGACGAAGCTCCAGATGGTCGGCCCGGTAGAGATACTCAAAAAGGCCTCGAATCATCGCGGCGGGGGGGCCGAAAGCATCGTACGTGAGATTGATCGGCTGGCCCGGTTGGTATACATCGCTCCCGAACTTGACCAGGGGGTTGTCCATCCGAAACCGCCGGGCGAAGCTCAGAAGCTGCTTCATCGAGCCCCGGGCATCCTCGAACGCCGCCACCCGGTAATACCCGAGGATCATCCTCGCCTCACAAGTCGACCAGTGCCCGCCGTTTACCCATGTGCCGAATCCCCATAGCCCGTGCGGCTCCTCATACATGTCGTCGTAGGATGGATAGTTCGCGATGATGAATCGATGGGGGCGAAGACCGGGGACCGAGGCGATCTTGTCGTAAATCCGCTTGGCCTGATCATCATCCACAACGCCAAACGCCACCGCGTCGTGGTTCGGTGAGGCCTCGAAATATCCGTGTCGTCCGGCGCCGTACACCCCGTGACGCGTCCCGTCCGGGTCAACCGACCTCACAAAATAGCCTTCGCCAGTGCTCAGAAGCTTAAGCCCCTCCCGCGCGGCATCACGCAAACGACTGTACACCGTTGCCTGCTCAGCCCTTTCGGCCAGCTTCTCCAGTTCAATCATGCGATCCAGTGCCGCAATGTACGTGATTGACAGCCCCGCCAGATACGCCTGGCCAAATGTCCCGTCGGGCTTCTTCCATCCGGCATAACTGGGGGCAAGGAGGTTCCCCGCCGGACCCGCGAGAAACAGGTTGTTCTTCGGATCCCGGCGGGTTTCAATGAATCGAACGCACCGCTCCAGCTTCGGCAGATAACGCCCAATCGCCGCCGGGTCGCGATTGATCAGAAGCAACTCCGCTTGCAGGACAATCCCCGCTGCCGTGAACTCCATGCCCCAGTCGTGAATCCTGACGCGCCCATCCCCCTGGCGATACACGATCCAACCCGGACGAGCCGCATCGCACAAGGCGCCATCCGGCGCCACCCAGTCAAAAGGCGGCGACGCGCCAACCCGCTTGCCGTCACCCATCTGGTCAAACCAGAGATCCTGCGAGTTCTGCAGAAAAGTCATGAACGGTTCCCGAAGGAACGGCAACACGCAGTAGGTCGTCCCGTAGCTGTTCTGGATCCACCAGGCGTCCCATGTCGGGCCTTCGACCAGTCCGTTCCAGTCCGGCATATAAAGCATGGCCAAATTCTGGTACTCGCAGTCAGGCCCGAACATGCGACGCGAGATGTCCAGCAGCTCGAGATATTCCGAATCGCCCCGGCCCCGAACAAAACGCCCCTCAAATCCGCCCGCATCCGCGCACCAGGCGATGCCGGCGATTGTCGTCACAATGATGCACAGGACAATAAACCGGCTTTGGTAACTCATGCCTGAACTCCCGGAATTGGGCCGTCAACATCCGCTTGCCTGCAAACGCTCGCCTCGCTAGCCTGCGGCGACGATTATATCCAAACCCCACGCCGACAGGTGCGCCCGCGTGGGCCGGAGAATGGCCCTACAGATCGGATAAACCGAAAAGCCACCGCCAATCCCCCATCTTCGCCTGTCTCCGATCGGTAACCAGGAACACGAAACACATCGCTCTGCCCAGAACCATTCAGCAAACTCCGCTGCGTCTCCCACCACCTGGGCTCCAATACCCCTGCAAAAACGGCGAATTATTGGTCTCCACCTGACCGGGGTGTATATTGAATCAGTCGCATCTCGATTGGGTGCTCAAGTGTTTGCGGCACACTTCTTGCGACGACCCCAGACAATGTGGAGGTGAGAAAATGAGGTACGTGATGTCCGTGTTTGCACTCGTTGCTGTCATGGCGCTTCCGGCCATGGCGGCGGATTTTGACGACTTCCAGTCGTATCCTCTCGGAAGCATCCTGACCGGCCAAGGCGGGTGGGAAGGCTGGGATGGCTCATCCGCGAGCGCCATCGTGAGCAATGCTCACCCCAAGTTCCCAGGCGATCAGGCCGTCATGATGTTCGCCAATGACGACGTCGTTCACCAGTACAGTGGCTATACCAGTGGCCAGTGCGTGTTCACCGCCATGCAGTACATTCCCAGAGCCCATCAGGGCACGGTGACGTACTTGATCCTGATGAACAAATACACGCTGGCATCCAAGGGCTGGAGCGTGCAGTTGAAGTTCGACTACACCACCGGCATGGTGGTTGACGATGAAGCCGGCGGCGCCGGTATTCCCTTTGTCTACGACCAGTGGAAACAGATCAAGGTCGTAATCGACCTCGATGCCAATACACAGTCGACTTTCTATGATGGCGTTCAGGTTGGGACGGCCGACTGGTACGATCCGGGAAGCGCGGACCACCTGAAGTCGGTCGCCGCCCTCGATCTGTGGGGCGACAGCGGCGGCACGGGCGTCTGCTACGATGACATCTCGCTCGTCGTTCCGGAGCCGGCCACCGCCACCCTTTGCCTGTTCGCGTTGGGCGGGCTCTTGCTGCGTCGTCGCTGAACCGAGCGGCGCCGGCAAACAGAGCGCATCATGACGGAGTTTGCGACCGGGAGTGTCATGGGCACTCCCGGTCGCTTTTTCATCGCGCAGTGCGATCCGACTACCAGGAGCGACGCGGAAGATATGCGCCAGCGCCTCACCAAAGGCGGATTGTGGTGAACGAATGCGGCGGAAACTCGTACTCGGCACCGCCCCCGTTCAGATTGTGCCGCCACTCAGTTCGTCGCGGAGCGATCCGCGCCGGGGCGTCAGCCGTGTTCACGGAATCCAACGAGCCCGACAGTTCCTCGACGTTGGCCACCGCCGAGGAAGCCGCAAAACCGCTGACTTCTATCCGGGTCGGCCGGGACCTGGAGTCGAGATTCACCACCTGCAAGACGATCTGCTTCCCGTCCTCGCTGCGCGTGGCGGTGACGCTGAACATCTCGTCGTCGCCGCCCCGAACCTGGGTCTCGATGACGCGGGGCTGGTAGTTCCGCCACAGCATCTGAGTCACATAGCCGGGCGACTGCAACCAGACCTTCGATGGGTTCAGGAACAACAGACCCTGGTTCCAGCCGTTGTCGTTCTGTTTGTCGACCTGCAGACAGTTGGCGGAAAGAGCCACGGGGATGCGCCCGTCGCGGGTAATCCGCCCGATCTCGAATGCATTCGCCAACCCGCGGCGATGATCGTGGTTGTTCGCGTTGAACTCGAATACGACGACGTGATGCTTGGCGCCCTCCGCCAGACGCTCTATCGCATCGACGTAACTCCGGAATGCACGCGCCGATTCCGAACGGCCAGGCCCTTCGGTCCACAGATGGACATCAAACCACACTTCTCGGCCGTGTTCGCGCGCCAGGCTGAGGATTTTCTTGTGCGCCGCCAGACTCTTGATGCCCGACGCGGTACCCTCGATCCTCATCGGGTCGGTGATGCGCCTGTCGTAGGCAAAGTCCCCCACAACAAGTATAACCCGAGGGTCTTTTGCCCAGAGAACCTTGGCCAGCTTCTCGAACTTCTCGTAATACGCCTCATCAACCTTCTCCTCGTTGCCGAGCTGAATGTGCCGCAGGTTGTAGGGGGACGTGTGTCCATCGGCGACACGCCGACGACCCCATTCGCTGTCCACGGGCCCATTCACGTATTCAACGAAGTCGGCCATGTCTTCGGGCGACTCGTCCATGTTGAAATCGGGAATGGCCAGAAAGCCCGCCGCTTCACAGAAGTCCAACAGGTCGATGATGCCCCATCCATTCGTTGAATAGGGATACCAAGTGCCCCGATAAGGCGGCCGGTGATCACGCGGACCGATCATCTTCTTCCAACGGTACTCCGGGGCGTTGACCATGCTTCCCCCATAGCGCAACACCGTGATCCCCTGCTCAATCAGCGCCTCGCCGACGTCGCGACGAACCGGCAAACCCTTGAAGCGACCCCATCCGCCCGGCTGCAAAAACACGTGCCCCACCGTCACCGAACCGGCAGATTTCAGCCGGAGAGAAAAACGACCTCCGGAATCGGCTCGGTCCGGCGTGAGCGAAAACTTATATCGCCGCCAGTCATCCCCCGACGCCCTCACGCGACTCTGAGCATACAGACGAGCCCCATCTCGGCTCTCCAACGACGCGAAGACATCGGTCGGCTGTTCGCATCGCAGCCATAGGTATCCTTCGTAGGTCTTGCCCTCAACGAATGCCATCCCCTGACGATTCAGACCCTGATTCTCGATGCCAACTTCGCCATCCCCTCGAACAAAAGTGATCCGCTGGCTTTGGACGCCGACAAATGGCCGCGTCTTGTCAATCGTGGCCTCCAGCACGGCATCACCGATTGCAATCGGACCCCACATCCCGCTGATCGCCGCCGGGATGTCCGATGCCGCCTCGAAGGGCAGATCAACCCGCCCTCCCGGACCTTTGACCCAGAGATTCCGGTACCTGGCCGGCCGCTGCCATTGCCTCAAACCGATTGTGCCCGCCGGGAGCGGCCGATTATCTTCGATCCGCGCAATGCCCTTCCCGTCGACAATCACCTCGATCACACGCTCGGTCAACTTCACTGCCAGCGAGATCCACCGATCCGGCAAGACATCGCACGGAATGTCCTTGAGCAGACGAAAATCGTGCTCGTGCCGTCCCACCACCACAACCTTGCGCGCAACATCAATCGCAACCTCGTATCCATCAAAAGCGTCCGCTCCCGCGCCGGCTTTGGCCACACGCAGGATCAGCCCCGCGTTCCCGCCCCCCGTCCCAGCAAGTAATACCTCGACACCCGCCTCGCCAACCACAAACGGCGCAACGGAACTAATGAGCTTCGGCCCGGCGCCTGCTCCACCTAGCACCTGCCCGTTCTCCTCAGTCCATTCTCCATCCGTGGCTACAAACCCCCTGATCGGCGCGGAGCGAGCCGGTTCCTGAAAACTCTCGCCAAAAATCATCTGGCTGTATAGCCCGCCATAGATCTCGTGATTGACATCCTCAATGCACGCCCCGGTCAGATAGCGGCTCACGGACCGCCCAGGCTGAGCGGCGTCAATGTGAATCGCCGTCTCTTGCGCCATGACAACGGCTGCGGAACATACCGCGCTTGCCGCCAACAACCCACAAATCCACGTGCTCAAGATCATCCTCCTCTCGGCTCTTCCAACTCAACAAGACCTCTCTATGGACCGACCGCCACAGTCGCTTCCACTCGCCATTCCAGAATTCCCCCGGACCACTCCGGTTGCAGTTGCACTTCAAGCCGCAGCCCGCCGGTCTCCACCGGATCAAACGTCACTCGGTTGAAGCGATCCATTTCCGTGGCGTACCCGGACGGATTGCTCACCGGCTTCCAACTACCTCCGGACTGATACAGCAGCCGCCAGGATCGCGGCACACGACAGTGCGCATTGATTCGCCGCTCATCCCACCAATAAACCTCCACAGAAGAGACCTTGGTCGGGCGATCGAAATCGTATTGCACCCATTCGCTCGTGCCCCGATGATCCCACCAGGTGAACCGGGGAATTCTCGTGTCATCCGAGGCGGCGGGCTCAATCTGATCATTCAGAGCGACAACCGTGTCGTCACGCCAGCAGTGCGATGCCGATGCCTTGGCTCGCGATGCCGCCGTCGCAGCCCCAAGCGATGCGGCGCGGGTCACCTCTTCAGCCAGCCATACCATCATCTCCCCCGGTTCCCGGTTCGCATTGGCAAAATAAGGCACGGCGGTGAACTCGACACGCCTCAGCCCAGGAACAGAACGCGATGGCTGGTAGAGCAACGTCGCCCACGCCGTCCGTTCCACCGCGAGCGCCGGACCCCTGATCACCGTCACCCCCCCAAGCAACTCCGCCCGGTGCTCCGCCTCGAGCGGCGAGTCAGCCGGAATTACCAGATTCCCCACATGACCGCCGTTATCAACCGCTTCCAGACAATAGACCAGCGGACCTCGCTGCAATGCCACCCGCCCAATGTTCGCCTCAATCTTGGGATGCCCCTTGATACGCTCCACCGGCATCGGTAACAGCAGGTCAACCCGGTCGCCACGCTGCCAGGAGCGCTGAATCCGAGCATAGCCGCGCGACTTCTCCACGTCCTCCAGCAACTTGCCGTTTAGCTTGATCTGGGGACCGCTGCACCAGGCTGGCACACGCACGTACAGCGACATCTCCATCTCGCGCTCCGGCTCAACGTCGATTCGAACCTCTCCGGTCCAGGGATACCGCGTCCTCTGCCGAATCACAACCTTGCCGCCGTTGACCACCAGTTCCGCCCGGCTTCCAACAAACAGATTCACATAGACGCTCTGCCGCTGCTGCGCGTAGATGTATCCCGGCAACGCCGCCATGATCTTCAGGAACATGGGCGGGCAACAGGGGCACGCGTGCCAGGACCATCGCGATCGCTTCGGGCCCGCCTCCAGAGGATTCTCGTAGAAGTAGCTGTCTCCCTTTAGCGAAACCCCCGGCAGGATCGCGTTGTACAACGCTCGCTCCAGCTCATCAGCATAACGCGCATCCCCAAAGGCTAGGTTCATGTTGTGATGAAAAAAACCGGCGCCAATGGCGGCGCACGTTTCCAGATATCCGCTGTTCGGCAAAACGTAGTCCGCTCCAAATCCCTCATGCCCGGCTACCGCCCCAAGACCGCCGATGACATACATCCGACGATATACCATGTTCTCCCACAGCCGCGCAGCTGCCGCCAGGTAATCCTGCCGCCCGTTGACGTTGGCGGCCGCGACCAGCCCGGCGCAGAGCAGCGTCGCCCGAACCGCGTGCCCCTCAATGGTCTCCTGCTGCAAAACCGGCTTGTGGTCCTGCCCGTATTCACCATAGCTCTTGCGGCCGTCATGATTCCCACGATTCTCGATCCAGAATTCGGCAAGCCTGAGATACCTCGCCTCATCAATCGGGACGAGCATCGCCGACTTCAACCCCGGTTCATCGCGAAACAGCAGGAACAACTTCACAAGGGCCTCTTCACCCAGCGAATGCCCCGGTACCACGTTCTTCTTCGGCTCAGGACCCATCACGTCGGTCATGTGATTCGCCAGCCGCGAGGCCACCTGAAGCAGCTTCGTCTTGCCGGTGCCCCGATAGTAGTGAACCGCGGCTTCAATCAACGCGCCGGCGTTGTAAACATCGTGCTGCCAGTTGTCATTCCCTCCATTCAGTCCCCACCGATGCGCCGGTTCCTTGAGTTGCGTATACGTGTTGATATACCCCTCACGGTCCTTCGCCGCCGCCGCGGCAATGCGCTCGATGTACCCGTCCACCCGGGCTTCGAGCCCGGCGTCACGCCCCGCGGCCAGCAGGTCACCGCATGCCCGAATCATCTCGTAAATCAAACCGTCATACCACGGCGGACCACCGTGCTCGCCGGCGATCCCGTCCCGAATCTTGTCGAAATTGCCGATCGCGCCGTCCTTCTCGAACTTCGCAAAACAGTCGAAAACCGTCACCTCCCGCCAGACCTTCATCCTCGGCAACCAGAATTCGTCCTCGATCTGCACCCTCCCGATCGGAACGGGAACAAGGGCAGGTTCGGCCATCAAAAATGCCGGGGCCATCCCCAGAACCCATATCACCAACAAAACCACAACACGAATCAATTTGAACATCGGACCACCATCCCGGGCACGCCGAACAAAAGATGACGAACCATGACGCCCTGTCACTCGCCCAATATACCGCTCCACCGATACGGCGCGCTTACGAATATTCGTATTACTCTTAAGAAATGTTACGCCACCCCGTGCGAGCATGACATCGGTCCGGTAAACTCCGGGCATGGCCGGAAAGACCATTCCTCGTCGACCGCGGGTCGCGATCATCGTGGAAACCTCCGTCGTATACGGCCGCGAGATACACGAGGGAATCGCAGCGTATGTCCGCGCCCACCGGCCATGGTCGGTGTTTGTCGAACAACGCGAACTGGGAGCGATGCCCCCCAGGTGGCTCACACGCCGCGAATGGGACGGAATCATCAGCCGGCCGACAACTCGACCGTTAGCGAGGGCTTTCCGCCAAATGAATGTCCCGGTCGTCGATCTAAATGACCTGCACTCCGATCTTGGCTTGCCACGCGTACGGTCCGACAACCAGGCAATCGGTAGACTGGCGGCCTCCCACCTCCTCGAACGAGGGTTCCGCAACTTCGCGCACTGCGGCTTCTCGGGCGAAGCGTGGGCCGATGAACGCCGCCAAGGTTTCCTCCTCGCCCTGCGCCACGCGGGATTCGTACCAAACCTCTACGAGTCCTATTGGCACGGTCCCCTCGCCTTGCCATGGGATGTAGACCAGGACCGCATCACAAAATGGCTCTCTAAACTGCCCCGACCGCTCGGCATCTCCACCTGCAACGATCTCCGCGGGCAACACGTCCTGGAGGCCTGCCGCCGAGCAAATCTGGCCGTCCCAGAAGAGGTCGCCGTCATCGGCGTCGACAATGAGGAACTCCTCTGCCGACTATGCGATCCACCCCTCTCCACCGTCGTCCCAAACGCCCGCCGAATCGGTTATGAAGCGGCCGAATGGCTCGACCGGCTCATGTCCGGTGCCAAACCGCCTCAACACGAAATCCTGATCCCCCCGGCCGGCGTTGTGACTCGGCAATCCACGGATACCTTGGCCATCGACGACCCGGAGGTCGGCGACGCCCTAAGATTCATCCGCGAAAACGCCTGCGAAGGAATCCGCGTCGCCGATGTCCTCCGCCACGTGCCCATCTCCCGATCCCTCCTCGAACGCCGCTTCCGCCAAACCATCGGACGCTCACCCCATGCCGAAATCCGGCTCGTACAGGTCCGACGGGCCGCACAACTCCTCGCCGAGAGCGATCTCCCCATCGAACGCATCGCCCAACTGTCCGGATTCTCCTACGCCGAGTACCTCAGCTTCTTCTTCAAACGCGCTACCGGCCAGGCACCACGCGACTATCGCCGCTCGCATGCCGCCAACGGACCACCACCCGCCCATCTAGACGTCGGCCAGTTCCCACAGCGCCCCCGCTTATCCCGCCCAGGCCTTTTACCAGACCCGGCAATCGCCGCGATTCCGCCACGCTACGCCGGCGGCGGTCAAACCGCTGGTGATCAACCAAAATCGCATCCTGCCCGATCCCCTGATCCGCGAACTGGATACCAATCCCGCACACGATGACCTCCTGCGAACCGAACTCCGCGATCATGTCCCCAGAATCGGCAACCACAATGTTGGCGTCGATCCGCCCCTCGTCAAATCGCTCGACCTCTTTCGCGGCCCAGACGTCTCCCGCTCAGTCGCCCTCTTCGTCCGCGGGTTCGTACAGTCCGAACGCCGGCAACTCCAGCTCAATACACTCGACGTAAACACGCTCCGCGATGCTCAACGACACCCCGAATCGCTCAGAAACCTCGTCGTTTGCGTCTGGGGCCCCAGCGGCTGCTTCGGCGACCTTGACGAAGCACGCCAAAACCACATCATCGACCGGCATGTCTATAGAGCCCAAACCGCCTTTCCGGAGAATCAGCCTTTATGAAGGTCGCAGTCATTTTTGACATGGACGGGGTCCTCGTCGATTCCTTTCACGCGCATTTGGAAGCCTGGAGAGCCATGGCCCACGACCAGCGGCTCGATTTCCATCCGGATCGCTTTGCCGCCGTCTTCGGACGCACCAGCCGCGAACTCATGGCCGAACTCTGGCCCCATCGCTCCTATTCGGATGCCCAAATCGCCACCCTCGACGAACGCCGAGAGGCAGCCTATCGCCAAATCGTCCGCGACAACTTCCCCGCCATGCCCGGCGCCGCCGAGCTTATCGACTCCCTCCATGCCGATGGCTTCCAACTTGCCCTCGGCTCCTCCGGACCACCCGAAAATGCCAACCTGGTCCTCCAAAAACTCGGCCGACGCCAACTCTTCGACGCCGTCGTCACCGGTCGCGATGTCCGCCGCGGAAAACCCGATCCCGAAGTGTTCCTCACCGCTGCCCTGCGCCTCAATGTGCCCCCAAACTCCTGCGCCGTCATCGAAGACGCCCCCGCCGGAATCGCCGCCGCCAATGCCGCCGGTATGCTCAGCATCGGTCTGGCCACCACCGAAAAGGCGCGGCAGTCGCTCGCCGCTGCCAAAATCACCGTCGATTCGCTCGCAAAACTGTCCCCCGCACTTATCCGCCAACGCCTCACCCATTCATCCGCTCCCGGTCACTAGACGCCTGTCCCCCCAGGCGACGACGACGCCACCGCCCGCCATTTGAAACACGCGCCGCACTTGCGCGCAGGGCTCGGACCCGTCGCCGAAACGGTCACCGCCCCAGGCGCATTTGGCTTCGTCGCCACGTAGCGGTGGTTCGTCAGCGACATCAGCATCATGTCGCCTCGCATCAGATTCACCCACTGGAACGACTCGGCATTGCCGGGCTTGGCTCCTCCAAGATCCTTCAGAATCACCCCCTCAGGAGCAGCCGACACAAATCGACCATTGCACGCCTTCAGCCCCACACGCCCCTTGCCCAAGTCAATCACCTCAAACTGCGCCTCCGCCGCGCCCGCAATCCCTGAGTCCGAGCCGACGTTCACCAGCAACATGCTCCGCTCATCGGCGGCCAGATAGCTCCCGTCCGCGCCGCTGCTCAACATTATTGTCTTGCCCAGAGGAATCTCCCGCTCAATGCCCCGGGCCCGGGGTTCCTCCACCGTGAAGTTGTCAAAATCGGCGTAACCGCCCGGCCGCCCACCGGTGTTGTAGTGGAACAGCGCCGGCCGAACCCCCTGAAACGTCCGAAGCTGGAAGATCATCGTGAACGCTTTGCCCAGTGGCGCAAACGCCTTGCCATCGGCGCTCCAACTGAACACGGCCTCGTCCGTGTCGAAGTTGCACGCCACACGCAGCCACAGCCGCTCAGGAGGATTGGCCGGCCCGACGGTCACAGAATTGAGCCGTGCGGACCCGGCGCCTCCTCGCCCTCCTCCAACACCCGTCGTGTCAAGCATCTGCAGCGACCGGCCCTCCGCAGTCTTCACCACCCCAATCCAGGCATAAGGAGAACTCAGCAGCGCCAGCCCGGCCGTGTCACCCTCCGCCATCCCGGAACTGTCCAACTCCACCGTCATGATCGACTCGGGCCCCGGCGGACGCTGACAAAGGCTGTTGCGGGCGGTGTAGAAATCCCTGGCAGGCAGTGAATGAAGACGCAGCATCCCCGGCCTCTCCGTGAGTGACCACTTCGAGTCGTCCGGTACATGATTCCACTGCCAATGCCGATTCAGTTTGCCCCCCTCGAAGCCGTCATCATGAACGAACGCGGGCTTCGGTTCCTGCATGTGGCCCGTCCCGGGCTTGATCCACGTGTTCGGCGCCTTCCGTAAATTGCCCGGCAACCCGATCAACGGAAAACCGTCGGCCCACGTCACAGGTACCAACGCCACCATCCGCCCGGCGCTGCCATGATCCGACATGATGATGCTCCACCACTCACCCGACGGCGTGTCCACGATGCCCCCCTGGTGCAGCCAGAGCCCACGGTCGTTCGGCCTCGCTCGAAGCGGGGCGGTCCCCGTCACCCCCAGCGATTCGCCCTCCACCATCAGCGTGGCCCTCCATGGGCCCTCAATCGAGTCGGCCACCGCAACCATCTGATTCACAGGTCCACCCGGAATCGCCGAAACATTCACATATTTCCCGTTGATCTTGTAAAGGTGGTGCCCTTCACCCATCCGCACGTTCAACTGCCTTCTCGGTGCGTCGACCTTGAACGACCGCACCTCCTCGCTCAGTTCTTCGATCGGATACGGAGCACGCGCACCGGAAATGATGTACACCTTGCCATCATCATCGAACAGCACCGACAGGTCGTGCCGACCGGGAAGCTGATTACGCTCCCACGGGCCTTCAATTGACTTCGAACGGAAAACCTGCAGCCCAACACCGTTCACATTCGAAAAAATGTAGAACACCCCCTTGTGATAACGAATACACGGGGCCCATATGCCTCGGCCGTATACGTCACCACCTTCCAGGCGAAAGGCCGGCCCCAAATCCAGCCGATCCATGCAGTACCCGACCAGCTCCCAGTTCACCAAATCCCTCGAATGCATGATCTGCAACGCGGGATTCATGTGCATCGTCGTCCCCACAAGGTAATAGTCCTCCCCAACCCGTATGACGTCCGGGTCTTCAAATTCCTCATAAAAAAGCGGATTCGAGTACGTCCCGTTCCCGTTGTCGGCCGTCCAATGCCGTCCCGCGTCCGCTACTGCCCGCGATGAACCCGGCGCTGTAGCCCCAAAAGCACAGGCCATCACCAACATCAGGTACCCCAAGCCCCCAACACTTGACCAACGTCCCATGCTGTCGCTCCTTTAAATCACCTCGCCCTCAACTGATCGGCCTTTGCCTCACCACTGTCCACCGCCATTCTACACACCCACACAACTCCGGTAACGCTCCTGAGCCCCGGATTCCGAAAACGAACTGACGACCCTGAACACGCACGATCGCACTGGACGTCTCCCAGGCCTCTCCGTACGCTCTGCAAGGAATGAGCGAATCGGCCGCGCCAAGAACACCGCCTTTGCAGTTTGAAATCGTTGCGCATGAAGGACGCGCGCGATCGGGCCGGGTGGTCACACGACATGGAGCGTTTGATACTCCTGCCTTTATGGCGGTTGGGACTCAGGGATCCATCAAAGGCCTTTTGCCTGACCATGTGGCGCGCACTGGAACGCAGATTGTGCTGGCCAACACCTACCACCTGATGCTCAGGCCGGGGCATCAGGTTGTCGCAACACTGGGAGACCTCCATCGGTTCATGGCGTGGCACGGGCCCATCCTGACCGACAGCGGGGGGTTCCAGGTGTTCTCCCTCGCCGATCTCAACAGAATCACCGACGAGGGCGTGGTGTTTAAGAGCCACATCGACGGCGCAACTGTCAAATTGACACCCGCCCTGAGCATGGAGGTCCAAAATGCTCTGGGCGCGGACATCATCATGGCTTTTGACGAATGTCCCCCCGGCGCGGCCCCACGCGAATATCACCAGCAGGCGGTCAACCGGACTCTGAGGTGGGCAGGCCAATGTCTCGCCTACCACAAACGCGCCAACGACCAGAGCCTGTTTGGCATCGTCCAGGGCGGCATCCATCACGATCTACGCGCCATGTGCGCGCAGGCTTTGGTCGCGATGGACCTGCCAGGGTATGCCATCGGCGGATGTGCCGTCGGGGAAGGTTTCGATGGAATGAAGAGCGTCCTCCAATTCACTACCCCCATCCTCCCCCAGCAAAAGCCCCGATATCTCATGGGCGTCGGCTATCCACGCGATATCGTCGAAGCAGTGGCCAACGGTCTCGATATGTTCGACTGCGTGTTGCCCACCCGAAATGGTCGAAACGCGTATGCCTTTACCTCCAGTGGCGCATTGAGGTTAAGAAATAGCCAGTATCACAACGACCCCAGCCCCATCGAAGAGGGCTGTGACTGCTACGCCTGCGGCAATTTCTGCCGGGGCGCGATCCGGCACTTTTTTTTCGCCGGCGAGATGCTTGGCCCCGTATTGGTTTCTGTGCATAATGTGCGGTTCTATCAACGCCTGATGGCGGACATCAGGCTCGCGATTGGCCGGGGGACGTTTGAACGATTCAGGCAAGAAGACCCTCGGTGCCTCATTGGGCCTGCGGGGGATGATGCCAAAAACGGCGACCGTGTCAGTGCAAAGGAGAGACCTTGAGGCAGATGTTCGACATGTTGGCGGCGGCGAGTCCAGCGACAACCAGGCCCGTGGATGTCCCCTGGTGGGCCCAGCTGTTGCAGAATCCCATCTATCTGATGGTGATCGTCCTCGTCATCTTTTACGTGTTTGTCATTCGTTCCAAACAAAAGCAGGACCGCGCCAGACGCGATATGCTCGGACAACTCAAACGCGGCGACCGAATTCAAACCATCGGCGGGATCATGGGCACCGTCGTCGAAGCCCGAGAGGGCGAAGTCGTCGTCAAGGTCGACGAAAGCTCCAACACCAAAATCCGATTCGTCCGCAGCGCCATCCATCGCGTCGTCGAAGAAGAGAAACCCGCCGCAAAATGACCGGCGCTCACGCAGACATCGGGCTCCTCGAATTTCGCTCGTGGCATTTGGGATATTCGGTATGGAACAGAAATTCTCCGGTCGATTTACGCTGATTGCAATTGTGGTCCTCGTCGGGGTCCTCGGTATCTTCTGGCCCCCGGGAAGACTTCTCAACTTCGAGATCCCCTGGTCCAAAAAACTCAATCTCAAACCGGGCATCGATATCAGCGGCGGCACCAGCCTCCTCTACGAAATCAAGGCTCCCCCGGGCAGCGCAGATCCCGAGCTGGCCCAGAAAGTCGCCGACTCCCTCAAAAAGCGCGTCGACCCCGAAGGCGTCAGGAACCTTGTCTGGCGTCCCCAAGGCTCCACGCGACTCGAGATCCAGATGCCCATGACCGCCGGCACCCAGGAGTCCCGCGAAGCCAGAAAGCAATTCGCCGCCGCACAGGCCGGCCTCGAAGACACCAACATCCGCGTCGCCGAAGTCAAAGCCACCCTCCTCATGCCCCAAGGCCCACAACGTGACGCCAGACTCCAACAACTGGCCATGGGAAATGCCGCCCGAGTCGATATCTTCGGTCGACTCGACAAGGCCTTGCAACGCCTCAGGGACGCCGAAAAAGCCAACAACCCCCAGGAAAAAGTCGACGCTCGCGACGACATCGCGGCGATCGAAAAAGAACTCGACGAGACCAACCTCCCCGTCTCTCGCCTACAGGCAGACCTCGACCTGATGCAGTCCTCCATCGACAAGTTCCAAAGAACTCAAGACAAAACCAAACTCGCCGAGAAATTCAAGGAACGCGACGCCAAGATCGCTCAATACCTCGCCAAAGCCGATAACTTCCCCGCCAGACGGCAGGCTATCAAGGATTTCGTCGCCGCCTACGACGCCTACGCCAAGAGCAAGGGCAGCCTCGACGATGCCGAAGACCTCAAACGCCTCCTCCGCGGGTCCGGCGTCCTCGAATTCCATATCGTCGTCACCGACCAGCAGGTCATCACTGGCATGGCCGACCGACTGCGATCCGACGGCCCCACGCCCAAACCCGGCGATACCATGCGATGGTACGAAATCGATCGCCCTGACCAGTTCCGCGGTCACCACATCGAAACCTACGGCGATCGAAAGTGGATCCTCGCTTACACAACCCCCGATGAGTCCATGGTCCACCGAGAGGGCGCCCGGCAATGGGGATTGAGCCGAGCCTATCCCGAAACCGATCGCCAGACCGGCGAACAGGTCGTCGGCTTCGAGTTCGACGATCAGGGCGCCGTGCTGTTTGGTGACCTCAGCGGACGCCACATCGGCAAGCCCCTCGGCATCGTCCTCGACGACAAAATGATCAGCGCCCCCAATCTCCGCTCACAAATCCACAAAAACGGCCAGATCTCAGGCAACTACAGCAAACAGGAACTCGACTACCTCATCCGAACCCTCAACGCCGGATCCCTGCCCGCCAGGCTTGAGGATGAGCCCATCAGCGAGCGAATCGTTAGCCCCACCCTCGGAAAGGACAACCTCAGGGCCGGATTCATGTCCTGCATGGTCGGACTCGTCGTCGTCGCCGTCTTCCTCATCGGTTATTACTACTTCGGCGGCTCCGTGGCCATGATCGCCGTCATCCTCAACATGGTCATCATCGTCGGCGTGCTCGCCATGTTCGGCGCCACATTCACCCTTCCAGGCCTCGCAGGCCTCGTGCTCACCCTCGGGTCCGCCGTCGACGCCAACGTCCTCATCTTCGAACGACTGCGCGAAGAGCAGTTCCGCGGCCTCTCCGTCCGAATGGCGATCCGAAACGCCTATGACCGCGCCGCTACCGCCATCCTCGACTCCAACGTCATCACCATCATCACCTCCCTCGTCCTCTACTACTTCGGCAGCGAGGAAGTCAAGGGATTCGGGCTCACCCTCCTGATCGGTATCGCCAGCAGTCTCTTCACCTCCTTGTTTGTCACCCGAACCGTCTTCGATCTCCTGCTCGAGAAGCAGATGATCAGAAAACTCGGGAGCCTGCCCCTCTCCTATCCCAAATGGGACCACATGCTCCGCCCTAACATCGACTGGCTCGGAAAAGCGTGGATTGCCGTGGCCTTCAGCATCGTTGTCCTCGGCGTCGGAATGACCGTCTACGTCGTGCAAGGCCGAAATATGTACGACATCGAGTTCGTCTCCGGGACCAGTGTGCAGTTCGAACTCAAAGAACCCGTCAGCCGCGAACAACTGATGAGCTGGATCACCAAGCGGGAATTCGAAAATGACCTCCCCGCCGTCCAGGCAATCGCGGTCGGAAGTGGCTCGGTCGGCACGGAATATGAGATCGTTACCCCCAACGAAAACGCTTCCCAGGTCAGAGCGGCACTCATGACCGCGCTCCAGGATAAACTCAACGTCGATGTCCCCTCCCAGTTCGATGGCTTTGACGCGACCTTCGAACAGGCCAGAGAAAACAAGATCGTGCGCATGGCCGACGCCAGTGCCGCCGACGCCATCCCTTGGGCCAAACCCGCCATCCTCTCACACGCGGGCGGAATGGTCATCTCCCTCTCTCGCCTGAACCCCGCCTTGACCGTCAAACAAATCTCCGACCGCCTCGAACGAGCAAGGCTCCAGCCCGACCGCGCCAACATGCCCTATCGCGACATCACCGTCCTCGTGCCCGGTGATCCCAAACAACCCTCCCAGGAGGCAATCATCCTTGTCGCCGACGAGGCCCTCGGACAAAGCCCCGATGAAGCCAAGTGGCAGGAGGTCCTCGCCAGGCCCATCTGGAAACTCGTCACCGAGGCCGTCAACAAGCCGGCGCAGTTGTCAAAAGTCAGCAACTTCAACGCCCAGGTCGCCCGCGGAACCATGTGGGCGGCCATCAATGCCCTCGTGTTGTCCCTCCTCCTCGTCATGGTCTACGTCTGGATGCGCTTCGGAAACCTCAAGTACGGCGGCGCTACCGTCGTGGCAATGCTGCATGACGTGTTCTTCGTCATCGGCGCCATCGGATTGAGCCATCTGTTGGCCCAAACATGGTTCGGACGTGAGGTCCTCCTCCTCGAACCCTTCCGAATGAACCTCACCCTCGTCGCCGCTGTCTTGACCGTCATGGGTTACTCCATGATGGACACCATCGTCGTCTTTGACCGGGTCCGCGAAAACCGCGGCAAGTACGGCTATGTCAGCAAGCAGATCATCAACGACTCCATCAATCAAACTCTGTCGCGAACCTTGATCACCGGCGGAACCACCATCGTTACCGTCTTCGTCATGTATGTTTTCGGTGGACCCGGCCTCCATGGCTTTACTTTTGCCCTCCTCGTTGGCATAGTGGTGGGCACATATAGTTCAATCACGATCGCCGCGCCCATTCTGTTGTGGGGCGGAAAAGACGTCCACACGGAGGCCGCGGCGGATCGGAAGCTGCCGACGTTCCCAAAACTGCAGCAAGCTAGGCAGTAACGTCGCCTTCGCCCGAGAGTGCTTGGACCCGGCGGCTCCCCGCGGAGCCGACTATCAGTGAAACGGCGCCGACACCGCCTCTGTGCGGAGCCGGCGCAACGAAAAGTTGGTGATTTGAGGTCTGCTATGACGAAAGATCCCGGCTGATTGAAGCGGGCCTCTACGACCGATAATTAAAGAATGCGAGTCTCTGTGGGAAAGGAGTCCCTAACATGCGCAAGGATGTGAAGCTCGGGCTGGCTGTTGGCGGTATCTTGTTTGGGGCCGTTCTGGTTTATGTCCTCTTCTTCGCCGGCGGAAATCCCAACAAGATCCCAAATAACCAGCAAGCACTCGCTCCAGTTCCCCAGATCCGGAACTCCGCAAACACAGACCCTCAATCCACAGGAACACACACCGAGACCACCCACGTCGGCTCGACCCCCAACTACGCCGATTCGACCGGCATCGGAAACCCAACTGTGGCGATCGGCGGCCCGGCGACTCGCCCCGCTGACGCCGCATCCACCGTTACAGCCCACTCCGCCCCCTCCGGCCCACCAAGCGATGCCGTCGCTGCCAGTTCCGACACCGTAACGCGATCCGGAGCATGGGATTGGCGACAAGCCCTCGACCGCGGTGCCGGCGCCGACCTCTTGTCCCGAAGCGCCACCCCCCATGACAGCACTCCTTCAACCGACCCAACCACTGAACGCACCGCAACAACCGACTGGCGCGCGGCACTCACCGGCACCGAAAGCACCGCCGGTCACTCACCAATCCCATCTCGCATTCATCTCGTCAAGCCCGGCGAAACCCTCTGGTCCATCGCCAAGGCAGAGTATGGCAACGCCGCCTATGTCTCCCACCTCCTCAGGGCCAATCCCAAACTCAATCCCAACCGCGTACAGGCAGGTCAGAAACTCGTGATACCCAGCAAGGCCGACGTCGTCCCCACAAACCCTCAAACCCCTCCCCCCCAGGCAAACAAGCCCCTTGACCCCACCAAAGAGTACCGCGTTCAGGCCGGTGACAGTCTCACGACCATCTGTAAACGGCTCTACGGATCGGCCGCAGGAGTCGCCAAACTCTATGAATTGAACAAACAATTGATCGGACCCAATCCATCAGCCCTCAAAGTAAACATGGTCCTGCGCTTGGCTGAGGCGCCAAATGCCAAAAACGCCGAAACGACCCCCAGCGCCATGCCCGTCGCAGGATCCTTGCAGTAAACCGGAATTCACGGGGTTGTGGTGTTTTCGCAGGGCGGTCTCAGGGCGACCGCCCTCTCTGTTGCTTCTCCGACAAACTCACGCTCCCACACCCTCAGCATCAACCCCAATACCTGCCACCCATCAGAAAAACGTCATTCCCCACACCTCCACCGGAAAGCCAATTCCCGCACCTCGCCACAACAACCAACCGGGAGGGCAAACAGCACACCATCCGTCCGTGATTGGCGTGGACCCCCCCTAGGCCACGCCCACCACAGACTTCCGTTGTGACTCGCCCTCCCGGTGCGATCCGGCAAGACATCCTCGTTCCATCGCCTCTCATCCCACTTCCGCGGCAACAACCCACACCCCTCTTCTCATGCCCCTCCGCTACCCCCATGCACGCACAGGCCCGGTACCCTACCGCCACGCCTTCTCCAAACGACCCACGGAAAAACCACGACCTACAGCACGCCGCGACATTATGCTCCTCCACAGCCGAGCCGTGTCACCGTCCAGAACCGATTCGTGCCACCGAAACCAGGCAAATGTGCCCTCCGTGGGAATCATCTCCACAAATCGCGCATCATCCGCTAGTTGGTGAAGAATGAACGCCGTCACATACGGGTCCCCTGCCGAGCAGTGTTCAGGCTCCCGTGGCCACAGCCCCTCCGGACCCTGCAGCCACGCAAGGTACCCAAGCCCACGCTCGATCGCGGAACCAAATCCGCAACCGCACATCAACGCTCGCAGGCACAGGGCCGTCACCATCGGGTTCCCGAATCCACCCGTCCGTTCCTGCCCGCACAGGATCGTCCGGATCATCCGCCCATACACCGCGGCGCTTGACTGATTCAATTCGTCCAGGCGAATGACAGCCATAGCCGCAACCGGAATCGCCTTCGCCAACTCCGTCGCGGCACGCAGCGACGTCTCGGGACGCACGTCCATCAAAAGAGACAACATCCGACTGTAATCCCGAGCATTCCAAAGCCGTTCGATTTGGCGAACCGTGATCATCCAAACCTCCCTTGCACGATAGGAGTTAGTTAGGGTAATAGTACCCTAACATTATCGGTCCGTCAACTCAAAAATTCGGGTAATGTTCGGGCTGCCCCCCAAAAAAAGAGAACCAATCCGTTCCCCCCCCCAACCAACTCTTGACTATCACCCAGCCCCGCCGTCCTATTCGGGCTTCTTGACGACGAGGTCCTCGGCTTTAAGCACCATCGACACGTCATCCCTCAGCCTCAGGCCACCCAACGCGGGAACATATCTGAGCTTGCCCGTGTTCAAAATAAACTCGTCTCGCGTCTTGAATCGCTCACGCCGCAGAACTCTGCTCGATTGGGTAACGCGTTCCCACCCGCCGTGCTGGTTCTTGTAATACCATAGCTCAACTCGCCAGATGACTTCCGTCCCCTGGTTCGCATAAAAGCCATTGTCCCGAATTAGTTCGGCAAGGATGACGACCCGATCGTGGTCCCCCTTCAAATGGAGCATGTTCCGCCGGTTCTCAAACGCTTTCACTCCCGCAAAGAGCTCCAGGATCGCTTGCCGGTCTTCCTCGTCCAGGGGTTCAACGTCCTTCCTCCCCGGCTCACTCGCCGGCCACGACATGTCCACCCCCTGAAGAACACTGCCATCCGCCAAGCCAATCTTGATGTCGTACGCAGTGTCGGGCAGCAGATCCCTGAACGTCACCCTCTGACCCTCAATCACCCCAGCCGTCTCCAACTTCAGCGAAGCCGCGACCGCCACCGCCGACTTCGGTTCCGACGAACCGGGCAGTTTGATAATCAACGTCTTGCCGGCGCCCAATACGGTCCCGGGAACCAGCATCAACAGCAAAACCAATCGACCCATCCCACACCTCCTCGCACCCTATTGTCCCGACTTCCCTCCGCAAAGTCATCAGCCATCGTACCGCACAAAGCGGATCATTGGCTTGCGCAACACGACCGAGTATAATAACTTGGTGCACTCGACCGGTTCCCGGGGCCGATCAGCAGTGGGGGGGATGTGGCATCTCAAATTCGCCTGGGTGAATGCATGATCAACTTCCTCTGCAAATGCGGCCATCGATTCTCCGTCCCGGATGATCAGGTCGGCGCATCCGAGCAGTGCCCGGACTGCAAATTGCTCGTCGATGTCCCCCATCTGGACGATCTACAGAATCTCGAAGACGACGGCACCTACAAAATCGACCAGCCCCCCTCCTACGACGATCCCGCCGTCGTCCAGGAAATGCGCCGAACCTACGTCCCCCATCGCGATGCTCACGGCGAATATGACCTGAGGCCCACCGCCCGCCAGGTCATTGAATCCGGCGTCGAGGAAATCCCCCTGAAGGAAGAGGAGGCCAATCGCCCAAACGTCCCAAAATACGACCCCATCACCGGCGAACTCGTCCGACCTATGCCGCTCAAGCACGATGACGCCCCAATACCCCAAGCCATACCCGTCGCCAAGCCCGTCGTCCCCTATGCCGCCGGGTATACCGCGGACGGCGTGCGGCCGTGGATGGTCCCCGTCGCACTCTTGATGCCCGCCAATATCGCCGTCATTGCCGTCGTCTTCCTCCTCCACCTCTTCAATCAAATCTTCGTCGTGGCGCTCGGCGGCGGACTCATCTTCATCTCCCCGCTGCCTCTCCTTGCCCTTATGATGATCGCGGCACACTATGCCAACGTCGTCGATGACGTCGGACGCATGGAACGCGACGAACTGCCCGGACCCGGCCGCGGCCTCTCCTGGGCCGAAGACATCTGGCATCCGTTCGTCGCCGCCGCCTTGGCTTTCATCATCTGCTACGCACCCGCCCTCTTCCTCTACCGCCCCGGCGGCCTCGCCAACAATCTGGCCAGCGCCCTGTTGGCAGGCGCCGGCACACTCCTCTTCCCCGCCGTCTTCCTTACCGCCGCAACCAGCGGAACAGCTTACAACCTCAGACCAGACCGCCTGCTCAAAGTCATCTGGGTCAGCCGGACCCATTATCTCCCGGTGCTGATCTTGTGGGTCGGCGCAGCGCTGCCCTACGCCGTCAGCCTCACCGCCGTCTCCTGGCACGCGCTCACCATGATGCAAATGGGTGGCTCGGTCACCTTCCGCATCCCCCTCGTCGTCTTCTACGCCATGCTCCTCGCCAGCGTCTACCTCATGCACATGTTCTGCTGGTATCTCGGCCTAATGTACCGCAAATATCAGCCCCAATTCCCATGGATCCTCCAGCAACACCAGTGGGAACTCAAGGATGAACAGGAACTCCGACGACTGCAACGCCAACGACAGCGGGCAAAACGCGTCAAACCTCCTCAGGCTCTCGACCCACCCAACCCCCACGGCTTCACCGCCAAACCCACGCCCGTCACCCCGCTCCCGCCGACGACAACTCCCGCCCTCCTTGCCCCCAATACCACGCCAACCCCCCTCAACCCCGCTACGCTCGCGGGCGCCAGAACGCATCTCATGGAAGCCATGCGACGAGCCGATGAGGACTGGCGAAACATCAGAAACCAATAGGGCTGTACGCATACCCCCGCGGGCGATACCCTAAAGCCATGAGAGTCGCACTGGCCCAGGTGAATCCGACCATCGGCGATATCGCCGGCAACAGCACGAAAATTCTGGCCTTCATCGAGCAGGCCAAAAACCACGCGGCCCACCTCGTCGTCTTCCCCGAGCTCGCTCTGATCGGTTATCCCCCGAAAGACCTCCTGCTCAAATCGCAGTTCGTCGACGACAACCTCCGAACGCTCCAGATGATCGCCTCAAAGGTGACCGGCATTGATGTCGTCCTGGGATACGCCGATCGAAACCCAAGCCCCGTCGGCCGACCCCTCCATAACGCCCTGGCTGTCCTCCGCGATGGCCGCATTCTCGCCAAATATTTCAAAAACTTGCTTCCAACCTACGACGTGTTCGACGAGACTCGCTACTTCGAGCCCGGCAACCCCGCCACCAACAACGACCTCGTTCGCGTCGCCGGCGTCCCCATCGGACTCTCCGTCTGCGAGGATCTCTGGAACGACGAACGCATGATCCCACGACGCCTCTATCACCAGAACCCCATCGCCGACCTCAATCGCGCCGGCGCCAAAATCGCCGTCAACGCCAGCGCTTCCCCCTTCGTCGAAGGAAAACACGCCTTCCGACTCCAACTCTTCGCCGAGCAGGTCAAGCGATTCTCAACGCCCCTGGTCTATGTCAACCAGGTCGGCGGAAATGACGAACTCGTCTTCGACGGCAACAGCGTCGCACTCGATGCCGCGGGCAACGTCATCGGCCAGGCCAGGGACTTCCAGGAGGATCTCCTCGTCGTCGATCTCGACTCCCCGACCCACACACACTCCGACCACACATCCAAACCCAGAATTGAGATCCCTTCAGCCGGCATTGAGTCCGTCTACCATGCCCTCGTCCTCGGACTCCGCGACTATGTCCATAAGTGCGGCTTCAACAGCGCCGTCCTCGGACTCTCCGGTGGCATCGATTCCGCCGTAACCTGCGCACTTGCCGTCGCGGCCCTGGGCAACGACCGCGTCGTCGGCATCGCCATGCCCAGCCGCTACAGCTCCGATCACTCCGTCGCCGATGCCAAAACTCTCGCCAAAAACCTCAACATCCAGTTCCACATCCTCCCCATCAACTCCGTCCATTCCGCCTATGAAAACACCCTGGCCGATCTGCTGAATCCCAATAGGCTCGGCGATTCCCTCCTCGGGGATGACCTCACCGAACAAAATCTCCAGGCCAGGGTCCGCGGCGCTCTGCTCATGGCGTACTCCAACCGCCACGGACACCTCCTCCTCACCACCGGCAACAAAAGCGAGTTCGCTACCGGCTACTGCACCCTCTATGGCGACATGTGCGGCGGACTCGCCGTCATCAGCGATGTCCCCAAAACCGACGTCTACCGCCTCGCCCACTACATCAACCACGCCGCCGGGCGTGAACTGATCCCCCGCAACAGCATCACCAAGCCGCCATCCGCCGAATTGAAGCCAAACCAAACCGACCAGGACTCCCTCCCGCCTTATGAACTCCTCGACGCCATCCTCGACCGCTATGTCGAGCAGGACCTGGGAGCCGCACAGATCGTTCAGCAAGGTTTCGATGAGACAACCGTCCTCCGCGTCATTCGCATGGTCGACCGAAGCGAGTACAAACGACGACAGGCCGCCCCAGGCCTCAAAATCACCAGCCGCGCGTTCGGATTCGGCCGCCGCATGCCCATCGCCGCAAAGCACGAATCCCCTTTCCATCCCCGGTAGCACGCCGCTAGTGCCGGAAAACAAGAACGAACACCAACACCGCCAGCGCGTTGATCAACGTCAATACCGCGATCTTGCCAATCAGCCCGCGAACCTCGTCCCCGTACTGCGCAATCGGAGCGTTGATCCACTCCAGAACTCGTATCAACAACCGCAACAACGCCGGATCCTCCTGCGACCCGTCAACCCCGCCCGGCGAGTCGGCCACGGCCCCGCCGACCTCCTCCGACCGGACATCCGCCCGAACGGCCTCCACAACCGGTCCCGCCAACGCTTGCCGCTCCACGGAACCCGTCTGATCCGCAACATCAATCACACCGGATCTCTCAACCCCAACCCCAACCCCAACCCCAGCCGTCCCGGACAACGCCCCCTCCGGCGAGGAACGCGAATCGCTCAACGGCGCCGCAGGCCCGCCATCGCATACCTCCCCCGGTCCCCTCGCCTCCCCCCCTTTCTCCGCCGCAACGTCAATCGAAGGCAACGCCCGGTCAATCTCCGCGTTCGAAGGCAAATCGGCCTTCTCCGGCGCCGCCTCGATCGTCCTGTTCAGTTCCGAAAAGAGTGCGTCCAGTTGGTCGCTGACATTGACATCCGCCGCCGCCGTCGTCTTCCGCGGTTCAGTCGCTGGAACAGCCGCCCCCGCATCCACAACCCCCGCCCCCTCGGCGGCAGGCACACACTCCGCATTCGCGACCACAACGGCCGGAGACGCCGCAGAAGCATCGGCCGGCGATACAAGTCCAGCGTCCGCCTCCGCCAGCAGACGGTCTATCTCGTCGTTGGCCACCTTCGCAAGCAGATCGTCCGCGCTCGGCGCGCCGTCCAGCGCCGCCTTCTCCGCGGGATCGGGCAGGTCCGTCGTCGCCTGTCCCATGAAATGGCTCCTTCCAAATCCGTGCCAGACGCATCGCACCGCGCCTGCCAAATGTCGCGACTCCTCCGCCTTTATCGGACGAATTACATCATAACTTGTGCCGAACCACGCGGCAATCAGGCCGGCGGCGTCCACCCCGCCAGACACGCTCGCCCTGCTCAACATCCCACTGCCGGCCCAACCCCCGTTCCGCCCTCGACCATGTCCAATTGCTTCCGCCCCGTGCCTCGGAAAAACGCGCTATGTTCGGTGAATCACGCCTCGCCTGAACCCGTGACATCCCACTTCGCATCCTTGACGCCCCCCACGCATCGCTCCCTTCTTGACCGCCTGCTAGGCGTCCTCTATATTGACATCGACGTGTTTTGGGGATTGGTGTAACGGTAGCACAACAGACTCTGGATCTGTTTGTCTAGGTTCGAATCCTAGATCCCCAGTTGCCCCTTTCTCACCACGAGTGCCAAAAAAACGCCGCGCCTGACTATCGCTCGCCCCTCCTCCCTTGGGCCCCTTGGGACCTGCCCGAAAACACCATCGCACTTGCGCCGCCGGATCGGCTACGCCGTGATGATACCCAAGGTAGGAATTGAGCCCTTCAACACCCATGTAGCACTGCAATAGGCGCGGATTGGCCCGGGGCAGATCCACCACAATCAGCCCCTCCACGCAGCCAGCAAACGCGCGATCCACGTCGAACGCAACAAACTTCCCTCCCAGCTTCAAGTACTGCCTCACGAACACCGCAACACTCCTCCGGTCGCTTCCCAACTCACAACTCATTCCCCCATTCGTACCTGTCCAACACGCATTCCTTGACGACTCCACCGTTCACACCGGTTACAATGCCCCCAACGGCCAGCACCAAACCACCGGAGGTCATGTCCATGAGCAAATCCGCTAACCTGTATCGCCGACAATTCCTCAAATCCACCGGCCACGCGGCAACCCTCGCCGCCGCCACCGCCTACACGCCCGCCATCCTCTCCGCCGCTTCACCCGCAAAAAACATCGGCATCGGCTGCATCGGCATCGGCACCCGCGGCGGAGACCTCCTCAACGCCATCGTCCACGTCCCCAACGCAAAGGTCGTCGCCGTCTGTGATGTCTATGGCCCCCATCGGCAGAAAGGCATCGAACGCAGCCTCAATCCCGACGTCAAAGCCTACCTCGACTACCGCGATCTCCTCGCCGATCCAAATGTCGATGCCGTCATCATCGCCACCCCGGACCACTGGCATTGTCAAATGGTCCTCGACGCCGCTAACGCTCGCAAAGACATCTACTGCGAAAAAGGATTCTCCAAAACCCTCGCCGAAGCAAAACTCATGCGCGATGCCCTCAAAAAAAGCCGCGCAGTCTTCCAACTCGGCCATCAGGCCCGACAAGCCACCTGCGCCCTCCAGGCCCGCCAACTCCTCGCCAATAACATCCTCGGCCCCATCTCCCTCGTCCGAACCGGTCGTTTCAAGTCCACCGAACCCGAACACCCCAACTGGCGATGGTACGGCTACTACGACCAGTGGGAACGCCCCGACCCCGATCAAGTACGCAAAGAACTCAATTGGGATCTCTGGCTCGGCCCGGCGCCCAAAATCCCCTGGAACGAACGCCACTTCTGGCACTGGCGATGCTATTGGGCCTATGGCACCGGATACGCCGGCGACCTCCTCTCTCACGAACTCGATTTCGTCCAATACCTCCTCAACCATGGCATCCCAGACACCTGCTCCTGCCAGGGCCTCCTCGCCCTCCTCCGCGATGACCGCGACGTCCCCGATACCTACGTCGCCTCCTACCAGTTCGAAAAAATCGGCCGAACCGTCACCTTCACCGGCAGCATGAATACCAGCGGCACACGCCAGCCCGTCGAAATCTGCGGACGCGACGCCACCCTCCGCTTCGACAACATCGCCCACGACGTCACTCGCTTCCAGATCCTCCCAGAAGAACACAACAAACGAAATGACCTCCCAAAAGGCTACGAACGCGGCAAAACCCCTCAACAGCCCAATCACCTCGAAGACTGGGTCAACTGCATTCAGACCCGCTCTCTCCCAAAATGCTCCACCGACGAGGCTTTCATCGAAACCGCCACCTTCCTCATGTCCCTCATCTCCTATCAACAACGCCGAATGGTCCGCTGGAATCCCGCAACCGAGGAAATCGTCTGAAATCCACTCCCTCCCCACTTCGGAGATCGCATGAAAATCCAACTCCTCACCGCCTCGCTCCTCGCCTTCGTCACCTCCTTCTCCGATGCACAGGATAAACCCGCCAATCGCCCCCCGACGTCCGCCCCTAAGCCCGGTACGGTCACCCCCCATTCCGAAGGCCTCCACGGCTACATCGGCTTCGACGCCTCCCGACCACCCGACCGTTCCGAGTACAGCGCGGGTATGGGCTTCTATTCCGCCGTCTGGCCCCTCATCGACAAGCCCATCGCCAATTTCCAGATCGGGCTCGCCAGCGCCTGGATCACCCCCGACAACTCCGACAACAAAGATAAACCCCTCGCCCCGGAGGGGACCCTCGCTCGGACATGGACCGCCCGCGGTCCCACCTGGGCCAGCGTCTTCCAAACCGTCGAGGGTGGCCTCGGCTATTGGGCCGGAAACCACTTCCGCTACGGACCCCCAAAGTTCAGCATGAATGCCACCCCTCAGTGCTATGACTACGAAGTCGGTTCCCCGGGCTGGTCCTTCTTCTACAGCAACGAGGCACTCCCGGACCATCGCCTCGGCATCGCCCAACTCACCAATCGCCTCCTCATACCCCCGGACGCTCTCCCTTTCCACGGAAACCCAAACGGCCAGTTCCTCGGCTATACCTACATGGCACTCCCCTTCACGGACCCCACCACCGACGACCCACCCACAGGCGACCAGGCCTGGACCTGCTTCCTCAGCGCCGCCAACTTCAAAGGACCCATCGCCTACTACATCCCCGAAACCTGGAGCAAAATCGGCAAAATCTTCAACTACCCCTTCCTCTACGGCCGCGGACTCGACGCACGCCCAGGCAACATGGGCGGCGGCGCCATGGAAATCAATACCGTCCCCCGCTTCGACTCCTCCGATTCTACAGGCACCCTCTACTCCAAAATCCCCACCCTACACTTCCCCGTCGACCAACTCGGTCGATCCCTCCTCGTACAGGATGTCACCTACTACTCCAAGGCCGCACTCTACGACGCCTTCAAAGCCTGGCGCGACGGCGGATCACCCTGCACAGGACGCTTCAACCAAAAAGGCGCCTGGAAATCTACACTCACAACCCATACCACCCGCTACGATCAGGCCGGCAAAAAAATCGTCGGCGTCGAACACGCCTTCGACACAAAGGTCTTCCCCGGAAATGTCTGGGGACTACAATGGCAAAACAACGACCTCACCCCACCCGGCATCTTCCCACAATACTACAAACACGTCGGCGACCAACGCGTCGCTCTCTCCGAAAAAGACCTCCCCCATGAAACACAACTCCACGCACAACAATTCAGCCTCGCTCCCCCGGGACCTCCCTATACCTCCCCAACCACCGGCGCCTGGGCCAAACCAGGCCCCAAGGCCGGACCCTTCAAAGCCACCCTCATCGATGGCTCCGTCGTCACCTACTACTGGTATCGCTTCGTCGATCAACCCTCCTTCCAGCAATACCCCTGGACCGAACAGAAAAAAGCCAAACTCCAGGCCTTCGTCGAAAAAATCCACGCCAACTGGCCTATCGACCGCGACTACATGCCCCCTCCAACCCACGGCCAACTCGTAAACCTCGACCCCGCTCTGTTCGTCACTCCACCAAAGGGCCTCGAGGTCGGCTACGTCCCCATCGTCACACACCAGGCCGCCCGGTAAAACCCCCAAAACCCTCCTTCATGTAAAACCTCTCCGCCCACCTCCTCCTACACATTCCCCCCGAAATCCGCTACACTCACCTCCATGCGCCACGCCACAGGAATCCTCACCCGCCATTAGCGACTGCAACCCCTCAGCCGCTCGTTCTTCCGTCTCCATCGATCCGTCCCATCGAGGCCACTATGCCTGATACTCTCACAAACGTCCCGGTCGCCCTCTTCAACAAACTCGACGAGAAGGCCGCAAAACTCGACTCCCTCCGCCAATCACTCAACGACCCCGCCATCCTCGCAAATCCCCATCAGATGATCTCCATTACCAAGGAAATCGGCCAGCTCGAACCCGTCGTCGGCCGCTACCGAGAATATCAAAAGGCCGCCAAGACCGTCCTCGACCTCCAGGAAATGGCCCAGGCCACCGCAGACCCCGAAATGGCCCAACTCGCCGCCGCTGAACTCCCCGATGCTCAAACAAAATCCGATCAACTCCTCGAAAACCTCAAAGACGATCTCCTCGCCGCTGAAGACAACGCCGTCAACACCTTCTTCCTCGAAATCCGCGCAGGCACCGGCGGCGAAGAGGCCGCCCTCTTCGCTCGCGACCTCTTCGAAATGTACCGCCGCTACTGCGAACGCCACGGCTGGCGATTCGATGTCTCCGATATGTCAACCTCAGAACGCGGCGGCTTCAAAGAAGTCATCGTCCAGGTCTCCGGACCCTCTGCCTACCGCCACCTTCGCTTCGAAGGCGGCGGTCACCGCGTCCAACGCGTCCCCGAAACCGAGGCACAAGGTCGCATCCATACCTCCGCCGCTACCGTCGCCGTACTCCCCGAATTGCAGGACGTCAAAATCGATATCAACCCCAAAGACGTCGAAGAGTTCGGCTGCCGCGGCGGCGGACCCGGCGGACAAAACGTCAACAAGGTCGAAACCGGCTGGCGACTCCTCCACAAGCCCACAGGCCTCCAGTTCAAAATGACCGAACATAAGTCCCAGGCCCAAAACAAAGAACGCGCCTGGGCACTCCTCCGCGCTACACTCCACGAAATCGAACAGGCCAAACAACACGCCGCTATCTCCTCCACACGCAAAACCATGATCGGCTCCGGCGATCGCTCCCAACGCATCCGTACCTACAACTTCCCCCAAAACCGCTGTACTGACCATCGCTTAGGAGGCGAATCCGGCGGCGACAAAAACTTCAACCTCGAACAAATCGTCCAAGGCAACATGGAACCCCTCATCGCCGCCCTGCTCGAACTCGATAAACAACAACGACTGGAAAGCCTGTAAATCAAATGATATAGGGTATTGTGTCCGCTTTCTCTCTGCGTAAAATCATCAACCGAGGATTCACCCTATGGCCAAAACGCGAAAAACTAACTCCACCAATTCCACGCCGACATCGAAAAAACCCGTCCGCAAGCTCAAAAAGGCCGCTCAGGCCACATCCCCCGCACCCTTGATCGATACCTCCCTCGCCGCCCTCAACGCCGCCAGAATCCTCGCTGCCAAAGCGAAACTCGGGCCCGCCGCCGAAAACCTCGAACCCGATTCCTCCAAAGAATCAGGTAACTTCAAACAACTCAAGGAATCCCTCAACCGCTCCGCCTCACATGCCGTCAGCTCCGCCCTCGGAACCAGTTTCGGCCACCAAAAGTCAAACCTCCCCGTCCCCGCCAAACAACAGGTCGCCCATAACCAGACCCAGGGCGTCAGCCGCGTTAACGTACCCCGACGCACCGCAGGCTGATCCATCTCATCAAATCACCTGCTTGATCTCCATCGACGTGATCGTACGCACGTCAAAGTCGATCCTCTTCTCAAATCGCCCCCCCAAACCCCCTTTGTCCAACGCGATGATCCATCCCTCCTCGATAATCAACTCCTCAATCACCCGACCCGTCGTCAATACCACCTTACACACCGCCGTGTACTTCCGCTTCGGTACCCCATGCTCTTTCAAATACCGCCGCCACTCCTCCGGCAATGCCTTGGCCAAACGATTCCGCGCCGGCGTCCGGTTCATGCCGCCTCGCTCTCTCCGTCCCCGTTCACTAGGTCCGCCGACTTCGGGTCCGGCCATACCCCGGGCCCGTCCTGTGAGTACCACTTCTCCAACACCTCCTGCCACGTCCGAAGGCTGCTCGTCCCGATAAACTCCGCCTTCACCCTCTCCCCCTCCGGATGAAACCTCGCATACTTGATCCCCTGCTTCCGCATCCGACGACCCGCCAACTGCTCCCCGTGTATCTCCATCGAAATCCCAAAATGCTCTCGCAACGCCTCCCGTTGCTCATGAATGCTCGGCGGCGACGGCACAACACCCGCCATCAACTCACTCGCCTGCCTGAACACCCACGGATTCCCAATCGCCCCCCGCGCAATCCACACCGCGTCAACCCCCGTCTCCCGCAGCATCCGTACCGCGTCCTCCGCCGTAAACACGTCCCCAGAACCCACTATCGTCCTCTCCGGATATCTCACCTTCAATTCCGCAAGAAAATCCCACCGGCTACGCCCAACATACTTCTGCTCCACCGTACGCCCATGCACCCGCGCAGCCGCGTACCCCACCGACCACGCCGCCTCCAATATCCGGTAAAAACCCTCCGCCGATTCCGCCGAATCGTCAAACCCCCGACGCAAACTCACCGTCGTCGGCGCCTCCGGCGGCAGCGAGTCCCGAACCACATTCAATATCTCAATTGCTCGCCCAACATCCCGCAGCATGTGCCCGCCACGCGCCTTGTTCTTGATCTTCTTCACCGGACACGCAAAGTTCAAATCAATCACGTCATACCCGTGCGCATACAGTATCTGCGCCGCCTTCGCCAACTGCTCCGGCTCCGATCCCACAATCTGACCCGCCACCGGATGGTCCTCGTCGTTGATGTCGATCGACTTCGCAAGACCCCTGCCACCGTTCAGCATCGTAATGTCCAGCAGCGACTCGCTCACCGCGTACGGACAACCGCGACGACGCGCCACAACTCGCATCGCACGGTCCGAATACCCCGCCAGCCCCGCCTGGCAAAAAGGAACCCTCAACTCAATCTTGCCAATCCTCGCCATAACCCGATCATACCAACTCCGCCCCCTGACGCCTGCCTTCAGTCTCCAAGACTCGTCCCCACCGCCCGCGCCGTCGCAACAAGCGGATGATCCAATGGCACCTTTCGCTGCTTGCCAGCTACAGACTCGATATCAACCTGGCTCAGCTTGCCGTCCTTCCACACCACCAGCTTCCCCTCCGCCCCTCCCAGCAAAAGCTTCAATGCCTGATGCCCAAACATCGTCGCCAATACACGGTCCGCAGGCGTCGGTGTCCCGCCACGCTGAATGTGCCCCAGTATCGTCGCCCGCGATTCCAGACCGCTCGCCCCCTCAATGTCCGCAACTAGCTTGTTCGCTATGCCCCCTAGCCGGATCGGATCCGGGCTCGTCTCCACCAGACGTTGCACCACCACCTCCCCGCCAATCGGCTTGGCGCCCTCCGACACCGCAACGATCGAAAATCGCTTCCCGTTCCGACCCCGACGCTCCAGAACCTCGCAAATCCTCCCCAAATCGTACGGAATCTCCGGAATCAAGATAACGTCCGAACCGCTCGAAATCCCCGCATGCAATGTCAGCCAACCCGCATTCCGCCCCATCAACTCCACCACCATCACCCGATGATGACTCATCGCCGTCGTGTGAATCTTGTCCAGGCACTCCGCCGCCGTCGTCACCGCCGTGTCAAAACCAAACGTCAGATCGCATCCCTCAAGGTCATTGTCTATCGTCTTCGGCACCCCAATGCAGTTGATCCCGTGTCTGATCAGATTCGCCGCACCCGTCATCGTCCCGTCGCCACCGATGCACACCACCGCGTCCAGCCGATTCCCCCGAACGTGCTCCACCACCCGATCCGTCACGTCCGCGAATTCCGTCTTCCCTCCTCGCTGTACCGCATACCGCTGCGGATTCGCCTGGTTGCTCGTCCCCAGAATCGTCCCCCCAAGCGTCAGAATGTTCGAAACATCCGACCACTGCAACGGCCGCATCCGGTTCTGAATCAACCCCAGAAAACCGTCCTCAATCCCGTATACCTCCACATGATGTTCATGCAGCGCCGACTTCGTCACCGCCCGAATCACCGCGTTCAAACCAGGACAGTCCCCTCCTCCAGTGAGCACGCCAATACGCTTGATGGTCGCCATCCCTGTGTTTTACCATGATCCTCCCGCGTTGGAAGTCGATCCACCTCTCCCCTCCCTCAGCTGCCCACCCTTTGCACGCTCCCCTCTTCTCCCTACCCCACGTACTCCAGAGAAGCACATCAAGCCATCCCGTTCCTCTCTCTACCACCCCCGCCTCCTCCACAGAACCCCATCCAGCGATCCCGCGCAGTTCCCCCGCCCCCGCGCGCTCCACAGAAGCACATGAAGCCATCCCGCGTACTCCTCTTTCTCCCCTCCCAACGCCCGCCACCCCCCACCTGCCTTCCTTCCCATCAATAGCAGCCTTCCGCTATTTCCCCCGTTGCGCCATCGGTAAAAATAAAAAAATCTTCTCCCCACTTCCCTAGGAAATCCTCACTTCCTCCATTTCGCGCTGCGCCAACCCCACCAGCTCAGCGCAAACCCACCCCTATATAGAGGAGGACGGCTATGCGCACGATCGTGGCCTGCACTTGCCACCGCCAGACTGCAGCCGAACACCTGCAGTCAACCCAGCGCCCCCTCTCCGCCCCAACCAAACCCTCCCGCCTCGACTCTCCTAACTCCAACCTTCCTCTCAGTCCGTTCCCGGCCGCCTTACGTCCCTCCCCCGTCCCT
>CAYVKG010000009.1:0-85406 GCA_964451955.1 uncultured Tepidisphaeraceae bacterium
GCCGCCTTACATCCCTTCCCCGTCCCTTCACGTCGCTTTCGGTCGGTTTTTGTCGCTTTTCGTCGCTTTTTGCCCCTTTTTCCACCCCCTCAAATCCCCCAACCCCCGGCCAATCCTCCCCTTACAACCCCCACCCCCCTCGCACACACCATTCCCGCCCCCCTACTCCACTCCCGGCCTTCCGCTCCCCGCGAAGCTCGCGCAAAACACAACGGCCGGCGAGTTTTCACTCGTCGGCCGTTGGAGCCTGCGACTCCTTTCGCATCGTCCCTGGTTCTTCTCCCGGCTCCCTCGCTGCCCGCCCCGTCCCTGCTCGCGTCAGTCGCCGTCAAGCATGCTCGTCAGAAATTCCGCCAAGCCATCTTCCTCATTGCTCCTTATCACTCGCTTCGCCGCCGCCAGTACCTCCGGCTTCGCATTTCCCATCGCTACCCCCAACCCAGCTCCAGCTACCATCGACAGGTCATTTATGTCGTCCCCAACCGCCACTATCTCCTCTGCCTTTATCCCATGCTGGCCAGCTACATACATCACGGCCTGCCACTTGTTCACCGCCGGATCAAATACCTCCAACACCTGCACCGCATACGCCGGCACATAAAGAACCTGACACAAAACCCGCTCACCAAACCGCTCCCGCAATACCGCCTGCACTCGCTCCACTTCATCCTTCGCCGCACATATCCCAACTCGGATCGTGTGCTCATGCGAATAACCCGGCAGATGATGGATCACCTTCACCTTCGCATTCGTCACCTGCATCCAGTTTCGCGTCGCCTCATTCAACTCCACGTCCGCCGTCACCAGATAATCCACACCGGTCCGACCCGTGTCCTGCAGCGCAAGCGCCGCATGACCAAGCGATTCCAAAACCTCGCAAACTTCGCTCGCCAGACTCGGATGCATCACCGTCCGATGCAGCGTCCGCCGACTGCGAGCATCAATCACCATCGCCCCGCCGACAAACACCGCAACATCCCGGTGACCAACCGCGTCGAGTATGCCCTGACTCTCCGTCCAGTTTCGCCCGGTCGCAAAACATACCCGAAGCCCAGCCGACACCACACGCTGCACCGCCGCCCGGCTCGCGGCCGATACCCTGCCTTCCGGAGACAGCAGCGTGCCATCCAAATCAATCGCGATCATCCGATACGGCAATCTCGCGGCACGCTCACGATCCGAAATGACCATAGCCAGATCGTTTCTCAATTGCAATTCACTCCACAGTTATCGACGGGATATCCACAGCCCGTTGCGCACCCGGCACCCATGACACCCAGCCAATGGGGGACCTTCTCAACCTCATGGCCCTCGCCTGGACAACTCACTACGCACCTGAAACATCGTCAGAATCCCGAAGCCCAGTGTCACCAGGCCCACCAACACCATGGGAACCGAAAACCACCGCTCCGCAAGCTTGGCATAAGGAGAAACCGGACTGACAAAGAACCCCATCAAACCCAGCACCAGACACAGCACCCCCAGCGTCAACAAAATGGGAATGATCGTGCGCTTGAATCCAAGCGTCTGCACCAGGTGCTGTCGCGGCCGAACAATCGCTACCCGAGGCGGCGCATCAACAGCAACCGGCAAGGCCGGCCGGTGGCTCGCCCGCGACATCGGTGCCGTCTGCGAACTCTGGACCGGCAAAACAAACCCCTCATCCGCTACCTCCCCCTCATCCGGTTCGTGCTGACCCGCCGCCATCGCACCCAGAAGCCGCGCCAATTCCTCCTTGTCTCTCTCACTCATCCTTCACCTCAGCGCAAAAGGCATCACCCCTATGCGACGCAGTATTATCGGGCCTCGGGCGCGTCGCCTTTTTTCTATTCCCGCCGCACAAACAGCATTATAGTGGATGGCATGGTTGGGCCAAGTAATCTCAGCGTTCGCCCACCAGCCGTGGCTGGGCGATTCTATCCCGGCAATCCAGACGAATGCACGCGACTGGCCAAGTCATTCCTCAAGCCTCACCCGGAGGCTTCCAGTCGACCATGGCTCGGCGCAATAGTCCCCCACGCTGGATGGATCTGCAGCGGCGCCGTGGCCGGACAGGCAATTGCCACGCTAGCGGCTCAGGGACCCGTCAACCTCGTCGTCATCTTCGGGGCCGTCCATACACCCATTCCCGTCCAGCACGCCGCCCTCGACCCCCACAATACCTGGGACTTGCCAGCACAGCCCGCCAAGATCGCCAAAAACCTGTACCACGCACTGGAATCCCACGATAATCTCTTCGCGGTGGACGGTCGCCTCCATGACCGCGAACACTCCATCGAGGTCAACATCCCCATGGTCCAACAGGCGTTTCCGGGAGTCCCGGTGCTGCCAATCGAGATCCCCGCAGTCGCCTCAGCCCCGTTGATGGGCCGCAAAACCGCCCAATGCCTGGCGGAAACCGGCCTGCGAGTGATGTATTTAGCCAGTAGCGACTTGACGCACTACGGTCCGAATTACGGGTTCGCGCCTGCCGGCGTTGGCCCCCCCGGCATCCAATGGGCCGTTGAGAACGATCGGCGACTTCTGAAGCTGATTGTTGAACTGGCCGCCGAGAATATCGTCCCCGAGGTCCAGCACCACCACAACGCCTGCGGCGCAGGCGCAATCGCCGCCTTGCTCGCCGCAGGCCGGCAACTCGGCGCAACATCCGCAAAACTACTCTGGCACACCAACAGTTATGAGACGCTCGCAAACGTCTGCCCCCAGCCACCAACCAATGCCGTCGGATATGCCGCCATCGCAATCGGATGAATTACCGGACGTTTCAATGGTTGGAGCGGTGGCCGCAATCGACAAATGACAACGCCCAGTGTTTCCTCCAGACAACATCCGGCATGAACTGAATAGCTGGCATGGACGGCATCGGGCTGAATCGGCCCGAATCCAGCGGGGGAATACCATAGTGCTGATGGAATGGCGATCGTGTGTTGACGTGGAACGACTTTTGCCTTGGTCCGGGCCAAGGAGAACACATGAACGAGCAGGAGTTCCAGACAAAACTCGCGGAATTGATGGTCGAGATCAGCACGCTGCCGGCAGCCGAACGGGAAAAGCTGCAGCGACTCGCCGACGAAACCCGCGCCAGGCATGAGCGGCTGAAAGCCACCGTCAGCAGCCTGCAGGAAAGCCTGGACTATCTCCGGCTGAGCATCAAGTACCTGGTATTTGATCTGGAAGCGACTCGCAGAGAGAACTCCTGCCTCCGAAAGATGCTGGAGGATCGGTCGAGCAACGAATGAGTGAATTTGGGTAGCGTGAAGGCCGCAGGCGTGGTGGGAATGCCTGCGGCTTTCTTTTTCTCCCTCGCCGCGATCACCCGAACCTTGCAGGGTGCCTGCGTCTACACCCGGCATGGGGCCGCTGACGCAATTCGATCCTTGGCGGCCGGTCGTCCCAACGGCCGCGCGACTGACCGGTGCGCGAATATGCGTGTAGTTAAGTAAGGGGGTGCAAGCGTATAATTCAGTTGAGAATGGGGCCTGCGGGTGAAGGCGGCAACAGCAAACCCGGAGGTCTTATGTATCACCAACCCGAACTGACCGACTTGGAATGGGAAATGGTGTTGGACCTGTTGGAGAACGAAAAGCGGAATTTGCCTCCTGAGATCCGACGGACCCATGAGCGGCACTATCACCAGGAGCTTCAGGAGCGGCTGAAGCGGATTGATGATCTGATCGTTCGGATTCGCGCGGCCATTCAGGTAACGGCATGAGGCGGCGTTCCGGTTTGCGCGCCGCGCCTGCTGGAGTCGTTGGGTCCGGGTCTTTCGAGGGGCTGGGGGGGGGGTTGGGAAATGGGTGATTTGATTGCATTGGGGATGGGGGGTGTTAAGATGGGGTGCATCATTCATCTGGGCTCGGTCATCTGGAATGGGTTTGGACTATGGCAAATAACGACAGTGCTCAAGGAGCATCCGAGGGGACCGTGTTGCAGTATCAGCCGGTCAAGCCGGCGGCGTCGGGGGCGACGCTGGGGCTGTTGTCGGCGATGATGTTTCTGGAGTTCTTCGTTTGGGGCGCCTGGTTCGCGACGGGGGCGAACTACATGGAAGCGGCGGGGATGGGGAAGATCAGCTACGCGATGTACATGGTGGGTCCGCTGGCGGCGATCATATCGCCGTTTTTTCTTGGCATGATTGCGGATCGGTATTTCGCATCGGAGAAGGTACTGGCGGCGATGTGCTTGTTTGGGGGCATCACGCTGCTTGTTGCTCCGTCGGCTGCCAAGATCCACCCGTGGGCATTCATTGGCGTTTTGCTGGTGCACATGCTCTGCTACATGCCGACCTTGGGGCTGACAAACACGCTGGCTTTTCACAATCTGACGAACCAGGAGAAGCAGTTTCCGTTGATTCGGGTATTCGGGACGCTCGGGTGGATCGTGGCGAACAATGTTGTCAGTTACATGAAAGCGGATTTTTCGCCAGTGCAGTTTTATATTGCCGGGGTCGCGGCGGTTGGAATGGCGGTATTCAGCCTATTTCTGCCGCACACTCCGCCGCCGGCCGCCGGGAAGAAGGCGTCGGCGAGGGAGATTCTGGGGCTGGATGCGTTGGGGCTGCTGAAGAAGCCGTCGTTTGCGGTGTTCATCATAGGCTCGTTCCTGATCTGTATACCGTTGGCGGCGTATTTTAACTACGCGGGGCGGTTTGCGGGAGCAATGGGGGTGGAGAAGATAGGAGGGACACTGTCGATTGGCCAGGCCGCCGAAGTCATTTTCATGGTGTTGATGCCGGTGTTCTTCGCGTGGTTGGGGGTGAAGTGGATGTTGGCGGTAGGAATGCTGGCGTGGGTTCTGCGTTACGGCCTCTTTGCGGCGGCGGCCTCCAGCGCGGGTTTTCCGCTGCTGCTGGCAGGGATTGCACTGCACGGGATCTGTTATGATTTCTTTTTCGTGACGGGGTTCATCTACACGGACAAGCGAGCATCGAAGGAGATACGGGGCCAAGCGCAAGGGTTGCTGGTGTTCGTAACCCAAGGCCTGGGCATGTTGATCGGCGCGAAGTTAGCCGGTTTGCTGTTCAACAGCATTGTAGGTGATGCAACCGGGCCGTCATCGCTGGCTCTGTATCAGAGATTCTGGACGATTCCGGCGATTCTGGCGGCGGTGGTTCTGGTTCTTTTTGTCCTGCTGTTCAAGGATGATGCGAAGAGTTCGGAGCCGTCCTAGTCAAAGAGACGAAGGAGAATTGGTGGAGATGATGATGGCGGCAGATCATTGGGGAGAGAGCATGTGGACTTGGAGCCAGGCGTTCCGAGTTGTAAGATGAGACGTGTGAGCCACGGACGGCGAATCTGTGGGGCCTAGGCGTGAATCATGGATGAAGGCGCCGTGAGTGCATATCTGCGTAAGTGGGAGAAGTGCAGCCCGTCGGGGTTATTATCGGACCCTGGTGGTCTGGGGGGGCGGCACGATTGGCACGTTTTTCCTAAATTACCTAGTTCTCCCAGAGAACTGGGCAAACCGTTCGATAGTAGTAGTGAAGTGTTGTGGGACTCGCAAAGGGATTGTCCGTGGCACAGTGTTGCCGGGGATAGCGGATGCGTTGCTTGGTGGAACGCAGAGCGGTATGCGCCGAGCCACGGGCGAGAAGCAGGGTGCCGCTGATGCCGGGAGCGGCAGATCAGCGGACTCGGAGGAACTGGGATGTGGGACTCCAAACGAGACATACGGGATGTATGGATGGAGTACGCGCGGACACGATCCGAGGATTTGCGGAACGAGCTGATGGAGCACTACCTGCCGGTGGTTAAGCGTCTGGCCCAGAGGATTCACTCCAAGCTGCCCAAGGAAGTGGAGTTGGATGATCTGATCTCGGCGGGGACGTTTGGGCTGATGTATGCGGTCAGCGCGTTCGATCAGAGCCGAAGTGTGAAGTTCGAGACCTATTGCGTGGGTCGAGTACGCGGCGCGATTCTGGACGAGTTGAGGTCGTGGGATTGGGTACCCCGGCTGGCGAGGTTGCGTGCTCAGAGGCTGTTGAATGCGGAGCGGATGCTTCGGCTCGAACTAGGGCGAGACCCGACGACGGACGAGTTGGCGCGACATCTTCGGGTCTCGCTGCAGGAGATGGAGAAGATTGCGCGAGACGGGAACGTGGTGCGTGTGATGCCCCTGTCGGCGAAGCGATTTCAGACGAACGATGAGGAACAGGATGGGGAATGCCTGGAGGATCGCCGCGCGGTTGATCGAGAGCGGGGCATTGAGCGGAACGATATCAAAGAGATGATCACGCGAGGGCTATCGCGGGCCGAGCAGTTGATCATCGTGCTGTACTATTTTGAGGAGATGACGATGCGGGAGATCGGGCAGACGCTCGACCTATCGGAATCGCGTGTAAGCCAGATGCATGCGATGGTGCTGGCAAGATTGCAGGCCGAACTGGCCGCGCAGAAGAAGGAGCTTGAAGGGGCGGCGGCATAGGGGGCGGCGAGTGGCGGTATGGGTGGGGGCTGGAGGGGGGACCGAGGGGTGGAGGCCGAGGGGATTGCGTTTGCCTGAGGGAGATGGGCGTCTGTCGGGGTCTGAACGGGGGATGAGCGGATCGAGATGGTGAGGGTCTCCGGTATTTACTTGAGTTTGTAGGACACGGACATGCCGTCATTCTTCTCCATGGAGGAGCGAATGATGACGGTATCGAATTCCTTTTCATTTTGGACGAATTCGAGGAAGTCTCGCATTTGGCGAGCGGACTGGATGACGTTATCGGCGACGATGAGTGCGTTGGGCTTGAGCTTGGGGAGGGCGGCCTGGAGGTACTTGAGGTAATCCTGTTTCAGCGCGTCGATGAAGATGAAATCGAATTCTCCTTGGAGAGAGGGGATGGTCTTGAGTGCGTCGCCCTCGACAGCGGTGACGGTATTGTCGAGGCCCATGTTTTTCACGTGTTCGCGGGTGGCGCGAATCATGTCGGGGTCGATGTCGAGGGTGAACAGGTGACCGCCGTTGCGTTCGAAGGCGATGCCCATGTTGATGGCGCCGAAGCCTGAGGCCGATCCGACCTCGATGCCCCGCTTGTACCTTCCGGACTCGACGAGGATTCGGAGGAACATGGCATCGCCCGGGGCGGTATTCAGGCCGGTGCGTTTGAAGTTCTTGATGTAGTCGCGGCGGAATTGATCGGTGACTTTGCCGTCCGGGCTCTGCGAATGAGCATGAACGGCGAAGAGGGCGAGTGCAGATGCTGACGCAAGCAAGACGATGTTGATGAGGCGCATGTCGGCTCCTGTAAGCGGACTGGACTAACACGAGACTTGCCAGCGGTAAATACAGCAAGGAGTGGGGGACGTTGCCGTTGGCGGGATAGCTCTGGGCGCGGCTTTGGGGGTTTTGCGGAGGGTTTCAGATGTGGAGGTCCCTTTTGGCTATTTTGAAGGCCTCGATGGCGAACTGCAGATCGTCGGGGGTATGGACGGCGGAGAGTTGGGTGCGGATGCGTGCTTTGCCTTGGGGGACAACGGGGTAGGAGAACCCGATGACATAGACGCCGAGTTGGAGCATTCGGTCGGCCATTTTGGATGCCAATGCAGCGTCGCCGAGCATGATGGGAGTGATGGGATGAGTGGAGGGGATGATGTTGAAGCCGGCGGCGGTCATGCCTGAGCGGAACAATGTGGTATTGGATTCGAGGCGATCGCGAAGATGGGTGGATGAAGACAACATTTCGATGGACTTAAGGGATGCGGCGACGATGGGTGGCGGGAGGGAATTGGAGAACAGGTAGGGTCGGGAGCGTTGTCGGAGCATTTGGATGATGGGGGCACGTCCTGAGGCATAGCCGCCGGATCCACCGCCGAGCGCTTTGCCGAGTGTGCCGGTCAGGACGTCGATTCGGCCGAGGACGTTGTGGTATTCGGGGGTTCCGCGCCCGGTTTTCCCCATGAAGCCAACGGCATGGGAGTCGTCAACCATGACGATCGCATGGTATTTGTCGGCCAGATCGCAGATAGCGGGGAGATTGGCGATGATTCCGTCCATAGAGAAGACGCCGTCGGTGGCGATGAGTCTGAATCGGGCGTTCTTGGCTTCCTGGAGTTTGGATTGCAGGTCGGCCATGTCGTTGTTTTTGTAGCGGTAGCGAGCGGCTTTGCAGAGGCGGATGCCGTCGATGATGGAGGCATGGTTGAGTTCGTCGGAGATGATGGCATCTTCCTGGCCCAGGATGGTTTCGAAGAGTCCGCCGTTGGCGTCCCAGCAGGAGGAATAGAGGATTGTGTCATCGGTGGCGAGGAAGGAGGAGAGGGATTGTTCAAGCTGTTTGTGGAGTTGTTGGGTGCCGCAGATGAAACGGACGGAGGCCATGCCATATCCCCAGCGATCGAGGGCAGTTCTGGCGGCGGCGATGACGTCGGGGTGGTTGGCCAGACCGAGATAGTTGTTGGCGCACATGTTGAGGACGGCGGCGTGCTCGGGGGTGGCGACGCGGGCCTGTTGGGGGGTGGTGAGGACACGTTCGGACTTGAAGAGGCCGGCAGAGCGGATTTCGTCGAGTTGGCGTGTGAGGTGATCGCGGAAGTGGTCGGTGATCATAATAATCTCCGTCGTGTTGAATGGGTTTGGCGGTTTGTGGTAGATGCCTGGGCACGGACAGCAGAGTACGGATCGGAAGGGTGCTAGCCTTCGGCCCAGGTGAGGACGACTTTTCCGGACTGTCCGGAGCGCATGGCATCGAATCCTTTTTGGAAGTCGGTGTAGTGGAAGCGGTGAGTGACGATGGGGCTGATGTCGAGGCCGGACTGGAGCATGACGGTCATTTTGTACCAGGTTTCGTACATTTCGCGGCCATAGACGCCGCGGATGGTGAGCATATTGAAGATGACGGTATTCCAGTCGATGGCGAGTTCGGCATTGGGGATGCCGAGCATGGCGATTTTGCCGCCGTGGGCCATATTGGCGAGCATGTCGCGGAAGGCGGCGGGATTTCCGGACATTTCGAGGCCTACATCGAAGCCTTCTTTCATTCCGAGGACGCGTTGAGCGTCTTTGACGGAGGCGGTGCGCACATCGAGGGCGAGGGTTGCACCGAGGCGTTTGGCGAGGTCCAGGCGATAGGGATTGACGTCGGTGATGACGACGTAGCGTGCGCCGGCGTGTTTGACGACGGCGGCGGCCATGGCGCCGATGGGACCGGCACCGGTGATGAGCACATCCTCGCCGAGGACGTCGAACTGGAGTGCGGTGTGGACGGCGTTGCCAAAGGGGTCGAAGATGGACTGGATGTCGCGTGGGATGGAGGGGTCGTGTGCCCAGACGTTGGTCATGGGGATGGAGAGGTATTCGGCGAAGGCGCCGGTGCGGTTAACGCCGATGCCCTGGGTGTCTTTGCACAGATGGCGGCGGCCGGCGAGGCAGTTGCGGCAACGTCCGCAGACGACGTGACCTTCGCCGGAGACGATATCGCCGGGTTCGAAGTCTTTGACGTTGGAGCCGACCTCGACGACCCGGCCGACGAATTCGTGGCCGATGACCAAGGGGACGGGGACGGTCTTTTGTGACCAGGCGTCCCAGTTGTAGATATGGACGTCGGTGCCACAGATGCCTGTGCGGAGGATTTGCACGAAGACATCGTTGATACCGATCTCCGGGACAGGGACTTCATCGAGCCAGAGACCGACGTCGGCTTTTTTCTTGACAAGAGCTTTCATCGTTTTCATGTATACTCCGATCTGGAACAGGGTCACTTTCAGCACTTGCTGAATCAGGCAACTGGGCGTGATCGAACAACCGGGGCAGTCGCCAGTTGAATCGAATCGCCAAGAGACGGATGCCGGTGGCAACGATCAAGGCGGTGAAGAAGCCGGCGAGTGTATTACCACCGAGGGATTGGACGATCATCAGTCCCGCCGCGCCGAAGATGATGGGTGTGACGTAGAGTTCGTTGGACAAGACGAGTGTGGTTTTGCCGACCATGAGGTCGCGGATGACGCCACCCGCGCAACCGGTGATGCAGGCGATAAGGAGGATAGCGAGGGGGGTGATATGGGGTGTGGTACCCCAGGCGACGGAGGCCGTGATTGCGGAGAAGATGCCGATGCCGATGGCGTCGGAGTACTTGAAGATGCTTTGGCGGCGGACGACGGAAGCGGGGAAGAGGAAGGTCATGAGGGTGGCGAAGAGGATAGCGAGGGGATAGCCCCAGTCGCGGAGGAGCAGGACATCGCGGTTGAGGATGCAATCGCGGACGACGCTGCCGCCGACGGCCGTGGCACTGGCGAGGATAAGCATGCCGACGAAATCGGGGCGTTTGTCGACCACACGGATCGCGCCGGAGAAGGCGAAACTGGCGGTGCCGAAGAGATCAATGACATAGATGATGGTTTGGGGATCAGGGCTCAAGAGCGATTACTCCCGGGAGTAGGTTACGACGAGGAAGAGCACGGCATCGGAGGTGGAGGTGTTTTCGATGGCGTGGGGCACGTCCGCGGGGTAATGGGCCGAGTCGCCTTTGCGCAATTCGGCCAAGTCGCCCGCCGAGCGGACGCGTACGGAACCCTCTTGCACGGTCAGTAGTTCGCGAGCGCCTTCGAAATGGGCGGCGCTTTTGAGCGATCCGCCAGGCCGGAGCACGACCTCGTAATATTCGACGGACTTTTCGAGGTGCAGGGGGGAGAGCGTGCGAATCCTGCAATAGCGGTCGGAGCGGTAGTGAAATGCGCGGTCGTCGGCGCGGATGACATCGATGCGTTGGGTGGCATTGGGCGTCTCGACGAGTTCGCCGAGGGACATCCCGAAAGCCTGGGCGATCCGGTAGGCGACGACGAGGGTGGGATTGGCGTGTTGGCGTTCGATTTCGGAGAGCATGGAGCGGGAGACGCCGCACGCAGCGGAGAGTTCTTCGAGGGTCCAGCCGCGTTTTCGGCGGAGGTCGCGGACGCGGCTGCAAAGCACGTGGCCGATGGATTGCTCGGTGATGGTTCTGGTTTTCGGCGGCACCGGGCACCTCCGGTATACAAGACGCTATATCCTCTTTATAGGAATGGAGTGTACAACATATCGGATCGAATTTCCAGTATAAGGGACAGAGGAATTTGCCTGGGCCGGTTTCCGGGTGTAGGTTCTGGGGCGTGCGGGGGATACAAGGAGGCGTCATGTCGAGGCAGGATCAATGGATAGGAATTGCGGGTCTGTGCGTATTGGCGGCGAGCGGGGCGATGGCGGCGGACCGCGGCTACAGGATTCCGCTGATTGATCTGGCGGGCCAGAAGGAGCGACAGGTCATCGTCGATCGGGAGGAAGGGCAGTATCTGGGACATGTCAGCACGGTTCTGCTGGAGGATGGCAAGACGATCATCGCGGTCTATCCGAAAGGTCACGGTCGGGGTGCGATCGTCATGAAGCGAAGTGACGATGGTGGGCGAACCTGGTCGCAGAGGCTCCCAGTTCCGGAGAACTGGGCTACATCGAAAGAGACTCCCACGATTCATCGGGTGGTCGATAGAGAGGGGAAGAAGCGTCTGGTTGTGTTCTCCGGGCTTTACCCGGCGCGGATGGCGGTGTCGGAGGATGACGGAGTGTCATGGACGCCGCTGAATGCAGTCGGCGATTGGGGTGGAATCGTGGTGATGGGCAGTGTGGAGCCGCTTCGGACGGGTCGGGGGGAGTACCTGGCGATGTTTCATGATGATGGCCGGTTCATCGCCGACGCGGGCAAGTCCACGGGGACAATGACGCTATATCAGACGTTCTCGCACGACGGAGGAATGACGTGGAGCGTACCGGAGAAGATATACGCCAATGACAAGATTCACCTCTGCGAGCCGGGTGTGATTCGATCGCCGGACGGGAAGCAATTGGCCGCGTTGTTGAGAGAGAACAAGCGGGTGCGGAACTCACACGTGATTTTCTCGAATGATGAGGGGAAGACGTGGACGGAGCCGAAGGAGTTGCCGGGGTCCTTGACAGGCGATCGGCACACTGGTCGGTATTCGCCAGACGGGAGGTTGCTGGTTTCGTTCCGGGACACGACGCTGGAGTCGCCCACGAAAGGTGATTGGGTGGCGTGGGTGGGGAAGTACGAGGACATCGTCAACGGTCGGGAAGGTCAGTATCGCGTTCGTCTGATGAAGAACCACCAGAGATTGGATTGCTGTTATCCGGGTGTTGAGATGTTGCCCGACGGGACATTTGTCATCACCACCTATGGCCATTGGGAGGAGGGCAAGCAGCCGTACATTGTGAGCGTGCGGTTGCGTCTGGACGAACTGGACGAGTTGGCGGCGAGGGGGACTATTGGCGGACGATCTCAATAACGTCGGAGATCGTCGTACCATCCGCGAGAATCGCGTCGTTTCTTATGGTCAGGTCTTTGATTCGACGGACCGATCCATCGGCGGCGTGAATCTCGAAGGCCGCCGGAGCGGGATTGACATCGGCAAGCACGGCCGCCATCACTTTTTGAGTGGCATCAAAGTTTTTGATGCCGAAAAGGACGGACGTGATGCCGATCTGGAGGGGCTCGCGAGGGCGATTTGGCGGTCGGGGTTGGATGGGGGACAGTTTGCCTTCGATGAAGTCGCCGTTGACAAGCCAGAGGCCTTTCTTGCCGCGGATTCTTTGCTGATCCCTAGGAAGGGGATTGAACACGATGCGTGCGACGGTGGCCAGCGGGAGGTTCGCCGGCTGTCCATTGCGCAGGTACTGGATGGTGTTCTGGTCGGTGGAGACGATGGTGGCGGCGATGCTGTTGCCGTCGCGGAGGACGATTCCCTGAATGAGGGGCGGGCCGTTTTCAAACCAGGTGGCGCCGGAGGGTCCCGGGATGATGAGGATGGAGTCGAACTGGACTTGGCCAAGAGAAGTATTGCTTGTGGTCCAGGCGCCAAGCCCGATGAGGACCGGGTCCTGCATGGGGATGGTCTGACTGTCGACGAAGTCCCAGTACATGCCGTCGGCGGAGCAGTAAGCGGCGAAGCGATCGCCATTTCGGGTCAGTCGGAGCCACGGTCGGCGGCCGGGGTCGGCGGCGTTGCGGAATTCGGGCAGCATTGATTGAGGGCGTCGGGAGAGCCTGACTTCGCCGGCAGGGTAGATGGTTGTCCCGGCCATGGTCGCATCAGGAGCGAGGTTCTGGCGGATCATGATGCCGGCGACCATTTGGCCATGGGAATCGTCGACGCCAGTCAGGCGGGCGATGATCTGCCCGTCGCCGCTCATCGGGGTAGAAGCGAGGTGAAAGGAATCCCTAGGCCCCCACGCGCCGTAGCCTGAGGCCCTGATCGTGAAGAGGCCGTTCGGATCACACGTTGCGGAACCGGGTCGGCGGACGGAGCCGATGTCCTGCGACGTGAAGTCCACCGGCAGGGGCGAATCGGAGGAGGAGACGATTCGCCGGGGTGCCGACACCGGTTTAAGCAGAAGGTGATGGATCTCGGAGACGCCAATTCGGATTGCCTGGCTTGCACCGGCGGGTCGAACGAGAACGGCATTATCCGACAGCGTGAGTTCGCCGTGGAACGTTTTGCCGCCGCGGGTCTGAACGACGCCGGCGGCCAAGAGGATCGGCAACGCGAGCAGCATGCAAAGGTGTGTTTTTTCCATGGTGATGATCTGGGGGAGTTACCTTCTTGACGCGGCGTTCTCGCGGGCTTCGCGGGCGGAATCGTAGGCCTTGCGAAGGTCGGCCAGGGCGTTCTGAACCTTCGCGTCGAGCCGACGACGTTGGCGATCGAACTGGATCTGCTCTTCGCGAAGCTTGATTCGCTCTGCGCAGGCATTTTCCATCGCGTTGATGCTGGCAGCCAATTCGGGGGAGGAAAGCGATCTGTCGTAGAGGATCTCGTCACGTGAACGAGACCAGGCGGCCTGCCACTCGGCGATTTCGGCGCGAGCATCTGCGGCAAATGCCCGCTCTTTGAGCACATCAAGCTGGTGTGGGTCAGCATCCGGTACGGTAGCCTCGGCGAGCGTGCCCCACGCATCGGCGGCAGCCTGCCGGGCAATGACCCAGGCGTTGAGTTCGGCCATAGCTCCTTTGGGCGTCCACCGTGTAAAGGCGGAGAACCACTGTTCGGTCGGAGCGATCTCGGCTTGGCGACGGCGGTAGTTCCAGAGTCGGGTTCGCCAGACCTCGTAAATGCGTTCGGCCTTGTCGGCCTCGCCGCGAAGCCGTTTTGCCTCGGTTTCGTTTTCGTTCTGCCAAGCTTGGGCAGATTGCTCAACCAGACCGATGAATGTGTCAAAGGCCTGTTTCGCGTCGACCAGGTCGTCCTTGATGAATCCATCGAGGCCGATGATCGCTCCGGACATCGACGCAAATTCCTGGCGGATGTACATAGCCCGCCCGCGCATTGCGCGAACTTCGTCCGCAAACCGCCCCCGCGGCTCATCGGTGTCCTGGGCGAGAGACCGGCCGATCGCTGCGAGCGTCATTGCAATGGTCAAGAGGATGCTTGACTGTCGGCTGTTCATCATGGGATTCATCCTGATGGGTATCTTCGCATGCAGGCGGAATGATGCAACGGGCGGGCTGTTGTCGGCGGGGTTTGGGGATATGATGAACAAGAGCATCTGAGAAGGCAGGAGACAACATGAAACTCGGCGCATGTGATTATGTGGTTCGCAAGGGTGACGAAGCGGCAACCTTTGCCTATGCCAAACGACTGGGCCTGGCAGGTGTGGAGTTATTCCTCGGTCGCAACACGCTCAAGGAAGGCGCTGACGGCGCAACGATCAGGCGTGTGAAATCGGCCGCGGCCGCATCGGGGCTTGACATCCCATCCCTCTGTATGGTGGAGCACAACTCGGGCGGCGTCGGAAGCGCCGACAAAGCCGTGGCCGACGCAGCAAGAGAAGACATCCGACGGGCAATCGCATGTTGTGGAGAGTTGGGGGCGAAGGTAGTTCTGATCCCCTTCTTTTTCGGCGGCGAATTACCTAGCCAAGCCCATTTTGACCGCGCGGTGGCGGCATTCAGGGAATTGTGCCCGCTGGCTGCCGGGAGAGGCGTGGCGCTCTGTTACGAAGGCACATTCCCGGCGGGGCGTATCCGAGAAATGGCTACTGCGATCAGTTCCGAGGCATTCGGCTGCTACTTCGATACCGCGAACGTCGTCTGGCGCGGCATGGATACGGCCACTGAGATTCGCGCTTTGGGGAAGCTCATTCGCCAGATCCACATCAAGGATTCCCGTGTCGGGCCGGGGGATGTGCAGCCGGGCCTTGGCAGAGTCAACTGGGCGGAGACGGCCAAGGCGGTCGCCGAGATTGGCTACGACGGTTGGATGGTTCTGGAGACCCCTGGCGGAGTCAGCAACCCACGCGACATTTCGTTTGCGCGCGCAACCTTCACCGGTCTCAAGAGCACGGACCCATGGCCGAGGTTCGGCACGTTCGCCACAGACTTTGGGCGAGGGCAGATCGATCAGATGATCGAGGCATTTCACAAGTTCGGCCTGTCGGCGGTACAGATCTGGGGCGGTTTGCTGGAGGACTGCCTGGCCGATGCGGCAAAGGCCGCCGAATACAGCAAGAAGCTGGAGCAGAACGGCACGACGGTTGTGGGTCTGGCGGGCTATCGGAACCTGACGGCCGTGGACCCCGCCATTCGAAAAGCCAACCTGGATCACTTGGCCAGATGCCTGGAAGTGGCCGCGGCGTTTGTGAACCCTGTTGTCGCAACCGAGACCGGCACGATGAACCGAGAGAGCGAGTGGGCATCGTCGCCGGAGAATTGGGACCAGCCGGCCTGGGACACGATGTGCGCCGCCCTCGACCGGTTGCTTCCGGTAGCGGAGAAGAATGGATCGGTCTTGGCGCTCGAAGGTTACGTCAACAACATTTTGCAGCACGTCGGGCAGGTGATCGGCCTGTTTGAGAAATATCCCACCCGCCATCTGCAACTGGTGCTTGATCCATACAACTATATGTCGAGCCACCTGCTGCCGGTCGCCGAGCGCCTGACGCGGGATTTTTTTGACCGGTTTGAGCACCGTTTTGTGATCGCCCATTTGAAGGATGTGGCGAAGGAGGGCGCCGAGAAGGACACCCCGGCATTTGGCAAGGGTGTATTTCCCCAGAGGGTTTACGCGGAGTTCCTGCGAAATCGCCGGCCGGATCTGCCAATCATCATCGAGCACCAGCCATTCGCCGAGATCCCGGAGACGATTCGGGCGTACAAGCGGATGATCGAGTGAGACCGAACTCACCGAGGTTGTTTCGAGCAGACCGCGGCGGGCGTATGCGATGCCCAGAAGGGGGAGGCGGCCATTGAGGGGTTACTTTGGCGCCGGGGCATTCTCTTGTTGGTAGATCCGCACGTAGTCGATCAGGAACTTCTGGGGGAATATGCCGTCGTCAATCTGCCGACCCCAGGTACCGCCCAGCGCGAGGTTGATCAGCAGATAGTGCGGTTTGAGGAATGGATTGCGGCCATTATCCTCGGCGTGGGGGACGGGAAACGTATGGTACTTTCGGGCGTCAAAATAGAAGTCCATACGATCAGGGAACCACTCGACGGCATAGACATGGAAATCCGCGAACGGCCTATCGACTTTGAGCCGGTTGCCGGAGGAGAGGTGTTTGCCGTCTTTCTGGAAGTGGACGGTGGCGTGGACGAGGTCGGGTGTATGTCCGACGAATTCCATGATGTCGATTTCGCCGCCCGCGGGCCAGCGCCCGGCGGACCCGAGCATCCAGATGGCCGGCCAAACGCCGCGTCCTGAAGGCAGTTTGGCGCGGACTTCGACGCGTCCGAAGGTCCAGTCCGCCTTGCGCCGGGTGATGAGGCTGGCCGCGGTGTAGTCCGCGGTCGGTCGGGTAGCCGGTCCGCGTGAGGCGGTCGGGTTGTAGCGAGCATTCGGGAACTTTTCTTTGCGTCCTTCGATGACGAGGATGCCGTTCTCGACCCGCGCATTTTCCCTGCGATCCCGTGTGTAATACTGGGCCTCATTGTTGCGCACAAAACCTTCTTCGTAGTCCCATTTTGCGGGATCGGGTGCTCCATCTTTGTCGAATTCGTCGGACCAGACGAGCTTCCAGTCGGCCGCCGATGTGCGGCTCGGCAAGACCATCGCGCCCAGGGCGCAGAGTAGAGCAAGATGAATCGCTGACCGCATGGGAAGTCCTCCTCAGCATGGAATAGCCCCGGGCGGATCGGATGTTGACGATCCGGAGTGGTTCCGGGCTGGATTGGCTGTTGGCGGCAGCCATTCGGTTTGTTGGTGGGCACGGTCAGTCGGTAGACGCCTCGGCATTGTCATCGCGCTTTTCGGGGGCAGTGGCGGTCATTTTCGCGCGGAGCATTTGCACGATCGGATGGCGACCATTCTCGTGGCTGTCGCATTCCACAAACAACCCTCGGGTGAGGCTATTGAGCAATTCATGCGGCAATTCCAGCTTCGCGTTCTCTTTTGATTCCAGGATAAGTTCTGCAATCCAGTTGGCCCGCAGGAAATCGGACGCCAGTTTCCGGCTGGCAAGTTCGGCGCGCGCATGCTGGGCAAACCACCTGTTATTGAACCGCAGGTAGAACGCGAGGGTCAGGCCGAATCCCGCCGCGACCAGGCCGAGCGGCAACAGCGTTTGCCACGTCACGTTTGACCGAGTGGCAATCCAGATGATCAGAAAGACCAGCAAGCAGCCGAATCCCGCCAGCACTGAAATGCAGACGAGATCGATGATTTTGCGTTTCTGTTCGGTCTGCGGAGAGGTTCCGGCCTCTTTTTCCCGTTCGATGATCGCCTGCATTTTGTGCACGAGTTCGCGGCGATTGGCAGCGGTCGCCTGCAGGCCCAACCGTTCGGCCTGCTGCTTGAGTTCGGCTTCGCGCCGATCGAGTTCGTCGCTGCGAGCCTGGTAGCTTGCCTGGATGGATGCGGCAGTGTGCTCGGCCTCCTTTTTCGCCTCTTCGGCCCGGTGCTGCAGTTCCTGCAGCTTGGCCTGGTAGGCGTTTTCGAGCGATGCGGCTCTCTGGTCAGCCTGTTCCTTCAGTTCGTCTCGTCGCCGCTCAAGCTCGCGGATCCTAGCTTGGTGATCGATGCCCTGCGCCACCATCCTTTGTTCTGCCTGCTCGTTCAGTTCATCTCGGCGCCGATCGAGATCGCGTACTTTGGCCTGATAGTCGGCCTCCATCGCCGCCGCCCTCTGTTCCGCCTCGCGGTTCATCTGCTCCTGTCGTTGCGACAGTTCATGGGCTCTTGCCTGAAATGCCGCTTCCAGTTCCGCCGCTTTCTGCTTCGCCTCCGCCTGGAGTTCCTCTCGCCACCGCGACAATTCCTGAATCTTTGTCTGGTAATCGGCTTTCATTTCAGCGGCCCTCTCCTCCGCCTGTTTCTTCAATTCCTCTTGGCGGCGAGAGAGTTCCCGGACTTTGTCCTGATATTGGGCATCCTGTTCGGCCGCCTTCTGCTCGGCCTGGCGGTTAATCTCGGCCTCGCGTTGGTCCAGTTCCAGGCTTCTGGCCTGTTGCGCATTCTGCGCATCGGCGACGCTTTGTTCGGCCTGCTGCCTCCGCATTTCGGCCTGGCGTGACAACTCCTGGCACTTAGCCTGATAATCGCTCTCCAGTCTCTGGGTCCGTTGCTCGTGTTGTTTTTCGAGTTCCTCTGCTTGCCGGGCAAGTTCGAGTCGGGCCGCCTGATGGTCGGCTTCGAGGGCCTTGGCGCGTTGATTGTAGCGTTCATCGAGTTCCTGCTGGCGTCGTTGGAGATCGGCGACTCTGGCCTGCTGATCGGCGTCGAGGATTCGCGATCGCTGTTCGTATCGTTTTTCCATTTCCTGTTCTCGGCGCTCCAGATCGAGCTTCTTGGCCTGGTAGTCGGCATCGAGAATCTGGAGACGCTGTTCGGTCTGCTGCTTCATCTCTTCGCCGCGGCGGTCCAGGTCGTGTCGCTTGGCCTGGTACTCGCTTTCGAGGGCCGCCACCCGCTGTTCGAAGCGTTTCTCCAACCCTTGTTCCCGGCGTTCGAGTTCTTGCCTCTTAGCGAGGTAATCAGGTTCGATGGTAGCCACTCGCTCTTCAAATCGCTTCTCCAGGTTGTGTTCACGGAGTTCCACGGCCTCGTTGCGCGCGCGCCAGTCGGCCTCCAGAGCGGCTGCGCGTTGTTCATACCGCTGATCCAGATCGAGCTCGCGTCGGTCCAGGATCTGGTTTCTCGCCTGCCAATCGGCTTCCAGAGCCGCCACTCGCTGCTGATAGCGTTGTTCGATTTCGGCCGTTTTCTGCTCGACTATTTTCTGGATTTCCTGTGTTTGGGTTGCGGCGATTCGCCCGAGTTGATCCGCCTGGGCGGTCAAGTCGCTGAGGGCGCGCTCATAGTATCGAATTCCCTCTTTCTGCCCGTCGCTGAGGTGCTCGCTAAGCACGTCGGGTTTCCGTGTCAGGGTGAGATGCCGCCCCAGGACGTCCGTCATTCGCATCAGAAGATCGCCGAAGCGTTCCGGGGGCATGTGGCTGGGTGGCGTGATCTCAATCGTGGCAACGACCTCATCGCTGGAATAGGTGATCTTTTCGCCGTGGTCGAAACCGATGACGACTTGAGTGCAATACAGATAGGGGCGTTCGGCCAGTAGCTCTCCGAGCCGTTTGATCGGTTGCTGAGTTGCCAGCACCCGCGTCGCCACGTTTTCGAGTCGAACGTGGTTATCGAGCAGATTGGTATTGATCGTGATCTGCCGAATGACGTTGCCGTCGTAGAATTCGGCGATGGCCGCCAGGAATTTGGTCAACGCATCTTTCCCGCTCAGGTGCCGTAGGTAGAGAGTTGCCATTTGTGATGTCCCGTAAAAGACGCCCATCCATACGAGTTAGGCGATTATCGTCCGAACCGCACGCCGGTTGCAAGCAACCGAGCTCGATCCCAGTGGGCCTTGTCGGCGGTACTCGCCAAGGTTCTGATAACCGGAGGCGATCGGCTGCCTGGGTGCATTACTCTTGTTTACAGAGGCGCGACGGGGCATTGGCAGCTCAAGCCGGTCGCGGCACTTGGGCGTTGGTTGCGCGGTCCGATGATTGCGGGGCGGCAGGCTAAAGCCTGGGACAGTATGGGACGATAAGGAGGGGGAGGTGATCACATGGATGACGTGACCGAGCCAGCCAGCCAGCCGGATACAGACCTGCGCGAGGAAGAGAACAGCAATCGACGTGAGAGCGTCGTCGATCGCAGAACGGGGCTCGATCGACGGCAGAAGACGGCGGAGGAATCGGGATACACGGGGCCGGAACGGCGGATGGGAGATCGCCGGACGGGTCTGGAGAGAAGGCGTGGGCCGGGGCGCAGGCGATCGGACGATCGCAAGGCCGCAGAGGAAGGCGAGATGACTGCTGAACAGTTTGAGTTCATCATGGCCATCGAGACCTACAAGAAAGTCAACAAGCGGATGTTTCCGACCTGGACCGAGGTGCTGGAAGTCATCCGGCAGCTTGGCTACCGGAAGGTGGAGGCGCGTCATGTGCGTCTGGAGAACGTTCCGGAGGGGACGATCGAGAAGGTGGCCTGATTCCCGGCCGAGGCAGGGTCATTTCCGATCCGCACACTGTTCAATGTTCAATAGCGACGATCCAGCAGACGGTATTGGATCGCTTCGGCCAAGTGATGTTCCTTTATGGGCTCAGACGCGTCCAGATCGGCTATCGTTCTAGCCACGCGACGGACCTTGTCATACGCGCGAGCGGACAGGCCCAACTCATCCATAGCCTGTTTCATGAGCAGGAGGCATGGATCGCTCAAGTCGCAGTATTGCCGGAGTTGGCGGGTGTCCATCGCTCCGTTCGTGGTACGATCATCCCCGAATCGCCTGCGTTGCATCTCCCTGGCAGCGAAGACTTGCTTCCGCATGGTGGTGCTATCGGTACCGGGACGCCGCCCGGTCAGCTCGCGATAGGGCACGGCGGGGACCTCGATGTGGATATCAATCCGGTCCAGGAGGGGCCCGGAAATCCGATCCATGTATTTGTCTTTCCTTTCGCCATCCTTGTCTTTGTATCCGCTGGCGGTGGGGTTCATCGCAGCGACCAGCATGAAGCGGGCAGGAAAGCGGATCGACCCAAAAACGCGTGCGATCGTCACCTCGCCGTTTTCCAGCGGCTGTCGAAGCACCTCCAGCACATAGCGAGAGAACTCGGGCAATTCATCGAGAAACAGAATGCCGTTATGAGCGAGGGAAACCTCGCCGGGTCTCGGAATGGTTCCTCCGCCGATCAATGCTTGCGCGGTCGCCGAATGATGCGGTGTGCGAACAGGCCGGTCGTCCATCAATGCGATGCCGTCGGGAAGCAGACCGATCGCCGAGTAGATGCGCGTCGTCTCAAGCGACTCGGACCGGCTCAGCGGGGGCAGTATCGCGGCCAATCGCTTAGCCAACATTGACTTGCCCGTACCCGGGGGTCCAATCATCAGGATGTTATGAGCGCCCGCGGCGGCAATGGTGATCGCGCGTTTCACCGCCTCTTGCCCGCGCACATCGGCGAAGTCGACCGGCGGCGCGACCTTGGATGCCTCGTACGTCTGCCCATCCAGTTGATAGGGTTCGAGTGGCAGCTGTTCGTTGAGGAATGAAACGGCTTGAGCCAGATTCGAGACCGGGTAGACCTCGACGCCTTCCACGACGGCCGCCTCGCGCGCGTTCTCTTCCGGCAGAATGACCCCCTGGTGCTTTCTGGCCTTGGCCAGAAGTGCCAGCGAAAGGCCTCCTTTGATCTTGCGCAGCCGACCATCCAGCGCCAACTCTCCGGCGATAAGGAACCGCTTGTGTCGATCGGTTTGGATACAATTGGTCGCCCGCAACAAGCCAATGGCAATGGGCAGATCAAGGCTGGGCCCCTCTTTCTTGATGTCTGCGGGAGCAAGGTTGATCAGCAGATTGTGGCTAGCGAACGGATATCCGGAATTGACGATGGCCCGGTGAACGCGCTCGATCGATTCTTTTACCGCCGCCTGCGGCAAACCGACGATGGTCGATTTTTCAAGCCCTCGCTTGTCAACATCCACCTCAACTTCGCAGACAACGGCATCTATTCCGATCAGGACAGAACTGTGAATTCGCGCAAGCACCCATTACGCCCCGGCTAGAATTACTGCGGATTGTACCGATGTCAGATCGTGCTGCAATCAGCTTTTGACAAGACTGGCATCGTCACGGTTGTTCAAGGCAGGAATGGCGGGTGCGGCAGGGTGGGCTGTTTCGCCCACTTGGGCTCATGCAGGATGAACGACCTCCCGGGCAGAGCCGCGGCGGGAGACTATTCTGCCGCTTTCCTTTTCGCCACATAGTCAATCACCGATCCCACTGTCGGCAACTTCTCCGCCTCCTCATCGCCTATCGATATCTCAAACTCGTCCTCCAGGCTCATCACCAATTCCACGACATCCAACGAATCGAAGTTCAGGTCATTGACGTAATGCGTCGCCGCCGACACCTGAGCCGCATCCACGCCCGCCTGCTCCGCCGACAACTCGATCACTTTCTGTGCAACATCAGCATTCATGGGTCCGTCCTCTCTGTATTGGCTGCCCGCCCGACATGTTTGCGGCCCTCAGGCGGGAGAGGGTAATCCCGCAGCCGCGGAGCATCTCGTATCCCAATCCCCGTCGGCTGAGCAGCATCCCGCGAAGCAGATGATCCGTACTGACCAGCGCATTGGCGCTTGCGTCTCGCTCCGCCAGCTTTTCGGCAATCCGCATCGCGCGTTTGGCATCCCCGTCCCGCCCTAAACGCCTGGCCACCGGACCGATGCCGCAGCCCATTCTCTGCTCGATGGCGCCCCTTGCGGTCTTCAAATCGAGGCCAGAGGCATTCAGCACCTGAGCGGCTTGGGATGCCGCATCGGACAGTATTCCCAGGAGCAGATGACCCTGCCCCAGACAGGTATGCCCGTATCGCCTCGCTTCCGAATGGGCGTGCTTGATCGCCAGCCTCGCCCCGAGCGTGAAGCCACTCATTCGCCGAACGACGCGTTCGGCTGACCTTGCCGCATCTCGCCTGGCCTTTGTCTGCCGATCCGACTCTGCCCTAAGCCACTGGCCCAGGCGCACCTCGGAAATTAGCCACCTTCTTCCCAATTGCACGGCTGGAATCGTGCCATCCTGCAGGAACCTGTAGACGGTATTCTTGTCCAACCCCAACTTTTCCGCGACCCAGTCTGGATCGCGGTAGTCTACAGCCGAGTTCGTCTCGTGCATACTATAGTAATTATACAATATTTTATTTTCGTTTCACACATAATATAGAAGGTTAGAAATGATTATAAGCGAAGTCGTCCATTGGTTCTTCGTGACGGATGTGGGTAGCCTGTGCGATGGACAAGCCGCTGTGGGGCGGACGAATACCGTCATTGCTGGGCGCGGCGATTGTCCAAGTTGGCCATGGGGATCCGAGCAACGGCGGCCTGTGTTCTAGTTTGCGGGGAGGTTTTTTCAGGGTTCTGTTCTAGTCGTGTTGCCGGCAGGTTGGTGGGCATTCCCCGCTTGCTCGTTTGGCCATATGATCAACGCCAACATCATGATTCGAACCAAGATAATCGCGACGCTCGGCCCCGCTTCTTCGTCGGTCAAGACGCTGATCGAGTTGTTCGAAGCGGGCACCGATGTTTGCCGACTGAATTTTTCGCACGGTTCGCTGGGCGAGCATGAGCAGACACTGTCCAACATCCGGCAAGCCGCTTCTCATCATAAGGAACCGATTGGCGTGCTAGGGGACCTGTGCGGTCCGAAGATTCGGCTCGGCGCGGTGGCCAACCCCGAGGGGATGCCCATTGCCGTTGGGGACAGGCTCACAATGCAGCGTGAGCCGATCACCGGCCACGATCTGCGCGTATCGACGACCTACGACCGCTTTGTTGACGACGTTCGTGTTGGCGACCGCATTCTGATCGAAGATGGTCTGCTGCGGTTTTTGGCGACCGACAAGTTGCCCGACGAGATCATCGCCGTGTGCACGTCCGGGGGCGTTCTCAGGTCGTCCAAGGGCATCAATTTGCCCAACACTCCGGTGTCGATTCCCTGCATAACCGAGAAGGACTGGCAATGCGTCGATTGGGCCATCGACCATGATCTGGATTATCTTGCGCTTTCATTTGTGCGGCGTGCACAGGATCTACGGACGCTTCGCAGCCACTTGCATCAGCGTAAGAGCCCGATCGGCATCATCGCAAAGATCGAGAAACCGGAGGCGATGGAGGAAATTGACGCGATCATAGAGGCCGCGGACGGTCTGATGGTCGCGCGTGGCGATCTGGGCGTGGAGATGGATCTTGCGCAGGTACCGATCATTCAGAAGGACCTGATTCGCCGGTGCCAGAGAGCGGGCAAGCCCGTGATCGTTGCCACGCAGATGCTGCAGAGCATGATCGTGGAGTCATCGCCGACGCGGGCGGAGGTCAGCGACGTCGCGAATGCGGTGGTGGACGGCACGGACGCGGTGATGCTCAGTGGTGAGACTTCCGTCGGGAAGTATCCGGCGGCAGCCGTTCACATCATGAACCACATTGCGGACTTGACCGAGCGTTACATGAGTGGCATCGAACAGGTAGGCCATCCCATCGTTTTGGACCGGGCACTGGCAATGTCATCGGCGGTTGCGGCCGGTGTCTGGGAATTGGCGCACGAACTGGCGGCCAAGCTCGTGGTCGTCTGGAGCCAGAGCGGGGCGACAGCCAGGGTTTTGTCGAAGTTTCGTTTTTCGGCGCCGGTGATCGCGTTCAGCAACGAGGAGCGCGCGTTGCGGCAGATGGCGCTGCAATATGGCGTGATCCCCCGGCGGATGTCGCCACCGGAAAGCACGAAAGACCTGATTACGAGGGTGGATGCGGTCGTGCAAGAGGAAGGTTTTGCGGCGCAGTCGGATCGGATCGTAATTGTTGCAGGCCCGTCGATGGGCGTGCCAGGAACGGCGAATCAGGTTATCATCCACACTGTCGGAATGGAGAACGTATGAGGGTGTTGATGCGATCATACCTGGGTATTGCGTCGTTGACTGTCCTGCTGGCGGGATGCATTGGCTCGCCGCGCAACCCTGCGGCAACGCAGCCTGCGACGGCCGTTGACCCGGCCCTGGCACAAGCATCGTACTGGCTGAGTCAGCCGTCGGCGGCGGAGATCACCAACGCCGATTTCGAGACACTCTGGAAGGCGTGTGAGGCAGTCGCTCGTGACTATCTGTTTCCGATCGATCAGCGAGACTATCGGCAGGGCCTGCTCAAGACCGCCCCGGTTATCAGCAAGCAGTGGTTCGAGCTTTGGCGCAAAGATGCCGGAACGGGCAAGGACGTTGGGGAGAACTCCCTGAGTGCGATCCGGCGGACGATTCACTTCCAGTTCACCCGCAACCTGGACGGCAGCTACACCGTTGCGCCGAAGGTTGTTGTGGAGCGGCAATCTCGCGTTGAGCCGAAGTACATGGCGCAGATGCAGAAGACGGGGATCTACTGGTACGCGCTGCGGCGAGACACCGCCATGGAGGTGAGACTGGGCGCCGCAATTGATCGTCAGCTTAAGCCAGCCGGCACATGATTCGGCCGGATGCGTACAGATGGGGCCGCGGTGGCCTCGCTCGGTGCAGGGCTGAGGTTATGTGGGACAGCGGCTGTCATGCCTCCGTGCGTTACAGGATCTTTGGAGCATCATGATTATTACCGCAAAGGCATATGCCCGGGCCGGCCTGATCGGGAATCCTTCCGATGGGTATTTCGGAAAGACGATATCGCTTCTGGTGCGGAATTTTTGCGCGACGGTGCAGCTCTGGGAGAGTCCGACGTTCGAGATCAAGCCTTCCTCGGGCGACTTGGGACAGTTTCGAACGGTCAGCGATTTTCTGCGCGATCTCCGTTTGCACGGCTACTACGGTGGAATGCGACTGATCAAGGCAGCCATCAAGAAATTTCATGACTACTGCGCGCAGAACGGGATCCTGCTGCATGATCGGAACTACACGGTATCGTACACAACGGACATCCCGCGGCTGGTGGGTTTGGCCGGCAGCAGCGCGATTGTGACTGCGACCATGCGAGCGATGATGCAGTTCTACAATGTGCAAATCCCCAAGCATCTGCTTCCTTCGATCATTCTCTCGGTGGAACGGGATGAGTTGGGCATCAATGCCGGATTGCAGGACCGGGTGATTCAGGTGTACGAGGGAATCGTCTTTATGGACTTCGAGCGTTCGCACCTGGAGAAGTACGGACATGGTGTGTACGAGCCACTGAATCCACCGAAGTTGCCGCCGATCTATGTGGCATTCGATCCGGCGCGTGCGGAAGTGAGCGACATACCGCATCGCAACCTGAGGGAGCTGTACAACCGGGGTGATCCGACGGTGCTGGCGGCCATGCAGCGGTACCGCGAAATAACCGATATTGGCCGGCAGGCGTTGATGAATGGGGATTGGGCCACGCTGGCCCGCGTGATGGACGAGAATTTCGACATTCGGCGGTCGATCATGAACATCGCCCCGGAGAACCTGCGGATGGTGGAGGTGGCGAGGTCAACCGGGGCCAGCGCCAAGTTCGCCGGTTCCGGCGGGGCGATTGTCGGGTTGTACAGGGACGGGCGGCAATATCAGCAGCTGTCGGACGCGTTGGCGGAGATTCGATGCACGGTTTTGCGGCCGCTGATTTTCGAGCCGCAGGACATTGCGTGAGAGGCTGATGATGCACAAGGCGGTGATTCCGGTTGCCGGATTCGGGACGCGGATGCTTCCGGCGGCCAAAGCGGTGCCCAAAGAGATGCTTCCCGTGCTGGATCGGCCGACAATTCAGTACGTGGTTGAAGAAGCCGCCGGGGCAGGGATAGACGATGTGCTCTTGGTCACTGCGAAGGACAAGCGTGCCATCGAGGACCATTTTGACCGCAACGCCGAGTTGGAGCAGCGTCTGGCGGCAAAAGACAAGCAGTCGCTGCTCGCATCGTTGAGGGAGCTGGCAGGCAGAGTCCGGATACACTCGGTGCGTCAGCCGGACCAACGCGGTCTCGGCGACGCGGTGAACTGCGCGCGGGCGCATGTGGGCAATGAGCCCTTCCTTTGCCTGCTAGGGGACACGATCTTCAGCGGAGATGTGTTGCCTTCACGGCAACTGGTCGATGCCTATTGCAGGCTGGGAACGGCGATCATCGGCTTGGAGGAAGTCCCGCTGGAGAGGGTAAGCCGCTATGGCATCGTGGCAGGAGAGATGATTGGCGATGGTCTGTGGCGGCTGAGCGACCTGGTGGAGAAACCGTCGCCTGAATGCGCGCCCAGTCGACTGGCGATTGCCGCGAGGTACATTCTGACACCTCCCATTTTTGACTGTCTGGATCGCACGCGAGATGGTGCGGGTGGCGAGATCCAACTGACCGATGCACTGCGGCGGCTGCTGGATCGCGAGCCGATTCACGGCGTGGTGTTGAGCGGCAGAAGACACGACATCGGCAACCCGGTGGACTGGTTGAAAACGAATCTGATCTTCGCATCACGGGACCCGCATCTCCGAGAGCAATTGAGTCCGTTGTTGAGTGACCTGCTTCGCCGCCAAGAGAGGTAAGGGGCAAACATCGCATCATGCGCAATGTTGTCGATTTGCACTTTCGAGTATTGACGATCTTTGGCGGCGCGTTATCTTTCACGTTATATTTGGTGATACTCAATAGGACCGAAGGCGGTGGCTCCCCTTCGGTCCGACTCTTTTTGTTGCACCACTCTTTTGTCGTTCTGACATCATCTGGCAAAGGGCGTGTCTTGGGCATAGAGTCAGGAGATGCAGGCGGCTCGGAACCGGCAGGCGAGGCAGGTGCGGAACCTTTGGAGGCGTCGGGACGTCAGAGAGTGTTGGATGCCGGAACCAGGCTGCGGAGGTGGCACTGAACGGGAGCCATGATGACTTTGCGATTGTCCAGTGCGGCGGGGACTCGGTTGGTGATGTGGCTGGCAGGGGTGGGGGCGGCGGTGTTTCCTGCGACAGGCTTGGGACAAGTGCGGATCATACGGGGGGCCATGGTCGGCGCGCCCGGGCCTGCGGCTGCGGCCGAACCACAGCAGGGCGTGTACGTGCGGGATTCGGCAACTGCGACGGACAAGTTTGAGCTGGGTAGACGCATGGAGCGTCTCAAGGAGTGGCACAAGTCGGCGGACGTTTATCAGGAGATCCTCGAGAAGTACCAGGATCGCGTCATTCCGGTCGCGACAGACCCCAAGGGCCGGTTCGTCAAGTATTCGAGCGTGACCGTGGCGGTGCAGGAAAGGCTGGCACGATGGCCTGACGAAGGGTTGGCGGTATACCGGGCACGGTACGAGCCATCTGCCGCGATGATGCTTGATCAGTGTCGCTTTGGCGACTATCGCTTGCTGCACGACATTCTGTCGCGGTACTTCGTGACGGAATCAGCGAAGCAGGCGGGGATGCGCCTGATGGGTTTGTACCTGGAGTCAGGCGAGTTCATGGCGGCGACGTGGATTGGACAGCGCCTGTTGCAGTGGCATCCGAACTTGGGGGCGGACAGGCCTCGCGTTCTGTTTCAGACTGCGGTCGCGTTGCACCTGGCCGGTCAGGCGACCGAAGCGACGAGGATGCTTGAGGAACTGAAGAGCAAGCACGCCAACGAAGTGGCGACGATCGCCGGGCGGGACACGTCACTGGTGGAGGCACTGACCCGGGAGTTATTGCAGCCGCCTCCTGTGGCAACCGGGCAGGCGGATGATTCGTGGCCGATGTTTGGCGGGGATGTTTCGCGGAGCTTGATCCCCTCGGCAACCGGTAACCCGGGCGCCCGCGTGTACTCGATCGACCTGCCCGGTCCAAATGTCGAGGGATTGAATGAACAGGCAAAGCGAGCGTTGTTGGACTCGCACAACATGGCCAAATCGGCAGGCACGGCAGTCAATGTGATGCCGGTTTCGGATCGAGGGCAGTTGTTTTTCCAGGACGGGTATCGCGTGTACGCCGTGCAGTTGGAGAGCGGTGTGCCTTTGCCGGGCTGGGCACAGACCTATGGCGGAAGTCACGCGGGGCAATTCTGGCTCCCCGCGGGACCCAACGCCTTCTACAACATGGTGGGGCTGGAACAGTGGCAATTTTCGCAGATGCTCGTGCCAGAACAGCGGTCGCTCACGCTGACCGACGATGCGGTACTGGCAGTCATGGGCCAGGCGCCGCTGCGGTTTCAGCTCGGCACCGTTTCGCCGGCGGAGGGGGGTGCACGACTGGTGTGTCTGGATCGCAGCACCGGGCGGCAACGTTGGACGGCCTTGCCGCGTTCGGGCACGGACGATCCGGGAAACGCGAAGAATCTCACCTTCAGCGGATCGCCGCTGGTGGTCGGGGACAGTGTGTATGTGATTGCCCGTGGCAGCACCGCGGCGGGGGTCGAGGATTGTCACGTGTGCTGTTACGGTTTGGCCGGTGGAGAATACCGTTGGTCGAGCTATGTTGCCTCATCGCAATCGGGCAACGCGGCCATGAACGGAGTGGCGATGGGACCCGATGCGGATTCGCTTTCGCATCTGGCATTTGGGAGCGGGCGGGTCTACGTCCTGACGAACCTCGGCGCGGTCGCGGCAATCGACGCTTACAGTGGCGCCACAGTGTGGCTGACCATCTATCCGCGGAGCGAGCAGGCGATTAATGCCCTTCAGCAGCGACAAATGCGGATCATGTGGGGCGGGATCAATCAGATGGCGGCGAGCGCATCGAGCGATGCGTTGAAGCCTTGGGAACTCAATCCGGTGATCCTGAGCGGCGGATGCGTATTTGCCCTGCCCAGCGACGGCACGCACATCATGGTTTACAGCGCCGGCACCGGTGAAGAGGTGAAGCGAGTTCCGCGTGAGATTGAATATGGCGGGCGGACCACGAAGTTGACGATGTTGTTGGCGGTCTCGGGCCAGAAACTGATCGCGGCGGCAAGAGACGGCATTCTGTTCCTGGACTGGACGAAAGCCGACCCGGTTGAGCCGAACTCGCGGCGGCTTCAGGCGGGGGCAATTGAGACCATGACGCCGTTCGGAGGTTCGATCATTGGCCGGCCATTTGTGACCTCGAAGCAAATGTACGTTCCATGGGAGACAGCCATATCGATCATCGACCTGCAAAGCCGAAAGGTGGTTGGGCGGTTCCCGAAAGGTTTGGCTGCCTGGGCGCCGGAAGAAGGGCCCGGCAACGTGCTGGTGACGCGGGACCACGTCGTGGTGGCGGCTGGCAAGAGCGTGAACGTCTACACTGATTTGGCTGCGGTACGGCAGAAGTACCTTGCGTCAATCAAGTCGGATCCGGGGAACGTGGAAGCTCGGCTTGTCTTTGCGGAGCTGATGTTCAACGCCAATGAGATCGCTGAGGCACGACAGGCGATGGACGAGGCCATCCTGATTCTGGGCGGACTGAATTCGATGAGGCGGGGGGCGCTCCGTGATCGTGTTTTTAACGACGTCATGCTGTTTGCGCAGAGAGCGGGCAGCCAGAAGTCCGTCGGGTCGATCGCATTGGCCGAAGAGTTGTTCGATCAGGCGGCGGCGGCAGCGCAGAGTCCTGCGCAACAGGTTCAGTATCGGCTCGGCCGCGCGGGTTTCATCGAGTCCATGCGGGAAATGCAGAAGGCCCCGGATTGGGCAAAGGCCGTGCGGCTGTATCAGGAAATCCTGAGCAGCGAGGAGATGCGGTCAATTCCGCTGTCTGCGGCGGATGGAATCGAGCTCACAGCAGGCCAAAAGGCTGAAAGGGGCATTGCGGAGCTGATCGCCAAGATCGGGCCTGCCGTGTACGCGCCTTTCGAGCAGAAGGCATCGAGCGAATTGGCGGCAATGACGAATACGCAGAGCGCGACATCGCTGTTGGCGCTGGCCGATGAGTATCCTCATGCGTCCGCGGCGCCCCAGGCGCTGTTGCGGGCGGCAGCGATTCATCAGAACAGCGGGCAGCCGCGACTGGCGACGATCGTGCTGCGGAGACTGCATTGGCAATACCAGGCACGATTGAACGATGAAGAGCGAGGTCGCATGGCGGAGGCGCTCGCTCGCAGCTATCTTGCCACAGGCAATGTGGGGGCTGCTCTTGGACGGCTGCAGCGGCTTGGCGTCGCTTCGCCGGGCGCGAGGCTGAGCGGGGGTTTATCGGTTGCCGGCAAGCCGCTTAAGACAAAGGACGACCGGCCCGTGCAGACCCTGCAGGAGGCAGTCGAAGCACTGCAAGTGCTCTACAGCCAGATGGCGATGGAATCGCTGCCCGATGTCAACTTGCCGCCGCCACTGACAATGGAGGAACGGCTGGCCAAGAAGAAACTGAGCAGTTTTGAACCGGCACCAGAGTCGGCGGTCGTTGGGAATGTGCAGTCGATCGTGCGAGCGGCAATGGACGTGCCCAATGCCGCGAGGGATGACCGCCTGATCGTGTGGTCTGAGGGGAAGTTGCTATGCCTGCCAGCAGGATCGGCTACTCCGATATGGACAAGTGCGGCACTGACACAGCCAGCCACTGTACTGGCATGGCTGGACAAGAACGTGCTGCTATGGAATGCAGAAGAGGCGGCGTTGCTTGACGGCGAAACCGGGAAGCCATTGTGGGCATGGAGCGTCAAGTCTCTGCCGGCGGCGCCGGAATTCGTCGCGGCTCACCACGGAGGCGACGCGGCCGCTGCGGCCGCGCAGGTGGATCAGCGAAACGTGGCAAGCAGGTTGCAGGTGAACGCGGTCATCGTGCAGCAACGAGCGCTGATCCCGCGAGCATTGCTTGGAGGAAGGATCGCGCCCGCGGTTGAGAGGCCGATGGAACCGGGGGGCGAGCGCATGTTGCACTTGCGGCCATTGACGGATCGTCTCATCATCAGCACGAGCATTGGACGGGTGCTGGCCGTCGATCTCGGTAAGGGCACGCTAATCTGGCAAGCGCGCGCCGCCAGGGCAATGGGGATTCAGCAAACGCTGGCCAATGAGGACTTTACTGTCGTCCGAGTCGTCGAGTCACCGACCGCGCAGTTGACCGTCTTTGACAGTTACAGCGGTCAGCGGGTCTGGCAGACAAGGGCTGGGCAGATACAGGGAACTTGGCTGATCAATGCCGCCTTGTCAGATGACGGAATGTTGGTCTGGACAACGCAGCAGTCGATCGCGGGCAAAGACCTGTTCGACGCAGGAGAGGCTCCGACTTGGGAACGGCGAGGGTATTCCTATGCCGGGATGGTGCACCCGGAGCAGTTGGCCATCTTCGGCCAAGAGGTCTTCGCGGTGTGCAACGGCGGAATCGTTGTCACATCGACGTCGCTTCGGAAGGGCGAGATCTCCCGCAATCCGATTAACATGCGCACCAACGATTCCTCGACACGACTTCGGCTTGCGGGTCCGCGATTGTATGTCATCAGCGGCGTCTCGGTTATCGCATATCACTTGGAGCACGGTACGTCGGTGCCCATTCGGCTGAATCCGGATGTCACCTCATCATCCGTAGAGTGCCTGTTGACCAAGGATTACCTGGTGCAGCCGGGCGTGCTCAACCCGGGGCCATTCTCCCCTGGCCGGAGGACGGAGGCTTCTTACACATTGCAGGCGTTCAGTCGTGCGATGATCCGGAACAACGAGACGGGCAAACTGACGGAAAGCGGATTGCTGGTCCATCGGTACGATTTTGTTGAGCCTGCCAAGGTCAAGCAGTGGTGCGCGGTGCAAGGCGGAATCTACTACCTGGCAAATGACGGCAAGCTGCATTTCCTGAGGGGAACGCGGTCCTAAGGCGATCGGATCGTGTGGTTGCCCGATGTCTGGGGCAGCCGTATACTAAACGGCGTCAGCAATTGTACCTGCGTTTCACCCCAGAGGTCGAGGATGAGCGAGGAAACACCCCGCGGCGAAAGCAGCGTCGTAAGTCTGCGCGACAAAGTGGAGAAGGTAATCAACATGATCCGGCCCGCGGTGCAAGCAGATGGCGGAGACATCGAACTGGTTGATGTCTCGGAAGATGGCGTTGTGCAGATACGGTTTCACGGTGCGTGCCAGGGTTGCCCCAGCGCCGGAATGACCCTTCAATTTGGCATCGAGCGCAATCTACGAGAGAAGGTGCCCGAGGTGACCGGGGTGGTTCCCGTACTCTAGCATGCGCGGCTGCCGTATGACCAGTGCAGAGAAATGGATGCGCGAGGCGATTCACCTGGCCGAGGCGGCTGCGGCCCTTGGCGAAGTGCCCATTGGCTGCGTGATTGTGCACGAGCCGAGCGAGCAGATTATTGGAAGGGGATTCAATCGGCGAGAGGCAGATCGAGACGCCACGGCCCACGCGGAGATCTTGGCGATCCGCGAAGCGTGTCGAGAGACAGGGCACTGGCGGCTGCTGGACTGCAGGCTCGTGGTGACGCTGGAACCGTGTCCGATGTGTGCTGGCGCAATCGTTAATGCGCGGATTCCACGGTTGGTGTATGGGTGTGACGATCCCAAGGCCGGGGCAGTTCGGACGCTCTACCGGATCTGTCAAGACGCACGGCTGAATCATCGAGTCGATGTCACCGCTGGTGTTCTAAGCGAAGACTGCGCTCAGGTTCTGCGAAATTTCTTCAAACAAAAACGAGGCAGACCACAGGGGAGCCGGGCAAAAGGCAGCCACTGAGCACTGGATCACAGTTCCCGCCCCTTCCGCGTGCAGGCCGTTTGCATTATCACATTCGTCCATAGGAGATTACGATGAACGTACTGGTAGCAGGTGGCGCCGGGTATATCGGATCGCACACAGTCAAGCGGCTGAAGGAAGCAGGCCATAACCCTGTGATCTATGACAATTGCTCGCGAGGGCATCGTGAAGTGCTCGACATCCTGAAAGTGCCCGCGGTGATTGGAGATCTCGCGGACCGATCAGCAGTGACCAAGGCGCTTCGTGATTACCAGATCGACTGCGTGATGCATTTCGCAGCCTACGCCTATGTGGGAGAGAGCGTCGAGCACCCGCTGATGTACTACGCAAACAATGTGGCGATCACGATAGGCGTGTTGCAGTGCATGCAGGAGGCGGGCGTTGGCCGATTCGTCTTCAGCAGTTCATGCGCGACCTACGGCGATCCGGACCGGGTGCCGATGACTGAAGACGAAAAGCAGAGTCCGGTCTCGCCTTATGGGCGAACGAAGTTGATGGTTGAGCACATTTTGCGGGATTTGCTTGGCGGCGACTCCCGGTTCACCTTCGCGGCATTGAGATACTTCAACGCCAGCGGGTGTGCCGCAGACGGGACACTCGGAGAGGACCACGACCCGGAGACCCACTTGATTCCCAACGTGCTGCGGGCCGTTATGGGTGTTCTGCCCAAGCTGACCATCTTCGGCACAGATTATCCGACGCCGGATGGCACTAATGTCCGCGATTACATTCATGTCGACGATTTGGCTGACGCACACATCCTGGCCATGGAACGACTCGAGCCGGGCAAGCCGATGTTCCTCAATCTGGGAACGGGGCGAGGATTCTCGGTAAAGGAAATCATCGCGGCAGCGGAGAAGGTGACGGGGAAGAAGGTACCCGTGGCGTATGGTCCGCGGCGACCCGGGGACGCGATCGCACTGTATGCAGATCCCACTCGAGCCAAACGGACTCTCGGATGGGAAGCGAAGTACAAGGACCCCGAAGCCATCATCCGCACGGCCTGGTCGTGGTTCTCCAGGCACCCGGGAGGATATTCGAATAAGTAATCCCGCCTATTCAAAGGCTTGGCGCGAATCGCCGCCGTTCTCACGGCAAGCGGCCCGTGCTTGATGTGGTGGTGTTGGTGGAGGGAAGGGGAATCGGCAAGGCGATTGTGGCCGCAGCCGTGCGCGAACACTCCGCTTCCCGTCAGGGCTTAGGCGGTCTATGCTTGTGCTTGATGCCAGGGAAACGACGCGATCGATCACCAGCCAAGGACCTGACGAATCTGTACCTCAGCGGCAGGATGGACGACCATGGGCCGGCAGCGCGACAGCGATTCTCACGGCGGGCAGCGCAAGCGGAACAGAACAGGATCGAGCGCACGGCTCTGCTGCGAGCGGCAGAGGAGGAATCGCTGGGGAGGGTGGATTCTCTGCCGACGGGAGAAGTCGTGCAGGTCTATTCGCTGTACAGCGATGTCGAAGCAGATGGGGTGATGCGATTGTGCGTCGTGCGCAAAACGCTGGCCAAAGTTTCCCAGAGCGCACTGGTGGTTGGCGATCGGGTACGATTCCGCGATATCGGAAACACGGACGAACAAGGGCGACCGGAAGCCGTCATCGAACAAATCCTGCCGCGGGCCACCGTGCTGACCCGTGCGGACAGTTTCAAGGGCGTTGAACAGCAACCAATTGTGGCCAATGCGGAGCAGATGCTGATCGTAAGCAGCCTGCACGAACCGGATGTACGGTGGGGACTGGTTGATCGTATGATTGTCGCGGCGCGGAGTGGAGGGTTGCGTCCGATCATCTGCCTGAACAAATCGGACTTGGCGGGGCGGGCGCTAAGGGACATCGAATCGGCTGCGGAGGCAATAGATCACTACAGGCGGATGGGTATTCGATGCATTGAAAGCAGCGTCATCACGTGCGTGGGAATGGACGAACTGAAGCGCGCGATGCAAGACAGGACAACGGTGCTCGCGGGGCACAGCGGGGTGGGCAAGAGCAGCCTCATTCGGGCCGTTGAGCCCACCTTGGATCTGCGGATCGGCGCCATCAGCGGCTATACCGGCAAGGGCCGGCATACAACGACTTCGGCCCGGCGGTATCGATTGAGCGCGGGCGGGTACGTGATCGATACCCCGGGGATAAAGCTGTTTGGCCTTTGGGGAGTGACGCGAGAGAACCTGGGGGAATACTTTCCGGATGTGGAATCCGGAAGAGCGCCGGCCTGGCGGGCGGAGAGTTACACCCGCATTCTGGAGAGCTTGCCGAAAGGCCAGCGATGAGCATCCGGCCAAGAAGGCGAGCGCGTCGCGTACCGCGCATCATGCCGTGCTGTCAGGAAGCGATCAGATCGGGCGGAGCCTATATTGCGATGATCCGCTCTCCGGTCACTTGATCGGCGACGTAATCTTTGGTGGTCGCGGCGTCCTGGTTGGCATAGAAGACGTCGGAATTCTTCTGACCGGCAAGGGTGTCGAAATCAAGATCGTCGATGATGTATTTTGCGGACAACAGCGCCTTGAGCGTGTTCAGGCCGACGTTCCGCGTGGTCAAGTGCCCGATTCGCTGGGTGTAGTTCTGGTCTTTGCGTCCCCACTCGGCCATGATGAGATTGAGTTTGTCGGGTTTGGCATCGTGAGCGGAAGAACCCGCGACCAGAAGGTCATCGCCATTGCCTCCGACGATGGTGTCTTTGCCGGCGCCACCGATGAGCAGATCACGGCCGGCGTCGCCGAACAGTGAATCATCTCCGGCGCCGCCGACGATGATGTCGTTGGCCAAGCCGCCGATGAGGGTATCGTTGCCGGCCCCACCGTAGATCTCCGTTGGAATGCGGACGGTGGACATGTAAGCACTGATCGAGTCGCTGCTGTCGCCGCCGAACATCTGGATACGGCTGGTTGGCGAGAAGATGCCGCCGGAGACGCCGGCGAACAGGACTTCAACCTGGTTGTCCGCGGCGGATCGCAACGAGATGGTGTCGGCTGCGGTCGTCCCACCGATGACAAGCATCTGCTTGCCAGACTTGAGAGGATCGGCTTGAAGTTGAGCGGCAACGATGGTCATCTCCGTGGTCCTGAAACCGCTCATGGCGTCAGACAAGCCCGTGGAACTGCGGTCCCAAGCCGTCACCTTGACGGTGAAGGGGGTAGTGGAAGCGGTCCAGTAGGTGTGTGAAGCCGTAGTTTTGGTCACGGTCTCCGTGCTGCTGCCGTCGCCCCAGTCGATCACGTAGTAAAGGGACGCGGAGTCAACGGGAGACGCGTCGGTGGCGGCGAAGGAAATGGTGCGTTGCTGCCCGCGGACGCCCTGCGTGTCGCCGGTAATGGAGGTAACCGTGGGCGGCGTGTTCCTGACGGCCAGAGTGACGGCATCATTGCCAGTGGCGCCGGTCTCGTCGGTAACGATGATGACAACCTTGTAGGAACCGCTGTTGGGATACTCATGGTTCAGCCCGATGGTTGTGCCAACGACAGACAGCGTTTCGCGGGCAGACCCGTCGCCCCAGTCGACGGTGGCGGTGTAGGTGTGACCGGGTTCGCTGTCGGTGAATGTGATCTGGCGGTTGAAGACGGTGGCCTCATACAGCCCAACGGGATCGGCGGTGGTGATATCCGGGCCGCCCTCGACAATCAGCGATGCCCGCGCAATCTGCGCCGTGACATTAACGGTCTTGTTTAAGCCGCCAACGCCCAGCACCTGCACAACCACGTTCTTGTTTCCCGCGGTGGCGTAGGTATGGCTGCCCGTCAAGGTAAAGACGGTGCCGGACTTGGTAATGGTGGCCATGGACGATTCGCCGTCTCCCCAGTCGATGCTGGCGGTAAAATCGCTGACCTGTCCGCGCGGATCGGCATCAGTGAACGTGAACAACGGGACGTTGGTCAGGGCCGTCCCCGGATAGCCAACGACAATCGCAGGCGTGGCGGTGATGGGCGCATCGGCAATGGTGGCATAGCCCGTGAGGATCTGTGTAGCCCCGCCGAGTTTGCCTGTGACGGCAACCGAGATGGTGAAGTTGCCTTCGGCGCGATACGCGCAAGTGCCTGTGACCCAGAAGTATCCGTTCTTGGCGGTAATCGTGCCAGCGGAAACCTGGCTGTCACCCCAATTGATGCTGGCGATGAAGTCGGTGGGTTTGCCCTTGAGGTCGGTATCCTTGAAGACGGCGACGGTGTAGGTCTTCGAGACGCCCGCTGTTCCCGTGACGGACCTGGCCTTCCCGGGCTTGATGGGCAAATCGCCGACGGCGATTGTGTACACCTGGGTGTCGTCATCGGTGCCGCTGCTGGCATAGGTAGAGTCACGGAAGAGGCGGGCTTTGAACTGGATGATGCCGCTGTAGCCCGCGTTTGGCGTGATCTGAACGGTCTTGCCGTCGGCCAGGATGGTGCCAGTGGCGTGCGAAGCGGAATCACCCACCCACTGCCCGCCAAAGACGCCGGCGTTATTCTCCATGTCGATCGACGACAGGGGAATACTGATGGATTTGTTGACGGGCGTGAAGAACGTGGTTTGTCCTGGCGCAAGGAACGGAGGCTCGTTGGTCGTATCTGCGAAAGTAGTAACGCCGAAGGTTTTCCAGGAGATGCCGCCTTGAGCATCGGTAACTTGAACAGTGACCGTTCCGGACTCTCCCGCAGGAGCCGTGAGAGTGATGACCGCATCGTAGGGATTTTGGATGATCTCCGCCTTGGTGATGATGATCGAAGTGGTGGGTCTGCCGTTCGAGTCGACCGCAGCAGCAGCCAATGCGTTAAGCACATCAAAACCACGAACGAGTTGACCGAAGATGGTGTGGTTGAAATCGAGGTGGCGGGTAGGAGCGGCGGTGATGAAGAACTGCGTGCCGTTGGTGTCGGGGCCGGAGTTGGCCATAGCCAGTTGGCCCTTGCTGCTGAAGATAGCGCCCAGGTCAAATTCGTCATCGTAAGTCAACGGGGACGGGCCCGAGCCGGTCCCATAGATGTCGCCACCCTGGACGATGTACGCAGGGGAAGTAGTGCTGCCGGAAAGGTTGGCGATGCGGTGGAAGGTCAGGCCGTCATAGTATTCGCCCTTGACCAAGGCCATGATGTTATTGACCGTCTTGGGTGCCAGGTCGCTCATAAGCTGGAACGCCATCGTCCCGTAATTCTGAACGGTCAATCGCAAATACGGGTTGTTCCGGTGCAACTTGATCTGGATGAGGGGGTTGCTGCTGGCGAAACTGTAGGACAACGCGTCGCCGTCGCCGTCGTTGGAGACAACCGGCATGATGTACGGCTTGCCGCCGGGGATGGAAACGTCCGCGATCGCGTCAATGACGGGCAGCGCGTTAAGCAGTCGCCGCGACTCGAGGGTCTCAACGCACGCTCGCCGGAGGCTCGGTAGCGATGCCGCCGACCTGCGCATATCTTTTAAGAAAGAGTCACGGTTTCTGAGAAAAGAGAACATACTCCGAATCTCCCAGGAAGTGGTCCACGAGTTGACCGCTGGTGCCTTAATGCTGAGGAAGTCACTCCGTAGGACTCAACGGGTCACTCCGAAAACCGCAGACGCGCGTTGCAGTCTCCGCGGCACGCTAGAGACGCCGCCGAGGAGTGTAGCATTGCACGCCGGGCGGCGAATCGTACCAACCTCGCAGCGTTGCATGATACTGTCCACGACGGCCGTCGCAATGCTCGCCATGATCGGCTGGGCTCGCAGGCGACGGGACACGCCAGACAAAACCTTGGGGGCATAAGGATCGCGGTTATCGGGCCTTACGGCGTTCCTCGTTAAGTATCTGCCGTAGCGACAGCAATTCGCGCCAACTCCGCCCGAGGATGCGGCTGGGCCGCAGTCGTGAATCGGGGTCGCAGCTCCAGTGAACGGGGAACTCACGGAAGGAGTAGCCTCGCTGACGCGCGCGGATCAGGAGTTCAAGGTCGAACATAAAGCCATCGATGACGCAATCAGCGTAGAGTTCGCGGGCAACGACTCCGCGATAGACCTTGAACCCGCACTGCGTGTCAGTGAGGTCGCGCGGCAAGTGCAGGGCGCGAAGGACCACCCAGCGAAAGAACCGGGAGAGAACTCGCCGATAGAGCGACTGGCTGCGGGCAATGACGCTTGTGTCCATCTTGCGCGAACCGTTGGCGATGTCACACTGCCCGCTGCGAAGCTGATCCAGAGCGGGCAGGACGTCGGCAAACGGCACACACAGGCCGCTGTCGGCAAACATCACATAGTCGCCGCGAGAGGCGATCATACCTTGACGCACCGCGTGGCCCTTGCCCCGATGTTCCAGGCGAAGGACCCGGCGTTCGATTCCAGGAGGTACTGCCGCGGCATCTGCGGCATCTGCAGTTCCGTCCGGACTGCCATCGTCGGCAACAATGACTTCGCCACGGAGCGACTGTTTCGCCAGAAACTCGCCGGCGACGGTCACATCACGGGCAATCTTGTGGGATTCCCGATAGGCGGGGATAACGATGGAAAGATCCATGACCTCCCGGCAAACGTGGCTACTCGCGGCAATAGAAGACACCGACGGCCTGCGCCGCCAGAACGACTGTAATCAGCATGGACGAATATCGATGAGTCTTGTCAAGCAGTTCCTGGCCATGGGTGCCGAAGATCGGTGTCATGGGGAATACCGCCGACAGGATCACCACCAGCGCCAAAATCACCATGGCCCAGTAGAGCATCTTGCCGACAAGGCCGAAACTGGTCTCCTGGTCCTGGGCAAACCGGCAACGATCAGCCCACACAACCGCCAACAACGTAATGCAGATGGCAAACGGTGGAGCAACGGACGCATGGATCATGAGGATCCAGCCCGTCATGGGCTCGCCGCCGGTCAGCACGAATGTGCCTATCCCGGTAAGGGCAAGCAGGGCGGCACAGAGCAGCACACACCCGTAGAGGATGATTTCGATCCACGACAAACGCTGGCAGGCGGGCGCGTTGCCGGGCACCATGCGCCCAGCCTCTCCGAAGGAGGTTTGCGACGAGGCGAGCACAAGCGTGGCCAGTAGGCCGATGATGCAAAGCGTGAAGAACATATTTCGAGTCCTGCTAGTAGGTCATGTCACTCCAACACAACACAGTCACGGACAGATCAGCTCATGCGGCTCGTCAGCCAGTGCAGCCCACGCAAACCATAGAGAATCAGGATACCAGCCAACACGGCAGCCGATCCGAAAGAAATGATCTTGAGCATCAGGCGGAAGTTGAATGTGAACGCGAAGAGCCAGGCCAGCAGACCATTGTCGCCTCGCAATTCGTACATGGCCTTGGTAAGCGCCTGAGCCGGCGCGACAGGCCCTTGTGCGACAACCTTGGCAAAGTGGATTGGACCATTGGACGCATGGCAATCGCTGCAGCCACGGACCCCCAGCGACTGTGCCGCTGGTCTCACATCGTGGGCCAGGGGCCAGGCGTAGGGTTTGGCGGCAGAATGCTCGGCAGCGGAGATTTTCCCGTCGGCCAAGCGACGATAGAGCTTCCCACCGCTGACGTAAACCGGCTCGCCCACGACCTCTTTCGCGCCCGTCATGGCGCCCAGCACTTTACCGACCTGGTCGTCGGTTAGGGCGGCCCAAGGCTTGCCTTGGAGTTCCTTCAGCGAGTCTTTGGCAACCGCTTTGACCACGCCGGGCAGCATCGGAGTTACCTTGTCATTCTGCAGGCTGCCCCAGAAATTAGGCCAGACCATCTTGTGTGGCGTGATCTTGTTATCCACAGACCGAAGGAACACCGGCGCCACGATGCGCGGCGCGGACTCCGGCGTGCGGTCAAAGGATTCGAGGCCAAGCTCGTGAGCCAGCGATGTCTGGACACCGGATGGCGTTTGGGTCGGCCATGGCCCGGAATGGCAGGCGGTGCACGATAGCTGCTGGAAATGGACTGGCGGAATGCCATAGTGGACGGGTCGAGGGGCACCCAGCCGACCGCCCAGCGCCACGGCGCCTTCGGCGCCGTCTTGGCCCAAGTGGCAACCGCGGCAGGAGAGTGCCGCGGCCTCTTTGCGGGTGACGTACTCCGACTCGTATCCCCGCACAACCTGGTGGTCTTCGCCGTGCCGGTGGCAATCGCTGCAGGTGAGGCCGGCGGCCAGATGGACGTCCTTGTCGGCCTGCCAATCGCCTTGTGACTGTGAACCCGCGGCAAGCGTCCTGGTCGTGTGGCAGTAATTGCAGCGTTCCGCCGAGGAATCGCGGCTGACATTCAGGACTGCGCGCATCTCGGTGTCGATGCTCCGCATGTCCCAATTGACCTTTGGCGTCTGTTTGGACTTGTTGGGATCATCGCCTGAAGCGTCGGCTTCCTCAATGATCGACCGAACCGAGTCCTTGATCTTGCCGAGCCCGAGTGCACGAGTCGGGGCAAACCTGTAGTTCATCGTTTTCAGTTCGAGTTCACGATCACTGGTGCTGTACATGCCGCCGCCGTCATGACAAATCATGCAGTCCGTCTGCAATTTCCCAGAGAGCTGCCAGTACTCCGGCGGGCCACCGGCTTTGGCGTTTGCGGGCCGGGTGGTGGGGTTCTCGCCGACGCCGCCGCCTGGCATATGGCGCGCAAACGCCTGCACAAACTGCCAATCGGTCAGCCCGACATCTCCTGGACGATACGTTCCCTCCCAGGCACGATAGGATAGCGGAAGCTGGGTCCGAGTGATCCCGTCAAGATAGACCCAAGGCTCGCCGGGACGCCCGGGGGAGACGTTGGGCTGTTTGGCATTGAAATGCCAACCCTGGTTGATCGCAGCATAGTCGTGACACTTCCCGCAGGTGGCAGCGGGCGAATATGGCAGTGGATCTTTCGCGCCAGGGTTGATCCCGTTGCCCTGCTCATTGAGGAGCATGATCCGATGCGGATAGGGGGCGCGACTGTCGGCCTTGCCATGTTTTGCGCTTCCCTCGGCAGCACTGGCGGCAGAGACCGACAGGGCCAGCAGGCCTACGACGGTAAACATTGCTACGGTACGAGCATTCATGGTCACACCAACGTCCTTTTGTGACCCCACTCCGTGGGGATGTCCGATTGCAGCCTTGACGACGTTCAATCGCAGCGTTTCGACGCGATCACTCTGCTAGGCCGCCTAACGCGTTGCGGATCGCCGACGCGAAAATGGGCCGCATCAATGCCAACCCGGTCTCCGTGTCATCTGGCAGCTCACCCGCATCCAGGCAACCGGATGCGATGGCCAGGAGCCTCATTGCTGTACTATAGCAGAACCTCCAGAAAATGTTGAACGAACACACCATATCGTATCCTTGTGACGATCCCCGCGATTGCGGCGACGGAATACGGCGAAGGCACAGCGGCATTAACCTGCTGTGCCTTCGTGATTCCCCGGACTTTTCGGTCGGCATCAGTCGCCCAGTTTCTTGATCCTGACATTGCGGTACCAGACGGCGCCGCCGTGATCTTGAAACCCGATATAGCCTTCGCGGGGGAAGTCCTTCACGGCCTTCTTGAACTTGTTCTTGGCGCCGTCTGGATTCATGGAAGGCTGAGTCCATTTGTCCAGATCCATGTCGATGATCTGCTCGCCGTTCAAGACAACCTGGATCTTGTTTTTGTTTGCGGCAATGATCATGCGGTTCCACTCGCCGGCCGGCTTGTCCGCCTGTTTGGCGGGGGCCAGGCAGTCATAGACAGCGCCACAACTGTACTTGCTGGGCGACTGGCCAGCCGAATCGAAGACCTGGATTTCGATGCCGGTCTGAACGTTGTCCTTGGGGTCGCCGGTGCGGATGAAGATGCCGCTGTTGGTGCCCTTGGCGAGCTTGTATTCGAGGTCCAGAACGAAATCACCGAACTGCTCCTCTGTCCACACGTCCCCGACACCCTTCTTCCAGGCCATCGCGCCGTCCTCGATGGGCCATTTACCCTTCCAGCCCGTCAAGTCCTTGCCGTTGAACAGTTGCCGGAATCCGTCCGCAACATCCGCCGCCAGGATGGGTCGTACCATGTCCGTTGACGCTGATGCCTTGGCACTGGGGGTGGCGTCGGCCTTCAGGTCGCCGATTGCATACTGGACGCCGGCAAGGTAGTGCTGGAGAATCGCCGGGTTCCAGAAGATGTCGTGGAAGTGCCCGAATGAACAGTAGAAGACCCGGCCTCGGCCATACTCGCGAATCCAACTGATCGCGTAATCGTGGTCATTGCGGTTCTCGCCCTTCTTGAAGCCTGGCCGGGCCGGATCGTCCGGTATCTTCTTCGAATTCGGCAGATCGATGCTCAGGAGTATTCGCAGTTTCTCACGGCTGTAGGGAGCTTTGAACGTGTACATCTCGTCGCGGATTTCAAAACCCTTGCCTTGGAATGCCGCGTTAATCGGGCTCTTGGGATCGTCGATCTTGACGGCAATGTCATAGAACGGATGCCCCTGGAAATACCCGCCCATCATCTCGCCATATTCAGCCCATTGGTAGAAACAGTCAGTGGCCGCGTGAGAGCCGGCAATGCCTTTGCCGCTCTTGACGAAGCTCATCAGGCTCTCCTTGAGCAACGCTTCTGTCTGCTTGTCCTTCTTGTCGAACAGCTCGCCAGTGGTGCTCATCATCATGACAGCGTCAAACTGCGCGAGCTTCGATGGCACGAACATCATCACGTCATCGCTGATGGTTGTTTCCCAGGCGCCGGTCTTCTGGCCCAGAATCTCCATGGCCTTGGCGCCGATCGGAATCACGTCGTGATAGAAACCGTTCGTCAGGGTAAACACCAGCAGTTTGCGCGGCTTGGCTGGCTGCACAGCCGCCTTGGTCGGCGCTGCCGCCGTGACCTTCTTGATCACATCATCGGTCAGGACGTTTTTCGGCTCAGCAGCGAGTCCCGCCAGCGACAACGCACCGACGGCAATCGCGATCACGGTACTTTTTAGAATCATGACGGATCTCCCAAAGAGTGTAACTCTCTGCCCCTATATAGTCCGACAGGTCCGGCGATGTTGCGTCAGCGGGCCGGCGCCTTAGCCGGTGCTAGATACTGGTTCCAGAGAGTGTTCTGGACGTGCATGATCAGCAGCACATGCGGGCGCAGACCGAAGAAATCGGCAGGCGCATAGCCGCCCGTCAGGTGCTCGGCCACGGCCGAATCCAGTTCACTCGATGCGATGACAACCGGCCCATTGACCACGGCCTGCGCGCCGATGCCCGCCGCGGCTCCTTGCCGGATCGCCGTCTCGACGTCCGGCCAGAACCAGATGTTCGGGTATGCCCGCAGGTACCAGGGAATCGGCCAAATGTCCTTCGTGAACACATTGATCCGCATCTGCCGGCCATCAGGATGCGCCTTGGCCAGATTCTCGACTCGCTCAACCAGCTCGTACATTTTCAAGCCCGGATGCGAGTACACATACGGGTTCCGCGGGTCGCAGAACATCGCCATCTTGCGCGTGCCCTGCTGGAACGGGAAACTCAGTCGATAGGCCTGCCACCCAAGGTGCGCGGTAGCGGCCAGGAGCACTAGAGCCATCAGGGCGGCGGGCAGTCTCCGCCGGGCCAGCCAGATCGCGCCGGCCAAGACAACTGTCGCCAGGGAAATCAACACGCAGTAAAGCACTCCATTGGCATGGACCAGTTGCCATCCAAAATACCCTCCCGCCGCCAAAAGCAGGAGCGACATGATAATCTGCGGCACAAGCCGACTCATCATGCGAACGAGTGCCGCGGCTCCGATCCCGCCCAGGAGGATCATCGCATGAAGGAAACTCAGCATGCACCAGGGCGTCTTGTAGGGGATCGCCGAATAGGCGGCCGTCAGAATCACCACGTAGAAAAGCAGGAACAGTCGGAATCGACGTCGAATGACGTCAACGGCCGGCGGTTGGGCGGTCGTCGTTGACGGCGCCAACTCCAGCGCCGGGACGTCGGTCGCGATTCGCTGAGTGGAAAAGGCCCCCGTGAGTGCGCCGGCGATCAGTTGGGCGCTCTCCTCCTGCGACATCGCGAGAATGGGCTTTGCGACCGAACCTGACGAAGGCGTGAGTCTCGGGCGAGTGCAGAGCGCGACAGCCGCCCCCGCCGCCGCCAGCGCGAAGATCAGGCCCTCGCTGAACCACAGACGGCCATATTGCGCCCAGGCCAGCAGTCGCAGATACCAGTTCCACGGGTGATCGTGATCCGAATTGCCGGTTCCGCGGTCGAGATACATGCGATACGCCAGCACCGAATCCCACGGCCCTTTCAGCGCCGTCAGCAGCTTCTCTTTCACCGTCGGCGCCTTGGCCGCTTCGACAAAGAACCCCGACAGGAACAGCGAGGCGATCAGGACCATTGCCAGTATGGCCACCACCACCGCGCCCCAACGGAAGAGGCCCCGGGCCGCTCCGTGCTGGCGGTCAATCAATCTCACCCACAGCCCCGTTGCCACCCCCGCGCCCGCCAGTGCCGCTGCCGCAATGACCCAGGTCTCCTTGGTTGCGTGCATCATCCCGACGCTCACCCCGAACAGAATCGCCCACCCGATTCGGCGACTGCGCGCGTATCTGCACAGGGATGCGAGCGCCAGGAACGTGAAGAACACCAGGATCATCTCCTGGATGTAGTAACGGCTGTAGAAGACCATCGCCGACGAGACCGCCGTCAGCAATCCCGCCCACACGGTCTCCCAGAAGCCCATCTCCCTCCGCAACAGCCACAGCGCCAAGATCAACAGCGAACCGAAGATGGCGGGCACAATGCGGTAATATGCTTCGGTGGCATCCATGTAGTTGCGATCCGTCAGCCACATGACGGGCGCGGTGAGGTAGTGGAGCGTGGGCCCGTGATATTCGTTCGGATCGTACGTGAAAGCCCCCGTCTCGCACATCTCGTGGTATTTGACGGCGTGGATGGCCTCGTCCCCGTGAAAAGGCCTGATGGTGAGGCACGGGGCGCGGAATGCCATCGCGCCGGCCGTGAGCAACAGCAGCACAAACAGAAGCTTCAAGTCCGGGCTTCTCATCATCGGTGCCTTCGCGCCACATGGCGATGCCCATTTGTATCACTTGTGGGGCACGCCGTACACCTCGATTTCGATGTAGTGGTTCTGTTCATCCGAAGTGCTCCCGTTGCTGTAGCACCGGATGTAACGCGCTCGCACCTGCCCTTTTGTCTCAATCAGCTTACCTTCGAAGGAATCAACGTACATCTTGTCCGCACCCACGCCCATCCCGGCCGATCCGTCGTGGTCATTATTGAAGATCGTCTTCACGCCGCTGACAAAGTCGGCATCATCGCTCATCTGCACGATGACATCCTTATACACGCGAGGATCCCCATGGTAATGCCACAACAGGACATCCCAGATTTCGCACGGCGAGCCGAGGTCAATTTGGACCCATTGCAGACCGGGGCCAAGCTCCACGAAGCTGCCGTCGCTGCCTTCCCTGTCGCCGTCGGTCAGGTAGTCCAGCGCCCCGATCACCGGCTGGGTGTCGCTGCCTGTTACCGGCCGCTTCAGCGCCAGATTGACCACCCCCGGGGGGGCAAAGAACGCCGGTCGCGGTTTGTCTGATAGTGCCTCCAGCGGCCCGTCGATCTTAAGGTCTTTGGGCGTCCCAATGAAAAGCTTCTTGGGTGGCTTGAATGTCACCTCAACCAGCTCGGTCGCGGCCGTTCCTCTGGCGGATTGCGTTGCGGGCGCACCCGGCTTGTTCGTCGGGCGCTGATCGCATCCCGCCAGCCAGATCACGGCGCCAGCCATCACCGCGGCAATTGCCGCCACATCGAATCGTCTTGCCCAAGTCAACATGATGGCCTCCCGCCCCGTCATACCGAACAGTTGACCGGAACGTTGACAAGCCAGGCGCGTTGCCAAAAAGCGGATGGCGCGGACACGAGATTCCGCGCCATCCGTGGTTTGTCTCAGCAATTCGCTGATCAGCTTACTTGGCAGGCACGCCGTACACTTCGACTTCCGTATAGTGGTTCTGATCGTCCGACGTGTTGCCCTTGCTGTAGAGCCGGACATATCGACCCTTCACGCCCTTGGTCTCGACGAGCTTTCCTTCAAAGCTCTCGAAGTACATCAAGTCTTTGCCCAAGCCCAGGCCGGAACTGTTGTCATTGTCGTTGTTGTAGACGGTCTTGACGTTGCTGATGAAGTCTTCGTCGTCAGCCACCTGAATCACAACGTCCTTGTAGACGCGAGGATCTCCGTGGTGATGCCACATCACAACACCCCAAATCTCAGTCACCTTGCCCAAGTCGATCTGGACCCACTGCAGGCCGGGACCAAGCTCAACCCAGCTTCCATCGGTTGCTTCCTTGTCACCATCGGTCACCTGATCGAGCTTGCCGATGATGGGCTCTTTGTCACTGCTGTTAACGGGGCGGTTCAACGCAACGTTCGTCGTGCCGGCGGGCGCCATGAAGGGAGGCCGTGGGCCCTTCCGCGGCGGCTCAATGACGATCCCGGCGGGCGGCGTCTTGGGGGTGCCGATGAAGGCCGGTTTCGGGAGCTTCAATTTCACTTCTTGCTGGTCGCCTGCGGCCTTCTCCTCGGCAGCCGTCACCATCCGCGAACTGTTCATCCAGACCGCAAGCACCACCGCTACACACGCAAATCCCGCTGCTTTCCTCAATGTGGTCATATCCGACTCCTATGAATTCTCTTGGTCAACTCCACACAGCCCCGTTGGGGACTGAGTTCCTCAGTATACAAGATAAGGTCGCTCTTCCGCCAGTACCGCAACATGCTATCGCAACTTGGCTTGCACCAATTCCGCCATCCGGCCAGCCAACGCACCTCTGGCAATCCACTCGTGGCCGCCCTCTCGCATCAAATACGCTCCGGCCGCCGGTCCGTTGACCATCTCAAGCGTGTTGGCAACCAGATAGTCCGCGCCACTGCTCACCCGGCTCAGTTCCGCGACTCTCAGTAGTTCCTCCGCGCCGATGCCGACCTCCAATTTGAACTTGATCAGCAAGCCGCGATAGCCCCATTCCGTCCGGAACAAATCCACCAGCTTCTCGGTCGGTTCGCCAAGGATCGCAATGAGTTTGTGGGTGCTCTTGACCTTGCCGGCCTGCACATCTTGCACTAACCATCGCTCTCTCGCAGCGTCCTGCACATCCACCATCCTTTCGATCACCGAAAACGCTCGCACCGGCCTATAGTCAGACACCGCGGCGGTCATAAAGATAGCGTCATACCGGTTGCGCGAGAGCAACGCCGCCAGGGCCCCTTTCAGTTCCGCGTGGCTACCAAACGCCGATCCGATGATCCGATGCTTCGTTCCTTCCGCGTCTGCCACCTGCGCCAGATGCGACCGGTTGCTGCTCAGCAGATCCACCTGCCCGATCGCCGCCAACGCCTGCGCGATGGCCAACCCCGTATTCCCGGTGAAGATGTTCCCCCAGTCGCGGACGTGGTCAATCTTCTCACGAGTGTTGCCGGCGGTAACCAGGAATCGCATCCGGGCATTCTAGCACAGACACGCCCCATCGGCCGAACGACTCGGCCTACCCCGCCGTCACCTTGTGAATTGCCGCGATCAGGCTCGCCTGCGTGACCGGCTTGAACAAGGCCGGCTGCCCCGTCGAATTGAGGAAATCGCTGGTCATTGACCACAAGGCGTCGCCCGTCAGAAACACCACCGTCTTCTTGAGGTGCTTCGGAAGTCGCTCGTATAGCTGCTGACCCGAGATGCCCGGCATCCGCAGGTCAAGAACGATGGCGTCAAAACGCTCCTTCTCCAGCAACTCCAGGGCTTCCTCTCCCGATGCGCAAGTCCGCACGCTCCCTCCGCACATGTTCTTCAGCATCAACTGAAGCACTTTGCGAATCGACTCCTCGTCATCCACAACGAGAATCCGCCGCCCCCGCAGCGCGGTTCTCGCCACGATGGTAGGCACATCCGCCTCCTGCACGACCTCCTTCGCTACAGGAAGCGAGAGCGAGAACTGCACGCCTCCGCGCGTGTTTCGCGCCGATAGCGTTCCCCCCGCCCGCTCAGTCAGACGCTTGGCTACCGCCAAACCCAGCCCGCTGCCCTTTCCGCGAGCTTTCGTCGTGAAAAACGGATCAAATATCTTCGGAAGCAATGCCTTGGGTATGGCCGGCCCCGGATTCCAAATGCCCAGCTTCAACAGCCCGTGCCCGCATGTCGCGGTAATCCGAATCGTTGCAGACCCGCAATCGGCGACGGCGTCCATCGCGTTCTTGATGATGTTGGCCAGAATGAGCTGCAGGTGACCGGTAGGCATCGCAACTGCGGGCAGTGGCCTGGGGACGGACCACTCGAACTTCACGCCCTTTCGCGTCCGGTAGGAATACAGATCCAACACCGCGCGCACCGCCTCATCAACCGCTCCCTGTGTCGACGCAACGGGGCTGGCAAAATACAGAACGTTCATCGACAGCTGGCTGGCAAGTTGGGCAAGTTGTACGACATATTCCAGGTGCCGTCGCGACTCCGGCTTCGATTGACGCTGCATCTCCAGCTCGGCATACCCGATCGCCGCCCCCATTAGATTATTCAATTCATGGGCAACCTCGGCGAACATCTCGCCGAGGATCGCCAATCGCTCAAGTTGCGCCGACTCCCGTTCTGATACTTTCAGCAATGGATCACCCTTGAACTGTCGGACAGATTATGCGGCCCGCTCCGGCTTGAGTCAATGAATTCCGAACGAGGCGCTCTTCTCTTTTTTTCGATTCTCGGTACACTAACATTCGCTGGACATGTTTCCTGGGAGCCAAATAGGGCCGGGCTACAAGGGGTTTTCTCTAGAAGCGGGCAAATCACCTTGGAACGTTCAATTGTCGGTTTTGACAGTCTCGTCGCATTCCGCAACAGCCAGAATCTGGAAGCCCGCGGAACGCTGATCCACATCACGCGAAATCTGCTCGTGTTCGAGGTCTACAACCCCTACTCCGTCGTGCAACTTAGCGAAGTCCTTCGTGATCTTCGCATCATGCGAGGAGAGCGAACCATCTACGAAGGGCGAGCCGTCGTCAGCAATCTCGTCGCGACAGGTCTGATGTTGATCGTATCGGCCACGCTTGTTGACCCCTGGAAGGACTTGGTCGGGCTCAGTCCCGGGCACGGAGTCCTCGAAGAGGTCCAGGCGTTCGTGCAGGATTACGAAGCCAATCACCGCCTCCGCCCCTCGTATCAGCTGGCCATCAGCAACCTCCGCGCATTCCTCGGCGAATTGAGCCGCTGGTTAAGCCAGGTCGAAGTCGCCACCGGTGCGGACGGACCCGATTTTCCCGAGGACCTTCAAGAGGAGTTTCAGAAGGAGCTTCAGCAACCCGTGGCTCCCAAGCTCGATGAACTCTATCAAGTTTTTGAGGAGGAAGCCAAGCAGGTGCCGCCCGAGGAGGTCGTTGTTCACAAGGCTTTCGCCCGCAAGGAAATCCACCCCTTGATCCTCTGCTCACCGTTCCTGCACCGCGTTTTCACGAAGCCGCTCGGATACGCCGGCGACTACGAAATGGTGAACATGATGCTGGACAACCCCATCCGCGGGCAGAACACATACGGCAAACTGCTCAACTCCTACCACCTCCAGTCCGGCCCCGTCCGCGCCCACCGCAACCGCGTCAGCATCCTCAAGGAGTATCTTCGCTCCGAAACCGCCCGCCTCGCAAACAAACCCGGCCCTGTCCGAATCTTGAACGTCGGATGCGGACCCGCCATCGAGGTCGCCCAGTTCCTCCGTGCCAGCCCCCTGTCTGATCACTGCGAATTCCATCTGCTCGATTTCAATGCCGAGACCCTCGTCTACACGCGAAACAAGCTCGAGGAGGCCAAACGAAAGGGCACTCGGACCACGGGCCTGAATTACCTGCACAAGTCCATCCACGAACTGCTCAAGGACGCCGCCCGGCGTGACAGTTCCAGCCTCGGGCCGTTTGATATCGTCTACTGCGCCGGCCTGTTTGACTACCTGTCCGACCGGGTCTGCAGCCGCCTCGTTGATTTGTTCTATGACTGGACCCTCCCCGGCGGCTCCCTGCTCGTCACCAACGTTCACACCGCAAACCCAATCCGGCAGTTCATGGAACATTTCACCGAGTGGTACCTGATCTACCGTAACGAAGCCGATTTTCTCGCCATGGCGTCGGAGCTTCGAGGCAAGACGCGCGCCTATACCGATGCCACGGGCATAAACGTGTTCATGGAAATTCGAAAGGTCGACCCTTGACGATGGCAACCGCAGAGAGCGCCTCATTCCTCCATGAGGCGTACCGAGAGGTCAACCGCGATCTTCGCGTCCGACAATCGAAGATCGGATGCATCCTCACCCTGTTCCTCATGCCCGCCGGCGCCCTGCTTGATCAATGCGTCTATCCCGAACTCGTCTGGGCCGTCCTGAAGGTGCGACTTCTGGCAGACCTTGGCATCGCCGGCATCCTCGCCATGCACTACACGCCTTTCGGCCGCCGCCACATCCGCCTCATCAACATGGCATGGCTTGTTTTGCCGGTCCTCTCCATCGCCTGGATGATCTACTATTCCGAGGGCGCCCGAAGCCCCTACTATGCGGGACTCACCCTCGTCCTCACCGGCTGTTGCGTCCTGTTCCCTTGGACCTTTCTGGAATCGCTGGCCTTCTGCGTCGGCCTCATTGGCCTCTATGTTGCGGCCGGTCTTCTGCATCGCGATGGCCCCATGATCGCGGGCGACAGCGTGTTCTTTCTGAGCGCAACCGCGGTGATCTGCGTCACCGCCTGCTACCACGCGTCGCGCAGGCGTTTTCAGGAATTCTGTCTCCGACACGAGCTGAACATCAAGAACAACGCCCTCGCCCAGTCCTATGACCGCCTCTCCGAGCTTGACCGCCTCAAGTCCCAGTTCTTCGCCAACATCAGCCACGAATTGCGCACCCCCCTTACCCTTATCCTGTCGCCCGTCGAAGAGCTCCTGCACCGACAAAGCCAGCTCCCGGCTCGGAGCGTCGAGACCCTGGAAATCGTGCGCCAGAACGCTCTGCGACTGCTCAAACTCATTACCGACCTGCTCGAAATCATCCGTCTCGAAGAAGGCCGCGGAAACCTGACGCGCCGGCCCATGAACCTGAGTCAGTTCGTCCCCGCCATGGTCGATTCCGTCCGTCATCTGGCCAATGCCAAGGGGCTCACCCTCAACCTCCAGGGCGCCGATGGCATCATCGTCAGCGGCGACCCCGAGCGACTTGAGAAGGTCATCCTCAATATTCTGACGAATGCGATCAAGTTCACTCCACCGGGCGGCAGCATCACTGCGGTCTGGTGGCAGAGCGACGCCCGCGCGATCGTCGAGTTCCGGGATTCCGGCGTCGGCATCACAAGCAAGGACCTGCCGTTCATCTTCGACCGTTTCCGTCAGGCGGATGGGTCCTCGACGCGAAAATACCAGGGTATGGGCATCGGCCTGGCTTTGGCCCGAGATCTGGTCCGCGAACACGGCGGAACCCTTACCGCCAGAAGCGAAGTGGGCAAGGGCACGACTCTCCGGCTCGAACTGCCGCTCACCACCGAGGCCGTCCCGGAATCCGCCGATCCCTCTCTCTCCCGCGCCGATGACGATCCCATCGCTCGCATGTACCACGAAGCCGACCGCACCGTGAGTCTGGCCGTCGAACCGTCGGCCGACCACCCGTCGCCCGTCAGTCCCGGCAAGTTGACCGTCCTCGTTGTCGACGATGAACCGGACATGCGACGATTCCTTGTTTCCATCCTAGCCCCGGATTACCGCGTCCTTCAGGCCGCCGATGGAAAGACCGGCCTTGATATGATTCGCCAACATAGACCTCACCTGGTCCTCCTGGACCTCATGCTCCCCGCCATGGACGGACTCGAAGTGTGCCAAGCGGTCAAAGCCGATGAGCAAACCCGCAACGTCAAGGTCCTTCTCCTCACCGCTCGCGCCGACGAATACTCCAAGATCACCGCGCTCCAGCGAGGCGCCGACGATTTTCTCACCAAGCCCTTCAGCACGATCGAAGTCCGAACCCGCCTGGACAACCTCCTGCAGAAGGCCAGGCTCGAAGAGGACCTTCGACAACAGAATGTGCAACTTGAACAGGCGCTCCAGCGACTGAAGGAAACCGAGGTGCAGCTCGTTCAGAGTGAGAAGATGAACGCCCTCGGCAAGCTCGCATCCGGACTTCTCCACGAAATCCATAACCCCCTGAACTTCACCCTCATGGCGATACAGGTTGCGCGCCAGGCTGTCACTGGGAATTCCGAGCTGACCGAGACGCTCGACGACATCGGGCAAGGCATGAACCGGATCAAGGACATCATTTCCGACCTGCGCGCTTTTGCTTATCCTTCGTCCGAAAGACTCCAGGAACACTTCTCTCTCGATGAGGCCATCACCACCGCGCTCCGCCTCGCTTCTCATGAGATTGACGATGTCGCCATCACCCGGCAAGACACCGCCGGCGTCATGGCGGTCGGTTCCAAGACCCAGATCGTGCAGGTGCTGCTCAATCTCGTCATGAACGCCGCTCACGCCGTCCGCCCCGTCCGATCTCTCCGTCAACCGGAGATCGTGATCTCGGCCGCGTCGCGGCAACAACGCCTTCATGTCTGCGTCCGGGACAACGGCGCCGGCATCCGCAACGCCGACCTGCCTCGCCTTTTCGAGCCGTTTTTCACGACCAAAGACGTCGGCCAGGGCATGGGTCTCGGTCTCAGCGTCTGTCATACCATTGTTAAGAACCACGGGGGTTCGATCGTCGTCCGCAGCCAAGAGGGCCAATGGACCGAAGTCTCTTTCGATCTGCCGCTTGATGATCGGACGAACACCGCATCTGCTGGGCGCGCAAGCGATACACCTGCGTGTTTGTCGGCCAGTCCAGAACCAGGAGCGATTTCATCATGAGCACAGGCTATGACTACCGTAAGTTCGCCATACTCTTTGTCGATGACGAAGACCAGGCCCTGAAGTACTTCGCCAAGACCTACGAAAAGGACTTCCGAGTCCTGACCGCATCCAGCGTCTCGGACGCTCAGGCCATCATCAATCGTGAAGGCAGCCAAATCGGCGTTGTCATCACCGACCAGCGAATGCCCGGCAAGACCGGTGTCGACCTGCTCGGTGAACTCCGACAAACCCACCCCGCCATCGTCCGCATTCTCACCACCGCCTACTCCGACATCGACAGCGCTATCGACGCCGTCAACTCCGGAGCCATCTACAAGTACATCGTCAAACCGTGGAACCTCCGCGACCTTCGTGGCATTCTCCTTCGCGCCATGGAGTTCTTTCTCGTCCAGCGGGAGCGGGACATGCTGTTGCGGCAGAAACTCCACGTGATCCAACGCCTTGTCATCACCGACCGCGTTCGCAGCCTTGCCGCTCTGGCGGCGGGCCTCTCACACCATATTCGCAATTCCATGATGGCACTCAAGAGCTTCCTGGACCTGGCCCCCATGAAGCTGCAGGAAGAACTTCCCAACAAGACCGCCAAGAGCCCGGAATTCTGGGAGGATCTCTGGGGCCTTGCTCAACGGGAAAGCCAGCAGATCCTCTGCATGGTCCAGAAAGTCGCCGAAACCGTCGTCACCCCCAATTACACCTTCGCCGACGAAATGGACCTCGGCCTCCTCATCCGCGGCGGCGTCGATCAAGGCGCCGCCCAGGCCGGCCACAAGAACCAGACCGTCGTCGAGCTCGCGTCGGGTCTGCCCCGCGTCAAGGTCGATGCCACCATGGTTAAGCGACTCTTCTCGATTCTCACGGAACGCACCATCAGTCTCAACCGGAACGGCGGTACTATTGTCGTTCGCGCCAAAGCCCCCGTCCCCATCTGGGATACCCAGGGCGTCCAGATCGTCTTTTCCGGTGAAGGTCCCGCGTGGACGGAAGAAGATGCGGCCTCGCTCTTCACCGCCTTTGCTCCCTCCCAGCAAGACCCCTGCGAACTCGGACTCGATCTCCTGTCCGCCTTCTTCATCGCCTACCACCATGGCGGCGAAATCAACGTCCACAAAGCGCCACCCCTTGGTCCGGGCTTTGAACTGATTCTCCCCTTCAGCCCCGATGCCGTACAACGACCCGAGATCCACGTCGGTTTTCTCGAGAAACTCTTCCTCCGATTCGATGCCATGGGAGGCGATGAAATTGTCTGAGTCTGCGGACAGATGCACGGCCAAGCGACTCGGACCTCCCGCCAGGGCTGCCTTGTTCTCCGAATTTCAGGAGACGCTCATGCCGACTGCAACTCCGCCAATTTCTTGCGGACTTGTTCTGCATGCCCTGCCACTCTGACCCGCGCCCAATGCCACCTGACCATGCCCTTGGGATCGAGCACGACCGTGCTCCTGATCACTCCGGTCGCCTTCCTGCCGTACATGAGCTTCTGGCCCCACGCCCCATATTCCTCCATTACCTCATGTCCCGGATCGCTCAGCAGATCCAGCTTCAGCCCGTGCTTCTCCCGGAATTTGCGATGGCTCTCCGGCAAATCAGGACTTACGCCCACAACGCGCGCATTGAGTTTCTCAAAATCACCAAGCCGATCGGTAAACTCGCACGCCTCGGTCGTGCAGCCGGGCGTGTTGTCCTTGGGATAGAAATAAAGCACCACCCACTGCCCCAGCAGATCCTCCAACCTCACCTCCTTTCTGTCCTGGTTCTCAAGCCCCAACTCCGGTGCTTTCTGCCCCAATTCCATGCTTCGCTTGGCCATGTCAACCTCACTTCGCCCTCACGTCATAGCAATACAGCCTGTCGTGATACCTAAGGTACAGCCGTCCATCCAGGATCACCGGGTGGGCCCAAACGTCCTCCTTGCGCCCTTCCACGAACTTGAACCTGCCAACGATCTCATGGCCTTTGGCGTCGGCCTTGATCAGCGCCATCACTCCCTGCTGGCTCAGGTAGTACAGGCGACCATCCGCCCAGACCATCGAACCCATCGCCAGCTCGCGAGACCGATATAGCTCCTTGCCCGTCTTCGCGTCGATCGCCGCAAACCCGTTATTCGCCCGGTAAAACGACCCGTACAACACGCCGTCCATCGGAATCACCCCGCCATGACAGGTGTCCAGCGTTGTCTTCCAAACCTCCTCCACATCCACATTGCCCCCCACCATCCGCACGCGCAACAGTCTGCCGTCGGTCGAATCCGGCGCAGTCATGAATACGCAATCGCCCATCACCGCCGGCGTCATTGCGATCACCTCGTACTTGGTCTGCAGCGGCCGCCTCCACAACAGTCGCCCGGTCTCCGCATCGACGCCAAAGACATGCCGTGTGCTGCAGCTGACGATCTGCCGCTTGCCGCCCACTTCCATCAACCTTGGTGACGCATAGCTCGCCCCATCCGCGCCTTTGTCATACATCAACGGCCCGCTCTGCCACACCGTTTGCCCCGTCTTCACATCGAGCGCCGCCATGACCGCTTTCTTCCCCCCCGGCGTAACGATCACTCGCCCGCCTTCAACCAGCAGATTCTCCGCCAGCCCCCAAGTGATTACCTTCCCATCAAAACGCTCCAGCACATTCACCGCCCATTTCTCCCGCCCGCTCCGCCCATCCAGGCAAACCACCCGCCCATGTGCATTCATGTGGTAGATGGCCCCCTCCGCACACCGCACACATGCCCGCGCACCCGGATAAGGCCCCTGCCAAGCCGCCCCGTTCTTCGCCATCCACCTCCGCTTGCCATCCATATCGAGCGCAACGATGTGCAACTCATCCTCCACGTCGCCCGTGATGTGGATTCGCCCCCCGGCAATGATCGGCGAAGACCATCCGGTCCCCAATCCCTCCACGCTCCAGATCAGCTTCAGCCCCGCCGCCGGCCACGATTGCATCAGTCCCTTCTCATCCGAGATCCCATCCCGCCTCGGTCCCCGCCACTGCGTCCACCCCTCCTCCTTTGCCGCTACCGGCCCAGGGTTCCCCTCCTCCGCCCCATGAACCCACAGGAACGATGCAAGCACCATGACCGCCGCAGCCCCCAACCGACCCAATCTCGCTTCACTCAACATCATGCCCTCATGCTTGCGCACCCACCGCCTGTTGTCAACTCGACCCATCGCGCCACTTGCCTCACCACGCCATTTCCGTTCTATTCCCCAGATCAGGTCCCGCAACGGAGACCCATCGCATGCCCCTCGCCGCCGCCACTTTCACCCTGCTCGACTGGCTCGTCCTAGCTGCCTATTTTGTCGGCATCACCGCCTTCGGCCTCTGGATCGCCCGCAGAATCAAATCCTCCCAGAGTTACTTCCTCGGAGACCGCAAGCTTCCCTGGTACGTCATGATGGGCCAGGCCTTCGGCACCGGCACCCACGCCGAAAACCCCGTTGCCCAATCCGGCGCCACCTGCCACCTCGGCTTCGCCACCATCTGGTACCAGTGGAAGAACATGCTCATCACCCCCTTCTACTGGCTCATGGCCCCCTGGTACCGCCGCTGCCAACGAACCACCATCGGTGAACTCATGGACGACCGCTTCGGCCGACCCATGGCCATCCTATACACCCTCTTTGCCATGGCCTACTTCGTCTTCAACCAGGGGACCATGATGAAAGGTGCCGGGAAAGCCATCTCCATGGCCACCGGCGGACAACTCGTCTCCGCCAACCAGGTCGTCGTCGCCATGGTCGCCGCATTCCTTCTCTACAGCTTCTTCGGCGGACTCCTCGCCTCCGCCTACACCGACTTCGTCCAGTCCTTCCTCATCATCACCATGTCCTTCATGCTCATCCCCGCCGGCCTCCACGTCGTCGGCGGCTTCACCGGCATGCGACAATCCCTCCCGCCCGACTTCTTCGAACTCTACAACCAATCCAGCGGCGTCACCACTTTCACCATCCTCATGCTCACCCTCAACGGCTTCATCGGCATCACCGCGCAACCCCACATCCTCTCCATGAACGCCACCGGAAAAACCGAGCGATCCGGCCGTATCGGACAAACCTATGGGTCCTTCGTCAAACGCCTCTGCACCATCGGCTGGGCCCTGACCGGCCTCATCGTCGCCGCCATGCTCGCTCAAACCAACGCCACCCTCGGCGACAAGGAGCAAGCCTTCGGGTACGCCTGCCTACACCTGCTCGGCCCGGGACTCCTTGGGCTCCTCGTCGCCTGCGTCCTCGCCGCTAATATGTCCACCTGTTCCAACTTCATGGTCAACGCCGGCGCCCTCTTCACCAAGAACTTCTACGCCCCCTACATCCGCCCCAATGCCTCCGACAGCGAACTCCTCCTCGTCGGCAAACTCGCCGGCCTCGGCCTCACGCTCTGCGGCATCCTTTTCGCCCTCACGGTTGATCAGGTCCTCGACGCCTTCCTGTTCATGGAAACCCTCCCGGCCTTCTTCGGCATCGCCGTCATGGGTGGCTTCCTCTGGAAACGCGGCAACCGCCACGGCGCGCTCGCCGCCGTCCTCAGCTCCCTCGTCTCCTACTACGCCATCAACTACCACAACACCGGCAGACTCCAACTCGTCTACAAGTGGCTCCCCGCCCCCTATGGCATCGCCACCCTCATCGGCATCCTCACCTTCATCCTCATCAGCCTCCTGACGCGCAAGGAAGACCCTGTCCGCATCCAACAGTTCTTCGACCGCATGAACCGCTCCAGCGACCACGACACCCAACCCGTCCCCGCCGCCTCCCGCGGCCAGGATCTCATCCTCCTCGACCTCCCAGGCTGGTTCACCCGTGCCCGCTGGACCCACTTTTTCACCCGTTACCGCGAGGACCTGCTCGGTTTTGCCCTCGCGTGGTCCACCGTCGCTTTCCTTCTGCTCCTGGCCTGGGGCATCATGCAGATCGGATCTTAGGAAAGGAATCGCCATGGCTTCATTAGCCCGTGCGCTCGCGATCGTGCTTCTCGCCTCTCCCGCACATGCCCAATCCGCCTACAATGTCGCCGACTTCGGCGCAAAACCCGACGGCCAAACCCTCGCCACCCCAGCCATCCAATCGGCTATCGAGAAAGCCAGCTCCGCCGGCGGCGGCGTCATCGTCTTCCCCCCCGGCAAGTTCCTCTCCGGCACCCTCCGCCTCAAGTCCAACATCACCCTCCACCTCTCCTCCGGCGCCGTCCTCCTCGGCTCCACCAACATCGCCGACTACCCCAACATCATCCCCGCCATCCGCTCCTACACGGACAACTACGTCAAACAATCCCTCATCTACGGCGAAGACCTTTCCAACGTCTCCATCACCGGTCGCGGCGTCATCGACGGCCAAGGCGCCGCCTTCAAAATCGCCGACCGCTCCAAGCCCTATGAGAACCGCCCCTACCTCATTCGCCTGATCAATTGTCGCAACGTCTCCATCACCGACCTGCACATGACCAACTCCCCCATGTGGGTCCAGCATTACCTGGCCTGCGAACGCCTCTTGCTCCGCAATCTCACCATCGTCTCGCACGCCAACGCCAACAACGACGGCATCGATATCGACTCCTGCCGCGACGTCACCATCTCCGACTGCGTCATCGACTCCGAAGACGATGCCATCACCCTCAAAAGCACCCTCGATAGACCCTGCGAAAACGTCGCCATCACCAACTGCATCGCCCGCAGCCGATGCAACGCCATCAAAATGGGCACCGAATCCAACGGCGGTTTCCGCGACATCGCCATCTCCAACTGCGTCGTCACCTCCTCCCGCATCGCCAAATTCCGCGGCCTCGCCGGCATCGCCCTCGAAATCGTCGACGGCGGCTCCCTCGAACGCGTCGCCATCTCCAACATCACCATCAAAGGCGTCACCACGCCCATCTTCATGCGACTCGGTAACCGCGCCCGGTCGTTTACCAGAGACGGCCCCGTTCCCCCCATCGGCACTTTCAAGGACGTGACCCTTTCGAATATCATCGCCACCGACTGCTCCCCCATGGGCTCGTCCATCACCGGCCTACCCGATCACCCGATCGAAAACGTCACCCTTTCCAGCATCCGTCTCACCTGCGAAGCCACCGACGACAAGTCCCTCGTCGGGAAGAAAGTCCCGGAATTTCCTGAGAAGTACCCCGAATGCACCATGTTCGGCCCACTCCCCGCTTTCGGCCTCTACATTCGCCACGCCAAATCCATCCAGCTCCGCGATGTGATTCTGCGCACCCATACTCCCGATCCCCGCCCACCAATTCTCACCGACGATGTCCACGACCTGGCCATCACTCCGAACTGACAACTACCTCTCGAGCACATTCACCAGACAGTGCAGACTCCCAAAGTGCCTGAACGACGAAGTGCAGTCCACTCGCCTCACTCCATATCCCAGCCCCCGCCATACTCCCTCCGCCTCGCTGTTCATTTCGTCGCACCCCCGATACACCGGCATGTCAACGATCGACCCGCATTCCCTCCGAATGAACTGCCTTCGCGTCACGAAGGACCTCCGTTTGTTCACTCGCCCTCTTTGACACGCCCTCGCCCCCCTGGTTGCGTAACAGATCTCTAACGCGCCGCGAAAACGAAGATGCACACGGACCACCAGCTGATCCGCGTGCATCCTCCCCCTTCATCCCTTCGTTGCGTCCTAATCCAGCTTCAGATCGCCCGGCTTCACGCCCTTCTTGTGCTTGCCGCCGCCAATCGGAGTCGGCTGATACGTTCCCACTATGTCCACATTCGCCCTCGCGGGGATTCTGTCTTCCATCCCCATGGCCCAAAAGCTGGCATTCACCAGCAGGCGACGAAACCCCTCGCTCTCAAGGTCGCCCGAATGTCCCATCGTTGTTGTGAAGATCCGCGACACCTTGCCCTCCGAGCCGGTATAGGTCCTGGTCCATGCCACAGGCACCAGTTTCTTCTTCTCGTTCGGCCCGTCCGTTGGCTTCATTCCCGTCAGGACCTGGCCCATGATGACTGGCTTGCAGTCGCCGTGCAGCGTTGTCAGGCCATACACATCCGACGGCCCCCAGATGTCCTCGCAGCCCCTCACGATCGGATGGTCCTTCTGACCTTCCGCCACGAGGCCACGCGTGCTTTCCCTCTGATGATCCCCATAATGACTCACCCAGGTCTCGCCCAGAACCTCACGCCCGAAACCACCCTTGATCGGACCACCCGAATTCCACTGCCATTTCGCATAGGGACCGTCTTTGTGTTTCTCGAAATTGAACGGATGCGTGTTCGTCCGCAAGCTGATGATCGGCCTGCCCGAGTTGGTGTAGTCGATGATCGCCTTCATCTGATCGTCCGGCAAGTCGCGGAACCGCAGGAACATGATCAGCAGATCCGCCGTCTTCAAAGTCTCCAGACCAGGAATATTGTCACGCGTTGCCGGATCAATCTCCCCGGTGTTGGGGTTGATCGCAAACAGAACCGTGCACTTGAATCCCTGCCGCACCGCCAGAATCTTCGCCAACTGCGGCACCAGCTCCTCAGAGCGATACTCATCGTCCCCCGCAATCAGCACAATGTGCTTGCCCTTTCCTGGTCCTTCCTTGCCGTCATAGACTACCCAGGGATCATCCGCCATGGTCCACGCGCTCATGACGAACCCCGCCACAATCATCGCCAGCGACATCTTGCTCATACCTCGCTCCTTGTTCCGCGGTTGCACACCCCTGGAACACTAGCAGGCAACCCACGCCTGCGTTGAACGTCGTTTCACCGTTTCTGGGCATCACTCCCAGTCGCCCGTTGCAGGTGCCGCCAGATTGCCCATGGCACAAACGCTTTGGCCATCTCCTGGTACGGGTCCAGTCGGCCGGTCACCGCCTTAAGCCGGTCGTCGGCAATCTCGTATAGCCTCGATTGCCCGGTCTTCTCGTCCCAGACAAACAAGACGCCGTTGTCCACAATCGCCGTCATCTTCCCCTGATCCATCCGAATGAGCTGCATCCGCGCCGGAACGTATTCCGACAACACGTCCCGCCCAAGCCATTCCTCCGCGGCCTCCGCGCCCACCAGCTTGGCCACCGTCGGAGCCACGTCCAGATGGCACGTGCTCAGCCGACTCTCCTGCTTCCCGGGAAACAACTTCGGATTTGAAAGGATGAACGGGGGTCGCAGTTCCGCCAGTGTCATGGCCACCCCATGCGTCTGAATCTTCTCCGTCACCGTCTCCCCGTGATCCCCCACCACCACAATCAATGTCTCTTCCCGCAATCCGTCCTTCTCCAAGGCATCGATCAGCGCCCCCACATTCCGGTCCGCATAGTACAGCGAGTCCCGGTAGCGATGCTCCCAGGTATCCCGCGCAAACGGCGCGTCCTTTAACGGGCTCGCATACGGATGATGAGGAAATATCGTCGAATATACCGCGAAAAATCGCTGCCCCTTGTTCTGGCTAATCCATTTGGACAGCGCGGCCACGGTCTGTTCCTCATACATCCCCCACGCCCACGGCTTGGCGCCCGTCTGAATCGCCACGGCATCGGCCTTCACATCGAACGGCCCCACCGCATAGTCCAAGTCCGCGTAACTCAAATACCCCGAGTGAAAAAAAGCCGTGCGATAGCCCCGCGACTTCAACACATCCGCCAGCGACTTCTGTGGTAGAGGCCGCTTGTACAAATCCCTCACCCTGCCACCTAATTCAGGCAGATAATCCGAATACAGCAGGCCGTATATCGCCTTATACGTCTCCGAAAACACAATGTAATGATCCCGGAAACTCACCCCCGTCTCCGACAACCGCATGAGATTCGGCGTCGTCCGCTCATCCACATACGCCGCCGACGTTGACTCCATGACCACCATCAGAACATTCAGCCCCTCCCCCGAGCCTTCACATTTCACGTCCGAACTGAGTTTTACCCCACCCAGGCGAACCGATGCCGGTCGCAACAGTTCGCTCTCGCGCCCCCGCATGTCCGCCGACAGCCGTCGCGCTGCCGCCACCACATCCGTTCCCTTTGCTGGCCACGTGTAGTACTGCACAAAGTGAATCACCGCATTTCGCTTCAATCCGCAGACGTAAACACCCCGCAGCCTCACCACCCAAAGCCCACCGATCACGGCGGCCCCGGTCAGTGTCACCGCCCACAATCGCCACCGCATTCCCAGCCAACGCACTCTCGCCACGAGCCGTGCAATCCCCCACCACCCAAGCGGATAGCTCGCCAACCCCACGACCATCGTACTGATCTGCAGAAACCCCAGATATGGCACTATCGAACTCCATGCCGTCGCCAGATTGTCCGCCGCCCGCAAGTGCCCGATCTCCAGCGGAAACGAGTAGATCTGGTGCACCTGCCAGCTTACCGTCGAGAACACCACCAACCCCGCATGCAGCGCGGCCGGCAATACGCCTGCCACCACCAACCGCCCCGACCTCGGCAACAATGTCCCACACAAAAACAACGCCCCATACACCGCCGCCACCACCCCACACAACACCACATCGCCCCCGCCCAGCAGCAGCACATCAAACACCCCAAGCCCGTCCAGCGCCTCTATCCCCCGGCTCGAAACATACCACCAACCCAGATGGATCTTCAGAACCCACAAGAACAGACATAACCCAATCGCGCACCCGACCGCGCGCGCATCTTCCCCTATCTCACGCCCGATCAGCCACCGACGTGCGGCAGAAAACATTCGCTTCAATCTACCTGAACCACCCCCCCGCTGCCATGCAACACTCTTTGGTGATCCCGCCCTCCCCTGCAGCAGTCATTCTGACGTGATGCAACCCACGAAAGACCCCACCACCGATCCGGCCTGGCAAGCTAACACCCCAAAGTCCCCTACGACTCGTCTGACGAACTCGACGCCGACCCAGGTCGGCTAGTCCCCGCCGCCTGCCCCTTCTGCGGCAAGGACGGAACGCGGAGCGGCGTCTGACACTGCTGGCACTTGACCATCTTGCCGCGGCAATCATCCGGGACCGATAAAACCTTGCGGCACCTGAGATTTGGGCAAATTACCTGCACCGGCATAGCATGCTGCTCCCGATCGTTCATCGACCAGATTCTCACAAGCCTTGAATTCCGGTAACTGCAACAAACCGCGGATCTCACTCCACTCGATCCGCTCGCGCTTCTCGACGCAGGTCAACTCCCCCACGATTGCCCTTCAGACTGGTCGTCGCCGCCGATCGCACCCAATCCAAATATCCAAACCGCCACAAATACGCGAAACCAACCAGAAGCACCCCAAAAAAGAACAACATGTCCACTACCGCCACCAGCCGGATTTGGAACACATCCGCACTCAGATCCTTGGCCAACGCCACGGCATTCCCGAAAGCCACCGCCCACGGGTAGAACAACGCCACCTCAACATCAAAAATCAGGAAAACCAGCGCAACAATGTAAAACCGCAGGTCAAACTGGACCCAGTTCGACCCAATCGTGTTCTCCCCACACTCGTAAACCGTCGCTTTCTCAGGATGAGGCACCCGAGGCCGCAGAAAACTCCCCGCAAACATCGCGATGAACACGAAAAACGCCCCCATCACCAGAAAAATCGTGATCGATAGCAACAGACCCATGCCTACAGCTCCCAAAACTGCCAGATTCTAAGCCAGACCCCATCGCCCGTCCAACCTCGTATCCACTCGAATGCCGTCGATCGGCCGGTCCGACTTGCTTACCCCCTGCCGCCTTGACGCCAGAATCCCGAGTCGCCTCACTCTGGTGGCAATAGCCAACCCTGCGCGCCTATCATGAGTCGGCCGTTAAGGAGCGCCTATGACCAGTTCCCACTTGCTGAACAAACACGCACACGATGTCCCTGCGGATCGCATTTGTCACCAACTGCAAGTGCAGCAACATCTTAACCCACATCAGTCGCTGGCCGGTGCTTTGCGACAAATCCATGTGTCCACCGTTTGGTATCCCCAGGCAGTGCAACAAGCTCTCCACATCCTCCAACTCGACCCCTCCCGGAAGATCGGACGCCTGAAACAGTGCGAACTGGCACAATTATCGCGCACCATTCAACGTCTTGGCGGCTGCGCCAACACCAAGACCCCTTCCAGAGCCCTGCCACTCGCTACCGTGCCCTGAAATACTCCTGCAACGGCTTGACGCCCCAGTCCGCCTGACGGATCGCCGCGATCGCCTTCACGGCCGCCAGGGCGCCCGTCACGGTCGTTATCATCGGAATCTTGTGCAGAACCGCCATCGCGCGAATCTTGCCCTCGTCCGTCTGCGGCCCCTTCTTCGTCGGCGTGTTGATGATCAGTTGCACCTTGCCGTTCTTGATGTAATCCTTGATGTTGGGCCGACCTTCACTCAGCTTGTTGATCTGCGCCGATACCACGCCGTGCTTCGACAACTCCGCGTGCGTCCCCGATGTCGCAATCAGCGTGAATCCCATCTCAACCAGCATTCTCGCCACCGGGACGATTAACGCCTGGTCCTGCTCGCGCACCGTGACAAAGACGTTCCCTTCCCTCGGCAAGGTCGTGCCGGCGGCAAACTGGCCTTTGGCAAACGCCACAGCAAAACTCGCATCGATCCCCATGACCTCCCCGGTGCTGCGCATCTCGGGCCCCAGGATCACGTCAACCCCGGGAAACTTGCTGAACGGAAACACCACCTCCTTTACGCTCGTGTGTCCCGGATCGGGCAACTCCTGAATCCCCAACTCGTCCAACGACTTCCCCACCATCACCTTCGCCGCGATCTTCGCCCATGGCACGCCCGTCGCCTTGCCCACAAACGGCACCGTCCGACTGGCCCGGGGGTTGACTTCAATAATGTAGACCTCTCCGTCCTTGATCGCGTACTGCACGTTCATCAGCCCACGCACCCGCAGCGACTTCGCCAGTTCGCGCGTCTGCCGCTTCACTTCATCCACGATCTTCTTCGGCAGCGAGTACGGGGGCAGCGCGCACGCCGAATCGCCGGAGTGAATCCCCGCCTCCTCAATGTGCTCCATCACGCCGATGATCACCGCGCGGCCCGTCTCGCTTTTGCCCGCCGGGTCATAGTCCCCAATGCAGTCCACGTCCATCTCCGTGGCATGGTCCAGGAACTTGTCAATCAGGATCGGCGCGTCCGCGATCGTCGAAGCCTCCACCGCATGCGCCATGTAATAGTTCAGCTGGTCCTCGTCGCTGACGATCTCCATCGCCCGCCCGCCCAACACGAAACTCGGCCGCACCAGCACCGGGTAGCCGATCTGCCTGGCTATCTCCCTCGCCTGCTCAATCGACCTCGCAATCCCGTTGGCCGGCTGACGCAAACCAAGCCGCTGCAATAACGCCCGAAACTGCTCTCGATCACCCGCCTCATCCAACGACTCCACCGTCGTCCCCAGAATCGGCACCCCCGCCTCTTTCAGCCCGCGGGCCAGGTTCAACGGCGTCTGACCGCCAAACTGCACGATCAGGCCCTTGACCAAACCACCCGGCTCCGAGAACGGCCGTCCATTCAGCCGCTCACAGAGGTTCAGAATGTCTTCATGCGTCAACGGCTCAAAAAACAGCAGATCGCTCGTGTCATAGTCCGTCGAAACCGTCTCCGGATTCGAGTTCACCATCACCGACTCATACCCCAGTTCCTTCATCGCAAACGCCGCATGCACGCAGCAGTAGTCAAACTCAATCCCCTGCCCAATCCGATTCGGCCCCCCGCCGACAATGATGACCTTCTGCTTCGGTGAAAGACGAATCTCATCCTCAACAACCAACTTGCCGTCCTGGCTGAAAGGAGTCTCGTAACTGGAGTAGTAATACGGTGTCGCAGCTTCAAATTCGGCCGCGCAAGTGTCCACAAGCTTGTAGACGGGCCAAACACCCGCCTTCTGTCGCAGCTTCCTGACCTCGGCAGGCTTAATCTCCCAGGCATTGCCTAGTTGAACGTCGCTGTAGCCCCATTCCTTGGCCCGCTGCAGAACGTCCCGCCCCTGCCCCCCCAGCACCGCACCCTTGGCCAGAAGTAGTTGTGCTTCAAAATCCACCAACTGCTTCATCTGCGACAGAAACCACCGGTCAATTCTCGTCAGCTCATGAACCTGATCGACCGTCCACCCCATCTTCAGCGCATACCGGACGTAATAGATCCTCCCCTGCGATGGCACCGACAGCTTCCGCCGCAGCTTGCTCTCCTCGATCGGATAGACCGGGCTGCCGGATTCCTGTTCGTCGGCGTGGGCGCCGTCTCCAGGTTTCTTCACGACCCTTGCCGTCGTCCCCCGCTCGGTGTTCAGCCACTTGTCAAACTTGTCCAGACCAAACCCGAATCGCTTCACCTCCATCGAACGGATGCCCTTCTGCAACGCCTCCTTGAACGTTCTCCCGATCGACATCGCCTCCCCAACGCTCTTCATCTGCGTCGTCAGCGTCTCTTCCGCGTCTGGGAATTTCTCAAACGTCCACCGCGGTATCTTCACGACGCAGTAGTCGATGCTCGGCTCAAAACAGGCACTGGTCCACAACGACCGGTCTTTTTTGCTCGTAATGAAATTGGGCAATTCGTCCAGCGTGTATCCCACCGCCAGCTTCGCCGCGATCTTCGCGATCGGATACCCCGTCGCTTTCGACGCCAGCGCCGACGACCGTGATACGCGCGGGTTCATCTCCACCACGACCATCGCCCCGTCGGCCGGATTCACCGCGAACTGAATGTTCGACCCGCCCGTCTCCACCCCGACCGCCCGGATGATCGCGATCGCCGCGTCTCGCATCCGCTGATATTCCTTGTCCGACAGCGTCTGAATCGGCGCTACCGTGATCGAATCCCCTGTGTGCACGCCCATCGGGTCCAGGTTCTCGATCGTGCAGATGATCACCACGTTGTCCTTCCGATCGCGCATCACCTCCAGTTCGTATTCCTTCCACCCGATCACGCTCTGCTCGATCAGCACTTCCGTCACCGGCGATGCATCCAGCCCGCGCTGAACGATCGCCTCAAATTCCTCCACGTTGTACGCAATGCCCCCCCCAGTTCCGCCCAGAGTGAACGCCGGCCGAATGATCAGCGGCAGCCCGATGTCCTCCATCACCCTCCGGGCATCCTCCATGTTGTGCACAACCCCGCTTCGCGGCACCTTCAGGCCGATCTTGATCATCAGGTCCTTGAAAACCTGCCGATCCTCCCCACGATAGATCGCCTCTCGATTCGCACCAATCATCTGCACGCCGTACTTCGCGAACGTCCCGTTGTCATAGCACGCCACCGCCGTATTCAAACCCGTCTGCCCGCCCAGCGTCGGCAACACCGCATCGATCGGATGGCGACCCTTCGACTCCCGTTCAATAATCTTGCTTACCGTCTCCGGCGTGATCGGCTCAATGTACGTCGCATCGGCAAATTCCGGGTCCGTCATGATCGTCGCAGGGTTGCTGTTGATCAGCACCACCTGATACCCCTCTTCCTTCAACGCTCGGCACGCCTGAACACCGGAATAGTCAAACTCGCAGCCCTGGCCAATCACTATCGGCCCAGAACCAATAATCAGAATCGTGTGGATATCGCTGCGTCGCGGCATCGAGTGCGTCTTTCAGTTCAAAATTGGAGGTAATGTACAGGCCCGCGCGCTCGTTGCCAACACAACTTCCATTATGCCCCCGTATCCGATCCGTCCGACTCCGCCACAAACATATCCTCATGACGCCGCCTCACTTACAGCACTTGCAAACAGCGACAATCCTATCGACGTGCAATCCCAGACTTGCCTCTTGTTCAAAATCTGCGAGATTGGGCATCGTGCGTAACATGCACCCATCCAACCTCCCGCCTGTCATCCTCCTCCACGGAATCTTCGGCTACGACCGCATCAAACTCGGCCCCGTCACGCTCAATTACTTCGCCGGAATCGCCAAAGCCATCGCCGCTCGCGGCCACGCAGTCCTCACGCCCCCAGTCCACCCCACCGCCTCCATCTGCCGACGAGCTCAACAAGCCAAAAACGCCATCCTCCCCTTCCTGGCCAGCCTCGGCCCCCGTACCCCTCGCGCCATCATCATCGCCCACTCCATGGGTGGTCTCGATGCCCGCTACATGATCGCCCACCTCGGCCTCGCCCAACACATCTCCACTCTCGTAACCATCGCCACGCCCCATCGCGGCAGCTCCCTGGCCGATTTCTGGGTCCACAACGCCCCGATGAAACGAATCGGCCTCCCACTGCTCGCTCAACTCGGCCTGGATGTCGATGCCGCCAACGACCTCACCATCGACGCGGCCAAACACTTCAATGATCAGACTCCCGACTCGCCCCAAGTCCGCTACTGCTCCATCTCCGCCGCCTGCCCCCCCAGCCGCGTCCCCCTACCCCTCCAATTGGGCTTCCGCATCGTCCGCCGTCACGAAGGGGACAACGACTCCATGGTCTCCATTGCCAGCGCCGTCTGGGGTAAACACCTCGGCACCTGGCCCGTCCACCACCTCCACGCCATCAATCGCAGATTCCCCGTCGACCGTCGCTCTCCCATCGGAGACATCTCGCCGATGTACCTGGACATTCTCGATCGACTTGACATCCGATAGAATCATCGGGCCAGAAACCACGGCACAATCACCATGAGCACCAACACCCTCCGCCTCTCAATCCTCGCCAATGCTCTCACCGACAATCCCCGCGAAGCACCCCGCCTGGCTCGGGGCGCCGGCTTCTCGGGCCTGCTCTACGACGCTTACAGCCCCCAACTGGCCCTCCCCGATCTCAGCACCTCGGGTCTTCGCGATTTTCGGCACACGCTCGCCGCCCAAGACCAGCAATTGGTCGGCCTGCGCCTCGACATCGGCGCCAAGGGCATCTCCGCCAGTGCTGACGTCGATCGCGTGCTGGCCAGGATCGATCGCGCCATGCAGTCCGCCGCCGCCGTCCACTGCCGACTCCTCTGCATCGATCTGGGACCCCTCCCCGAACCACCCGCTCCCCCTCAAGCCAAACCCACCATCACCCAAGAGCAAGCAGGATCCATCATCCTTCCAGAATCGGCCCTCGCCGCAACACCCGCGCCTTCCGTGCCCTCGGCCCCCTTCGACGCCACTGCGGCATCACAGGTCGACGACGCCCTCATCGACCTCGGCAAACGCGCCGACCGCTACGGCGTCTCCGTCGCCTTCCGCAGCGAGCTCTCCAGCTTCGCCGCGATCCACCGCGCCATTATGGCCGCTGACTGCCCCTGGTTTTCCCTCGATCTCGACCCCGTCGCCCTCCTCCGCGATCACTGGAACCTCGATCAAGTTCTCTCACGGTTCGGGCCCCTCGTTCGTCATGTCCTCGCGCGTGACGCCGTCCTCGGCACAGACCGCCGCACCCGACCCGCCCCGGTCGGTCAAGGCACGACGAACTGGCCCGAGTTGCTCGCCGCTCTCGATCAATGCGACTATGCGGAATGGATCACCATCGACCCCACAGAACTCGCCAATCGCTCCACAGCCGCCATGACCGGACTGCAGACACTCCGGCATGCGCGCCCTCATGCATAGCCCGCCGCCACTTGTCAGCCGCCTCTGGCCAACTCCCTCGCCACCGCCGCCAAGCGCTGATGCGCCAATTCACACCCGTAATCCACCCGAATCGCCCGGCGATATCCCTCCATCTTCAGAATCGGGTCCTCTTCTCCCTCCGCCGCGTTCAAAAACGGCGCATGCAGTCGCTCCCACATCGCCATCGCCTGAGCACTTGCCGCCTCACACCCCTTCCGGTCCCCTCGCGGAATCTCCCGCTCGCGCAGCAACAGACTGCCCATCGACAAGTCCCTCAGCAAACGCTCGGCCGTCTGCCCTTCGACACCTGGCGCCACCGCATCCGCCTCCGGCACTACCGCCACCACCCGGCCATCCGGTGTCGGGTAGGCCGCGCCCAAAAACACCTCCACATAAAGACCATGCTCCGCCGCCAGTCGGCGCACCTCCAGCGCCGGCTCTATCGAGCCCCACCCCCCCACCAACAGCTGACCCATCGGATACCGCTCAACTACCCGCCAACCTTCGATTCGATCCTCCGCCCCCTCCGCAATCAGATCCAGACGCACCACCCCCTCCATACATCTCTGGCGCCTTTGCCGCCTTGCCTCCTGCAATGGCATATATAGCCGCGACAATGTGTCATAATCACGGCACTTCCACGCCCTCTCCTCCGCCATGGATAGTGTACGCTCCGCGGCAGCATATTCACCCCCGCTCAGCTGCCATTGCCCCTGCTCGCACACGTCCTGTAGATCCTCGGTCACCATGCCCCCATTCTACTTGGAGCGACCGAAAACCACACCGGCCCAGTCCCTTCGTCGCCGGTTGCTTCATGCGCCGTTCTTCACCAGACCCCTCATCGCTTCGACCGCGGCCGCCCAGTGCCGCTGCATGTCGGCCGTCTCATACATCAGGATGTCGCTCAGAAGCACGTAATCCCGCTGCTCCAGAGCACCCTTAATCGCCCGCAACTTCTCGGCAAATCCCGCGAGAATCGCCTCCAACGCCACGCCTTCCACGCAAATCGACCCGGGATCAAACCGCAACAGTTCCGCCGTCTTGGCGATCGAATCCCGCGCGTTCTGCCAACTCCGCAGACAACCGCCCAGCTTCTCCATCGCCTTGCCCATCTGGTTCTGCTGCAACAACTCCGCCGCCTCATCTTTCAGCGGACCCGCCTCCTCAATCTGGGCCGTCACCTCGTCCAGCACCTGCAACGCCAGCGTTCGCGGATCCGCCGTCTCAATGAACACGCTATGCCCATTCAACTCCGTCCGGCGAAACACGCTCAGTTCACCCGGTTCCGGCTCCTGGCCGTCAATCAACACCTGCACCACCAGCCGATTCGCCTTCTGCAAATGGGCCAGCACTTGCCCCACCGTGTTCAAGCCCAGCTCCTTCACGGCTAATGGCTCGCGATCCACCGTTACAGCCACGAAGCCTCCTTCCGTAAACGCCTCTATCATCGGCATAATCATCACCTCCGCTTGATCGCGTCCGATAACTCCCCCCCCACACCACAATCGCCCGCTTGACGCAGCCACCCCCCTCCCTGAAACTCTGAATGCTGGGCGCTTGCCGCATGCCAGACTAACCGCCTCTCGTCGCCGGAGAATTCATGCCAAATCGACCGCTAAACCTGACCGCCCTGTTGCTCGCAACAGCCGCGATCTTGACCGGATGCAGCACCCCGTCAGACAACGCAACACAATGGTTCAAAGGCGCAACCCACGTCCATTCCCTCTGGAGCGATGGCGATGAATTCCCCGAAGTCGTCGCCGAATGGTATCGCCAACGCGGCTTCAACTTCCTCGCCATGACCGAACACAACCGCATCGCCCAAGGCGAGCGATGGCGAGATCTCGACGAAGACTTCCGCCAGAACGTCGCCGACGGCATGACCACCGATCCCGACAAGCTCCCGCGCCGCCTGCAACAGCGATTGCAACCCGGTACCGGCATCCGGCAGGTCAAACTCAGCACCCTCGACGAAATCCGCCCTCACCTTGAGCAGCCGGGAAGATTCATCCTCATTGCCGCCGAAGAGATCACCGATGACTGCGGAAAGAAACCCGTTCACGTCAACGCCATCAACCTGGCTGCCGTCATCCCGCCCCAACACGGCGCAACGGTCGTCCAGACCATCAACAACAATCTTCTGGCCGTTCAACAACAGGCCGAATCGCTCCACCGCCCAGCCCTCGCCGTCGTCAACCACCCCAATTGGAAATACGGCATCAACCCCGACGACTTGGCGCGAAGCAATGCCAGATTCGTCGAAGTCTACAGCGGCGATCCATCGGTCAACCACCTCGGTGATGATCGCCATCCCCCAGTCGAACGCCTCTGGGACATCGCCAACACCATCCGGCTCGCTTTCCTCAAACGCCCCCCGATCTGGGGCACTGCCGCCGACGATGCCCATGAGTATGGCGACACCGGCATCCACCGCATGGCCCCAGGACGCGGCTGGATCATGGTCCGCGCAAAAACGCTCTCGCCCGAATCCCTCATCTCCGCCATGAACCGCGGCGATTTCTACTTCTCGAGCGGCGTCAACATCCGCAAGATCCGAGTCGGCCCGATCGGCGTCAAACTCGAAATCGAGCCCGACCACAACGCCGTCTTCACCACCCAGTTCATCGGCACACTCTATGACCCAGACCGCGTCGCCAAGTTCGGCTACCCGGGTGCCATCAACCCCGCCCACATCGGCAAGATCCTCGCTACCGTCCACGGAACCCGGCCAACCTATAACTTCACCGAAAAAGAGCTCTACGTCCGCGCCGTCGTCACATCCAGCAAGCCCAAGAAAAACCCGACCTACCCCGGTCAGCTCAAACAGGCCTGGACCCAGCCCCTCCCCTGCATTCCCCTCAATTGACCTCTCGCGAAATGCTATTGCCCCGCGGGCAGATAAATGCTGAAAGTCGTCCCCTTCCCCAATTCCGAAGTCACTTCGATCCGTCCCCTGTGATGTTCGATGATCTCCTTACAGATCGCCAAACCAAGCCCCGTCCCTTTCGCCTCTCCCTTCCGCGTCGTACCCTTCGTCGTGAAAAATGGTTCGAAAATCCGCGGCAAGTGCTTCTCCGCTATTCCCGGACCGCTGTCGATCACCTGAAGCTTCACCTCGCCAGCCCCCTCAACTTGGCCCGCCTTGATTGTCAGTGCCCCCCCCTTGCCCAGCATCGCCTGACGAGCATTGATCATCAGGTTCAGCAAAACCTGCTCCAACTGCACCGCATCGCCATACACCATCAGGTCAGGCTGCACCTGCACCCGAAGCGCGATGCCGTCCTTCTTCGGATCACGCGCCATCACCAGCAACGTCTCATCCACCAGCTTCTGCACCGACACGCTGCCAAATACCGACTGCCCACGCGCCAAACCCAGCATCGACTGGCAAATCCGACCCGCCTTGTCCGCGCTTTGAAATGACTTTGTCAACGCCTTGATTATCAATTCCATGTCCGGCGTCCCCCCCTGCGCACTCTGCAATGCATACTGGCAGTAACTGACGATCGGCGTCAGCAGGTTGTTGAACTCGTGCGCGATCACCGCCGCAATGGTGCCAATCGTCGCCAAGCGCTGCGACTCCATCAGCTGCCCCTGCAACGCATCAAGCTGACGCTGCATCTCCCCGACCTGCTGCGTCAGCGCCTGTTCCAGTGCCTGCGGTGCCGATGGATTCTGGCTCAAGAGTCCTCTCGCTCCGTTACGTCCTCGTCGTTTATCGGCACGAGCGACCGTTCACCTGCATATTGACACCCGAGGGCGAGAAAACCCCGCCCCCGGTGCCAATATCCACCACATTATCGGACCCGCCAGCCCCTACGGCACCACCAGGTCAAACGTCACGCTCACATTCGCCCGAATCCCGATCTGACCCATCGGCATCGTCTCCCCACCCTCCCCGCCGCCCTCCCCATACTGAGCCGCATTCTGCGCAAATACGTTCGCCCGGTTCCACCCCCACGACGAGCCCGCCCCTATGTACCCGAAACTACCCTCGTGAATCTGCCGAGGCGACCCCACCTTGCATCCCAGTTCGCCCGCCAGCGCCACCGCCTTCTCCTTCGCCGCCTTGATCGCCATCGCCCTGGCCTCATCACGATGCTTCCGCAGCTCCTTCGACCGGTACTCAAAACCCATCAGCCGGTTCGCCCCGTTCTTTAGACATGTATCCACCAGCTTTTCAAACTGCTTCACATCCTTCAATGTGATCGAGTACGCCCGCCTGGCATAGTACCCGTCAATCCCAAACGATGGCCGCGATCCGTCCTTGTATCGCACCTCAATCTCCAGATTCGCCGTCTGGATGTGTCTCTCCTCGATCTTCATCTCCTTGATCGCCACCAGCAACCGCTGCGCCGCCTGATCATTCGCCGCCTTCGCCCGGTCAAGCTGCGCGTCAAACGTCTCTATCCCAACACTCAGCGCCGCCTCGTCCGGCGCAACATACACCACCGCTTCGCCGCTCGTACCGATCGTCCGCGACTCCTCCTTCTCCGCCGCCCGGGCGATCGAAACCATGGCCAATACCGCCACCACGATCCACGTGCTGATCCATTTCATGAAACATCTCCTTTAATTTCACAACTTCCTCGTTTGAACCACCTCCGCATCCGAAGTTCCTCCCCCACCCCCATTCGTTACAGGTCCGTTACAAAAACACAGAACACAGAGACGCTCCGCGCAGCCTCTGTGCCCTCCGTGCGCCCCCTGCCTGACGCTTCAGTAATGAACCACCACCTCCGTCTTCCCACTCATCCCCCTCAGCTCCACCCATTCCTTCTCCGGATCAAACTTCTCATACCTCTTCCCGTTCACCTCACAACCCACCATCCTCTTTCCCCCCGGGTGCCGAAACCGCGCCCGAATCACCTTCGGCCCATTACGCGTCGGCGGGTCTATCTCCATCCGGATCACGCCCCGCCCAACCTCCGACACCATCTCCATCGACATCGGCCCGAAATACGTCCTCGCATTCGCTATCCCCACCTTCTTCCCATCCGCCAACCAATACCTCGGCACCGCCGCCCCCAGCCACAACTCCTCCCCCCTCTCCTCCACAAACATCAACCTCAAGAAATACGTCGCATTCGACTCGTCCGATGACTTGTAATGATCCCCACGCCAATCCCCAATGTTCGGCAACGCGTGCTCCGTCATCATCCGCGTGTCCGGGAAGTAACTCACCGCAAACGCGTTAAAAAACGCCCTCACATAATGCTTCGCCTCATCCCGCAGCAAATACGCCATCGGATTCTGCAACAAAAACGCCTGCTGCGACACCCCGCCATGGCTGAACCACCGCCGCTCAAACTCGCTGTCCGCCAGCTTGTATCCGTACTGCTCCGACAAATACAGATTGTCCTCGTAATCCTTGATAATCCACGTCGCCAGCGCGCTGTTTGCATCCACCGCCCCCGTGCGAATCAGGTAAATCGCCCCCTCCAGCGTCTCCGTAATCCACCCAAACGACCGCCCACGCCGATGCACATCCGACGGCACCTTCGGCACCCAACTTCCGTCTCTCAACCTCACCACCGGCGACCGCCGCATCGCCTCCGTAAACGCCGCCATCATGTCCTTATGATATTCCTTAGCCTCTCTCACCAGCCGCCTCCCCTCCGGATGCCCCGCCGCCTCAAGCGCCCTGGCTGCATTGTCCATACCCCACCAGCTGAAATTGTTGTTCGACAGCCAAACCCGCCAATCGCCGATGTCCTCCAAACTCCCCGGCGGAAGCAACCCCTTCTCAATCGCACGCAACGGCGTGCGCTTGGCCTCTTCTATCGTCCTCTTCCGCTCCCGAATAATCCAATCGCAAGCCTTCACCAACCCCGGCGCCGCGTGCTCAATCCACTTCGCATCCCTCGTATACCAGTAGTGCTCGCCCATGCACCACAAAACCCACCCATGATGCTGGTTATACCCGCCATGCTCATAGCCCCTCGCCCCGTAGAACATCCCCTCCCTGCTCAAATAGTCCCCCGGCAGCTTCACCGTCCCCTGATACTTCAGAAACGTCTCCAGCGCCCGCTCCGCCACATCGTGATACCCCCGCCGGTCCAGGTCGCTGATCATCATCGTCGATTCGTTCGAATACACTCCATAATGAAACGTCCCCACTTTCGCCATGTACGCGTCCCCACCCACCTCCCTCTCCGTATTGATCAGCAGATGCGACACGTCCGCCTTATAGAAGTCATCAACCATGATCTCCGGCGTCAGGATGCGCGTCCCGGCCGATATCCGCGATCGCCAATACTCCTGCACACTCCGCAGCGCATCCTCAAAACCGATTGAACGCAACCGCTGCACATCCTCCTCTCGTTCCAGCGTCACGAACGGGATCAACAGGTCCACCGTGCGCTTTGGCTCGTCCGCCGTCAGTGTGGCCTGATACCTCACCTTCCCGTCCGCATCCTCCACCGCGTATGAGCCGGGCGGATCTTCCGATTTCGCCAACGCTCTCGTCAACCGCCCGTCGCTTGCCGTGATAACATCCGCCCCCGTCCGCTTCAGACTCTCGGCCTTCCCGTGCCTTGCCCCAAACGCCAGATTCGCTCCCGCGTTCTCGCTCCCCATACGTTCCATCATGATCCGCACCAACAACACCATCGGATCATCCGCCTGTACCCGCTGCCCCGCCTCTGGCACGCCGCTCAGTGGCATCACAAACGCCACCTGCCGATACCTCACTCCGCCCTCCTCCCAAACATTGACGATGATCGGCAGGCATCGGTCCACCAGTTCCCGCTTCACCGTCCCCGACTTCGGCAGCCCAAAGCTGTACCGTATCTCGTCTCCCTCCCACTTGCACAACGCCGTGTCCTTCCCCTGGATCCGCGAAATCCAGTTCTTGTTGCACACCACATCCCCATTCGCGTCCGACCGGAAATGCTGCCGCGTCCCCTCAAAACTCAACGGGATATACTGCGGCTTCTTGGCCGGCGTGTCCGCCCACGCCCGCGTCAAGGTCTGCTCCGGCATCACGCTCACCCGCGAATACAAGTCCATCTTGTTCTCGTCACGCCGGTTCGCCTGCCACTGTTTCTCCGCCCCCACATAAGTCACCGCAGACCCCGCCCGCCTCACCAACACCCCGAAATCCGGTAGAAAAATATGCCCCCACTTGATCAGATCCCTTGCCGCAAAAGAAAACGTGTCCTCCCCCGCCCGAACCGTCACAATCGTCTCGTCAAACGAGTTGTACCCCTTCGGCTCCGCGTACAACACCCGCCCCAACATCCAGTCTCTCCCTGTCGCCGTCGCCGCCGTCAATTGACCATTGAACACCTCGATCTTCTTGTCATGCCCATGTTGCCGACCCGGAATTGTCCACTGCACCTCGAATTCCATCGTCCGAAGAACCGAATCGGTATAGGCCTCGAACGATTCAATCGCCGGCAGCACTGCCTTGCCCACAAGCCTGACCTTCATCGTCGTTCGATACGCCGCGTCAAATCCGCCAACATCCTTGAACTCCTTCGCATTGACCGGCGCAAACGTCCAAGCATATCCGTTCCCCAACGCCTCCACCTTCGCGTCCGCCGCCTTCCACTTTCCCTTGTACCAATCCCCCACATCCAACCACCCCGAACTTCCCGAACCCGACGGCTCATCCCGCGGTATCCGCCGGTGCGGCCAACCCGACTGCCAGTACTCCACCCGCAAATCCTCCGCCGCCGGCGCTTTCACCCCCTCCGCAAATCGCACCACCACGCGTGCAATGTCCCGCTGATCCTCCCAGAATATCCCGAAATCCCGCCCATCTCCCTCCCATCGCATCACCTGCCCAAACGGCCCAACGTTCATCGCCCCCCCTTCCGCCCCCACCATCACCGGCTTTTGCCGGCTCGCGCACCCGCCTGCCATCACCACCCAGAACAGCACTCCCGACCATGCCAGAATGCTCCTCATGACTCCTCCAGTCCCGCCGCGCCCGGACGTTGTTCCGACCATCCTCTCCAGTGTATCAAAACGGCCCCGCCAACGCCCCTGCATCACGCCCACCGCGCATGCAAAAGGCCCGCGGGCACTTGCCCGTGGGCCTCCATTTCACTCAATCGTGTTGCAACTACGCCACCTTGGCCTCCGGCATCGCGTCTTCGGCGCCGATCGTCCGGTTGCGACCCGCTTCCTTCGCCTTGTACAGCGACGCGTCCGCCATCGCAACCAACTGGTCCGCGTGCGGCGGCAGCTGCTTCCTCAACGACGCAACACCCGCCGACATGCCAATCCCATTCGCGCTCCGCAAAAGCGACATCGTCGCGGCGCAAAATTGCTCCCGAATGCGCCCCACCACACCGACCGCCTCGGTTCGGTCCGCGTGCGGAAGCAGCAACACAAACTCATCCCCGCCGTACCGTGCCGCAACGTCCATTCGACGCAAATTCGCCTTGATCACTTTCCCCGCCAGCACCAAAATCTGATCCCCCACCTGGTGACCGTGTGTGTCATTGATCTTCTTGTACCCGTCCAGATCAATCATCACGCACGACAGGTCCTTCTCGTACCGCTGAGCTTCCGCGAACAACTGATCCAGCAAATGACTGAAGTGCCGACGATTGTACAGCCCCGTCAATGGATCGGTCGCCGCCATCTCCTCCACTCGCTTCAGCGACTCCTGCAACTGAACGTTCCGCTCACGCAACGCCAACGCCGCCGCCTCCAGTTCCTTCCGCAGCGACTCGTTCTCCCGCTTGATCTTCGCCAGCGTCAGATTCTTCTCCACCACCAGCGGGATCGTCAGAAGATACTCCCCAAACTTCACCACGTAATCGCTCGCGCCCCTCCGCACCGCCTCGGCCGCAATCGTCCCGACGTTCTCCCCGGTCACCATCAGCACCGGCGTGTCACATCGCGAGGCAATCTCGGCCAGCACTTCCATGCCGCTGCCATCCGGCAGATTGTAATCGCACAAAATCAGATCAAATGCCCCCACATCCTGCGCCATCGCCTCCTTCCGCGATTGCACGCCCACAACGGTCCCCCTGCCGAAGTGGTCCTCCAACGTCTCACGCATCAGATCCAACTGATCCGCGTCGTCCTCGATAATGAGTAATTTAAGCTTCTCCACTGGCCCGACCCTTCGCCTATAAGCTCCAACCGGAATGCTCCGTCCCTACCGATGAACTACGATATCTTGCACCCTCAGGCAAACGTCTCTCTTCGCTGCAGTCCATTTCGATTCTCCAGTTTGCCATCACCTGTTTACCCGCTGCTTCCGCTCCCGCTAGCGACGACACTCCGCTGCCGCCAGGTGGTGCTGCGGATATTGGTGAATCATCATCCAGTAATTCGTACTCGCCAAGACCGTCTTCAAGAACTGCTCCGCATTGGCAGGCTTGATCGTGTAGCTGTTGGCCCCGTTCCGCGCCGCCAATTCCATCTGCGCCTCGTCGCATACGCCCGTCATCATCACGACCGGGATCTGCCGATGTTCCGGCGAACTCTTGATCGTCGTCAAAACCTCCAGCCCGGACATCCCCGGCATCTCAATGTCCAGGTAAATCAGGCCCGGCCGCGGCGCGCCATCGAATTTGCCCCGCTGAAATACGAAATCCAACGCATCCCGCCCGTTCGCCGCCTCATGAATGTGGTTGGCGATCTTGCATTCGGATATCGCCTCCTTGATCAGCAGCCGGCAGTCTGGGTCGTCGTCAACCAGCAGAATCGTTATCGGCTCGCCAGCTTTCGGCATGACTCTGCACTCCTGTAACTCCGGAATACTCAACATTCTCCGCTCCAGTCCCCCTCAAGCAGCGTCCGCCACCGATGCGGCGTCCGCACAGGACCCTTCCTTGTTTTCCTCGGATGCCTGCCGGGCATTGGCCGGCATCGTAAAGCGAAACGTGCTGCCTTTGCCCAACTCGCTCTCAACCCAGATCCGCCCCCCGTGCGTCTCCACAATGCTCTTGACGCTCGCCAAACCCACGCCCTTCCCGCCAACATTCATCTCCGCCGAATTCCTTCCTCGGCGAAACACGTAGAAGACTTTCGGCAGATCCTCTTTGTCTATGCCAATCCCCGTGTCTTTCACACTGAATTCGACCTGATTCCCGCTTGTGAAACATCCAATCCGGATCCGGCGAGTGGGTCCCTCGCCCATGTACTTGATTGCATTGTCAATCAGGTTCTGAAACACCTGCCGCATCCGGGACTTCTCACAGCAAATCGACGGCAGCGGGCCCTCGATCTCCAGCGAGATGCGTCTTTGCCTCAGGTCGCTCTCAAACATCCCCCCGACCTCTCGCACCATCGCGTCGAGGTCGACCATCTCCATTTTCTGCCGCCGCGTCCTGATCCTTGACAGTTCCAACAACTCCCCAATGAGATTCGTCTCAATCTCGACGTTCTTCTGGATGCGCTCGAGACGATGAATGATGTCTTCGTCGAACTTCGCGCGGTTCTTCATGAGCAGCATGGTGGCCATGCCGCCGATGTTGCGAAGGGGCGCGTTCAGGTCGTGGGAGACGGCGCGGAGGAAATCCTCCTTTTCGGCCATTTCGGAGGATAGTCGTTTGTTCATGGACTCCAGTTCGGAAGTCCTTCGGCGGACCTTTTCTTCGAGACTGCGGTTGGCCTCGGCGAGATTGCTGTTGGCGACCTGCAAGTCAATCTGGTTCTGGCGGATGCGTCTGGCCATTTCGTTGAAGGACCTTGCGAGCATTCCAATCTCGTCGGGTCGGTTGGTGGCGACGCGGGCCTCGTAGTCGCCGCCGGCGATGCGGTTGGTCGCCTCGACGAGTTGGCGGATAGGCAGGAAGATGCGGTGCACCAGGCCGGAAGCGAGGGGCAGGCATGCCAGGAAGATGAGGACGCCCATGGCGACGCCAAGGAAGCTGACGCGTTGCAGGCTGGCTTCTTCGGCGTTCTGGGAGACGCCGACGGTGACGAAACCGAGCAATCGGGAGGTTGTGGCGTCGGCGACGGGCGTCGGGTTGGAGGAGGCGGGTGAGGATCGCGGGTCATGTTTTCCGTAGACTTCCAGGACTGGGGCGGTCAGTTGGAGGAACGAGCCGAGGGTTGGCAGTTGTCGGCGGGAGACCTGCATGAGGCGTTGGGTGTTGGTGGTGAATTGGGCCAGGTCCCGTGATCCATGGCTGCCGTAGTCGGGATCGCGGCAGGCGACGGCGAGTGTTTGGCCGGCGGGGTTATGGAAGGCGACGAGGACGATATTGCGGCTTCGGAGGAGGTCACGGCCGAGGCGGTGGAGTTCGGGGACGTTATTGAGTTCATAGGGTGTTTCGGCGGCGAGCGCGAGGGTATGGGCGAGTTGTCGGGCCTGTTCGCCGAGGATATCGGAGAGGGCTTCGCGGCTCTGTCTGACGAAGAGGAAGCAGGCGACGGCGAGCGCGAGGAGGAGGAGGAGGCAGAAGCTGAGGATGAGTTTCCCTTGGAGGCCAAGGTAACGTTGCCAGACGGAGGGAACGGAGTTGTCCTGATCCGCGGGCCCTGGCTGTGCGCCCGGAGGGAGTTGTGTGAGCGACGCTGTCATGTGAGGAGCGGCCGTTTGGGGCTCCAGTCACTTCATCGTCGCGTACTGAGGGTGCCTTAACTGGGATGCGGATGCGTCGCGGCAGTGTGGGGGAGCGCATAGCGGATGACAGGTGAGGTTGCGGGGTCTTATGGGACGTGCGGACGGGTTTGGGGGGGCCAGTGAGGGCAAGTTTGCGATATTTCTCAAGGTCTGATTTTGAGGTCTTTGAGGGCCTCTTCGACGGCGAGGGTAGCGAAGCCCGTAGCGATGTCGGGGTTATCTTCCATCCACTTTTTGTCGCCGACGAAGCTGCCATTGTCCTTTTGGAGGGAAGCGAGTTTATCGATCAGTTCGACGCGCCAATCATGTTTATTGCCTTGGGGGTCGGTGATGATGGGTTGGCCATAGGCATGGAGGGCACGTGCGAGGGTGATGTAGTAGTAGAAGAGGCCATATTGGGCGTTACCGGGGTCGCCGGCGCGCATGCCGGGGTTTTCATCGAGGGTCCAGTTATTGGAGATCCAATTCCAGGCGGCCTTGACGCGGGGGTCGTCCTTGGTGAGGCCGCAATAGATGTAGCTTTTGAGCATGGCGTAGGTCATGGAGCCATAGGATCGGAGCATGCGTTTTCCGTCGGCGCCGGTGTACTCGCCGGCGGCGGACTCGCCGTTGTTGGCAGGGGTGTAGACGGCGCCGCCGTCGTTACCGGCCCATTTCTGGTCGTTGGTTTCGGAGAGATTCTGCATGCGGCTGACGAACTTGAGGGCGGCTTTGAAGGCGGGGTCGTCCTGGTTGAGGCCGGCATCGTGGAGGGCCTCGATCATGAGTTGGGTATTGGAGCCATCGGGTCGGGAGTGGGTGCCATAACCTGCGCCGCCATACCAGGGGTTGTTGATGTCGATTTGTTTTTCGCCTTTTGGTCCGGCGGCGATGGTATCGGTCCACTGGAGGCTTTTGAGGTATGCGACGGCCTTATCGAGGTGGGGTTTGAAAGCCGGTTCGTCAACGGCGGCGAGGGCGCTGATCGCGATGGCGGTGTTGTAGTTGGCGAGCATATCTTTGTAGATTCCGCCGTCGGCCCACTGATAGGTGAGGAGTTTGTCGTAGCCTTTTTTGACGAAGTCGGATTTGAGGGAGTAATTGGGATTTTGGACGATGGCGCGGAGGGCGATGGCGGTGACGGCCGGTGGAACGCGTTCAGCCTGCCAGGAGCCATCGGGTTTTTGGGAGGATTTGAGGTAGGCGATAGCGCGATCGACAACGGCCTGTCCCTTTGCGGCGGCATCTTTGGTATCGGCGGCGAGGACGACAGCGGAAGAAGCGTAGAGGGCGATGGCGATCACAGAGAGTAGGCAAGGGGTACGGTTCATGATATTTTCCTTCAATTGTCGCGTGTTCGGACGATGGAGGCACAATCGGGTCGGATTGTAGCACCAGCGGTTTTAGCCGATGGCTCGTCGGGCGCTTACCTTCATATAAACTCTTAGTAATGCGGGCGTTGAGGGGGCTGCAAAGTTTGCAGGATTTGTGAGGTGCGGTTGGGGAGATGGCGAGGGCATGGTGTGCCCTGTTCTGTGGGCGTCGGGGACGTTAAGGTAAGCGGCAATCATGTCGGAGTCTGAGCGCATAGAGGTTGAGGCCAAGGGTGGCTCGGTGGAGGCAACGGCGAAGGACAAGCGGCCGAAGATGCCGGAGCCGTTGCCGGTGCGTCTGATCGCGGTAGCGGATGTGGGGTTGCCGGGACGTGCGGGTTGCGAGGAGGCGATGGACAAGCTGTATGTGGGGCTGCTGGGATTTGTGAGGGATCGGAGTGAGGCTGGGCTGGTATACCAGTCGGAGACGTATCGGCTGTGCTTTGCGTTGGTGGAGGGGCTGATTGTGCGGGAGGTATATCGGCCGGCGCAGATTGAGGTGGGGTCGCTGGCGGAGTTGGAGTTGAAGCTGGTGGAGGCGGGGATCGAATACACGCGGCAGAGGGGGTTGATACCTGGGTCGGAGTGTCTGGTGCTGATGGACCCATCGGGGAATTGGCTGGAGATCACGGAGCGTCGTGAGGTGATGTGAGGCGGGGACGAATGTGGGGTACTTGGGGGCGGGGTGTGGGGTGGGGTGAGCGGGATTCGAGGTCGGAGCGGGAGGAAGGGGCGGGGAACGAGGGATAGAGTGGGTCTTTGTCTCAAGTTATTAGTTTGTCGTTGGTTAACCAGAGCTAGAGGCGTTTGAGAAGCGGCAGAAAGCGACGAAAAGCGACGAAAAGCGACAAAAACCGACCGAAAGCGACGTGAAGGGACGGGGTAGGAAGGTAAAGGGGCCGGGAGGGAATGGACGGAAGGGAGGGCAAGTGATTGAGGTCCGAGCGCGAAGTCCCCTCCCTGGCCTGGCCCGCGAGTACGCGGGAGAAGAAGGCGGTGGGAAGGGTGGGCCACGGTCATGCGCATAACAATCCTCCTCTATATAGGGGCGCGTTTGCGCGGGAATGGCGGGTTTGGCGCAGCGCGAAATGGGAGAAGTGAGGATTTCCTAGGGAAGTGGAGAGAAGATTTTTTTATTTTTACCGATGGCGCAGCGCTGGATTTAGTAGAAGGTTGCTATTTGGGTGCCGCGAGGGGGAATGGTCGTCGGGAGTCGGGAGGGAGGTGGCGGAAGTGGACGGGTGTTGGCGAGGTTGCGAGCGGTTGTTGGGGCGGTGGTGGAGGGTGACGGGGGTGGGTGATTGAGGGCCGGGCGTGAAGCCCCCTGCCTGCCTTGGCCCGCGAGGAGGCGGGGGCGGGGGAAGGAGGCGGCGGGCGATGGGGTGGCTTAGTGGAGCAGGAGTGATGGAAAGGAGGCGGAGAGGTATTTAGGATGGGGGCATGCATAGGACGCGGGTGAAGATATGCGGGGTGATGCGGGTGGAGGACGCGATTTGCGCGTGCGAGGCTGGGGCGGATGCGGTGGGGATGATATTTCATCCGCCGGCGAAACGGAACATTGAGTTGGAGCGGGCGAGGGAGATTGTGGGGGTATTGGGGCCCTTCGTGACGCCGGTGGGGGTATTTGTGGATGCGGGCGTGGAGCGGGTGGTGTGGGTGGCGAGGGAGGTGGGGCTTCGGGTGGTGCAGTTGAATGGGAGAGAGACAGAGGGGGAGGTGGCGGAGGTTGGGCGGTATGGACTGAGGGTGATGAAGGCGGTGATTGTGGTGGCGGGTTGGGAGGGGGAGATTGCGAAGTGGAGGGGGAAGG
>CAYVKG010000010.1:0-79286 GCA_964451955.1 uncultured Tepidisphaeraceae bacterium
ATGACGACCTCGTCGTGCTCGAAAAGCAGACGATCCCGTTTGCCGGCCTCAAGGAGCAGTACATCCAACTGCCCAAGACCGTCAAGCGTGCCCGCCGGATCGGGCTGACCCGCGAAGCGATCTTCTTCGACCGCACCGGGCAGTTGGTGCAGAACGCCGCCGATGTCGGCGACATCCTCGCCTACAACGAGGAGCGGGAGTGCATCCGCTGCGTGATCGGTTCTCAGGTGGCTGCCCACGTCACGCGATTCGTTGAGAAGCGCGGCTTCGACTCGGCGCCCATTACTCTGGATCTGTTCCAGGAGGCGAGCGCCGGGAGTGGGGCGTACCAGTTGTCGTACGCGTACCCCAGCCGTCCCTACAACTTCGTCAACGATATCCCGGCGAACCCTCTTGTGGACTACACCTCGATTCGGACCTGCGACCGATACTTCTCGGACATTCGCGACCCGAACCGTGGGCGACCCATTGTGATCGGCAAGCCGTTCATCCTGGCGTGCCATACGCTTCGGATCGACATCCCGCGTATCTTGGAAGCCCAGAACATCTGGCAGCTTTCTCAGCAAGGGCTGACCTCCACCGGCGCGGTCGTCACGACCAGCATGAACCCGGTCGGAACCATCGGACTGAGTCCGTCCAATGTCGTCGTCAGCCGACTGCTCCAGGACGAGATGGTGGCCGAGTACAGCACGACCGCCGAACTCGCCCGCCAGATTTGGTTCTACGGCGACATCGCCAAGGCGTTCAAGTACAGCGTCAACTGGCCGCTCCAGGTCGAGATGGCACCGCCCAACACCGACGCCCAATTCTCGCAGGACATCGTCATGCAGTGGCGGGCGACCAAGAAGGGCAAGTGCGCGATCTGGGAACCGCGCGCCTGGCTCCGCAACAACTTCACTGATGAGACGCTCAGTGGGACGTAACATCTGATTGAATCGCAAGGGCCACCGCCCTGAACGATACTCCTGGGGGGAGGGGGTCGGTCGCGTGCTCCTCCCGTGACCGGCCCCCGTTTTGTTTCTGGAGACAGCAATGGCGAGATTCAGGCGAGTGCGAAGGCGGCGAGGATCGGCCACTCCGGGGGAAGCCGCCGCTGGAATCCTTGCACTCATCGGGGAACAGTCGCGGCACATCCATAGATTGATCTATGCGCACCCAAGGGGGTTTGCACCGGAGGACATCCTGGCAGCCATGGGCGACGCGCGAGCGCCTATGGAGTCGCTGCTGCAATCGTTAACCAGCGTTACACTCCCGGTTGGGAGAATCGAAGAGAAGAAATAATGTCACTACAGTCTGAAATTGACACTGCTATCGCCGCTGGTTCCGAAATCGACCGCGATCCCGAGCGTAGCAGGACCGAATATTACCCAGGTGCGTAGGTCGGCAGCACGCGGATTCATTCCACGCTGGAGCGGTCCAGCGATTCCAAGTCTCGGAGCACTCGTCTCAAGGTGAACCATCATGGCAAGTGAACTCTCTTGGCGAAGCTCCGCGACTGGCTCGACGGTCTATGCTACCGTCCGGTCGAGCGCAGGACGAACCTACTGGAACGGATCGGCCCTGGAAACGCTCACCGTAGCCAACTGGGGCAACTACGACATCGCAATGCCCGAGACTCCCGCCTCGTCCTACTTCTACGTCGGCGACTGGCCCGCAGCGCTGACGACGGTGGGCTGGTACTACGTGGACGTGTACTTGCAAGCGGGTGCATCGCCAGCAATCAGCGATGGCATCCTCGGGACCATGCTAGGCTACTGGAATGGAACCACGTTTGCACCCGAGTCCACGAACGTCGCGCAGGTTGCTGGTACGGCCCAGACGGCTGGGGATATCATCTCGGCTATCGGAGCGATTGGCTCGGGTACTGGGGCAGCCTTGAACTTTGCTTGCACGACGGACAGCGGGGAGACCGACCCTCTCAACGGAGTAACGAAAGTCGGCACCGTTCCCACGACCACCGAGTACCTCAAGACGACGGCCGATAACGGTATCTATGAGGTCATCACCGCTGCCGGAAGCGCCGTGGACTGGGTTTACAAGTTTTCGGTCGGTTCTGGGCGTGTCGCGAGCAAGGTCACGTTCAACGGCTACCTGCTCGTCGGTGCTCCCGCGACAGGAAAGAGTGTCAACGTCTACGCCTACAACTGGACGGGAACACCTGGATGGGACTTGGTGTCTGTCATCGCTGGTCAGACTACGACTACGGACATCACCCGAGACATCACCCTACTCTCGGCACACACGGGCACGGGCACCAACGCTGGTGTCATCTACCTGCGGTTCACGAACTCCGGGAACGTCACGAGCCTCAACGTAGACGAGTTGGTGGCTCAGGCACAGAACCTCGGGCAGACCATCGGTTATGCAGACGGCTCGGTATGGGTCGATACGACGAGTGGAATTGCTGGCACGACGCCCTATGTCAACGGGACTGCCGACAAGCCCGTTTTGACGTGGGCCGATGCTCTGACGATTGCGTCTGCGGTAGGCATCAAGTCCTTCCACCTGCTTCCTGGCACGTCGATTCAACTGACTGCCTCGTGCGACAAGTACCGATTCATTGGTTCAGCGATAATCGACCTCAACGGGCAGAGTATTGCGGACGCCCTTTTCAAGGACGCCTACACCATCTCGGGAACGTCTACTGGAGATGGTGCCGAGTTCATTAACTGTGGTATCGAAACGGCCACGATTGCCCACGGCTACTTCATTGACTGCCGGTTCAAGGGCACATTGACCTTCGCGGCGTCGAACGACTACATCATCATTCGCGGTTCGGATACGGTGGTCGGCTCGTCGAACACAGCTACGTTTGTCTTCGCCGCGAATGTCGATGCCATCTTCCGGGACTGGCGTGGTGGAATCCAACTCAACAGCATGGCGTCCACGAACACTGCCATCATCGACGGTGCGGGGCGTGTCGTCATCTCGGATACGTCGGTCGGCGGGTCCATCACGATTCGTGGTCACTTCCCGACGATTGCTGGTGGGGCTGGTTTGCACACTGTCGCTGAATTCGTCGCCCACGGAGGCACGGTTACCCAGACCACCCGCTACTCGACGGACCAGAACCATGGCGTGGATTGGTCGAACGTGTCGAGCCCAGCTTCTACCCTAGCCCTCACGAACACGACGATTAACAGCAGCCAGAAGGTGGACATTGACACGATTAAGACCAAGGCAGTAGCCGTAGACGCCGGCGGCACCACGTTCCCGTCCGGGACCATCGCGAAGGCTGGAGACAAAATGGACCTCCTTGACACCATCATGGAGGACGCTTGATGGCTCGACGGTTCAAATCACGAGCGACGGCTGGGCGACACTTCAAGAGTGGAACGATGGCCCAGTTTACGGCTGTCAGCGACATCAAGAGCACGGCGTACCGTGGCGACGGCGATGCTGGGACGCTCCCCGCTGACGTGGACACAGGAGGAAACGCCGCGATCTACGCCCCAGTGTGCGCTGCCACTTTCTCCAACGAGTCCACGTGGTACGTGTTCTTCCGGGCAGAGCACGGGACACTCGCCTATCGGATCGGGATGGCCAAAGTCTTCAATGTGTACGCCATTTGGGACATTCGCGAGGGTATCCCGCGACCGAGTTGGTTCGCCACGTACACGCCAAACATTGCCAACTCGGTCGCCAATACCACGAACGCTGTGACTAACACCAAGTATTACTCGCTGACGAGTGTTAACAGCTATCTCCAGTGGACCGTGCCCGCAGCGGCGAACGGAATGAATCGGCTCACGATTCTGTCAGTCGTGGTGTCGGGCGGTGGTACGGCCGACGTGGTGATTAACGCTGGCCTGCCGGGACAAGTGACGGTCGGCCAGGTGAACACGAACGGCGGCACGACGACCTATCGCAGCGAATCGACCATTTCACTCACGACGCCGCTAGCAACTGGCGACACGATCCGGTTGAAATGGGCGGCCGGCAACAGCGCAACCGTGCGAATCAATTGCATCATCGCTTATGACAGCACCCGTGTCGCGGACTACGATGAGTCATTCGTGATTCCGTCGATGACCCTGACCAATCAGGTGGGATCGTCTTTCGAGTGCGCTTACGCCGTAGCTCCAGACGGCAGCACCCCGAAATTCGCGGGTGGCGTTGCCCATCAGTCCTTGACGAGTTCGTGCAAGGAGATCAACTGCGTCACATCGTGGAAGAAAGACCAAGAAGATTGGACGCCGGTTGTTGGCTGGACATCTGGCCTCTTCGATTACGACCGCACGAGCGACGTGGACTACGACGGCACCCCAACCGTGATCGGGACGCTTTACACACGATACCGATTCGGCACCAACTTCTTGGACGTGAAAACGCGATTTACGGCGGCAGTTGCCTTGTCGCTTGGAAATTGCTACCCATCAATGTGGTCTGCCGCGGCATTGCAGTCTCATCACGGCGATCCGTCGATTCTGTTCGGCGACGGAACGCTAGAGACCATCGGCCAACACGACGGATCGAACCATTACGCGGTTAGCGCTGCGGAGGCGCGGAGCAATCTGTTCCGTTACTCGCCTGGCGGAATGGTTATCCGGGTCGAGATTACCGGCCTGACGCACGATCTCGTCGATGTATGGGTCGCTAGCCGTGCAGCCCCAAGCACCGATGACAAGCTCTATTGCCGGATCACCCCCGAAAGCGCAGCGGGTACGGTATGGGGTGGCTCGTGGCGGGCGGCATTCTCGGCTCTCCCGGTTTTACCGGCGCCCTCGGTAGTGGTCAATCCTGAGATGTACGGTGTGGCGAGCACCGAGATTACCGGCACGTTCGACGAGGCTGCCCGCAATACGGACCCCGGAGAGAGCAACGTCAAGGATGGAGTGACGTACAAGATCCTGAACGTGGCGAAGGAGGGAACATTCAGTGGAGTCTACCCGGCAACAGACGAGGTAGATGGGGGCGTGATGTATGGCCCAACAGGAACAGAATACGAGGGTACTGGCGTGAACGCAACAACGATCAGGGCGGCATTAGGAATGGCCACCGCAAACCTCGATACGCAACTAGCCGCAATCGTAGAGGACACGGGCACGACGCTGCCGAATGCGATTGCGGCCCTCGGTTCTCCGCAGCAGGCTGGCGAGGAGGTCACTCTCCCAGATCCGGCGCCAGCGGGTTATGGTGGCGACAGCATTGCCCTCAGTGGAACAACGATCTCAGTGAGTGACGCATGAGCACGGTAACCATTCGTCAGGTCTTCAACGTCAATGGCGTCCCCACGGACGTGACGAGTTTCGTTCTGTCGGATGCGGCAGGCGTCTATGGCGTCAAACGCAACGACACGGGAACGCTGGTTGTGGCTGGCGGAACGGCAATGACGTGGGTGGCGACGGGCACCTACGAGTACACGTTCACCGCACCTACCGCCGGGCTGACTTACACCGCCTACTACCGGATCACGACAATCACCGGCACGGTGTACCAACTCCAGGACAGCATCACCGACACCACGTCGGACGAAGTTGCCATGCCAGCCCTAACCGGCGACAACCTCGTGGACACCTACAATAGTCTCGTGGTGGAGCGGCTGCGGGTGGCAAGGGATGGGCCGAAGGTCACCTATTTGGTAGATTCGCAGCGGGTGGACTGGAACCAGTACATGGAGGTACTTGAGAAGCGAATCCTTGCCATCCGCAAGGAGATTGCTCAGTCCCAGCCGGTAGAATTTCTGGACGTGGCTTACGGCTGAGGTGGTACATGGTAGTTTTCGACATCACCAACGACTTCGAGTCCGTTTGCAACGACTTCCGCAAGACAGCTACATTGCGCGTGGACACCACGGACACCGCGTTGCCGTCCGTCTTGGCCACACCCAAGACGATCAAGGAGCTTGAGCCATCTGGTGCCAAAGTGACTCGGGACGGGATGCAGTTCACGTGGGCGAGATCGTACACGCCCACCCAGCCGCCGGTTGGCTCGATCATCATCGACGCGAACGGAACCTATTGGACGATCTGGAAGGTCACCAACCGTCAACGGGTTGAGACCTACGCCGTGTTCTGCCTCGACTTGAACATCGTCACGGCTGCCTCCAACTACGCCACGGTGCTCCGGGCGGACTACGTTAAGGGCACGGCCAATGAGGCGAAGGCGGTATGGCGCGGCTTATGGAGCAACCACATCAACGGGAACTCCCAAGACACGATCAAAGCGCACTTCCAGCAGTCGGAGGAAACGTCAGAGCTTGAGTTCGGTTCTGAGTGGCGCAAGGAGATGTTCCGGGTGTACTTCCAAGACCCGGTGCCGATGACGCTTGCTAGCGGCGAATACCGCCTCGTGGACACGGCGGGCTTCCGGTATCAGGTGCTCCGGTACTTCTGCGAGGGCCGCATCGACAAGCTGCCCATCGCCTTTGCCCGTCGCATCACCGAGGGGAACGAATACCACGACGGCCCTGGAGACGAAGCATGAACATTCTCCAGTGGGGCGCACAGATTCAGTCGCAAGCCGCGGACAGCATCCAGGAGGGTGCAGAGTTCATGGCTACCACGATGATCGACTTGGTGGATGTCCAATGCACGGGGGCGCACTCGATTCCTCCAGCCGCACCCCAACGTGAGTCTGGGTACGGGCAAAGCGGAATCCAGGTGGAGAACACCAAGGATGGGGCGAATGTAGGCGTGCCACCCATGACGAATATCCCCGGCCGAAAGAAGCAGCCTAACCTGAGCGGGATGCCGGGTCGGAACTACATGGCCGGGCATGATACTGGCATCGGGGTGAGCGGTGGGCAGCAGCGCCGCTGGTTGAGCGACTGGAGAAACTACGAGCCGACAATGACGGACTTGATTATCGCTAACTTTTCCCGCAGGAGTGGCGCAGCGTGAGTATCCTCCTGAGCGTTATCGCCGACGAATGGGAAGCCGATCCGACACTGTCGGGGCTGGTGCCGATCGAGAAAGTCTACACGGGGCGGTTCCCGGGAACCTCGATCTACAACTTCCCCTACGTCTCGATCATCGCCTCTGGTGGACGTAAGACGCACCGCTCGGACAAGGCACGGTACTCCTACGACACGATCACGTTCCATGTCTGGGTTGGCGACACCGGGGTACTCCTGGGAGAGCGAATCTGTGATGCCATCATCGACGTGTTCGCGGATCGCTGCTTCCAGTTGAGTCCCACGGTCAAGGTCATCGACTTCATGGTCAATGGCGAACCAAACATGGTGCAGACTCAGTTGCCCGGCGCAAAGCCGTGGGACTTGATCCTGTCATTTACGGCGCACGTTCAGCGGGAGCGGGTGGACCGCGAACAGTGCTGCGATGAGGAAAGTTGGACCCCCGACGAGAGTTCTTCGACAATTACTGACGAGTCGTCAGCATCCAGTTCCAGCACATAGGAGGCCCAAACATGAGGGCGACTGTGAGTGTTACGGTTGGTATGGCCGGTGAAACCGCTACCAGCTCCAAGACGAAGACCCAGGATGGGGTGGCGGCAGCGACCCCAACCGCAACCCCAGCAGCCGCCGGCACGCTGACCACGCGGACTTCGTCCTCGGCTGGTGTGGTGACCACGGACGACACAACGCTCGTCACGGGCGACGTGGCGATCCTGACGTGGGTGGACCCCGATGATGGCTTGACTCTCAAGCACCGCTACAACGTGGACTGCGATACCGTCGCCGCCTACGTGATTACGTTCAGCGGCGGCTCGGGTGACGACCTGCCGGTGCAGGGCACGGTGGTCAACGCCTCGAAGCAGATCGACGTGGACATGACGTTCGATCCCGAGGATGTCGAGGTGTTCTGTGTGTCCACGAACGTCCGCGGGGTGTGCGTGTTCCTCGACGGGACCGACACGGAGAAGCTCGTGACCGATATGGGCACGGGCGAGATCGCCCTCTGGACGAAGGTGTCCGGGTTCACCCGGCCGTTTTCCGGCACACCGATCACCCGGGTTCTGGTCGGTTCAGGCGACACCTCGACCACGAGTTTCCTGCCCAAGATCCTCTGCCTGTACGAAGCCACCGGCAGCGGCGTCTGAATCACAAGCTAACAGCGTAGACAAGGAGGTCTGTTATGGGCGTTTCCGGTATGATGGGCAAGGTCTACTACATAGACGACCAGTGCCCAATTTCGACTTGCGCCGAGTGGGCCGCCCCCACTGGCGCGTCCAACTGCTGGACGGACGAGGTGACGCGATTCACTATCGTCGATTCCGTCAACAAGCGCGAGTACGGGCACGACAAGTCGTTCGGCTGGCAGGACGTGGTCGCTGGCATCCGCCGACTCGGTATCACCCTCGACGGCATGCTCCGATCGAGGACTGGTTCCGAGGAAGCGGTTCAGCCGCTCCGGGCCGGTCGCGTCGTGTACCTGCAACTCTATCCGTCCGGCGTGAATTGCAGCACTCCGCTGCAAGGGTACGCCATGGTGGATCAGATCAGCTACACCTACGACCAGGAGCGTGGCGACCCGATCAGCTACACTATGACGCTTTCGTCCAAGGGTCCGTGGATCGGATTCGTGGACACGGGCGACTGGGGCGGCATTGAGTGCGCCTGCCCGAACGGTGCGTGAGTTTCATTGAATTGACGGTTTTCAAGGAGGAGTGAAACATGGAACGTAGTAGTCCGTCTCGAACCGCCGGTGTCGTTATCCGCAAGGTGACGCTTGCCGGCGTTGAATACACGCTGTCGGTACCGACCAAGGTACGCAAAGCCGCCGACGAGGAGGCGGTGGTCATTGCACGGCGTCTCGACATGCTGCCGGCGATCGCTCGGTCCTGTGCTTCCCTCCCAGAGGCCGAGCGTATCGCCTGGCGGCAGAGTTACATCACGTCAATGCTCATCGGCATTGCCTCCAAACAGGAGTGGGCCGCCTACTACGACTCGCTCTGGAACCTCGCCTTTCTGTTCTGGAACGCCCTCGATCCCAGCCAGAAGGGCAACCGCACGCTCATGGAGGGTGTGGCATGGGCGTATGAACTCGTCAACGACGAGAACGTGACCAATGAGGAAGTGGGCTCCCTCTGGATCGCCATTAAAATGGTGGGCCAAGAGGAGACGCTAAAAAACTCATCTGGCTCGGCGGAGGAGGCCACCCCGCCGATGGACAGCCCCAATACCACGGTTGGCCTGCCATCTATTGCCACTACCTCGACCGTGGCTTGAGTAAGGACGAAATCGACGAGATGCCGTTGTACCTGGCGTACCTCGGCATGGGGGCCATTGGGCCGGACAAGATCAACCTCAAGATGTCCGAGAAAGACGGCTTGGCGTACAAAGATGCGATCCTAAGCCGCAATCGGGAGAGACGGGATGGCGGACAGCCAGAGTAAACTCTCGTACCTGTTGAGTCTCCAGGCTCTCGTTGACGAGGAATCCCTCTCGCGAGCGCATGACCGCATCGTGGAGTGGGTTAAGGGCGTTGGCGACCGGCACAAGATCGTCATTGGCGTCGAACTGAACCAGCAGGAGTTGGATCGCGTCCAACGCAAGACCTCCGACATCATATCCCGGAGGCGTTCATCTGGTGGTGGGCGCGGCAGCGATGACGACCCCGGCGAGAGTGATGACGATCCCCGTCGTCGCCGATACCTGCGTGCGCATCGTCGCCGGTACATGCGCATGCCCGACATGACGAGGGACCGGGCGCAGGAGCTTGCCGAACAAGACCTGGAGCGCGACCTCGCCAAGTTGGATGTCCGCGGACCTGCGGGCAGGCAGGCTACAGCATCGGCAGCGGAGTATCAAGCCGACGAGAAACTGGATGCCATTATCAAGCGGCGGGCAGCCATGAGTCCGTTTGCCCGCGGCTGGGAGTCCGCCGAGTCGGCGCAAAAGGGCGAGAACCCCGACATCGACTGGGTACTCGACAAGCGGCTGCGTGCCATGGCGAACTCCGCCACCCGTCCCGAGAATCCCGCTGGAGACACCACCGAGGAGTGGATTAAGCGAAGAACCTCGTCTCTGATGCGCAGCCATCCCGTATCTGAGGAGGAAGCTCGGGTGCGTGCCACGCACGACGCAGCCGAGAGTCTCAAGAGGTTCAGTAAGCAGACCGAGGAGTCCACGAAGCCGCTTACGAAGTTCCAGCAGGGCATGGAGCAGATTCGTGCCGGTGCCCTTCGCCGCGGCGTTGCCACCATGACCTCTGGCATGATGGGCGATAGCGCACTCGGTGCGTTCGCCAGCGCCATGTCCGGTGTCATCACCAGCGCCATTGCCTTTCCGATCGCGTGGGCTATCGGTGACGCCTTTATGAAGCTCCCGGGGTTCCTGATGGGAGAGCGTGAGGCAAGGGGTAAGTTCCTTGCCGGCGGGGGCTCCCTGGAGGGCGAAGACCGATTGGAGGCGGAGCGCCGGTCTGGTGTGTTCTGGGCCTCCGCCACCGAGGAAGGGCGCGAGAAGTTCCGATCCGTCCGCAAAATCCTGGCTACCGAAGGCGGTATGCGGGGGCGCAGCGCCGAAGAGATGACGAACATCATCATGGCGATCTCGCAAGCCCAGGAGGGCGGCGATGCTTCAGGGTTGGCTGCCGCTGTCGCGCAGATGAATCGCCGACCGACCCAGGAAAACAAGATGGCGGTGGTGCAACAAAGCCGTCTGATCGAGGACGCCCTGCTGGAGCAATTCCGAGGTGTCATTCCTGGCGAAGACAAAATGCACCGCACTATTCGCCTGCGCATGCTCGACGACTATCTGAAGGGGAACCTGAGCAGGGAGAATGTTGAAAAGGCGATGCAGGCTGCGGCACGCGGGCCGGTGGCAACGGAAAACACGGAAGCAAGCACCAAGACATTCGCCGGTTGGTGGCGTGCCTCGAAGGATGAGGCGCGTGCCATGATGTCCGACCCACAGGGTAACTGGAAGAAGATCTTCGGCCTGGAGCACCGCGAGGGCAGTCTTGAGAAGCTCATCGAGCGAATCTTCGGGTGGGGAACGGATGCCACCGGAAGAACCAAGAACGTCCCGGGACTGGAGGCAGTGGACGCCGCCAAGCCACCGCTTCACTACGACCCACGCCAGTATCAATTCCAGTGGGCTTCCATGTCCGGAATGGCTGAGAACATGCAGATGATGTACGGCAACATGCCCCTGGATGCGATGGCGGTTGCTCAGGACAAGACGAACTCGATTCTCGAAAGGATCGAAAAGAACACTCAGCCGAAGCCCATGTTCGGCGGCGAGGGATTCATTCCGATCCCGTCCGGCGCACCTGGAGGGTGATATGGCGATACGCGAGTTGGCATTCTTCCCGCAAATCACCCTGTCCGAGGGGCAGGGCTTGCTTGGGACGCGCAAGTGGGTTCTCGACCACGACGACGACCTCGATCGGTTCCTGCGCATCATCAGCCATTCCCACTTCCCGTGGTACCCAGATGCCGTCCCGATTAGCATCCAAGCGGGGGCGTTCTTCGACGATGCGATCATTAAGCGGGATGACTCCTGGTGGTCTCCCGTGGGGGCCGTAGTCCCCGGTAGCAACCTCCAACCTCGGTATTACGAAGACCTCGGAGAACTCCCGAGGTACAACGAGATGTTGGTTGTGGCGCAGTACGCGCTCCACAAGATGCACAATTGCTGGCCGATTGGCGTCAATAAACCGTGGCACCCTCCCGGAACTACGCTGTCGCTAAAAATCCGTGGCTCTGGTCAATACCTGTTGATTACGGCGGCTGGAACTCAAATTACAACCAGCCTTGCGCAGTGTAATGCTGGATTAAGCAACATTCCCAAGGAGACGGCCACATCCGCTCTCGGTGGCATCCGGGTGCTGGCCCCCGTAACAGAATACCACCTCTCTTGCGGGCGAATGACCAAGACTCAGGTGGACAAGGCTTACATCGCTGCCGCCCCACTGCTCTCGACAGGTCAACGCGGCTGGCCTGGTTGGAGCAGCTACCAAGGGTGCGTCAACTCTCTCGCGGCATCCGAGTGCAGGTTTGGCCACAATGACCCGGAATCACCAGGGCCGATTCATTTTCTCAACGCGCCACCGGGCACTCTCCTATTCGACGGGTACGAGGTGACTGAGGAAATGGTGGCTGACGCTGCGGACCCACACCGCTACCGCATGACCGCCTGTTTCAAGGAGCGTGTCATCCTTAACGAGGAGGGCGGAAGGCAGACGGTTGTTAGTCAAGCGGCCCCTGGGGAAACGGGGCCGGAAATAGGAACCGTGGTTGGGTGGAATCACGACTACGTTCCATTGACTGGCAATAAGTTTGGCTGGCACTCCATCTATATGTGGAGGCAGCTTAAAGATGGAACGTGGAAGTGCAAGCCTAGGTATCCTTACCGCGACTTCTCTAAGCTATTCGGTGACTGCAACGAGGAGCTTTGCGGAGACGCCTACACCGAAGATGAAACCGTCACGCTCCTCGGGGATTGCGACTTGTGCGTGAACACCGCGCAGATCGACTCGTCGTTCCTGTGGCCGTCATCGAGTTCGGCGATCTACCCACCCATGGAGTTTGGAGACTCCTGGCAGGATTCCTGGTATTACAATTCCGAGTGGTATGATAGCCTCGGGGAGTAGTGCATGCAGCCCACTTTGTTCCCGGGTTTTGACTCGGCTATCACCAGTAAGGACTTACTGCGAACCATTCGTGGAATCTCTGACCAAGCGAGCGCCAACGCCACACCCGAGATATCTGGAAGTGGTGAGGCAGAGTTCGGTTACAGCGGCACACGAATCCTCACGCCTCTCCCCACCCAGATCGCCTGCTTCCAGATCACGTCCTGCTGGAAGCGCCGCAAGCTCCCCACGTCGCTCGGGCCAACGCAGGGGTTGTTTTGGACGTGTCTTGGCCGTCCGGTAACCTACTGGCAGGGCGACTACTACGCCGCCCAGGCATCGTCATCGTCATCTCCGGCGTCGTCTTCGTCCTGTGTCGATCCCACGGCAGAGAACGACGCGGCGTCAAGCACTGCCAGCAGTAGCGGCGCATGCGAGGCGTCGTCGGCGATTGCGGCATCCTTCATGCCATCCAGTTGGGAGTCGAGTTCCTCTGCGGAACAGGTGACCGACCAGAGCTTCTGGGCGAGGAGTGATCGCAACCCCGAGCGGTTATTCATCGGCTTGGCATCCCCAGGCGACCGAAAGAAGTGGCAGCGGGTACTCTATCCTCTGTACGGGATTGGACAGTGGGTCTGGTGCTTCATGGACTACCAGGCGGGGTGCTGGAGAGTCCTGCACGCCTACGACAATATGGTGCGATTCGAGCTTCGCGAAACCCTGCGGGCATGCAGCAATGCTAAGGCGTGCATCATCGGCTTCGGCTGCCAAAGGTGCGCTAACCCCGGATCGTCCACCTCGTCGTCCTCATCCGCATCCGACTTATCGTCTTCGGTTGGGGGCGGTGTGTTCTGTGGCGGAGTCAAAAAGCGTGGAACGGTCTACATCTACGACGCCTTGGGAATCATTGGCCAGGCGGGTGGCAGCGCCTACGCGCCAGCAGGCACCAAAGGCTGGGCCAAGTGGTGCGCCGACTCCCAGCGATTCGAGGTGGTCACCGTATCGTCGGTTGCCACACAGATATCCATAGCAAACATCTGCTTCGGGACGTTTGCGCAGGGCGATCCGATCACGGCGACAGTGAACTTTTGCACGTCGGATGTGGTTGGGCCTGGCGACGTTATCTCCGTCACTGACTACAGCGGGGAGAAGTACAACAACTCCGGTGCCGGCAACGGATGGGCGATTCAGGTTCAGGGCGCTTGGTACCTCTTTGACCCCACCTGCCCAGACTTCTTCTCGGATGCCTGCTCCGCCGAATACTACAACTGAGGAGCAGTCTCATGCCAACTGGGTCTGGTGGGTGGTTCTGTTGCTGCGGAGGCTGTAGCAGCAAGGAGTGGGTCCTTACCCAAACCGATGGCACGCTAAGCGACTCCGAGTGGGACGTTGTCAGCGGCTCCGTCGAGTATGACGGAACCGGATGCCTTCGACTTGATCCCGGCACCGTCGTCATCTGCAAGTCATTCAATCCGGCGTCTTTCTGGTCCGTCGTGTCTCTCTTCCCGTGTGACGCACAGGTCCAAGACGGTCAGGAATACCGTGTAATCGCCGGGTACAAGGACGGTAGCACCGAGTATTACGCGGCATACGTCAAGATCATTCACAAGGCCCCGCCGCATCATTTCGAGTGGGGGTTGCTGAAAATCCAGGGCGGCTCCGAGACTACGCTTGTGTCCTACGACGACACCATGAGCACCTACCCGGATATGATCCGCATCTGCTTCGGGGCTATCGTGATGCAGGCCATCTTTGAGAGCTATGGCCTATGCCGTTGGACTGCCGGGGTGCCGAAACCAAAGGGAGGCAAGATTGGGTTCGCCAGCGGCCCAAGCCAGGAGGTGTGGGTTCGGGCGCTTACCGCCAGTGAACACCTTGACTCTGGCAAGAAAGATTGCCCAAATTGTTGGTGCTACTGTCAGGACGATCAAGGCCGGAAGTACACGCTTCCGGCGGCCCTAACCTGTTCGATCACGCTCGACAGCGGACCCGACATCTGTACCTGCCTTGAAGCCACCAAGGGTCTCATTCCGGACCTCTCGTGCTCGGCATGGGTCTCCTCTGACCCCTATGCAGGGGTCTGTTACGGAAATGCGGAGGATTGCTCGGATGGATTCTGGCCGCCGTCCGGGATCGCTTATGACTACAACATTCATCTCGACTGCGGTGGAGCATACCCAGACGCCTTCGCCTTGTGGCTTGAACAGCGTGTCCCGCCCTATCAGGTAACCGACCGGCTGCATCCCATCAACTTTTCTTGCAATCCATTTTATGCGGAGTTTCTCATAAGCGACGAGTGGCCGGTCGGATCTTGCGGTTGCTACCTCTCAGTGTCACGACAGATTCGTGTGGTAATTACCGAATGATAACCCATCAGTCGCGCACGCGATCAGCCTCCCTGTCTACCTGCCTTTTGAAAGCATCTCGACCAGCAATCCACCCGTCGATGGTTGAGTTGCTGTGAAGATTAACACCAGGCCAGCTTGCCCACGCCTCACCCCGGAGGCCGTGCCAGTAAGCGGAGGAATACTCCACGACATCGGGACTGCCCGCAACTGAAATGGTTGCTATCAGGGCCAGGAAAACCACCACATATTTCAGGAACCGTTTCATGACCACCTCCAGGAAAGACTTGCTGTGAGGTAGTATAGCATACAGAAGATCGCGTGATATTGCAAAACTTAAGGGATGCATTCGTGAACGACTGCCAGTGCAATATACCCGATGGGGGGTACTGCGAGCGTCACTTGATGCGAAAGACTAAGCATCTCGTGAACTTATGTCGTACCAATGAGGGGTACTTCAAAATCTGGGAAGACTCCCGAAATAGGTGGACGCTATCCAAATCGTCTCGCGGTCTAGGCGACACCATTGCAAAGCTGACCCACGCAACTGGGATTGACAGGGTAGCAAACTTTGTTGCGCACGGGGACACCAAGAAGCCGTGTGGCGGCTGTGGCCAACGCCAAGGCATCCTGAACCAGCTTGTTCCCTACCGGCGTGACGCCCCAACGACACGGCATCTCATCTACCACGTCTACGCTTCCAGGGATAATAATCACTGGCTACGGAACCTGGAGCAACTCAAGCGGCGATGGGACGTGTTCAACGGCAAGAAAGTGGTCGCCATCTCAAACGGCGATGGGACGCACGCCCCAGAAGGTGTCAAGGCCGTCATCGACGACACATCGGTCGAGTACCTCGTTCTCGACAACGACCCGGAGTTAAGGGAGACGGCCACCCTGCTGCCGCTCCTGATGGCAATCAAGACGGAAGCCAACGACGCTGTATTCTACGCACACACAAAGGGGGTGGCGAACTCCGAGAAGAAGAAATACGACATCAAGACGGGGATCATGCTCTGGAGGAATAGCATGTACCATCACCTGCTGGATGACGTTCCGACTGCCATGGAGGCGCTTAGGGACCACCCCATGGTTGGGTGCTGCATCGGTTCCTGGGGTAGGCGTGATAAAAGCCCATATCCCACCAAACTGTCCGTAGGCAACTGGATGTTCTGCGGCACGTTTTTCTGGTTCTCGGCGATGGCGGTGTTTTCGCATCACCGCTGGCCGTTAATCGCCAACGACCGATACGGCGCGGAGGCGTGGCCATCAAGCCTTTTCACGCGGAAGGCTGTGAAATCCCTGTTCCAGCCATGGCCAGAGAATACAATGCCCCAAAAGTCCCCGTATCACCCAATGTATTACGACCCGAAGTTTTTGGACGAACAACAAGGAGGCTAGCTTGAACCCCTTTGGTGGATTTAAGATACTACACCATCTTGACCGTGTCGCTGTTTGGCAATCAGGAAACGCTCCAGCACCCATTACCGTAGAATTCGACCCCAGCGGTAGGTGTAACCACAAATGTCAGGAGTGCTGCGGTGGATACCGCGGCACGGACGTTCCATTCGAGTCCGCCGAGAACTGGCTAAAACAGATGGCGGACTACGGGGTACGCGGGGTCATGTTGACGGGTGGTGGCGAACCCACGATGCACCCCCGTCTAGTGGATATCGCCGCCTGCGCATTCAATGCGGGCATGGACGTAGGTCTCATCACCAACGGCACCGCCTACCAAGGTCTGGCGATCTACGACCTCGTCCGGTACTGCAAATGGATTCGGGTATCTATCGACTGCGGCGACCCGGAACTCTACTCCAGGTTACGCGGAGTGGGCGAACACGCCTTCCAGACCGCTTGGGACGCTGTGGCTGCGTTCTCGGCGGCCCGTGACGTGGAACAGGCCCAATGTACCATTGGCGTCGGAACCCTCCTAGACGTGCGCACAGCGGCCTCTATGGGCAAGGCTGCGGCACTCGCCAGAGACTCCGGGGCCGACTACCTCCAGCTACGCCCGTTCATTGGTGGAATCCGTACCTTGCCCCCAGCGGTTCTTGCGTCCTGCAAGACGTTCGAGACCCCTAAATTCAGGGTTCTTACGTCCGATCTTAAATACGACGATATTGCCAAGCGGCGGACGTACCAGAAATGCCATGGGGCATGGTTCACCGGGGTGGTTCAGGCGGACGGCAACATGCCACTTTGTTGCCACCTGCGAGGCAAACCCGAGTGGTACATCGGAAACCTTGAAGATCAGACGTTCCAGGAGCTTTGGGACAGTCCGAAGCACGCCGAACTCGTTGGTGCCCTCGACGTATCCGGCTGCCCGCTCGCCTGCCGAAACCACCCAACCTCGGAGTGGCTCGAAGCGTCCGGCAAGCCACTAGATCACGAGAATTTCGTTTAGTCACCTACCATCGGACTGGTTGGCGACGTAGTTGAAAAGGGACACGCCATCTACCCAGCCGCGGTAGACGGCTGGGCGATCCATGTCGCCTGTAGTGTTGTGGTGGTCCCACTCGATGTATACCTCGCCCCTGGAGCCATGCCAGTAACCGATGGCATACCCCGTCAAATCAAGGGACACGGTAACAGTCAGAACAACCGTCACCACCGCGAGTCGTTTAACCCATTTCATGGTTTCACCTCTTGCATTGGGTGGAATTTCTGGTATTATAGCCATCAATCGGAGTGCGTCAAGGAAATTGTAGTGAGGAGATTGGTATGCTGGATGCGTCAGCGGAATATGAGTGGTTTAATTCCTGGGCGTGCAATACCATAATGACGGGATGGGAGAAGGCGCGCGCATGGGAAGCATGGATAGCATCCGCGAAACAACACGAACCACCCGAGACCACCACCCCCACGGACACGGCGACCGAGGTGTCGGGTTTGCTCTGGCGTGGCAATCCGGTTTACAGGGTCAGCGGGAAGCACGGATTGTGGGTTGCCGCATGTAACGTGTCAAGTGGGACCCCAAATTGGTGTGACGCGGACGCAATGGTTGGCGGACGCAGTGTGCGGATGCTCATGGTCGTCAGGGATTGATATGAACGACAAGCAGATGCTATTCTGGACACGGCTGGCCCTGCTCGCTGTGGCGTTGGGTTGCGTCAACAGTCTCATGCTATTTGTGGTTGCGGTCATCCACATTATCATGTATCTGGTGCAATAATGCCCGGACCCGGAACACGCCTGCACGACATGATCGAGAAGTGGACCGGCGAGAAGCCGAACCTGTCCTGTTCGTGCGCCACCTGGATTCGCAAGATGGATCGTGATCCGGCGTGGGCAAAGGCGAACGTGAACCTCATCGTCTCGAAACTGCTGCGCGAGGCACAGGCGAGAGCCGTCCAGTGGAAGGCGGTTCCCGTTCAGAGCGACGGAACGCTCCTGAACGCCGCCAAGACGCGCGCCTGGAGGGGCGCATTCCTTGTTCCTGGTGCGGGACTGATGCTGCGTGTGTTTGTAAGGCGTATGGTCGAAGAGGCTCTCAAAGAAGGAGGAGTCGCGTGAGCGGCGAATATCAGCAGATTGTGGACGCACTCAAAGCGTGCAACGAGCAGCGAGCGATGGCAGAATTTGGATTCGATCGCGTTCAGCCACTCGACGTTGTCATCGGCGATAACGGCGAGTGGAGCGTGACGGCCATCAGGGAGGTGCTCATCACTGGGAACACCCCCGGATTCGAGTCCCTCCTCGAATACCTCAAAGCTCGCACTGCATACTTCGGGGACGAAGTGGAACAGCGTCACATCGCCTATCTGATGCAGGTGCGCAAGTACGCCGAAGCGGCGGAGCGGCTGGATGTGTTGAAGAGGAAGTCCAAGAATGGGAACGATTGACGCCGTCTACCCCTTGGGAACCGGCTCAAAGGCGGGCGACCTGGAACTGCGGTTCTCACTCCGGGCTCTGGAGAAGAACTTTTCCGACCTCGGGAGGGTGTTCGTCGTCGGCGCATGCCCCCCCTGGCTCACAGGCGTCATCCACATCCAGCACCCAGATTCTCACCGGCACAACAAGGACGCCAACATCATCGACAAGGTGTTGGCAGCCTGCCGGGCGGGGGTAAGCGAGCAATTCGTCCGTAGCAGCGACGATGAGATGATCCTCCTGCCGAGCACGGTGGACGACATCCAGCCGTACCACGGGAGGACGTTGGACCTCAGCGTTAGGGGTGAGGGGTGGAAGGAGCGGCTGCTGCGCACCGGCCGCTGGCTGCACGAGCACGGCTTCTCGCACAAGCACTACGACATGCACATTCCAAACCTCTATGATAGGGATCGGTTTGTGGACGCCATGGCGAGAGCGCCATACCGCGAGGGCAAGGGGTTCACGATCAACACCCTGTACTACAACCAGCTAGGGATTGAGGGCGTGCTGTTTGGCGGGCAGAAGCTCACTCTGGAGGGGCCGATCCGCAACCTCCGCGTACTCCGCGATCGTATTCGCGGCAAGCGATTCCTTGGGTTCAACGACTCTGGATTCAACAAGGTGACAAAAGCCCTCCTGCTGGAGATGCTACCCGAACCATCCCGGTTTGAGTCAGACAGGGGGGCGCTGTTCCGGGGTGTCAAGCTTCGGGACACGCAGACCATGCCGCAGGTGGTGGCGGTGATCGGGGTCGCCCGGTCGGGCACCAGTTGCACCGCCGGGATCGTTCATCACCTCGGGGTGTCCATGGGGGAGCACTTGCGACCGCCCAACAACCGGAACCAGCGAGGATTCTACGAGGATCTGCCGCTCCGGGCAATCTGCCGGATGCGGGACGGCAACAACGTGCAGCGGTTCCGGCGGTACGCAATCCAGCGGGGAGGCGCCATCATCGGCATCAAGGAGTGCCGGTTGTGCACCATGGTTCCGGCGCTGGTCAAGGCGTTCCCGTCTCTCAAGGTGATCGCCGTGGATAGGGAACCCAGCGAAGTGCTGGCGTCGATGAAAAAGGATCGCCTGTTCCCAGCGTTCCGAACCGATCAACGTAAGATGCAGTTCATCACCAACCAGCCAAAACTTCGGGACATCGACCTGCGGTCCTACGCCGTTCCAACCCTACGCCTGAAGTACAAGGACGTGATCTCCAACCCCGAGGCGACGGTGAACGCCATCTGCGCGTTCCTCAGAATCAATCCACCTCCCGAGCAGAGGCAAGAGGCCATCGCGTTTGTCGATCCATCACTCAAGCACCACGGGGGCGCGGCATGAACCTACAGGCGTTCTGGCACGTGGCAATCATGGGCTCATGGAACCGGGTCGTCCGAGAGCAATCCGCTCTGCTATTCCGATCGCAACTATCGCCGCGCATTGGTGTCGTAGGGGGCAAGTTGCCGGAGGAATACTCCCCGCTTGTCGCCTTTTCCAAAAAAAGCGCGGCAGAGCACGAAGCACCGACCCTGTACTTCCTGTGGAGGTGGTTGAGAGCCCACTCAGACGAAGCCGTCCTCTACATGCACACCAAGGGTGTGTCCCGCAAGGGAAGACGATGGACGCACTGGCGGCACCTCATGGAAAAGTGGGTTGTCGAGCACTGGCGGGAGAATCTGACGCTACTTGACAGGTACGACGTGGTTGGCGTAGACTATCGCGAGAAGCCGCTGCCCCACTTCGCCGGAAACTTCTGGATAGCACGGCGCGACTGGATCAACAAGCTGCCGTCCATCTATGAGTACCGGGATACCATGCCCGCGAATCTCAGGAAGTCCAAAGGCAAGCGGACCCCATGGGAGCGGTGGTGCTGTGAATTCTGGCTACTGAGCCGGACTGGCGCCCGGATCGCGAGTCTCTGCTGCACCGGGGAGCGACTTGGAAAGATGGGAGTGGCGCGTAAGTGGTTGAACAAACCCTATTCTCTGGATGGGCTATGAGAATCATCCTTGTCGGCATGCCGCTCACCTGCGGAGGCGGTGGCACGGAGTCTGGCGATACGGTGCTCATGTGGCGTCGGGCGGGCATCGACGTGTCCGTGCTGTACTTCGATCGCTGCAAGTGCGGCAAGCCCTGCACTAAGCCTGTGGAATCCAACCCGTGGGTGAACCGCCTGAAGGATGTTGGGGTGGACTTCATTCACGGGGAATCGAGCAGGCTCAAGGACGTGCCCGGACTGGCGGGTTCGATCCTCGTCTCGTTCCGCTGCCTCCATGCCCTGCACAACTGGCATGAACTGGAGGCGATGGGGTGCAAACTCGTCTGGTCGCCCCTGATGACGCGATCCTGCATCGCCGAGCACCACGCATTCTACGACCACCCTCCGTCCGCGGCACACTTCCAATCGAGATTCCAGTACCGCGAACTGGTTGGCGACTACGTTGGCTGGAAGTGCCGGAACATGGTTCACATTCCCGGGGCGTTCGAGCCGCTGAAGTTCCGACCCAGGGCGTACCAGTACGGGCAGCCGTTTGTAGTGGGCAGGCTGGCAAGGGACCACGTTCAGAAGTGGAACCCAGACTTCTGGCAGATCCTCTCAGACGTGCGTAGCAGGGGCGTAGACGTGCGTGCGCTCTGCATGGCATGGAATGACGAGTTGACCGAGCATTGCGGCCCACCGCCGTCCTGGGCGACTGTGCACCCCAAGGACTCCATGAGCGCCCAGGAGTTCCTCGACCAGTGCCATGCCCTCATCTGCCCAAACTGGAATACGCCCGAGAACTGGCCGAGAGTCGGATTGGAGGCGATGTCTGCCGGGGTTCCGGTCCTAGCCGACGACGCCGGCGGCTGGAAGGAGATGCTCACCACATTTGGTGGGTTCCTGTGCGACTCTGCGATCGCGTACACCAACGCCCTGGTTGAGTTGGCAGAGGACGAGGATGCGCGGCAAGCGATGATTCACGAGGGGCTCTGCCGCGCCAGGGATTTGCAGGACGAGCAGACATCGTCATCCGCCCGCTGGGTGTCGCTGTTCAGGATGCTGGCATAGTCTCAAGTGGTGTCCCAGGTCAGGCCGCAGTCGGTACACCACCGGGTGTATGGGGCACTGTTCTTGTTTGCGTGCGGGCACTCACTTCTCAAAAGACGCATCATGGCGTCGATCTTCCGTACCTCCGCTGCATTCTTCTGCGACTGCTCCCAATACAGGTTGTCGATCATTGCACGCGCCAACCTGACTTCTTCGGGTGACTTCACGTCGCACCTCCAATTGCCGTATCGGACGATATCCTGTGGTCCACCAACCTTACAGACGCCGAGAGATTCCATTCCCCGGAGCTTACAACCATTTCGGTCGGTGGAGCGGATGCCATCTTGTTCCACTTGTTGAACTGGTCCTCTGAGTCAAATACGTGAATCTCTACGTCGCCTTCCGCGTTCTTGTGACCGCGAATGAAGACAGGTTGTGCGTATCTGATGGCCAACACACTGTCCTTTTCGAGGGTAACGTCGAAGTTCATTTCGTCTCCTTTGCCGCCTCTGCGGCTTTCATGTGCTGCTCGACGGCTTCGAGAAGCGCGGGGGATACAATATCGACCACAGGGCTTTCATACCAGTTCTCAATAGTCCACCCCGCCTCACATCGTCTTGCGTCGATACTTTCCGAGTAATCCGCCATGTACTCTAAAGCTGCACTAAACCGAGCGACCAACTCCTGCAACTGATCGAATGCGAATGCCAAGCGCCGCGCAATATTCATTGCCTCTGGTACCCCGCGGCAAGCATTGACCAGTTGTGCCACCTGCACCGGAGATGGCCATTCGTGTAGCGGCTTTATGTCAGCCATCACTGATCCCCCTTCTTTCCGATTCTGCGGCTTACTTGTGGTCTTCCATGTGGCACCAAGGGCCACCCTTGCACCCAAGCACCCCTGCACCACGGCAATGATTTCCGGGCCTGTCATCATGATTTCGTCTCCTTCACTTGGTCGATCTCCTGAATCAGCTTGGAACACTCTCGGCCGATGGCGCTGTCTGGTCCCGTATCTTCCAGCGTTCCAGTCAACATGGACCTGGCCATCTGTCGATACAGCAAGTCGGTCAATACATTGCCCGTGTTGCAGTTGGGGTATCCGAATTCCCGCAAATGCCTGACACATGCTGAGATAATCTTGCTTCTCACGTCTTCACTTCCTTTGCCGCCTCTGCGGCTTCTGGTGTGCTGTAGCACTCACCGATCGCCAGTGTTCTGTGGACGGTCACAGCAAACCACCGCCCTGAATGTTTGAAAAATTCCCATACGGTATACACTAGGCCGTCCACCGGGTCGTATACGGCGTCTCCTGGGCACACAGAAACGCCGTCCTTCGTCTTCGGCAACTTGTCCACGATGGCCGTGAGCCTTGCGTTCTCGTCCTCCAAATCTCGCATGGCAACGTTCAGAGAGCCGACCTCTTGAATGCGCCCGTCAAGTTGGTCCTTCATCGCCGCCCACTCATCCCACAGTTGAACAGGGAGGCAGCAATTTTTATTGTCGCACGATTGAACATTCCGCTGACGACCGATGTAAAAATGCCTCGCTTCGCTCCCACACCTCGGGCACTTCTGCTAATCGCTCATGCTGTCATCTCCTTTGCCGCCTGGACGACTTCTGTAGCCCTTGGCCTAGCCTCGACCATTCCATTGCTCCTGTTTGTGTTCGACAGCAGATGATCCCTTGCCATCTTCTCGATTTTCTCGGCATGTTTTTGGTGACCCTCAATCTGCTCCTTCATCGCCATCCACTCATCCCAAAGGAGGACAGGAAGCAGGCACTTGCGATTCCCGCAACGGTGGCCACCGCGCATTTGCTGCCCAGACGCAGCAAAGACTATCACGGCCCCGTGACCACACCTCGGGCACTTCTGCTCGCTCATGGCTTCCTCCGTGGCTTCTTCGGAATTGGCCGGATAACAACCTCGACGGGTATGGTCCGTTCATCCGAGTAGCACTCCAACTCTAATCCACTCTTGGAGTATCCGAGAATAATGGTGTCACCAAACCCAATGGCCGGTTGACCGTGTTCATCAACCACAAGATACATCTTGGTTTTCTTGTTGAACTTTGGCTTTGCCATCACTCACCTCCCGCCTTCGCGGCCTCACCCGAAAACCGTCTCACCAACGACGCGACGAACGACCATGTGGGCGGCGATGAATCGAATACGGGTGCTGGAATCGACACAAATGCCTGATTGAACACCGGCTCTTGAGTTACGCGAACCTCGATCAGGCCAGCCCATATCGGCAGGTCGGACGCAGTGAGCAACCCATGAGGGGCCGCAAAGTAGAATTCGTTTGCCATCATGCGGGCACGTCGCTGCTTGAGCGGACTTCGTATGTCGCGAGAAAAGTCGCCACGTGATACCTTGACTTCGATCGCCGTATGCCAGTATGGCCTGTTGGTCGTGATGCCCCACAGGTCGATCGTTCGCTCGCCGTCCTGCCCGAACCCACATCCAACGCGGCACTGCGGGACCCAGAACATGCCACGCAACTTTCCGTCGTATGGGTTGGTTGAGATTGCGGAGACGATTTCCGCCGCTGTTAGTTTGGGAACGTCCGTCACATCCCACTGCCTAACTCCTCTCACGATTCACTCCCTCCTGCCTTCGCGGCCCTGAGAATCGCCTCGGCGTTTCATTCCCCCGATTTCTTTCATCGCATCCGCCTTTCTCTTCCCGCGCAACAGCTTGAATTCGTGCCTCGAACGCTGAATCAGAAATCCGTGTCGCCTGCTGTTGAGAACCCATTCGCCAGCTTCATCGGCAGGACCGATCACAACGCAGAGAATAGGCATCCCGCTCGTCGTCTTTGTTTCTACGATATCGCCGGCTTTCATGGCTTCTTCACCTCGATCCTTCCGCCCCGCTCGTACCGCTGGGGGCCTTGTGGTTGTTAGGCATCGCCGTCCTCCCTGTCCAGTTCGCCCCGCACGGCAGCTACGAGAGCCTCGATTCGCCGCTCCTGCTCTCGCCAAGCGAGCCAGGCGGTTTGAATCCTGGGAAGCCAGTATCCATCTCCTTGTCGTGCAAGATGGAAAAACCTGTCCGGTTTCGACTTGCACCACTCCTCAAACTCTCGCCGCACTCGTTCAGGCGTCTTCATACTTCGCCTCCTCCGCTGTCCTGAATCCTGTCAGCAACATCCAATCATACCACTCAGATCCACCGAGCGGCGACACAACAATAACCCCAGGGCGAGGCTTCCAGTACGGGCTAGCCGACGCCATGCCAGTACCCAAAACTCGCGCCCAGATTCGCGGCCAACCGCCGTAGTTGCTCACGTAGCAATCTCCTCCCTTTTCGCACTCGCGGAGCCACTCCTTGAGCTTCTCGACTCGATTCCGCTTCTCCTCGTCGTTGCAGCACATGTACGCCGTGTTCTCCGGGTCATCGAATGGATACGACCAGTCGATGCCTTGCCGGTGCAGCGTGTTCTCTTTCGTCGTGACGGTCTTAGTGCGGATCGTCGTGTCGTAGTCGGGTTTGTAGTTCACCTACTTGTCTCCTTGGCTTGGCGGTTCGTATGCCGAAATCTCTTCCCATAAGTCCTGCATCAGCGGGTGCTCGGCGATCTTGCGTAGGGCGCGTTTCTCAGTCTGCCCCACGGCCGACGCGGTCATCGGGTACCCCCTGGCGGTCATTATCTCAGCAACCTCTCTCTGCGACAGGACGGGCAGGGGCGAGTCCTTCAGGAAGACGTAGTGATCGTCGCGCTGAGGAACCTCTCGGCTTGGGCGGTGAGTGCTCATGATGTCTCTCCATCCCATTTGGGGACGATAGAAAGAACCTCGTCAAGAGAGAACGGACGCATCTCCCCGAGGATATGGAGAGCGGAGTCCACGCCGATATCGAGGCGGCGGGCGTCGGGTTGTACCGTGCTTAGGGTGTCTGCGGAGCGTCCATGGGAATGCCCATAGAGGTGGATGACCCCATCATGCTGCCCGTTCCAAGTCCATAGGGGGTAGTGGCAGACGACGAATCGGTGCCCGCCGAACTTTCGGTGCATGAGATGCTGAAACGTCGAACAGTGCTTAGCGAGACTCGGTGCGTCATGGTTACCTGCGACCATGTGGAGTTGGACACCCCTTGGTAGCCGCTGGCGGTAGTGCCCCGCCTTACTTGCCTTCCAGCAGAAGTCGCCGGCGCAGACGAGTGTGTCACCGTGGCGCACTGTCTTGGCGATGCCATCCAGGATGATGTCGTCGTGCTGCTCGATCGCCTTCACCCACTCCGGCAGGACTCTGTACTCCAGGATTCCAGCGTGCCCCAAGTGGAGATCGGAAGTGAAGTACGTGTTGGGCATAACGGATATCCTAGCAAGTGGTTACCGTGGTGTCAAGAGGCGGTCGGCGGCTATTCCGACACTTTGTCGGGATTCCTGTCGCCTCCCTTGACGCTCTTGAGCAGGCTATCCAGGGCGAGAACCAGGTGTTCTAGTTCCCGGGATCTGGCGTTGACGATCCCCTCCAGGATCTCTATGGCAGAAGCCGCGCGGTGGGCGTCGTCCCCTTTGGCGGCGCCCTCCAGTTGGGCAATGCGATCCTTCATTTCCTGCCACTCCTGCCAGAGGCCGACCGGCAGGCCGCATGACTTGCATTGCGGTGGGCACAGGAAGGAACGGTTGCCACGGCCAATCTCGTACCATTGGCCGCTTAGTTCGTGCTCACACTTCGGACATTTGTAGTTGTCACTCACACCTTGTCTCCTGTTGAACTCTTGTCGCCTTGCAACTCCCGGAGGGCGGCAAGGACGACTTTGAGGCAGTCGATACGGACGAGGGTGGCTGGAAGCCAACGGCGGCCCGACGCAGACATCTCCGCGCCTGTGGGCTTCCTTGCCCTGTCGGAAAGGTGCTTGACGGATTCGGTTAGCGTGGGTGGTTTGATTGGCATGGCTTATTCCTCCACGTCTGTGAGGCCATCTCGTTCGCGTCCGCCTTCCATTTTGGAAAACAGGTCGTGTGCCGGATCGATACTAAGGCACGCCGGCGATAGCCAGAGGCGCTCTTTTGTGGCGTTCTCCCGCGCTTGCCCGGCGCCCTGAGAGCCATACCCACCACTAGCTTTCCAGTGGATAACGTGCCACGTGTCGGGCATTTTGTGTTCGCCATCGTACCCGGCGAGCACGATGCGCATCTTTGGATTCTCGCCTTGTTTAACCGCCCACGCCCGAACGTCGTGCGCCACCTGCTGGGAATCGACCGAGTAGAGATTGCCAACACGACAGGCAGTATCGGCGTAAGGTGGGTCAAGGAATACGCCGGTGATACCGTGTTGGAATGTCACTGACGGCCCGCACACCCTCGACCAGTCGCCGCAGACGACTCGAACATCGCGCAATCGGTCGGCAAGCCAGCCCAGGTATTCCATGAGCCATTCACTGCGCTCCTGGCGTGCGCCCCTGCCGGCGTCTCCGAGGTGCGGACGTTTGCGGTTCACGCCCCGGCCCGCATTGCCGAGGTGCGGACGTTTGCGGTTCACGCCCTGGCCCGCATTGAATTTTGTCATCACTCCCTTCTCGGACACCCACGGTCCATTTCCGCTGCACCATCCAGAGCCGATCCAGCAGTTGATGCCCCAACACCACCAGCCAGCCGCCTTCGCGTCGTAGAAGTCCGGGTCGCCGCACAGACGGTCGGTGATCCGATCGCGTTGACCAATAAGCCATAAGTGACGGGCATGGAGGTCGCACTCGTTGACCGGATTGTCGGCATGATGTGCCACCGCATCCCGGTCTCTCTGGAGAGCGCGCCAGAAATTTGCGACGAACCCATCGGCGTCGTTGACGGTTTCAATACCACCGGCACCACCAGGACGAAGGAGCAGCACTGCTCCCGACCCAAAGAACGGCTCGACATAGTTCTTCACGTCCGGGCCAATGGCGCTCCAGACAGTATTTGCCACCTTGGATTTACCTCCAAAATAAACGAACGGTGGCTTGTATCCCACATTTTGACTGGACGGCATACTTTCTCCCAGGTAAAGGGTGTCAGGATTTCGCCAATCCTAGCAGAACCGCCGGAGCGCGTCAAGAGCCGGTACCAGAAAAATCTGACTTTGTGCCCGGGGGGTGTTACCGATCGGGATGACGGGACGGCAAAACCACCCCCACCACCCGGCCGGACGGTAGCCAACCCACGGTATTTGCCCGATCGGGATGGCGGGCTTGCCATGCTACAGACGCCAGAAACCACGGCGCGTTCTGCCCCGCCCCTATAGCCACAGCTAACCCGGCTACCACCCGGACACAAGGCGGTTGGCACTGCCACGGCGGTTACGTGGCTGACACGGTTCAAACCTCGCTTGCGGGTAGTGCCGCAGCAAAGCAAGGCAATACCGTGTACCACACGGCGTTGTGGCAGGGTGGTGGTAGGCAAAAGTAACTGGCGCAATGGAGGTGAGGGTAAAAAGTAACTGGCGCAAGCAGGGTGTCAACCCCCCCTCTTCCCGCCCCCACCCCTCCCAACTTCTTTGTGCCACGGGGGTTATGACGAGCGATCGGCCGACTGGATCGCCTGGCTGAGGGTTCCGCCGGCGGCTTCCGGCCGACTGGATCGCCTGGAACTATGCCGCTGTTGCAGGTAGTTTGCCGGCAACCTGGCAGCCCGGGAGTTACTGACATAACTCGACTTTAGGTCAGTAACCGAGCACAAACAGCACCTTTCCCGTGTAGATACAGGATGCAGGCCCAAACTCATACCCCCCATAAGATGGGGAAACGGGCAAGTGCTTACACTGGCCTAGGTTGCGGCCGAAACGGGCTTGCGCCGTACGGTGGAGGGTTGACACTTGCAAAACCAGAAGGGGGGTATATGATGCTGGAACTATGCCGCGGTAACAGGAGGTTTGCGGCCGATCTGTCCGGGCCGGATCGCTGACACAAAGCCGAGTTGCGTCAGCAACTGATGGACTCCGCCGGCTGCCGGGAAGCCGCGGCATGCCCTGTAACGCCGTAGGATCGATTCTGAGGGCCGGACGCAACCGGCCTATCATTGGACGTGCGTTGGGGAGATCGTGCGTTAGGACGCGTCCTGGAGCGTCAGGAGGTGCTGCCCCTCCCCTTCCCCTAGACCGTCTAGGGAGGCAGGTGTATCACTTTGACTACAGTGTATCAGTTTGACTACACTTGCCCTCTCCGCCATTCCTCCACCTCTCCACCCCACTACCGATCGACTTCCACCGCAACCCTACTCCGCTCTTGCCGTCTGGTTGCCGGGTGCTGTGCTATTGCTTGCTTGGTATATAGGGACATGGGTGAACTCGCCGCGGCTGCCGACCGCTGGAGCGATCGCGACTGCCGCCTACCGCCGGCAACACACCGCAACCGCCTGGCAGCATACCCCTCAACTGGAATCTCAAAAAACTTTTCTCGCCGCAAACCGTTATGCTGCAACGCTTTAGATCGGGGGGTTCGATACATAACACACTGGGTAAGCTGGGGTGTTAATTGGCCTAAGCTATTGCAGAATAACGACTTGCGGCAACCCTACCTTTGGGGATTTTCCTGTAGGGTAGAGGGCACGATGATGACAGCCAACCAAAACGAAAAGGGAACCGCGATGAAGACCGTCAAAAAGATCCTGAGCGTAGTGCTCGCTATCCTGCTTGACCCGTTCGGTGGGGCCATGTGCGAGTGAGGGATGCCATGCGATCCGTCAGCCAGCTACCCGCAGCCGCCCGTCTATACCGCATCTGGTACGCCCTGCCAGCACGATACGGACGAGGGGAGTACCATCCGGGCGCCACCACACGAGTACTGCTCTGCTCTGCCCCCTCAGTTCACGACGCTATGGTGGGCTTCCGCCTTCGGTTTGCATGTGAGCTACTCCACGTTGTGATTGTCCGTTAGCCTGAGCAACAGCGTAAATCCGGCCCCGCAACCGGCATGCCCCATCTACTGACATAAAACGGTTTTATGTCAGTAACACCCTGACCGGAGGAAATGACAGATGGACCCTGACGCTAACCTAACCGAACAGCTGACCCTCGTGGCTGCTATCAGCAGCGCGTGGGACGAGTGCGCCGATGATGGTACTCTGTCCCCTGCGCAACTGGAGCGCGTCGCCAATGATGCCCTTCGACTTGCCGAACTAGTAGACAGTCTGCATGGCTGGCTGTCGCGCGGTGGGTGTCTGCCGCGCCATTGGAACCGATCGACCATTAGATAGAGGAGTGATTGAAATGCGAACCGAACAGACTACTTGGGAATTGTGGACTTACGATGTTTGGGGCAACCCGGACGACGGCTACGAGGTGAACGATCGCTGCCGCCATGGCAGCGTGGAGATTGATTGCCCAATCGAAGTCTACAACGAGGGAACCCCGATGGAATTCCGGGGGGCATCGCCAACGGACAAGCAAATCCGCGCGGCATTCGGAGTGCGCTGCGCCATCGATACCGATGGGGACGACGTGACGATCTACGTCAATCGTGAACGTGACGGCTACCCGATCGGGGAGTTGCTCTGCGTTTCCCACGAGTCTTTATCTCCAATCAGAAGGAGGGTTGAATAATGACGCCAGCGCAAGCGAGGGCCGACCTGCCAAACATCCTTGTTCGCATGCCAAACGGGAAAACCTATACCGCACGGGTAACCGGAAGAATGAACCAATTTCCAACGGTTACCATTTCCTTCTGTCACCAGCAACACGCGAAACACCTGCACGACTTCGGGGGATCGCCCTGGATAGACTTTCAGTCTACTTGGGAACAGGTAGCGCGGTGCGCCACCAACAATGAACCAATTCTCTATTGCTAAGGAGCACCCCAATGAACAACCGCAACACGCCACGCACGAGAGCGCAACAGACAGCCCGCGCAATCCAGATCAGGATCGCCCGCTTGTTCGCCCTGGATTCCTCCTCCTGGAGTGATGCCGATCGGGCTGAACTCCAGGGCTATCTCGCGATCCATGGCAGCATTCCCGATAACCGTTGGGATCGCTCGAACCGGGTTATCCGAGAGCGCATCCCCACCAAAGTCTCTCGGGCGCTCTCCGCGCGACAGTTTCCCTGCATCCCCGCTGCGGAGCGCGTATCATGACAAACGCCACAAAAGATATCCTCGCCATGCGCGACGACAACGGCAATCTTCCGGCCTATGCTTGGCCGGGAGGATATCCGATCTTCTATCTGGATTCCGAAAACAATGTGCTGTGCCCCTCGTGCGCCAACCAAAACGACGAGTACACAGCCCCAATCGTCGCGCATGATTGCAATTGGGAGGACCCGGACCTGTACTGCGACCATTGCGACAATCGCATAGAATCAGCCTACGCCGAACCAGAATAGCCCACCACTCTACCCCGCAACCCCAGGCAAGCAGCCTGGGGTTTTCTTTTGCGCCCTCCGGTTGCGCCACGTGCCTCAGGATCGCCGATCGACGTCCGGTTAGGGTTCTGATGCGTCCATGCTGTTCGTCAATCCTGGGGCATTCTACGCGATTCCTACCCTATCCGGGTTGCGGGATGTTAAAAAGTAAGACAAACCATGCTAGATACAGACAGACACAACACGACAGCAGAACAAAGGGCAAGGAAAATGAACGACACCTTAACGAAGCAGCAGCGCGAGTACCTCGGAGTGATCGCCGAAAGCACATGGAGATGGTTCCGATTCTTTTGGGACTACGGCACCGTACACTACAGCCCAAACAGGCGACAGGATCGCCTATACGCTAGGCGGGGGCTCGAAGCGCTGCGCCGTCGAATCAATCGTGTCCGGTTGGCTGTTGGGCTGTCGGCACTCTAAGACGGAGGGGTTTACAATGTCTCGCGACATTATCAGGCGGTGCATTCTGCGCCCGTATCGTAAGGGCATGGGACCGATTTTCACCCTGTCAGTCTGGGACACTCATAGGCGCGACTGGCGGGGACAATCAATCCTCGGATACTTATTCCGCCAGCATGAAAGCGGCAAGGCGGAAACCTTATTTCAGGGCGAGGACTTCGCGGGATCGCCCCTGCATGCTGACGATAGCGATAACACCATAGGATCGCTCTTGTCGTTTCTGACATTGCGCCCTGGGGACACTGATAGGGAGTATTTCGACCATTACACTGAGGCGCAACATGAATTCTGCGCCTCGCATGCAGAGGCGCTACAATGCGAGTGCCTCGCGCGGTTTGGGGAATAGGCGTTGCCGTCGGGCAACGGGTGCGACGGTTCGGGCTCGTGCCTCATTAGCTCGCGCCGGCGGTTCAACTCCGCCCGCCCGTGTTTACTAGGCGGGGCTCTTTTGAGGAGGTTAGTACTATGCTGTCTACGCTCGACGTTCACGATTTGCGCAACTATACCCCCCTTGCCGTTTGCTGGGAAGTCCAGGGCAAGCGAGGTTGCGCCTGGACTCCGCTAGGCGTTATCACCTGTCGCGCTGATCTGACAGCGGCCAGGCGACTACGTGGGGGTTATCGCGTTGTCAGAGTCCGCGCCGCAGCAACCCTAGGCGTTGACGCCAGCGCTTGGCGGCGCATCCGCTTTATCTAGGAGGGCAAGCAATGCCGGACGGAACTAGGCGGCGCAGGTTCAGCCCGAACCGCGCCCGGGCGCGATACTACGCGCATCATCGTCAAATCAGGTTTGCCCGCAGACTACTAGGCGGGCGCTAACAGGAGGGCAAGGAAATGGTTGACCGCATAGACCTTGACGCCGCAACCAACTGCGGCACGTTCTACGGCTCTGCGGCGCAACCCTACGCCTACAAGGAGGGACTACGTCGGCGACTTGACGAGATACGCGCCCACCACGGCGACAATCGGTATTTTGTGCTCGACGGGGCAACCGTACTCGCCGCGCAACCCACCGAGGCGGGCGCTATGGCGTACATGCGTCCTGGGCGCGTGCTACTGGCAATTCAGGAGGATTAAACGTCATGACACCGAACCTTTACGCCAAGATTGTAGGCGGGCAAGTCCGGCAGCTTGTCATGCCGCAAGGCGGGGCGGTCCCGCCAGCGCCGGCGGGGCCGGACTGGTACGCGGTACAGTGGCCAACAGACCCACACAACACGGGAGAGCGGACGATTCGCGCCATGTTGCAAGCGGGATGGCCCGGAAAGGAGCGTATAGCATGAAGTTGACCATCACCATCGACTTGAGTAACGCCGCATTCGACGGCCCCCAAGGCGGGGACGAAGTAGCGCGCATCTTGCGCAACTGCGCGGAGCTGTTCGAGGGAGCTGTCGCCCGATCTCTCGGCGTATTCGGACTATTGGACCTGAACGGCAACACCTGCGGGCAGATTGCCGTTACCAGAACGAGGAGGGCTAAGGCGTGAGCAAGTACACCTGCTTCGTGCGTAATTGGTGGTATCGCGGAACCGATGGGAAGCTACATCCCCACCCCGGCGCGCGCAAGACGACAGTAAGGCGGGGGCTCACTTACAACGAGGCTCGCCAGTTCTGCCAAGAGTACAACGCAACGCACAATCCGGGGCCGCTATCCCGGAAGTGTGAGTTCACGGCGGAGTAGGCGTCTTAAAATTTCAGCGCAATTCTGCTATAAGTAGAGTTGCGACACAAACAGGAGGCAAGGGAAATGAGCACGCCCATTCCCACCGAAAAGGAATACGCCGAACGCGAGGCGCGGGAACATTACCGCGCTGTCCTGGAAGTCGAGCGAGCCCCGCTCGCCGATCGGCAGGAGGCTAGGCGGGACTATCTCCACGCCATGGTGGAGACTCCCGATGTGGTTGCGCAACGCATCTGGTGGTTACTAACCGGCGTGTACGGGTACGGTGCGCAGCAGGCGGCGCTAGGCGTCCTCCGCGATGGCACCCGCAACAAGCCGGCGGCGATAGGCGCGATGATCGCCGCCCTGGAGTGGCGTTGCCCGTCCCGGTTCGCCGCCCAGGCGTTTGCCGAATTGAACAAGCGCCAGCAGGCGAAAGTGACCAAGCTGGTGCAAGGCGAGATCGACGACTACCGCAAGCAGTATCCCGGGGATGTTACGCCATGACCCTCTATGAGGTACGCATCGCCTTAACAACTGCGGGAGGAACTTGGCTTTTCAGCCATACCAGCCCAGCCGCCAACCCTGACGACGCGGTTGCGATGGCAACCGACTGGCTTGGTGGCGCAACAGACAACGCGAGAATCCTTTCCATACGCCGCGTAGAAGTGGCAGACAAGGAGGCAAGGCGTGAGTGATTTGTACATCCAGCGGTGCAATGACCCAACAGCCCGCGAGGCGTGGCGTTCGTCCGGCCTGGTCCGCATCGACACCCTTCACGCCGGCGATGTGTTCGAGTGCATAAGTGGGCATTTCTGGACCGTTGACCGCGTGACACATTCCGGTACAATACTGGTTCAGTCGTGGGGCGAATGGCGCGGCGAGGATACCTTCTGCCCGTCCGCCATGGTTCGCCCGGTTATGCGCAAGACGTACACAACCCCATAGGAGGGAACTGCGAAACGTAGCCCGCCGTGGCTAAACCGTGCTTGACGCCCGAAACGTGGAGGCTGCAAGGCCGAAGAAGCGGCTAGGGAATAGCGGCATGCCACAACGGCGGGAACGCCTCAAGGCGGGAAACCCCTTGGGGCGGCGCGTACAGTGTCCGGGTGCGGCGTGGGCGGCGCTAACTCTTGCCCTGCGCTTTTCAGCCCACGCCCTCCCGCCCTGCCCCCTATTGTCGTATTGTCTACCGGGTTTATCCGTTCCCCCGGCGGACCTTTAGGGGGTGAGGCGGGAGGTACAACAGATGCGAACACAAGCCGAGATCGAAGAGGCGCGGAGCCTGCTCAATCAGGCATTTGCCGCCTCATGGGACGAATTCGAGGACGAGCAGCCGACACGCGAGGCGGAGCTGGCGTCTTACGCCGCCTTTGCCGATGAGGTGTTGGCGTGGGTCTTGGAGCAACCGTCACACTTTGGACTGGAGGCGTGACCATGGCGTACACGGCGGACCAAGCAAGGCGGGCACTTTGCGACCTGCTAAAAGCCGACAACCCCGAGGAAGCGGCGGACGACCTAATCGAATGGTACAACATTCGCGAGGATAGTCTAGACGAAGAAGCCTTGTATCGGCTGGCGGACTTGTACAACGCCGGGAGATTTGGGGCGTGGGATTGCCCGACCTGCGGGGAGCGAGTTTTCTTTGGAGATCCCGAGGATTGGGGGGATTTCCAAGGCATCCTTAATCAGGACTTTGCCAGTTATCCGGCAGGCAGAGAGGACCAATGCGACCACTGCCGGTGTTATCACCCCAACGAGGAGGCGTGATCCATGTACAATCCCGTCAAGATCGATGAGCACTTTACCGAAGCGAGGCAGGTGCGCGATATCCTCGCCGCCCACGACTTCTACCCGCTGGTGAAGATCGGCGATGCGGAAACCTGGGTCCGAGGCGGGCACCGGGTGAGCCTCCACTACGTCGGCGACGATCCGGCAGCGCCGCCGAGGCTGTTGCTCTGGGCGACGATCCTCCTGGACGAGGCGACCGGCCAATACCGTTTGACATTGGATTGAAAGCGTAGGCGGGAGGTCCGCCGCGCATCCCTAACCGCCCCTTGGTGGGGCAGGAGTTGTTACCGTGGGTAGCATCAGAGTTCCGTTTTGGCTCAGTGAGGCGGGACAGAAGGCGCAGCTTGCCGCGGGTGGCAATGCTGCCGCCTCTCAGTCGATCGAGGTCGCAGCCGACGCCCCCGAGTTCTCGGCGTTTCTCGCCCTCGCGGACGTGGACTACAAAGGCGTGGCGTCTCTGGACGCCTACAAGCACCGCCTCGACAGGATCAAGTGGGACTGCATGCCCACCCCGTCGCAGGTGTTGGAGGCGATCGCCCAATCCAAGGCGGCCCGCGAGGCGGAGGAGATTGCCGAACGCGAGGAGTCGGTCGCCGCAGCCCTCGCGGAGGGGCCGGACCATTTCATCGTCGGAACCCACTACGACCGCCCCAGGCTGTACGCCCGTCCGTACAGCGACGACCCGCGCGTTGCGCACCTGATCGCCGAAGCGGAGCAGGTCATCGAGCGGGAGAATGCGCGGCTGGACGCCGAGAAGGCGGAACGTGAGGCGGCCAAGCGGGCGAAGATCGAGGCCGCGGAGACGGAGCGCGCCACTTGGATCGCTGCTCACGGATCTACCCGCTTGCAACGCATGCTCGCGGAGGGTATCGAGCATGACCGAGTCTACCGCGACGAACGCCTCGCCCTGGAACGCCCCGGCTGGGTGTACTACCAGGACACGGACGGCACCACCAAGACGCCGCGCAACGTGCCCGAGTCGGCGTTTTCCGTACTGGATGAGGCGCGTAAGATCGACCCCGGCGCGGTACTCATGTTCTACGCCGAGGACGCCAAGACGGACGAGTACGGCGACGAGACTAGCCCAGCCATCCGCAAGTACGTGGCGGAAGCCGAGTTCCTTGGCGCAACGATCCTGTTCGGACTGGATGACTAACCCCAGGGGGTGCCGGGTATGGGCTACAGCAGCTAGGATCGCACGTACCATGCTGCCCGCCGGCAGAGCTGGCAGCCCGGCAGAAACAAAGGCGGCGGGTGTGCGATGGGGGCTTGTAATCGCTTCACCCCATCGCCCCCGACCGCCTAGGATTGTATTTCACAACTAGGAGACTATCATGCGAGACTTTTTGGCCGAACACAACATGGTTGCGACGACCAACCCGAAGAGCAATTTCTCGACACGCGCCCTCGATATCTTGGGCGTGGACTACCACAAGCCGCCCAGGCTACCAATCCGAAAAGACAACCGCGTGCTGAGAACGACCCACCGAGGAACCCACTTGACCACGCGACCTAAGTAGGCGGGGCTCCACCGGTGCGCCTTAGGGCGTTGATCGCCCGAAGCACCCGCAACTTCGCCTCTTGGCGGTAGTGCGAGTTCTGGATGTAGATGTCCACCCACTCGCGGGTGGTGTAGGCTATCCGGCGGTGAACTGCCGACCGGAGGCGTCCATCGGATATCATGAGACGGACTGTCTTGGTTGAGACCTTGAGAATTTTCGCGGCCTCGTCGGCGGTGATATACCCAGGCGGGGGTTTTGCGGTGCGGCCCTTGTGTAGCTTGAACCGCAGGATGTTTTTCACCCTCTCCAGGGAGATCCCCAGCATGGAGGCGATCACTCGCCTTGAGAATCCTTCACCGAATAGCCGCTGTGCCTCTTGCGTTAGTTTGTCCATGGTGATATGATACCAGAAAACCGGGAGGTGGGCAAGCATGTTGACCATGGAAGAAGTCTCCGAGCGGTTCGACGTGCCGCCTTCCGTCATTGAGAAACTGATTCCGGGCGGGATAGACGTGATCAATCGGAGATACGACGACCACAATATCATGTGCCGTGTTCGGAACCTGCTGCATGCGTACCTCGTCAGCCACGCACGCGCATTCCATCCCCGCTGGAAACGGCCAACCGCCGTTGACAAGGGATACGAGGAATTGATACAATCCGAGGCGGTGGTGAAGACGACCATCTACACCGCCATGCGAGGCGTCGAGGATTTTGGGATCGCCATCCATGAGGCAGCCAAGGCGTTCGAGGAAAGACGGGCGCATCTGGACGGCGACGAGCTGTTTGCTTAGCGTTACTGTTGCCACTTTCAAGAAGGAGACGATCTGGTGCATTTCGTGTACAAACTCAAGACTGGTCCGGGGGATGGAGATTTTTTTCGTGTCGTCGCGACAAATGTTGACGAGGCCCTCCACTGCCTCCGCAGCATTCGCGGCGTCGAAACCCAGGTGATCGAGGTCAGCCGGGAACACATGGGCCTCGGTCTCACAGGGGATCGTGACACCCATACGGTCGATTACGTCGCTGGGCTCGATGGGGTGGAATAGGCGGAGGTGTAGCCGTGTATCCGCCGTGCTGGTGTGCAGGAACCTGGGTGATGCACGGCGGTTAGGAGTGGCGACCTTCGTGTGAGTGAACTACCTCATGGGTCAAAGGCAGACAACGCTAAAGTCATTCTCCCGGATGAAGCTGCCTAAACCGGGAATGGTTCACTACGAAGTCCGAGAGGATAGGCCAGAGAACTGCCGAGTCACGCCGGTGCAATTCCGGCCCACTCCACTTGAAGGAAGCGATTTTAGAGGCGCTGAGGGGCGAGTATTTCAGCATCTTCTAACCCCAAGGAGGATTGCCATGCTAGTCCTGGGCCGCAAACCCGAGGAGCGACTCACCATCACCACCAGGACGGGCGAGGTCATTACGATCCTCGTCGTCTCCACCAAGCCGGGTTATGTCCGCCTAGGCGTGGACGCCCCGCGTGATTTCCTGATCGCCCGAGACAACGCCAAGACGGGAGAGAAGCCGTGACCTACCACATCAGGCACTACGTCGAGCGCAAATGGTTCTCCGCCGTTCTGGCGGTGGAGTACATGCTCGGGGAGTCACCGCACGAAGAGGACCTAGAGACGGAGGACCTGCGTGAACTGGCGGTGAAGTTCCAATGGCGGATCATCGCCGTCTACAGCGTGCTCCCGGCCGTCGAGGTCGAGGAGATTCTGAACGGCGATAGCGATCTGGAGGACGAGATCGGCAACGCCTGCCTGGAAGGCTTCGCGCACCGAGACTTGGGAGAGAAATGAGACGGCGAGGCCCGGTTTGGCAGTGCGCGGCGAGGCGTGTCGCGGCAAATCAAGGCAAGGTTCATTTTAGGAGATTCACATGGCCAACCAGTGGAAGTGCACAAACGCTGAGTACCACGCCGATACCGATCGAATCGGTTCGTCGATGCTGAAGACGATCCTGAAGTCGCCCCGCGACTACTACGAACGGTTTGTCGCCAAGACGAGAGAGGACAAGCCGAGCGACGAGATGATCCTCGGCTCGGCCGTCCACTGTCTGGTTCTGGAGCCCGACAACTTCGACAACCTCTTCGCCTGCCGTCCCGAGGGTATCGACGGGCGGACCAAGCAGGGCAAGGAGGATCTTGCCAAGTGGCGGCTGTCGGCGGTGGGCAAGCAAGAACTCACCCAAGACGCGAACGTCAAAGCCCATGCCATCGCCGCCTCAGTCCTTGCCGCCCCGGCGGTGAAGCCACTACTGGAGGGTGGCGTCCGGGAACAGGCGATCACCTGGCAGGAGGGGGACTTGACGTTCAAGCTCAAGGCGGATATACTCCACACCGGTTGGAGTTTCGAGTCCGATCTCGTAGTGGATATCAAGACATCGTCCGATCCGTCACCCGAGGCGTGGCTGAGTGACTCGGGCTTTGCCCCGATCCCAAAGTACCGATACGACATGCAGATGGCTCACTACTGCCGAGGCGTGACCGAGTTCACCGGCAAGCGGTGCGATGCTGGATTCATCGTCGTCGGCACGAGCCATCCTTACGACGTGTTCGTCTACGGTATGGCAACCCCAGGCGAGGGAGTCGGCTGGCTGGAGTGCGGAGCCCTCTGGCGACAGAGGGCAATTGATACCTTGCGGTACTGCCGGGAACGCAACACCTGGCTGCACCCGGCGCAGGACATTACCAACAACCTAGGCGTGACGCTGCTCGGCGCACCGTCGCCCTGGCATTTCCCCCCGATAGGAGACAATCATGGGTAACATGCAACTTTGGGACGCCGTGTCCCGCCCCCCAGTGTCCGCACTCAAGAAGATCACGGGCGGCAGACTGTCCGGCAAGACGGACATCAATCCTCAGTGGCGCATGCAGGTGCTCACCGAGCACTTCGGATTGTGCGGCGTCGGCTGGAAGTACACCATCGACCGCCTTTGGACCGAGCCCGGAACCGCTGGGCAGATTTTCGCGTTCGCCCTCGTCAGTCTGTTCACCAAGACGGCGGACGGCTGGAGTGATCCCATTCCCGGCATCGGCGGAAACCTCCTGATTGAGAAAGAGAAAGCAGGACTCCACGACAACGACGAGGGGTTCAAGATGGCGGTGACCGACGCCATCAGCGTGGCGTGCAAGTCGCTTGGGATAGCCGCAGAAATTTACATGGGCAACTTTGACGGCTCGAAGTACAAGACCACGCCGCCGGACACTGGGGCGCCACCGCGTTCGCAGCCGAGCAGCCAACCCGAACGCACCGAACCGCCCCCACAGCCGAACCAGACGTTCCGCTGGAGCACCGCTACCAGCGCCCAAAGGCGGGAGTACGTCGTGTCCAAGGTGGAGGAACTCAAGTCGCAGCCGCCGGCGCCGGCAATCGCGGCCCTGACAGACATCAGCCTGAAGATCAAGGACACGGACTTCGACGCCGCGGACCTCGATATCATCCGGCAGTCGATCACGTTCGTTGAGCAATTCCTGACCGCCAAGCAAGGAGCATGACGTGAGCACCAACTACCGTGTCCTCAAGTTCTATGGCAGCAATGTCATGGGCATGAAGGTGTTTGCCGTTGCCCTCGATCCCAACATCGTCGAGGTTCGGGGGGCGAACGGCGCTGGCAAGTCGTCCTTCATGGAAGGCTTGCCCATGCTAATCGGCGGCAAGAAGGCGATGCCCGGCATGCCGCTGCGTAAGGGCGAATCGGATGGATTCGTCGGCGGCGTGCTGGTGGGCGACGACGGGGAACAGCTCCTCGTCAAGCGCCGCCTGGACGGCAAGAAGCCCGAGTTGGAGGTGACTGCTGCCGGTGGATTCAAGGCACCGGAACCGCAGACTCTACTCAATGCGTTCAAGAACGACCTGTCGTTCAATCCCGGCGCGTTCTGTAAGGCGGACCCCAAGAAGCAGTCCGAGATGGTACGCAAGCTCGTGGGGTTGGACTTCTCCGAGAAGGACGCCGAACGAAAACGACTGTACGACGAGCGAACCCTGACTAATAGGGAACTCGCCAGCGTCACCGCCCAACGGGATGCCATCGTCGTGCCCGAGGGAACGCCGGACAAGGAGGTGTCGCTGTCGGACCTGCTCGCCGAGCAGAGTCGCCGCAACGAGCACAACCGGAAGAACCAGGTTGAGCGGGACCGCATCAGCCGCCTGGAGTTCGACGTTACCCGGGCGGAGTCCGCGGTCAAACAACGCAAGGAAATCGTCGCCTCCCTTGAGGAGCAGCTTGCACAAGCCAAGTCCAAGGTGGAGTCCGCAGAGATTGAACTCATGCAGGCAACCGCCTTGAGGGATTCCCAACTCAAGACGATCTCTGTGCTGGAGGACCAGTCCTGCGACGACATCCAGCAGCAGATGGTCAACGCACAGGCCGTCAATGCCGCCGTGGCTCGCGTCAAGCAGAAGGCGGTCCTGACGGATCGCGTTACCGAGATCGCCAGCAAGGCGGAATCGCTCACCAACGGCATCCAGGCGATTGACGACTGGAAGGCCGAGCAGCTTGCCGCCGCCGAATGGCCGATCGAGGGGCTTGGCATCACCGAGGACGGCGTGACGTTCAATGGTATCCCCGTCGAGCAGGTGAACAGCGAGAAGCGGCTTCGTATCGGGATCGCCGTCTGTGCCGCCATGAACCCCAGCCTGCGGGCAATCCGCATCGAGAACGCCTCCCTCCTCGACAAGAACGAGTTGGCGGCAGCCAAGGAGGAGGCGAAAGCCCGCGACCTGCAACTCTGGCTGGAGGTTGTCTCCGTCGATCCGCCGGACCACGAGGATGCCGAGGTGATCTTCATCGCCAACGGGGAGGTTCAGTCCGGACCCAAGATCGAACCGGAGCCCGAGAAACCGAAGCGTGGACGGAAGAAGAAGACCGAGTCCGCGTCCCTTGACGACGATCCCGAAAACCCCTTTGCTTGAGGATTTCATGAGCATCGAAACCTGGAAAGCCGAGTTCTACCGCACCCCGGCCGAGGACTGCCCGGAAGAAAACGCCGTCGCACACTCGCTCATGAAGTGGCGTGGGATGACGAAGGAGGTGCTTAAAAGGCACGACGTGGTGGCTTACGAACACATCCTGGTAAGCGACGACGGTCATCTGCACATCAGCGGAGAGACGTGCGCGTTGTGTAAAGTCAACGAGAACGACGATGGATGTTACTCCTGCATCCTCTTCAAAGTACGCAGTGCGCCATGCGACATGCGACTGAAAGAAGACGATCCGCAGTTGTCGCCCTTCGAGGCGTGGGTACTCGACCGTGACCCCATGCCGATGATTCAACTTCTCGAACAGGCACTCAAGCTCCAGGAGGAAACTCATGCCGCAGCCCACCAGCAAACCGCGCAATGACCTCGGATGGGCCAACAGCGACCCGTCCTTTTTCCACCGCCTCGCCGAGTGCAAGCTCGCCGGGCACGACACGGGCGATGAGAACCGCGACCCCAGCCACCACGGGTACGATCGCCTGTACTTCTGCAACACGTGCGGCTACGAATTCCATTGCGATAGCTCGGGGTGAACCATGAAGATCCATTGCTGGCTCTGGGGCTGCTGGTCAAGCTACGGCCCGTGGTGCGACCGCTGCGGGGCGCATGCCTACGATGACGACTACATCCAGGTGGGCAGACTCCAGCGTCTTGCCACTGCCTGGGACCGATTCAAAGAGGCGGCCGTCCGCCTCACTATCGGCCACCATTGCGAGGTGTGCGGCAAGCGACTGAAGCGTGGCGAGATGTTCATTTGCGACAACAAGGACTGCCGCGACAGTTGGATGCCGTTTTAGGAGGAGAGTATGGGAAGAAGCAAGATCCAACGCCCCCAGGTGCTCAAGATCGACGCAGGCTTGGCTGCGCTCGGATGGAACCTGGAGGGCGACGAGCTGGCGTCTCTGGAGCGATCCATCGTCGAGGAGGGGTGCCGAGACCCGGTGACCTACTGGGAGCAAGACGGCGTACCCCTTGAGGAAAGCATCGTCGTCGATGGGCACCAGCGGTACAAAATCTGCCACGCCCATAGGCTGGTGTTTCCTGTCCGTGGGCGTAAGTTCGAGAGCCGCGATCACGTCATCATCTGGATGCGGGACAACCAGATCGGCAGGAGAAATGCCACGTTCCAGCAGAAGCTTAAACTGAACCAGGAGGCAGACAACGCCCGCCTGAGAATCAAGGAGCGGCTGGAGAAGGAACTCGGCAGCGTTGTCAAGGCGGTCGAACAGACAGCGGAAGCCGCCGGTGTGTCCCCCCGTCAGATTTACCGCAGCGCCGCCGCGGCCCTGCGTCACGCCGAACTCGGGGAGAAGTCCCCGGTGATTCAGCGGGCTGCCGACGAGCACCTCATCAACAAGTCCGACGCCATCGTCCTCGCCAAGGCACCAGCGGAGGTGCTCAAGTCCATTGAGATGGTGCCACCCAAGGAGTTGCGAGCCAAGGCGAAGGAGATCGCCTCAGAGATGAGAGGCGAGACTCAGGCGGGCATCCCGGACAACGCCCCTGTCGTCCACATCAAGGCTTTGGTGAAGCTGGAGAAGCAACTCGGGCTACTCGTCCGATCCAACACCGAAGCCCTGGACGCCTGCAAGCACGCCCCGTGGGCAAAGCAACACCACGAGGCGATCCGCCAATCGCAGAACGCCATCGCCGTCGAGATCAATCAGTGGCAGAGGGATGCCGAAAAACAAAGGAGATAGCCATGTCCGAGGAAATCCCAATTGAGATCATCAGCGGAACCACGCTTGCGGCGACGGCTGAGATTCAGCAGCTTAGCCGAATGTGCTTCGCCCTGCGGAAGCGGGTGGATGAACTTTCCGTAGAGGCTCACGCCGAGAAGGCGTCAGCCGAAGCAAACAGGCGGCTGTTTGACTGGATGGAACAGCATAAAGCCCGTATTTGGACCACCAGCGACGGGCGATGGCGAGTCAGGGTCGTCGGAGACGACGGGGAGTTTATTAACGTAGCTGGCAATGACCTTTATACGACCATTCTGGAAGCAGAGGAATGCGCGAACACCATCGTTGACGATTTAGACGACTGGGATTAACCATGCCACGCAAAAGGAGGTGTAATCATGCAATACCGATGCGAACGCTGTGGATCGGATGACGTGTGCCAAAAGGTTGGGTACTGCGTCACCGCGATCGCGTGCAACCAGTGTGGGCACAAGGACATGGAGTTCGACGACGATTTTGACGGTGGATCGGGATTCGAGGAACAAGAAGACGATGAGGAGGACTTTCTCGGATGAGCCAGTACCTACGCGACCGATTCAGTGAACTTGTCATTGCCCTCACCATTGCCGTGATCTTCGTCCTGCTCATCCTGTCCACGGGATGCGCAGGAACCTACCAGATCGGCAGGGTAGGCGTGACGACGGATGCCGCCAAGCCCGAGGCGGCAAAGATGACGGCGACTTACGAATTCAGCACGAGGAGGTAGGCGTGAAAGAAAAAAACGACTTCAGTTGTATTCCCTTGCGGATTTAGATGATCTGCCGGAAAGGAAACCATCTGTCACGATAGGCCGAGAGTGCATAACCCTCCACACGGAGCGTGGGTACGCCTACGAGATAGGACTCGACCGCATCGACACTCCAATGCGACTCCTGAATTGGGTACACCATCTTCAGGGGAAGCAATGGATGGACCGAGAAGACACTCGGGAGTTGGTAGAGAAGGTGTGCAACCACTTCAGGTGGGGATTGTTTAGCTGCGAAAACAACGTCTAGGAATCCATGATGCCCTATCAGTGGCCCGAGACATTCTGGAAACCCCAACTCCGCGCCTGCACCGAGACAGTGGACGCCATCACCCGCGGCTATAGGCGGATTGTGGTGACTCTCCCCACCGGCATGGGCAAGACTCGCTGCATGTCCGCCCTGACCGAGTGGGGATCGTCCGAGTGGTGGAACACGGTACTCTACACCCACCGCCGGATGCTGCTCACCCAGACATCGAGCGTGCTCACCAAGCACGGAATCGAGCACGGCTTGCGTGCCAGCGGGTACAAGCCGCAACTGCTCAAGGCGGTGCAGTTGGCGATGATTCAGAGCGAGCGATCCGCCATCAAGCGGCACTCGCGGGATCTCCACAAAGCCCAATTGGTGCTGTCCGACGAACTCCACGCCTGCGGCGGGGAAACCCTGCCGATGTTCCACGACATCCACTACCAGGCCGGGGCGTCGATTGTCGGGTTCACGGCAACACCCATCGACTTAGACGGCACGTGGGACAAACTGATTACCGCCGGGGTGACAAGCGAAGGCCGGGAGTGCGGCGCCCTGGTTTGGGCCGTCACCTACTGCCCCGACGAACCTGACCTGCACCACGTCAAGAAGTACAAGATCGGCGAAGACCTGAGCGAGAGCGACAACCGCAAAGTGATGATGCGGCCCGGGGTATTCGGCCGGGTGTTCGAGCATTGGGCGCGACTTCAGAAGAGGCATTGGGGTGTTTCACTACCCAAGGCGATGCCCACTGTCTTGTTCGCCCCCGATGTGGCGGGCTCGATCTACTTCGCCGAGGAGTTCACCAAGAAAGGCGTCAAGGCGGCACATATCGACGCCAAGGATATCTGGTACAATGGTGAACTGATTCCCAGCGCCGACGAAAACCGCGAGATGATCCTAAGCAAATTCCGGGATGGAGAAATCCAACTGCTCACGAATCGCTGGGTCCTCAAAGAGGGCATCGATTTGCCTAACATAGCTCACTGTTTGGACTTAGATACTGAGATATTAACCACAACAGGATGGAAGCGACACGACCAAATCCAAGGCGGCGACCTCCTGTTCAATCTCAACCGAGACACCGGAGCGATGGAGGTGGACTCCGTTCTTCAGGTTGTACACCGACCTGTTCGCGCAGACGAAAAGATGGTGCACATTGAAAGTCAACACCTCAACGTGAGAGTCACAGAGGATCACCACTTCTGGGTAAAACTTGGCTATCCTTCTCGCGGACAAACACAGTCATGTCAGGAGTGGCATAGACTTACCGGACGCGAATTGGCAGACAGGAAAAGACCATTTTCGTTGCCGCTCACAGCAATCCCATCGGATGGCGTATTCTGGCAGGGCATACCCCTCACGGATGATGAAATCCGGTTCGTTGCATGGTACGTCACGGACGGTTATATCGGAAAGAAAAGCGGCGAGATTGAGATATCACAGGCAAAAGAATATCACCACGAGATTCGCGCCCTGCTAACACGAATTGGATTTTCCTTTAGGGAGTACAAGGCCACCGTAAAGAGTGGATTCAAAACCGGAGGCATATACTACAAGTTCTACATTCCAATGGGAAGGAGAAAGAAACTGCATGGTTGGCACTATCTGGCCGCATACCTAAATAAAGAGGGTTCGCCGCTCTGGAGAATGATGACGCGGAGGCAATTTTCTGTATTCTGGGATGAACTCATGAAGGGAGATGGGCAAATCCACGTGGGCAAAACCAAGATGCAGCACAAGGCCCTGTCGATTAACAATAAGCCTCTCGCCGATTTGCTGCACGAAATGGCGACTAGCCGTGGTTTTGCGGGCGGCCTACATCACTACGTCACGCCCAATGGGTGGAATATGTACGCCCTTCACATTCGAGACAAGCAGTGGATCTCAACCAATCCATCCGACCCTCGCGCCACCCGAATCACACTGGAAGATCCCAAGCCCGAAGAGTCTGTTTGGTGCGTGAGCACGAGAAACGGAACAATCGTCACCAGAAGACGGGGGAAGGTATGTATCACCGGAAATTGTATCTTTGCCTGCGCCGTAACCAGCGTTACCAGTTGGCTACAGATGGGCGGCAGGGCGATCCGCGCCTATCCCGGGCTGACCGAGGTGGTGATTCAGGACCACGGTGGCGGCTACACCCGACCGGGTTTGGGTTCACTCAATGACGACCGCGTTTGGGAACTCGGGCAGACCGCCTACAAGCTCCAGGGCATGGCGACCGAGCGTAGGCGTGACGGGGAAGATCCCGAGCCGATCCGCTGCCCTCAGTGCGGCGTCATGCGAGACAGTGGGCCGACCTGCCCCGCCTGCGGGTTCAAGTGCCACAAGCGATCGAGGATCGTCGTGCAGGTCAACGGAAACCTCAAGGAGGTGGACGGCCCGAGATTCCGACCGCGGTACGTCAAGCTAGAACCCGACACCGTGGATCTCTGGCGCTCGATGTATTATCGGGCGCGCAGCCACAAGTGGGACGCCACCTTCCGGGAGGCGGCAGCCTATTTTCAGCACGAACATGGCTACTACCCGCCGGCAGACATCCCGCTCATGCCGACGAGTCCGTCCGATTGGTTCGAGCGGGTTAGCAAGGTGCCAATGGACAGGTTGTTATGAAGATAGAAGAAGATTGGCCGCGCATTCAGTTTGCACTCCGTCAGCTCAGTGAGCATGGGATTGACATCACGGTCCAGATGCACCTCACGCTCGGGGAGTTTGTGAAATTGCTTTGGATTGGTTCTGGGGTCATTCCCACTGAACCTGAAGTCGCTGAAAGAGCAGAAATCGTCCGCCATCGCATCCTGCCGCCGGATGCCGGATCGTACTGTGGAATCGGATCGGACATCGGATACCTCTTCAGGAAAGGCATGCAATATGAGGACCTTTAAACTTGTGCATCATGGAAGATCGCCGGGATCTATGGCACAGAATAGAAGTGCCACCCTAGTTTGACAACTCCCCGCCCATCTGGTATAATCACCACTTTCAACCCAAAGGAGATTCCATGCTTACCACGCGATTCAACCTGAAACCCGAGTCCATCATGCTGGAGATCGACGAATTGCACAAGGCGTTCCTCGCCAGCCGCCGCTACCTCGCGGCCCAACTCAAGTACCTGAAGGACGCCTCGGCTGGGCAGGGGCGGCTATTTGGACTGGAAACCGTCGCCGAGGGGGCGACCGCCGTGGACACTGAACGGCAACTCTCTGAGATGGACGCCGCCTACAAGCTGCGCAAGCGCCACCTCAACGCCCTATTGAAGGTGCTTGAGGACGAGAAGCTGGAGATCACCGAGGCGAACGAGCCTGCCCTACCACTCAATGAAGGGGCGGCGGCGTGATCGAATTCATTACCGGAGACTGCCTAGAGGTTATGCGCGGATACCCCGATAGGCATTTCTCGCTGGTCTTTGGGAGCCCTCCGTATGAGGCAGCTAGGACGTATGGCATCGGGTTCAGCCTATCCGGTCAGGACTGGGTGGACTGGATGGTTTCGATTTTCAAGGAGTCGCTTCGGGTCTGTAATGGGCTTGTGGCGTTTGTGGTGGAGGGGCGAACGCGGAAGTTTAGGTGGAGTGCTACTCCTGCGTTACTGATGGCGGACCTACACCGGGCGGGTGTATGCCTGAGAAAGCCACCGGCGTTTCATCGGATGGGGATTCCCGGCAGCGGAGGACCTGACGGTCTACGTAACGACTACGAGTTCACCGTCTGCGCAACTAATGGTGGAAGGCTGCCGTGGAGCGACAACACGGCGATGGGGACACCGCCACGCTATGCCCCAGGAGGCGCAATGAGCCACAGAACTCGCGACGGCAGCCGCGTGAATCAGTGGGGGCAACCGATTGGAAACACGGTGGGTGAGCGTAAGCGTGACGGAACGCGCGGGACGCACACTCGTCCATCCCACAGGCAAGCGGGGTACAGACCTCCTGTACTTGCCAATCCCGGCAACGTCATCACGTGCAAGGTGGGTGGCGGTCACATGGGTCACAGGCTTGCGCACGAGAATGAAGCTCCGTTTCCCGAGCGCCTCGCCGAGTTCTTCGTTCGTTCGTTCTGTCCGCCTGGTGGACTCGTCCTCGATCCATTCTCGGGCTCTGGGACGACGCTGGCTGTCTGCTACAAGACAGGCCGGAATGGAATCGGAATCGACTGCCGGGCAAGCCAGACCGAGTTGGGTCGTCGTCGTCTTGCCGATATCACGGAGAAATCACAATGCCTAGGCGTGAAGGACTCGAATGTGTCACCGCCCGAGAACCCTGTGTCATCTGCGGAAAGCACGACTGGTGCGCCAGACTCACCAAGTACCACCTCTGCATGAGGGTGGAGTCGAACAAGCCAAACCCCAAGGGCGGCTGGTTCCACAAGCGGGATGGTGCGGCATTGATTCCGTTGCCACCCAAGCGAGTGAAGCGATTGACAGACGAGGAGTTGAACCGCAAGTGGGCACCCATTGCCATGCGGTGCTATGCTGACGGGCAATGGGGGTTGCATACGCTAGCCGCTGAATTGGGTGTGTACACATCCGCCTTGAGGTGCATCTACGTCGGCCGTCGTATCCCGCAATCAAAGAATGAAATCCATTCGTGGACATTTCCTGAGCGGAGCGCCACGGGCATGGTGGTTGGGATCAATCGGCGATTTTGCACCCCCGTGGACGGCAAGACCAAGATGTGCATGCCTGGCTCCCGCCGCGGACTCGTCTACGCGGACGAGTGGTTTGCCCGGCCGGGTGCAATCTGGATCGTCGAGGGTGGTTCCGATGTCGCCGCCGGTTTGACCATGGATCTCGCCGTCATCGGCAGACCCTCGAACACAGGGGGCATCGGCTACTTGACGCGAATTCTGGGACCACACCGGCATCGGCATATCATCGTGGCGGGGGAGAACGACGCGAGGCTGGTGACGTGCGGGCCCGAGCACGCCCCCGACTGCCGATACTGCCAGCGGTGCTGGCCCGGTAAGTCGGGTGCCATCTCCACCGCCAAAGCCCTCGCGGAGCGACTAGGCGTGAAGGTTGGCGTCGTCATGCCGCCCAAGGGGTTCAAGGACTTGCGGGACTACGTGAGACAGATACCAGAGGAGAATCGCGATGGGGCAAGGATCGCACTACAGGGCGGGCATTATCCACCTGCAAGTCGGAAGCGCCGTCCGTGAGATTCGCCAATCGGTGGGGTGGTCGGAGGAGCGGCTGGCGAAAGAGATCGGAATGAACCCGACAGCCCTGAGCGGAATCGAGGGCCTGAAAAAACCAACGCCCTTCTGGATCGCCGACTGCGTCCGCGACCTGACCGGCGTTGACCCCTACGTCCTGGCGTACTGCCGGGCCGTACAGAACGGCGTCCTGACGGGAAACATCTTGACCGACAGCGTCAAGAACGCTACAATAGCGCTCATCGACGCCATGGACAAGGAACTGGCGATCCTGAAGCAGAGCACCCAGAGAATCCCAGGATGGTGGACAAGGATGAAATGAACGTCCTCGCCGACTTCGCCGCCGAGTTCCCTCGCTGCTGGTTGTGCGGCGCCAGGGCCGAGGAAGTCTGGCGTGGGTTGGCAATCCATCACATCGTCCGGGGCTCCGGGAGGAGCAAGACGCGAACCGACAGGCGGACGCTTATCCGTACCTGCTACTACTGCCATGAGGGAATCCTCGACAGCATGTCAGTGGTAGCGCAACTAGCACTGAAGAAACTGAACGACCCATCGCATTACGACCGAGTTCACGTGAACCGACTGAGGCGACGGGCCGACAATTCCATCACCGAGGAGGAGGTTTGTCATGTCCAACGAGAACTGCTGCTGCAATCAATCAACACCGGATATCCCTACCCACGAAGAGGACGTTGAAACGCTCGCAGTGGCGATCAGCACGGTTGAAGCGATGGTGTCGATCACCGGGGGCGACCGGGGGTTCGTCACGAAAGCACGATCGGCGCTGGACCGCCTGAAAGACAACGAGAACGCAGCGACACGGGACATCGGAACATTTGGCGGGTCTTATGAATACCGAGTCCGAGAATACAAGATCGAATTCTTTGACCCGGGTAGACAGATGTGGCGTGAAACATCAAACGCCAGACATCCCGGATGGCAAGCGTGGTTCGCCAAGCAGATCCTCAAGGTCTACGGCATGCCTGAATCCCTCGTCGCCGACATCACCCAGAATCACATCGAGTGCGAACGCCTCCGCAACGAGCGGGACACGGCACGCCAGCGACTACAGACGCTCCGGGACGCCATGCGAAAGGCGATGGAGGCGGTATGAACGAGACGATCACCATCGTCGTTGAAGGCACACCCGTTGCCAAACCAAGGATGACTCGACGCGACAAATGGATGAAGCGCCCGGCGGTTGTGCGGTACCGAGAATGGCAGGACAAGGTGCGTGGGGAAATCTCAGGTGCTCCCCCCGCACAATTTGTCGAGCATGTCAGCATCAGGGCGTTCTTCGAGCCGCCGGCTTCCTGGTCGAAAAAGAAACGCCTAGAGGCGATGGGTTCCCTTCACCGGGATCGCCCGGACTCAGACAATCTCGCGAAAGGAGTCCTCGACACCCTCTGGCCGGACGGTGACTCTGCCATCGCCAACCTGTCGATTGCGAAAAGGTGGGGAAACTTTGCCCGACTTGAGATAGACATCACATGGTCTGCTTGACACCCCAGCAGTCCTGTGGTATAATGAGGCCCATCCAACAAAGGGGGACTCATTATGACAGAGACGGAACTCTGGGTGGACTACGAAACCAATCCGTGCGTCGAGACGCGAAACGCGATCTACGAGCACTACGCCCGAACGGTGGAATCCGAGACGGCGTCCTTTCTGCGGCACCGGCGGTGCCAGCACATCCTCGACGACACCCTCTCTAAGGTGTCCGAGCACGTCCTCATGGTGCTCATCCCCTCGTTCAACCGAAGCGAGGGCGTGCCATTCAGGCGGTATCTCCATTGCCAGATCAGGACGGCAATCCGGGAGATCCTGCGGTCTAACGCACCCGGGCAATATTCCAGGCGACAATCTCAGTCGATCGACAACTGCCGATGCAGATTGAGCCACAAAGCCGGCAGGAGGGTAACCGATGCCGAGGTGGCGCAAGCGATGCTACGCCCAGAGTCGGATGTCATCGCCTTCCAAGACCAAGGCCATAATGTTCCATTGGATTCAGACCCACCCGACGACGGGCACGAACCTTCAACACAGCACTCAGCCATAGTGGACGCCATAAACGCCATTCCAAATGACTACAAAGCAACGCTTTACGAACACTTCGTCAACGGCAAAACACACGCCGAAATCGCCGCCTCCCAAGGAAGGTCAAGGCAGGCTGTTACCGAGGAAATAGGAAAGTCGGTACGGTTTCTCAAAAATCGCATTGCCAAGGAGTGACCATTCTACCATAAGTAATATATGGAGGGACGTTTTAGGGGTTCTCCATGCCAAAACCACCGATGACCCTGGTGAAGTACGACGACCTGCGGAGCGACATCCGCAACGGCGACCTGCTCCTGTGGCGTCCTACGTCGCTCCTGGGCCGCGCCATTTGCTTGGGAACGTCCATTGGTAAGTGGAGGTGGGTACGACACTCGCACGCCTCAATGGCAGCCAGAGGCCCCAACGGGCGTGTTTACGCATTGGAGATGATGCAGTGGGTTGGTGGACGCCACCACCCGCTGTCCGAGCAGGTGCGGCGGTACCCACTGTCGTGTGAGGTTTGGAGGCCGGTATCGCCCGACTTTGACGGCGACGGGGCGGTGCGGCATATGCTCTGGCTGATGGGGCAGCATTACGGATGGAGGTCGTTTGCTCGCATCGCCGTTCGCAACCTGCTGCCGCACATGATTTTACCAAAAAGAATGAACAGTGACGACCCCGATCAATCCTTGGTTTGCTCTGGTGCTTACGCCTGGGCAGCTGCCAGGGGGGGTGGGGTGCCGCCGCTGCCGAACAAACTCGACATCGAGATATCCCCGGCAGACCTTGCACTGTCCGGTTTTGCCAGGTATCTAGCGACCCCCTTTTTGTAGGAGCTGTGTATGAAACGGCTTGTGCTCACACTGATGTTGCTCTTTGGATTGTGTGTCCCGGCGTTTGCCGACGCGACACTGTACGAGTTCTACAGCCAGAACTGCGGCCCCTGCCGCGAGATGGCGCCCACCGTGCAGGCGATGGTGGATGCTGGCTACCCCGTGCAGCGGATCGACATCGACGTTGACCGGGCGATGGCGACCAAATACAAGGTGATTACGGTGCCCGCCTTTGTTGTCGTGGACGAGGGCGTTGTGGTCGAGTATCGAACCGGGCGTGTCGGATTCTCTGCCCTGCGTGACATGGTGGACAAACACCGCCGACCGTCCGTCCGGGTTGAGGTTCACGGGCTGAGGCAGATTGCCCCTGTTGGGTCGCACTCGTGCGTCGTCCGTATCGGTTGCGTCACGCCTCGCGGCCATTGCTTTGGCTCGGGAGTGCTCGTCAGGTGGGCGGGGAAGGTGGTGGTGCTCACCGCTCGCCATGTGGTTAAGGACGCAACGCGCGTCCTTATTCGCCTTGCCACCGGACGCGGACGCGAGGCGTCCGTCATCAAGGTTGACGCCGTATGGGACTGTGCCGTGCTCCAGCTACGCGGAGACGCAGACGGCATTACCCCCGCCGAGATCGCTTTTGGCAAGGAGGCGAGCCAACAGAAAGGCGAACCCCTGGAGTCTTGCGGCTATGGACCCGATGGCACTCTCGCAGCAAATACCGGCGTTTTCCTCGACTACCAGCGTTCCTCGGCAACCCCGGGCGGGCCGGATGATTGGTTTATTCTGTCTGGCGCTGCTCGCAGTGGTGACTCTGGCGGACCCGTCTTCAACGCCAAAGGGCACGTCGTCGGCATTCTCTGGGGAACGGACGGCTCTAAAGTGGTCGCCGTTCAGGCCGGTCGAATCCATGCCTTGCTCGCCGTTGCAGTCCCGCCCCGAGTGGAACAAAAGGCCGAACTTGCCATTGGACAGCGACGGCCGACTCCTCCGATGTTTGGCGACGGGAGCCGAGGCGGGTGTGGACCCGGCGGGTGCCCCCCCGGTGGATCGGTGGATTCAGCCGCGCCTCCGATTGCAGGCGGTGGAGTGGATGTCGCCAATGTCGGGGACGAGGTCAACCGATACATGCTGCCTTTCCGAAACGAGGTGGTCGAGAAACAGAGGGCGACGGACCAGAAGCTCCAAGCGATTCAGTCCCAACTCTCCGGGCTTGCCGACTCGCTCAACAAGTCGCAGGCGCAGCCTGTTGTCCCGCCGCCCACGGCACCTGCCGAAGAGAAGCCAGTCGGTCCTAAGACTGTCGTTGGGAAAATCGCCGACAAGGAGGCGGAGTTCCTCGCTGAACATGGCGGTCCTCTTTCGAGTCGGCTAGCCAAGGCGGCCGACGAGAACCTCGACAGCGATAGCGCCGCCATCCGGTTCAAGGGGTTTACCCAAGCCAAGGTGGCGATGCTGGTATTCTTCGTTGGCGTCCTCCTAGTGCTCGGATTGGGCGTGTTCGTGATTCACCGGATCAACGCCAAGCTACTCCCGAAACTCCAGGAGATGGCGGCCAGGACACCCACTACCATCGACGACAGAATCGTGGGGAGAATCCAATCCGTTCACGACCGCATTGACGACATCGAGGGTCGCGTGCGGGCGAGGGTGCTGGGGGCCGCGGTCACTGCCGCCGTTCCACAAGCCGCACCGCTTGTTCAGGCGGCCACCTTAGCGAGCGAACAGGCACCTGCCAGCGTGGTCGCCAACCCTACGTCAACCTAAAGCGCTGACTCACGCTTGCGTGCCTCCCCCCGGAGGATACACCATGTCCAAATGGAACAAGGTTGTCAGAGAACCGAGCATTCAGGGCATTGGCTTCCGATGCCCTGAATGCCACACCCCAATCGAACTCGTCATGGACGACGGAGAGAACGATGGCTATGTCGTTACGGAGGCGGGCAAGGGACGCGGACAAGTCTACCCCGACTATGTCTGCATGCACGAAACCATCCCCGGACGTGGAGACTACTGCCACTTCTCGGGACCCATCTGGATTGTCGATTACTGAAGATGAAAAGGACGACGGAATGGCGCCGCACGATGCTACCTTGATGCACTGGCTCAACGAGCGCATGACAGCCCACGAGAGGACGGTGGGCGATGCTGTTCAGTCCCTTGTGGACAAGGTAGACGATGTGAACCGGACGCTCATCGAGCACGTCGCCACCGAGGACGCCGCCCGCAAGGAACTCGACGACTTCCGCGCCAAGTTCCGCGGCAACGGCAAGCCGGGGTACGACACACGCCTCGACCGCATCGAGCAGTGGAAGAACCGCATCCAGTGGGTGGGAACCTCGATCGTCGTGCCAGCCGCACTCTACGGCATCTACGCCATTTTCCAGCATCTTCTCGCGTCCCTATAGGCGGGTTGTCCAAGGATGGACGATGTTGTCACCGTTCAGGTGGAGTCGGAGATTGCGCCGGAGTACCGCCAACTCCTGGAGCAACTCGAAGCCTCTGCGCCTCCTGTCAGCGGCAAGGGGTTCGACTACTCGAAGATCAGGGGCACCTTCCGGGGACGCACCGCCAAGGCTATCGTCCTGCACCTATCCTGCCAGGGGTGGTCGGTCAAGCAGATCGGAGACGAGATCGGCATCCCAACCACCGTCATCGGCAAGTACCTGTCCGAGGCGATCCAAGAGGCGAGCCCGATCGAGGATGTCGAGGTGCTCCGCAACTGGGAGTTGCGCAAACTCGACGTTCAAGAGCAATCCTGCTGGGAACAGTTCGAGCGGAGTTGCGAGGACGCGATCACCACGGAAGAGGGTTCGTCGGAAAAAGGCGGGCACTCCAAGACAGTGCGCAAGGGCCAGTCCGGGAACCCAGCCTACATCAAAGCCCTCGTCGAAATCTCCAAGCATCGGGCCAAGCTGCTGGGACTGGAAGCACCCAAGCGTCTTGAGGTAGACAAGCGGGAACAGGTGCTCAAGGTGACGCAGGTGGTTGTCCGAAACCGCGAAGAGGCTGCCGCGGCAGAGGCGGCCGGATTGCTCAAGTAGGAGCCAAGGATGGCGCAGAAGGGGGCACGATCCGCATACCAGCCGAAGCAGGAGGCTGTCGCTGCGCCCTCCGGGGAAGTCTCCATCCCCATGCACCAAGTGCAGGCTGAATTTGTGGCCTGCCATAAACCATACAAAGCCTATGTGGGAGGCATAGGTTCTGGGAAGAGTCACATCGGCGCTTACGACCTTCTGATCTCCGCCGAACCGGGTTCGCTCAATTCCGTGGTTGCCCCAACCTACCGGATGCTGTCGGACTCCACAAAGCGATCATTCATTGAGTTGGCCACCAAGCTCGGACTCTGGAATGAATCACAGCATCGCGTCACTGACAATCAGGCGATGCTCAACAACGGGGTGGAGATTCTATTCCGTTCTGGGGACAACCCCAACAGTTTGCGTGGCCCCAGCCTTCGCCGCGTCTGGATGGACGAGGCAGGACTCATGGACGAGAGCGTATTCAACGTCATGATTGGGCGTCTACGGTTCGGACGCCAGATGGGATCGCTCACCGCCACGTTCACTCCGCAGGGCAAGGAGCATTGGACTTATCGACTGTTCGCGGACGAGACGAATCCGAACGTCGCCCTGTTCAGAAGTTCTACGAAGGACAATCCATTCCTTGCCCGCGAGTTCTATGACAACCTACTGCTCCAGTACGGCAAGGGGCAGGGTGGATTACTCCGGGCACGTCAGGAACTTGAGGGCGACTTCGTTGTCGTCGAGGGTGCCGAGTGGGGCGCTGAGTTCTTCACCAAGGAGTTCTGGTTCAACCAATGGCCGGAAGATCGGGAAGCCATCCGGGTTGTTCACCTCGATTCATCCAAGGGCGTTGGGGGCAAGAGTGGCGACTACTCCTGCTTCTGCAAGCTCATGTACAGCAAGGGCTTGCTGTACGTGGAATTCGACATGGACAACCAACGCAATGCGTCCGGCATGGCCGCCAGAGCCGTCGAGATCCAGCAGGAGTTCCGCCCCCAGGTGTTCGGCGTCGAGGCGGAATTCGGGGGCGACGTGCTGGTGGACGACCTCCAGAACAGGGCCGAAGCGGCGGGTATCCTCATGCCGCTTGCGCTCGTCCCCACCGGCGGGCACAACAAGGAAGTCCGTATCCGTCGCCTGACTCCGTTCGTCACCCGTGGTATGTTGCGGTTCATGAACAACGAGCAGACGAGGATCGGTGTGTGCCAGATGGAGGCGTTCCCACACGGGGAGCACGACGATGCCCCCGATGCCCTAGAGGGCGCGACGAGGATTATCAACGAGGGGATCGCCCAACCAACCGAGTAGCTACTGACACAAAACCGTTTCGCGTCACCACACTTATGGGTGGAATCATGGCAAATGGATTTGCCGACAACGTCGAGGTGGAACTCAACCGGCTTGCCGAACAGATCAAGGGACTGCGGGAAACCGCCGAGAAAGAACTCAAGTCCCTGTCCGAGGGCTGGTACGACGACTACATGAACTTCTCGGACCTCGCGGATTCCGCCCTCTGGGACCGCGACGGCACGGGCGACTACAGCAAGCTCTGGATGGGCGGGTTCAACTACCAGAGTGCGTTTTCGATGGCGTTCACCAGGCCATCGGACACCGCCACCGCCTACATCATGGAGGCGCAGCGGCGCATGATCGTCGCCGCGTCTCGTGCTTTCTGCCGCCTCAACCCCTACTGGCTGGCGATCAAGAATGCCCGCATCGCCTACAACGTCGGTACGGGGCACACGTACTCCATCGTTGCCCGCCAGCACGGGGAGTCCGTCGAGGAGGGCCTAGACAAGAAGTGCATGAAGGAGATCACCGACTTCATTCGGGCGAACAAATACCGGAAGCGTCAAGGCGAAAAAGTGACGCGCGGCGACCGGGACGGAGAGTGGTTCCTTCGCCTCTACGATGACAACCCGGATGGCATCCTCCGTGTCCGGTTTGTTGAACCCATCGCCATCCAAGACCCGCCGGGCATGGGACCGCAGGACTCCGTCTGGTTCGGCATTCAGTTCGACGAGTACAACTACGAGGAGGCGATCGGCTACTACATCCGGCCCGTGACCGCTGACGGCCGAATGCTCGATGCGGGTGAGATCGACCAATGGAAAACCATGGTCCCCGCCGAGGAGATCCAGCACGGCAAGTACAACGTGGATATCTCCAGTCCCCGCGGAGTTCCGACCACCTACGCCCTGCGTGGTCCTCTATCCCAAGCCTCGGCCACCGCCGGGAGCATGGGCAAACAGGTTGACATCCGCACCCGTATCGCCGCCATCTGGACGCAGGTGAACGGGACCGCCAGTCAGATTCAGGGGCTTCTCCTCGGCAACCGGGCCGGCCAGGTACAGGCGGCCGGTGGGCGGGTCCTTAACGCCTTCCAGTACCCCCCAGGCAGCATCGTCAACACCAACGACCAACGCAAGCTGGAATTCCCCGCCCCGCACCTGGAGACGGACAAGATCGTCACCTCCGTCAAGACGGACCTTCAGGCTGCGGCGGCTGCCCTGGGGTTTGCCGACTTCGTTCTGTCCGCCGACAGCAAGGTGTCGTTCGCTGGCGCCCTCGTCAAGGAGGGGCCGATGGACAAGGCGGTCGGATGCACCCAGCAAGACCTGATCGACGACGACATCTACATCCTGGAGCGGGCTCTGGTTCACGCAGCCAAGAAGGGGCGACTCCCCAAGGACGTGCTTGAGAAAGTTGCCATCAACGTGCAGGCACCCAACGCTATCGAGCGCACGAGGATTCAGGACGCTCAGGCCGACGAGATTTACCTCCGCTGCGGTGCCCTTAGCCGTCAGTCCATGGCCGAGCGCGGTGGATTCGACTGGGCAGTGGAGAATCCCCGCATCGAGGACGATCCCCCGCCGCCGTATGCCGCAGCCAAGGCCGGTGCGGAGAACGCCGAGAAACTCGCGAAGGCGCCGATACCAGACCCCAACGCTGGTGGAGGAGGCTTCGACAACAAGCGGAGCAACCAAGCGCCATTGAATGCCAAGCCCACCGGGCGCGGCGTGCCGCCGGGTAAAGAGCCCGGCCCGAGCCAGAACCCACAAAAAACCGGCGAGGAGTTGGAGGAGCATTCCAGCGATGAACGATCCAAGGAAAAGCCGACCGGCGAAGACATGCGCATGGCAAACATCCTGCTGCCCCAAAGCTGGCACGAAGCCATCAAGCAGCAAATCCTCGCCCTCCCCGCTTCCGCGAACGTGCCCCGCGATTCAGCCGTCACGACTTATGAGCCGGGGGTTAAGGGTAGCCGCCTCGGTGTGGTCAACGGCGAAGAGGTGTGGGCCGTTGACATGCGAGCACTGTCGGTGAAACACGACATCCCCGACTTGGTGGTAGCCGGCAACAGTGAGAAGTGGCCGTCCATTCCCAAGGACAGGATCGTCGTAGACTGGAGTTTCGAGCCGCGTGACCGGGCGTGCGACCTCTACCACGAGATCATCGAGGAGGCGCTCATGTCCCTCGGTGGGTGGGGATACGCCCGTGCCCACCGGGTTGCCAATTATTTTGAGATGGAATGGCTCTTGACATTGCGGCCGGAACTGGCTACACTCAGACAAAATGGATAGCTCAGTCATGGGCGTCGGACGCCCCGAGGTGGGACGCGGTGATTCAGTCGTGGCAGACTGGATGCGGAATCGAGTACGCAGCCTAAGCCGCTAGTAGCCCACTAGTGTCAAGATGGAGGTTGGTTCAACTCCAACGCTGAGCACTCGATAAACTCAGGAAAAACCAACCCACAGGAGACGAACCGTGCAAGGCAACCCCAGAATCGTGTCCGCCCTCGACGGACTGCTCGCCCAAGAGTTGAGCGCCGTAAACCAGTACATCGTCCACAGCGAGATGGCTGGCAACTGGGGGTATGACGCCCTCCGTGGCTACATCTTCGGGCGGGCGCTCACGGAGATGCAACATGCCGAGCGGCTCATCGAACGCATCCTGTTCCTGGAGGGCATCCCCACCGTCTCGAACGCCCCGCAGGTCAAGATCGGCAAGGACGTGCCGCAGATGTTCGCGTTTGACCACGAGTCGGAGAAGCAGGCGATTGCGTCGTACAACCTCGCCATCGCCCTCTGCATCGAGGAAAAGGACGCCGCCACCCGCAAGGTGCTCCAGAAGATCCTCAAGGATGAGGACGACCACATCAACGCCATCGAGGAGCGTCAGGCGCAGATTCGTCAGATGGGGACAGACGTTTTTCTGTCCACGCAGGTTGGAGACTGACGGTTCTGTGGTATAATCAGACAGCCAGGAGGAGACCATGCAAACCCAAAGCAAGCGCATCCGAACTCGTCTCTACGCCAAAGTCCGCCAGCAGGCGGCAAGGATCGAGCAGTTGGAGACTGCCATTCGAGGCGTCCAACTCAAGCCGCCGGAATACCCGGAGCGCCGTGCCGCGCGAACCAAGCGGCAGAAGATGCAGCGACTTATTGCCTTAGCGGGGAGGACAAAGACATGAACCGAAGGCTATTCCTTCTCGGTGCCTGCGCATTGATGCCAGCGTTTCATGCTGTCGCATCACGCGCAGTTCCACAGAACCTCGACACGAATGCAAGGCTGAGAACGGTGTGGCGATACGACGCCGATGGACACAAAGTCCGAACCGTTCGCATGCGAAACCTGAACGTCGGTGACATCTTTGCCATGGAAGACCAGTGCGACCCCTCCGGGTATGCAACAAATACTCTCGGAGGATTCTGGATGGTTGCCACAAGCCAACCGAGGGTTCTTCCTAATGGAGTTTGGGAGATATCCGCTGTGGCATACGAAGAGACACCAGTATGAAACGCCGCGTCTGTCTCATGACCGTCGCCAACGATCTCGTCAGTACCATCGTCGGGATGCTGCCATCAGGCGTGATGGTGGCGGATTCCCGTGAGAGCTTCGAGCGGGCGTCAACAGTATTGAAGCTCACAGGGCCGGGACTACCAGCCTGGTGCGAGGAGCCGCCCAATGGCGAGGAGTACGTGCAAGCATCCGCCGCCATCGGCAATGGAACGTTCACGATTGTCCCTTGTCACAACCTTTGGCCGCCTAAGCGATCCGCCATCGAGCGGCTGCTGGAGGGTGGAAGCAACCAAAACTAGGAGGAGCTATGGAAGTCAACTTCGCACAACTTGAGCCCATCGGCGACTACGTCGTCATCAAACGGAACCCCAAGCCCGAGCAACAGGAAGGCAAGATCGTGCTGCCCGACGCCTTTGCCGACAAGAACACCTACGGCACAGTCGTCGCCGTGGGGCCGGGATTACTCCGCATCAATCCCTTACCGGACAGCGACAGGGTGCCCATGCAGTGCAAGGTGGGCGACACCGTCATCATGCCGCACGAAGAGAACGTCCAACTCGACCCGGACGACCGGACCTCCATGGTGCTCGTTGTCCACGAGAACTCCATCCCGTTCATCTGGCACAAGGCATGAGCACCTGCAACAACTGCCTGATGTTCCAACTCCTAAGCCGGGCGGACCAAGCCACTGTCCGGTTCACGCTGCGCGACCAGAAGGAGGAGTTGGCGGACGAGTACGGGGAGTGCAAGGCGCTGCCCCAGTCGTCCTGCATGCGAACCATCACGCCAGCCACCAAGGAGGCTTGTGGCTGGTTCCTGTCTAAGGATTCCATTGTAGCACAAGGCGAGCTATCCAATGCCACCACGCGAACGACAGACGATTCCGATCAAGCCCCAACCGGAACCGGAAGAGAAGCCCCAGATTCCGATTGACCTACCCCGTGCTAACGAGGCGTGCATCGCCGCCGTCACAAGACGGTTCCGGGAGTGCGTGGCTGCCATGGAGAAGACTAGGGCATCCGGCACCGTCACCCTGTCCGCGGCGTTCGAGGATGGGACGTACATCCGGCAAGCCAGAGTCATCATCGACGGCATGGAGCGGGTGTGACCCATGGACGGCCGGATCGTCACCATCAACGGCAAGCGATGGACTTGGCGATGGTGGCCATTCGGTAAGGCCGATAAGCATGCAGACTGCGACGGGCCGCACAAGCGGCGCAAGGAGATTCGGATTCGCAACTCGCTCAACCGTCCCGAGCGTCAAGCCAAGCTCATGGAGATCGCCATTCACGAGGCGCTCCATTGTGCCGACTGGAGTAAGGACGAGGAGTGGGTTGGGCAGGTAGCGGAGGACATCAGCCGACTACTCTGGCGTTTGGGCTACCGACGACAATAGGAGGAGTTATGGCTAAGAGGTCAAAGGCGGTCAACAACCTGATCGTCATCTCGGATACCCACTGTGGCGACCAAGCCGGACTGTGCCCACCTGACGGCGTGATGCTAGACGGGGGCGGTGAGTATCATCCGTCAGCCTTTCAGTGCGGCATGTGGGAGTGGTGGGAGGAGTTCTGGGGTGAGTGGGTTCCCCGTGTCACGCAGGGAGAACCGTTTGCAGTTGCCATCAATGGCGATGCCATGGACGGACGGCATCACGGGGCGGTTCACCAAGTCAGCCAGAACCTCGCCGACCAACAGCGGATCGCAATCGAGGTGCTCAAGCCGATCGCCGCACAATGCGAGGGCAGGCTATACCTCATTCGAGGCACCGAGGCACACACCGGACAGAGTAGCGAGAACGAGGAAAACCTCGCCGTGGCGCTGAGTGCCATCCCCGACCAAGAGGGCAGGCACGCCCGCAACGAACTCTGGATTCGTGTCGGACGCGCCCTCTGCCATCTAATGCACCACATCGGAACCACGTCGTCCAGCGCCCACGAGGCAAGTGCGGTGAACGCCGAACTGGCGGCGGAGTACGTCGAATCCGCCCGATGGGGAGGAGAACCGCCGGATTTTGTTGTACGATCCCACAGACACCGCTGCATTGTTGTTGACTTCGACGGCTACAAGGGTTATGCTGCCGGCATCGTCACGCCAGGGTGGCAAGGAAAGACACCGTTCAGCTACAAGATCGCCGGCGGAAGGATCACCCAGCCGCAGTTTGGGGGAATTCTGATCCGGCAGGGCGACGAGGAGTTTTACTACCGCAGGTATGTTCGGTCGATTCCGAGGCCGAAGGAGGAGGTATGTCAGGTCCAACCTACGAGCAGTGGATCGCCATGCTCGAATCCTCGAACGCGCCAAGCGAAGACGCAATGACGCTGGTGGCGTGGAGCGGCAAGCTATCCAGAAGCCGCGAGCGAACTTCCGCGTGGATTCGCGATGGGCTTCGAGAGGGCTGGATGGAGCGAGCCACCATAATGATCGACACCATCACCGGACAGCCGCGAAAGGGAATCGGCTTCCGCGTGGTAAGACGGGAGGGGAAGCATGCGAAGCGGTGACTGGATTCAGACATTCACTGGGATTGCGTTCTATCCGATGGACCCGAGACCGGAAGATATTGACATCCGGGACATCGCCCACGCCCTATCCATGATGTGCAGGTTCACTGGGCACATCCGGGAATTCTACTCCGTTGCGACCCACAGCGTCTTGTGCTCGCGAATCGTTCCCGAGTCGGACGCCATGTGGGGACTCCTCCACGACGCATCCGAGGCGTACATCGCCGATATCGCAAGACCCGTCAAGCCGTATTTGACCAACTACAAAACCGTGGAAAGCAAGATCATGAAGGCTGTGGCGGAACGATTCAGCCTTCCGTGGCCCATGCCGGAATCAATCCACGCAGCCGATGACGTTTTGGTTTGCACCGAGCGAAGAGACCTGATGGGCAGCGGCCCCGAGTGGGGTTCGTGGTGCGACAACGTCACACTCTTGGATTATCCGGTGGAGTGCGAATCTCCACTGGTGGCAAAAACGCGATTCCTAGATCGCTTTCTGGCTTTACAACGGAGGAGGTAGCGTGAACACAAGCCTGAAGCAGAAAATCGACAAGTGGCCCGAATTTATCGCGGCTTGCAAGTCGCAGTGGGAGTGCGGAGGAACCCGGTACGCCCTCACCGACGAAAAGGAATTCACGGACTTGGTTTGCGAGGCGGCCGGAAACTCCTGGATCGCCGGGACGATCATCAAGTATTGCGGGGAGATCATCAATCTCCGCAAGTTCAATGAGCCCATCCCGGAGGTGGACTTCTTCAAGATCGCCGTGTACGCCTTCATCTGGTGGTTGAAGGAGCAAGAGAACCTAACCAACCGAGACAAGGGTGAGGAGTTCTCGACGGAGGAGTCGCATGAAACGAAGTGAACTCAACACCATTTCCGAGAGACTCCGTGGGTTCGCGCCTGGCATGGGCGCAACCGCCGACGAAATCACTGAGGCGTGGTCTGAGTGCGGACCATCCTGGATGTGGTCATATCGCTGGTCTCACTCAGTTACCGTGCAGTCGGACGAAACCATCCACCACGCCGTCAGCCGCCTTGCATCCACTCCCAAAACTCCATTTACCGCGATGTACCGCGGTGCCGTCCTGATTCCCAATGGCATCTATCCGCTGGATTCCGAACTCGACCTCGGATTGACCCCCTATGTCGATCTGATCGGGGAATCCTGGGAGAACACACACCTCATCCGGGATGGACAGGACACACACGCCGTCATCTGGTGCCGAGGCAATGACTGCATCATCGCCAACATGACGATCGAGCGGACGGGCATGGCGACTGGATGCCCCGGACTTGGAACGAGGTTCGCCGTCCACTCCAACACGCCCGGACCCAAGACCCAGATTTTCGCCAACCTCCGCTGCATCAGTCAGGACGATTCACAGGGCATGGGAATCGGTGCAGCCTACGGCGACCACATCCTGCTATCCAACGTCCAGAGCGACAGGGGATTCTTTCTGCACAACGGGGACAATCGCCGCGAGAACTGGGAGAACGGACGACCACTGCCAGAACCCGGCCGACCGGCGATGATGAAACTCCTGAACTGCACATCTGGAGGTGATCCGTCTGGACCGTGGGGTATCCGATACTGGAACATCGGCTCGTTCGTCCGCGACCGGCTGACCATCTGTGGCGGCAGGCACCACGGTTCGATATACGGACTTCGAGTGGTTGACTTCGGCCCTCCGTACCAAGGGGACTCCGAAACCGTAGTGGAGATCGGAGGGGCGTTGTTCGACGGGCGGGCCGCCAACGTCGATGTCACCGGGCGGACTGAGGTGGTGCAACTGGAGGAGTGATGGCCAGGATTCTTCTCGTCAATCCGCCTTTCTACCGACTGCTCGGAAGCCACTACAACGGCCTGAGCCTAGGGCTAGCGTACATCGCCTCGTCACTGGAGGCCGCCGGGCATGAGGCGTGGATACTCAACGCCGACTTCGTGGACAAGCCGACGTACAAGACCCTCCACCAAATCTTCGAGACGTTCAGGGGGTTCGACGAGGCACCCATCGCCCAATGCGTCGAGGACATCCTCGACTTCCAACCGGATGTCGTTGGGTACTCCTGCTACACCGCCACGGTTCCCGTCATTCAGAAGATCACGTCCGCCATCCGGCAGGCCGACAAACTCATCACGCAGATCGTCGGTGGCCCGCACGTCACCCTCGACGACAAAGCGAGCGAGCGGTTCCCGCAAGCCGATTACGTCGTTCAGGGGGAGGGCGAGCATGTCATGCAGCATGTCGCCGACCACGAACCCATGTCGCGGACGATCCATGCGGCCCGCATCCGGGAACTCGACGCGCTGCCATTCCCAATGCGCCGATCGTTCTGGAAAAGCACTGGCAGGGACGTGGCGTACCTTTCCACCGCCCGCGGCTGCCCGTTTCGTTGCTCGTACTGTGGTTCCCCAGCCATCTGGCCGAGGGTTCACGCCCGTTCGCCCGAGAACGTCATTGAGGAGATCCACACCATCCCGCGTGAATGCACGGATTCGTCGGTGGTTGGTTCGGAGCTTGCCATCGCCGACAACTCCTGCCTCTACATCATCGACGACACTTTCACGTTCAACGAGCGGCGGGCGATCCAGATCATGCGTGGCATCAACCGCCTATGGAAATGCGAGGCACGGGCCGACACCATCACTGAGGCGATTGCAACCGAAATGGCTGCCTCGGGTTGTGCTCGCGTCAAGATGGGTGTAGAATCAGGAAGCCCCAGCATCCTCAAGGCGATCAACAAGGGCGAAACCCTGGAGGACATGCGTGGTGCCGTCGAACGACTCCACCGGCATGGCGTCAAGGTAACCGTCTACCTGATGGCAGGGTTCCCCGGTGAGACGGACGACGACCTGCGGCAGACTATCCGGTTCGCCCGGGAGCTTCAGGCAGACTACTACTCAATCTCCATGGTGGCACCGTACTTCGGAACCAAACTGTACCACGACGCCGTGGCGGCTGGCGTGCCCGTGGACAAAGCCCCATGGCAAGTGTTCTTCCACCACAACGACTCGCTGCTCCTTAACCCCAACCTATCCAGGGAACTCATCGAGGAACTCTGGAGCTTGTGCGACGTGAGGAACTACGTATGACTGTAGGTGAATTCATTTTACAAATCCAGGAGTGGCGAGAATCGGGGTATGATGTGGATGCCATGACGCTTTCCGTTCACGCATTTGGGGGCATGAGACAATCCAAGGCTATAGAGAAAGCGACCATAGGTTTCGATTGGGACGCTGGCAAGATTGTCCTCCATTCCATTCACACACTCCAAATCATGCCACCCAGGGCTAAAAAATGATCCCACTTGCCATCTGCGCCTGCGTCAAAAACGAAGCCCCATACCTGGAGGAATGGCTGGCGTTCCATCGGTTGGTTGGGGTGTCGCAGTTTTTCATCTACGACGACGGCAGTACGGACGAGACACGCGAACTACTCGCGAGGCATGGCGATGTGGCGATGCCGTGCGGCGCATGGAATATCTCATGCCACAACGGCGACACAAATCCCGCTGGCTGGCACAAGGCAAGCCAGTGCCGTGCCTTCGAGCACTTTTCCATGTCCTGGAGATTCACGGAGCCGGGAAGCATCTGGGTCGCCTTCATCGACCCCGATGAATTCCTGTTCCACACCAAGCATGATCACCTGCCGACATTCCTGGAGGACTTCGAGGGCTATCCAGCGGTGGTTGCCAACTGGGTGGTGTTCGGGTCGAACGGGCACAAGACGCGCCCGCCGCTCACCACCGAGGCGTACACACGGCGGGCGATCCCCGGAGAACCCGAGCCCTACGGCCGACACGTCAAGTCCATCGTCAACATGCGGTTCAAACCCAAGTGGGGAACCAACGGCTCCCACTGCCCGGTGTTCGATCCGCCGCACGTCGCCGTCACCCAGCACTTCAAACCAAATCCTTGGTCGATGACACCCGAGGCATGTATTGACGGACTGAGAGTAAACCACTATTATCACAGGTCAGAGGAAGAGGCGAAGGCGAAACTGACGAAGGGTTATGACCAATTTCCCGGCTACCCTGGAGTCGATCGCCTGCAAGCCCACGAGCGGAACGAGGCGGAGGACTGTGAAATCTTTCGGTTCCTACCCAGGTTGAAGGAGGAGTTGGCAAGATGAAAACCGTACTCAAGCGTGCCCTCGGTGTGATCCTGTTGGCACCCATAGTCGTACTGATTATTGGCGCTGCCGTATCTATGCATCAAACAGACCCATTGTTCCTGCCCGCAAGCGCCATCACAATCGCGATCCTTCTCAGCACCATCGTGGGTGCATCCCTCCTGGATTGAAAGATGAAACGCGACGTTATCGGATGTTTCTGTCTACTGCCCGCCGTCCTCGCCCTAATCGTGGGTGTCGTGCTCGGCATCATCTACAAGCCGTGGGACGTGTTGGCGCTGGTAACGAGTGCGTTCCTAATGCTGCTCGGAGTGCTGGGAGTATCCATGATGTCCAAGAGGGAGAACCGCCCATGGTGAGGCTGTCGCCAAACTACCTATTCCTGAACTACACCTCGACTTGCAACTCCCGTTGTACTACCTGTGATCTCTGGCGACAAGAGGGCATCACCCTGCCCGTCGATGTGTTCAAGCGGGCCGGCCGTTTCCTCGACCCCGTGAACCTTGCCTCCGTCCTGTTGTGCGGCGGGGAGCCGCTGCTGCCCGATTCCGCTGTGGACATGGCGGTGGCGATCAATGAGTTCAAGCCGGGGGTGGCGATCCCGATGGCGACCAACGCCCTCATGCCACGCGTCTACGCCTCCAAGGTAATGGCGATGCAGGCGGCCGGTTGCAAGCCAAGCATCTACATCTCGCTCAACGGGCGCCCCGATACGCACGACAAGACACGAGGCATGATCGGCAGCTACGACAGGTGCATTCAGTTCGCCGCCCTGATTAAGCCCACCGGGGCGCTCCGGGCATTCAACATCCTGATGATCCCCGGCGTCACCACCAACGCCGACGTGAACCATGCTCAAAGCGTTGCTCACCAGTTCGGCGTCTGGCTGGCAAGCTCGCCCATCATGCGAACGTCCCCATGGTTCGGCAAGGAAGACGATGGGCAGACCATCCCACGCTTTGACTGCCACGTACCCAACGTCCTCGTCATCATGCCCAGCGGGGATATCGTGCCCTGCCATGAGCCACGCCCTGAGTTGACGTTCGGGAACCTGAGAGACGAATGCTTCGACGAGGTGGTGGTTCAGCATCACCTGGAGGTTATCAAGTCCGGCGGCTGCCAGCCGTGCGGCATCTGCTCGAATGCGTTTACTGAGGGAGCCATCTGTTACTAGGAGACTCCACAAATGACCGACCCGAAAGTTCGTGAAGACCTCGCCAACCTACTAAATGACCTCGGACTCACCGGCCTAGCCGTCGAGATCGGCGTTCACCGGGGCGAATTCTCCTGCCCGTTCCTCGATCGCTGGAAAGGCGATGCCCTGTACCTTGTGGACCCGTGGAGGACGCTTGACGAGTACACCGATCCCATCAACCAGGGGGATCGGGCCGCAGACCTATTCGCCTGCATGGAGGCGATCAAGCCTCACGCCGGCAGGTTCAGCGTCTGGGAAATGGATTCCGTCGATGCCTGTCGCCGGTTCCTTGACGAGACGTTTGATTTTGTGTATATTGACGCTAACCACGAGGAGGCGTTCGTCCGCCAAGACCTCTCCATCTGGTGGCCAAAAGTCAAGCCGGGTGGCATCATGGCGGGTCACGACTACCTCTCGACGGTGACATGGCCGGGAGTACAGGCGGCATGGAACGAGTTCTGCAACGCCGCCGGACTCATCCCGAAGCTCACGTGGGAAACCGGCGGAAGCGTCTGGGTTCGCAAACCGGAGGAGGAACTATGTCCGACATTAGCTTAAGCGGCGAAGCCCTGGAGGCCGTCCTTGTCGATGCCCGCCGTTGGCGGAACTTCCGTGCATTTGCAGGGCAACTCGGCGGGGAGTGGAAGTTTGAATTCGACGGGGACACCTACATCTGGCAGATGGGGGCAGACATCCTGGACCGTGGCGCCGACACAATCATCGAAACGATCCGTGATGGAGATGACGACGAATGAGATTCGCCACCGCAATCCTGACTGCCCCGCGTCCCAAGTCCACACTCGGACGCACTGTGGAGTCCGTTGTCGCTGCCGGGTTCACTGGGTTCACCATTTACGATGGCAGCCCACCGCCGGGACACAAGCCGTCACCCAAGTGGTGTACGTCGGCGTACATCCGAATCTTCAGCATCTTCCTCAACCACAGCGACTCCATGAAGCCCATGGATGGGCTGCTCGTATTCGAGGATGATGTCGTCTGCTGCAAGGGACTGGACGACTATCTGAACGAGGCGGCATGGCCGGAAGACAAACGCAAGATCGCCATGGTGTCGCCGTACTGCCCAACCGCATACAGCAACTACGCCACATTCCCGAAGTGGCACCGCGAGGATCAGAGAACGACCCTCGCGGGCACACAGGCGTTCATTTACACCCGTGCCGCCATGGAACTATTCGCCGCCAACCTGAACCCGGAAATCAACGATGGAGTGGATTTGCAGATGGGACACCTAGCCAAAGAGGCAGGACTCCACATCTGGTACCACGTGCCGTCGCTGGTTCAGCACGTCGGCATCCGAAACAGCGCTGTTGGTTTCTTGGACGATCTTGGCACGATCTACTCTGCCGAGACGTTCGTGGGCGAGGATTTTAGCGCGGAGGTGATCCGGTGAGTAATCGACTGAAAGAATTAGCTGAACGCGCTATAGCACTCCTACGCATGTGCCAACCCAAAAATGGTGTCTATTACGGCCTGTTCTCTGGGGGTAAAGATAGCTGCGTTATTAAACACCTCACCAAGGTCGCCGGCGTTCCGGTAGAATGGCACTACAATGTAACCACTATCGATCCACCGGAATTATTGACGTTCATCCGCCAACACCACCATGACGTGCTATGGAATAAACCGACCAGAGGATTCTTCTCTTGGTTCAGGACGCAAGGATTTCCTACACGTCGGCAGAGGTGGTGTTGTCGGCACCTAAAAGAACAAAGGACACCGAAAGGAAAAACAACCATCCTTGGCGTCCGAGGGTGCGAGTCTCCAAGGAGGGCAAAAAACTGGAGGCAACTAACCTACCACACAACCAACCACGCATACTCCGTCTGCCCAATCGTGGACTGGACAGATTATGATGTCTGGGGTTACATACGACAAAACGAAGTGCCGTACTGCCTTTTATACGACGAGGGGTTTACGCGCCTTGGATGTATCGGGTGCCCTATGGGTGGGCGCGAACAACGAAAACGACAGTTTGCTAGGTGGCCTAAATTTGAGGCGGCGTGGAAGAGGGCATTTCAGGTTTTGTGGTCACTCAAGACGGGCACCACAGGAAAGACTGGAAAGCGGTGGTTTGGAGATCGCTACTTTGACTCCGCTGAAGAGTTATATGAATGGTGGCTATCGGATGAACCAGTCCCAGAGGAGCACGAATGTCAAGGGTTTGTAGAACTCCTATCGTAGCTGACAGTACATCCCCCACTGTTAAAACAGCGAAAACCTATACGGTTGAGATTCACATGGCTGGGGATATTGAAGACGCAAAGCGGATTCTCCGTCGAGATGTGTACCCGCCCAACAACGGCCTATGTGTAACCGTGGCGCAGGAATTATTCGTCTACACCGGCGGGGAGGAGCATGGATTTTGTGTGACACTCAGGAACTACCCGCGATTCCCGTCAAGTCGCTCGGAACTCCTGGTACGCGCGACCAAAATCGCCAATACGCTTATACGAGAACTCCACCAATGGACTGCAATGATTGTTACCCCGGCGAACACGAAATGGATCAGTCATAAACCCAGCAACCAAAGATAGGATTTCGCATGAGGCTAACCCAGCTCTGCACATACGAACTCACCGATAAGTGCAACAGAAGCACAGAACACCGTGCGTGTCCGTGCGGACACCCCGACCGCTGGGCAAACAGTGTTGGACGACGCCCCACAACGGATAACCAAGTGGTTGAGATCGCAGACCGGATGATCTGCGGAGGATTCCGCGGCGTGTTCGCCTTTCACAATTATTCGGAACCATTGCTCGCGTGGCCACGCATCCTGAAATTGATCGCCCGCATCAAGGAGGAGCACCCCGTCGCCCAGTTCCTCCTCTGGACGAACGGCGACCGCCTCGCTTCGATCCCCCGCGAGCAGATCGAGGGCGTATTCTGCAAGATGATGATTACCAACTACGCCGGACGCGACCTGGCGTTCGTCGAGGGGTTGTCCCCCGAGATTCACCACATCCCACCCAACCTGGACTGGCGACTGAACCCTCCTCGCACTGAATCATCCGGCACGCCACGATGTCTCAGGCCGCACCTGGAGATCACCTGGGATTACTTCGGCAACCTCCGTGCCTGCTGCAACGACTGGAAGAACGAGATCCAGATCGGCAACATTCACGACACGCCGTTTGACATTCTGTGGGCGCGGTGGGTGCAACTTCGTTCTGCCGTGGCGTCCGAGCCGATGGGGGCTATGGCACCCGAGCGATGTCTGACGTGCGGAACACGGTACGTTCACCTCGCCAACTACGTGCCCGAGGTTGCCGCCGACATCGCCAAGCACGTGGACCCGGAGGCCGTTCCGTGACCCATGCCTTAGCGTACTACAACGACAACGACACGAAGGTATGCGCATGGCTGCGTTCGCTGGTGTCCGCAAATCTCATCTCCAACGGTGAAGTTGACTCTAGGAGTATCGCAGATGTCAAACCAGAGGACGTTGCCGGGTATCGACGAGTCCACTTCTTCGCTGGGATCGGAGGCTGGGATTACGCCCTGCAACTCGCAGGATGGCCCGACGACCGACCCGTCTGGACCGGATCGTGTCCCTGCCAGCCGTTCTCGTGCGCGGGAAAAGGACTCGGCGAAAAAGACCCAAGGCACCTCTGGCCAGAGTTTCGACGACTTATCGCCGAGTGCCATCCTCCAACGATCTTTGGAGAGCAGGTTGCGAGCAAGGCTGGACGTGAATGGCTCGCCGGAGTACGTGCTGACTTGGAAGCATTGGGATATGCAGTCGGGGCCGCCGATCTGTGCGCTGCGGGGGCGTCAGCGCCGCATCTCCGACAACGGATTTATTGGGTGGCCGACGCCACAGGCCGGATCGCCAGCGACGGAGAGATGCAACGAAGCTGGGAATACAGACAACGGACGCAAGACGGTTTCCGTGATGCTGGGATGGATGACACCCAATACAGACGACAGGCCATCGAAGAATCACAACCGGAATCTCGGAGCACAAGTGGCGTTACAGTTGATCGGCTGGGCAACGCCGCGATCACGCGACCACAAGAACAATGGTGTGAGTATCGCACGAGCGGCGAGAGGTGTAGCGGACTCGCTGGACTTGCAGTGCAAGCTGGTGTGCCTGAATGGAATGGACCGACCGTCGCCGTTGTCTGCTCGGATGGACCGCGCCGCGTTTCGTCTGAATCCGACGCATTCCCGCTGGCTCATGGGCTACCCGGCCGAATGGCTCAACTGCGTGGATTGGGGAACGCTATCGTCCCGCAGGTCGCGGCGGCGTTCGTGAGGGCGTTCCTGGAATCAGAACAAGACGCAATGGAGGCCGTGCCGTGAAGTGGGAAGATACTACCAACCGCTACAAGGGCGAGAGCAAGAAGGCACCACCGAGGCAGTGGACACTACAGCCGCTTGGCGATCAGGACGACGCCATGATGGTGATATACCGGGGAACGTCTCCCGGGTGGTTCATGCACTGCTATGGGTTTGGAATAGACGACCACACGCCCGAGATCGACCCCGACAAAGCCAAACTGGAGTTCCTTCGCGCCGTCCACGCCCAAGCCAAGAAACTCATCGACGCCCTAGAATCCTTCGAGCCATCCCTGAAAGGCAAGGCATGATCCTCACCGTCACCTGCTGCACCTACAACCGCCCACACCTCCTGCCTCGCGTCATCGCATGCTTTGAGGCGCAGGACTACCAGGATCGACGCATGGTGATAGTCGATGATGGGGCACAGTACCAAGACGGACTAAAGGGCGACGACGGCCGGTGGGTGATCGTGTCCACCGACAGGCGGTTCGAGTCCCTCGGCAAGAAGCGGCGGTACTCCGTCCATCTGGCGCAAAGCCGGTTCCCCGATACCGACGCCATCCTGCCCATCGACGATGACGATCTGTTTCTCCCCTGGCACATGAGCGCCACCGCAGCCGCACTACACAAGGCCGCCTGGTCACGCCCGTCGGTAATCCTGTCCCCGCGAGTCCTCGGTGACACCCGGATCTTCCAGGGGTACGAAACCGGCAACCGCCTGAACCCTCTTGAGAATCGGATGTACCACCCGGCATGGGGATACATGCTGTCGGCATACACCTGTGCCGGTGGGTATCCCGAGGATCAGTCGGGCATGGAGGACAAGACGCTTATGCTGCGAATGGAGGCTGCTGGAGTCACCCAGGCGGACCCCATCGCCTTGGGGTTCAAGCCTTCGTTCATCTACTGCTGGGAGCGAACCCAGAGCATCAGCGGGATGCTTTCTGGCGACCGTGACGGAAGTAAGGCGTGGGCGAACTTGAACCGCACGCTGGAACCTGCTACACTGGAACCATGGAAACCACCGTTCGACTTATGGAACCCCATCGTCTCTGACACCGTTCACCCAAGGCCGTTTTGACATGCCTAACATTCGCCTCATACGGGAGGTTACAAACCCCGGCGACCGCGGGCCGTCCCGTGGACAATACGCACTCCAGAAGGCACTGCGTGAGGCGGACATCCCGTGGCTCAAGGTGGGCGGGGCCCTCCAGCACGGCGAAGTCCCGTGGATTTGGAGCTGGCAGGACACGGAGCTTGCGGTACAGTTCGCGGAATGGCGGCGGCCGTTCATTATCGGCCCGAACGTCCTGTTCGCCAATTCCCAGCGTCCGGGTGCGGGCAGGCACGAAATCACGCTCCTTGACGCCGAAACCTGCATCCTCCAGTTCACCGAGTCCGACTGGTACGCCTCCCTCATTCAGTCACACCTCGATCGGAACGAGGCGCCCATCGTCATCTGGCACTACCCGATCTATCCCGAACCTGGTGGCCCGCTAGAACCGGACACCGACCTGCTCATCTACCTCAAGGACTTGACGCTCGGACGTGAGGTAGCACGGGCGCAACAGAAATTCCCCAAGTCCAAGGTTGTCGCTTACGGGCACTACAACCGGGAGGCGATGATCGAGGTGGCGAGACGGTCCCGGGCATGCCTCTACCTGTCGTCCGACGATCGCGGCCCACTTGCCGCCGCCGAGATCGCCCTATCCGGGTGCCCACTGATCGGCATCGAGCGCGGCTGCCCATGGGTGCAAATTCCCCAGCTCGGCATTGAGGTGCCAGCCTTCGACACCAACCGCACCCATGCGGCGATCGAACAGGCCCTTCAGATGGACAGGGACGAAGTTCACCGATCGGCACTCTGCAACTTCTCGGCAGCGAACGCCGTTGGCATTATCCGCGAAGCCCTCGAACCCATCGCAACCAGATGAAGTGGCTCATCCTGTCCGACAACTCTCCCTCCAACCTAGCCCGGATTCTCCGCTCGGCTGGTGAGCACATGGCGAACACTATGCCCATCGTGCTCATGCGCTGCAACGACTCCACACGGGACGAGTACCTGAAACTGACGGAGCAGTTCACGTTCAAGGGGAGGCTTTGGACTACTGACACATTTCGGTTTCATGTCAGTGAAATCCTGGAGGAACCCAAGACCTCCGGTGCGCTGGACCCCATGACGCTCATCACACCGGACTGCATGGTGTTCTGCAAGCGGTTCGATCCGTACATTGCCTGGATGGCGCTTGAGGACCGGGACGTGGCGGGATTGGCGCTCACCCTTTCATGGCCGCCTCCGCAACTGCAAGTACAACGATGCGCAACATACCGGGAAGTCAAAATCACCGGACACAAAAACTACGTGCCCATTCTGACAGAAATCCTGTCCTGGAGCCGAGCGGAGGCCACCGGCCCCTATGCTGACGGATTCGAGTGGGGCACCGTATGTCGCACCAGCGACGTTCTGGCGGGCTTGCGAGGGATGAAGCACCAGACGGCCATGGGACTCTGGTTGGCCCTCCAGAACGCACAGGACGCATCCAAGAGGCCGAAACTGGCATGTCTCACAGACTGCCATCTCACCTACCCCAAGGAGTAATTACTATGCCGAACATGAACAAAGTGATCCTGTGCGGGCACGCGACCCGCGACCCGGAACTGCGGTACACCCCGCAGGGGCTGGCCGTCACCACGGTTGGAATGGCTGTCAACGACAGGCGCAAGGGAAATGATGACCAATGGATCGAAGACACGGTGTTTGTGGATGTCGCCGTGTTCGGCAAGTCCGCTGAGTACATCTGCGATCAGGTTCACAAGGGCACGGCCGTGCTCGTGGACGGCAAGCTCAAGCTGGAGCAATGGGAGTCCAAAAAGGACGGTTCCAAGCAGAGCAAGCTCAAGGTGATCGCCGACCGGATCGACTCGCTGGCACCGCGCGAGCCTCGCCAAGACCGGGAGATTCCAGCCGAGGACCAGCAGAGGCTTGCAAACGCACCGACCGACTGCCCATTCTAGGAGGCCCTCATGAGCAAAATCGCACAGAGATCCAAGCGTGGATTATCTGGGCAATCCGGTTTCGTGTCGCGTAGCTTCCACATCTCAATGCCATACGGGGCGGCCGATGACGAGGTGTTCATTTGGTATTACCCCAAGGGAGACAACCACATCTGGCGTCGTCGCGTGAAGGCGTCCACGGTCGAGAGGCGTGGTTGGCAGAAGCGTGTCCTGAAGTGCGTAAAGTGCGGTAAGCCAGCCACCAAAATCGACCACCATTGGCCGTACATGAGCGACTACAACCTGTGCGACGAGCACGGAAAAAAGTGAAGACATGCCACGATAGCTCAATTTGGTAGAGCAGCCCGTTTGTGGCGGGCCGGTTGGGGGTTCGATTCCCTCTCGTGGCTTTTGGAGAGTAACGATGACCATGTATGTTCAGCGCAGAAAACCCGACAGTTACGACCGCTTCCACAACGGATTAGCGGTTCGTGGATACCATAGCTATCAGGAATACCTGGCATCACCGGAATGGCAGCAATTCAAGGATTGGTATTTCAAGAGTGGCTTGCCAACGAAATGCCTGATCTGCGGCTCAAACGACGTGGTTCTCCACCACTGGAACTACGACCACATCGGGTTCGACGAACCTGGAGACGTGGTTCCCCTGTGCGGTCAGCACCACACCGAAGCGCACCAGTGGATGGCACGCACCGGAACGCCATGCCGCGATATCGTCAAGTGCCTCGTGGAGTGCTTCGGCAAGACCGACCGGGAGGCGATGCGACTCTGGAAGCCTTTCCGAAACTTCACCAACAGAACCCCAGTCAAGCGGCGGTGCTGCGATTGCAATCGCCCACTATCACCGAAATATCAACGGGAACGGTGCTGGGACTGCCTCAGAAAAGTCGAAGGGGTATACAAGCCCAAGCCACCGAAAGTCAAGTGTCCCAAGTGCCTTGCCATGCGACGAGCGAACAAAATGCGACCAAGCGGCGTATGTGCCGTCTGCGAGCGCAAGCACAAACGCAAGACGCCGCAGGATGTCTTACTGGCATCCCAAGAAAATGAGCGGTGGCTGCAAGAACAACGAAAACAGCTAATGGATCGCCAAGCCGCAAAACGTGAGGCGAAACAGAGGCAAACCGAAGCGGGAGCCAACACCCCACCGTCCGTTCCATCCTCGGACACAAAGTTGGCGGGCCTAACCCAGTAATGGGCGGCACATCTGGCGTGGCGCAATGCTGCGCTGGAGTTGCAGGAAAAGACACGGGTGACAGCCGCGATACTCGCTACCCAAGGGAGTGCGGCCTAATCGGTGTGGATGCGGTGGAGACGCACAACGTCGGGAAGGGGCCGGGCAGCACTGGCAGGATTCGTTTGGCTCCGACGTAAAACAAGAGGCCGGCAACAAAGTGCTGTGGGGGGTAGGGGGGGGCTTTAGGCGCAGGACGCGCTTCCCGGCTTAGAAGCCGTGTCATTCCCAAGCCACTCTGGTTATCCCGTGACAGACGTAGTGAACCGACTAGCCGGCGGCATGGAATGGATGGGCGAGGTGAAAATCTTGGGCCGGCTGGTTGGTGAACGTAAGTGGTTGTGGCTACGTGGTTACGGCGCTCGCAAGAGAAAAATCGGTAGAATTCCAGAAAGTTGGGTTGCCAATATCGCCCGTTTCTACCACAATGGATAATGAGTGGGCAATGTTTGCCTCAATGGGGTGTGGTGCGGTAGGCAGGGATGCCGTATAGGGACAGGGATGTCCCATTCTCCAATACCGCCCGTCACGGAAGACGCACAAGGCCACGGAGGGCCTAATCTATGGCAGCCAAGAAGTCCGGCCCTGAGGTACTCCAGGAATACTCCAACAGCGCCGGACTCCAGTTGCGGGTTGACCGCAACAACTGCGTCGTCCATGGCGTCAAGGTACTGGGGCTGCAAAGCCAGAATGACGGTGGCAAGCGGGAGTACCTCCGGGGCGCCGCCGGCAAAGCCGTCGCCATGTACGAGGGTGCGCCCGTCTTTGTGGATCACGCCAAGAAAGGCACTCCTCGTTCCTACCGGGATCGCATTGGGCATCTGACGAATCCCCACCAGGAGGCGGATGGCTGCATCTACGCCGATCACGCCTATAATCCCAAGCACCCGATCACAGAACAGTATCTCGATGATGCCGAGAGACACCCGGAGAATGTCGGGTTTTCGCATGACGTGGATGCGATAGTGACGCGCAAGGATGGTAAGGTGATCGTCGAGGAGATCACCGCAGTTCACAGCGTCGATCTCGTCGCCCGCCCTGCCACCAATCGCTCCCTGTTTGAATCCGAGGAGGTCCCCGAGGATCAGCGGGAGTTCTGCGAACACTGCCTCTCGGCGGTATCGGATGCCCGCCTCATCGTCATCGGTGAAGGCGATGTCGAATCGAAGAAAGCCCGCCTTAACGAAGTGCTTGCCGTGTGGCAGGCTGAATTGGCGGGACAGTCTGTCACAAAAGGAACAAAAACCATGGACTGGAAGGACGTGACGATCGAGTCCCTCAAGGAGAACCGCAAGGATTTGGTCGAGGTTCTCACCGGCACGGACGCGGCAAGCAAGTTGCAGGCGGAGATTAAGGCGCTCAAGGAGGCCGACGCCGCCAAGGACAAACTGCTCAAGGACGCTGCGGACAAACTCGCCGCCATCGAGGCGGAGAAGGCGGCTACCGCCCGGGAAGCCAAGATCGCCGAAGAACTCAAGGCGGCGGGCTTGAATCCCGAGGACAAGGTTGCCGTGAGTGAGGTGTTCATGGCGAACCTCAAGGCCGCCGATGACGCTGCCCGCAAGGCGCTCATCGAGGATCGCGTGGCGATGGTCGGTACCAGGCGCGAGCACAAGGACAGCCCGCCGTTCGGCTCGATGACTCCCGCCGCCGGGTTCACGCCCGCCGCGTCCGTCGAAGAACTTCTCAAGCGGCTGTAAGCCTGTCGGCTCCAACCGCTACTACAACTCACAGACAAGGAGGTCTCTACAGTGGCTCATAGCTCAGTACCTTCGACCAACAGGTGGCGTCGTGGTTGGGTGGACACGGTCGTCCTGCCGGATCACGCCAGCTACCCGATTCAAGAGGGCGATCTTCTCTACGCTTCCAGCGGTGTCGTCTACCCGGCCAGTGCCCAGGCCGATCAGGGCACCGAGGCGGCGAACCAGGTTCTGTTTGCCGCCAACTTCGTCGGCGTTGCCATGGCGAAGGATGGGTTGCAGACGAACGAAACCAGCGCCCGCATCACGACCCGAACCGGCGAACTGCTGATCGGGACGACCGGAGACTGGGAGTTCCCGTGCGCCGCTTACGCCTGGAAGACCGGGCAACTCGTCGGCGTGACGGAACAGTCCAACGGGACGACCCTGGAGGACCAAAAAGTGGTGGTCGTCACCACCGAAGACAAGGCGATCGGTATCGCCGTCGTTCCTCCGGGTGCGATTGGCACCACGATGACCAAGGTGCACGTCCGACTCCGCTCGCAGTTGCTCCGCGAGGATGTTGGATCGGGGCAGTAACCTGATCGCCTAACCATTTCGGCGGCTAACCACCGCCTTCTCAAATCAACAGGGAGGTTTGAAAGATGTCAAGGAAGGCTTCCAAGCTGTTCGCCGATCTTCACCGCGAGGGTTGGCGACCCGGAAAGGACTTCCGCAGGACGCGGACTTTCGAGACGATTTCTGAGGCATGCGGCTGCGACACCAACGGCCGCTACAAGGAAGGCGCCAAGGCCGAGCTTCGGATCGGCGAGGGCGCGGACGACTACACCGTTCGCGACCTGTTCGAGAACTTCGTCGTAAACAAGTCGGACGGGCAGCCGGTTGGCGCATCGTTCGTCAACGAGTTCTTCGATCCCCGCAACACCCGCAACCTGTTCGAGGCGGGCGGTGGTATGGACGCTGTGGACTACTCGGCGTTCATGGGCATCACCGGCCAGTTGCTCGTGACGGCGGTTCTGGAGCCGTACCAAAAGGAGGAGTACGTGGTTCGGAAGCTCATTCCGACTCACAACACGCCTCTTGAGGAAGAGAAGATCATCGGTATCACCCCGCAGGAAGACGGGGACGATGACGACCTCGTCGTGCTCGAAAAGCAGACGATCCCGTTTGCCGGCCTCAAGGA
>CAYVKG010000011.1:0-70427 GCA_964451955.1 uncultured Tepidisphaeraceae bacterium
ACTATCTGCTAAAAGTAGCCCTCTCTTGAGCTTCCATCAAACGCAATCGCCCTGGAGGGCCACAACTGCGGATTGGTAATGCGGATGACATCCCATTGACAGCGGACAACCGGACGGGCATAGTGAGCATGGGCGTGGGGCGGCCGAGGCGGATCGGCTGCCAGGATCAGGCTTCTCGTTCATGGGATTCACATGTCAACACTCCACGGCCTTCGTCGGCTGTACGAGGCTGTACGTCCGGTCATTGACCATCTTCGTGCCTCTTCTCACACGCCAAGCAAATGTGTGCCCGGAGTTGCCCTGCCTGTCGAGGCTTTGGAGGCTCGCCAGTTACTCACTGCCATTGTCGTGAACGGGACCAGTGGTAACGATACCTACCTGCTACGGAATCACCCCGATACCGTCAATTATCCCCGCACGATCCAGTTGTTCGCGAACGCCACCGGCACTGGCACGCCGCTTTACCAAATGCCCATCAGCCAAGCCGATTCCATCCAGGTCAACGGCAATGCCGGCGACGATAAGCTCATTGTCGATGTCTCCATCGCCGCTCCATTTCCCAATGGCCTGCTGACGTTCAATGGTAATGGCCAGGGAACCGCTGGCGATATGCTGGAGGTGCGAGGCTGCAACTGGGGCAAAGGATCGTATCGGCCGGGCACCGACGGCAGCGCAACGTTCATCGCATGGCGGAAGACGATGAACTTGGCCGGGCTGGAGGCAGTGACCGCCAGCGACTTCAGGACGACCGAACTGCTGACCCCCGCCGGCAGCGATCAGATTGTGCTCGATACACCTGCGTCGGGCCAAGGCCGGGTGCGTGACGACCACCCAACACCCGCTTTCGCCCCATTGACGTTCAGCAACACGTCGAGCTTGATCGTGAATGTGGCCTACAGCGATGGCACCAATGCCATCGATGACGCTATCACGATCGGCAACACCGGCGTTGCCTCGGCGGGTCAGTCTGTCTGGCTGCGGGTGGGGGCCGGCAGCAACACCGTCAATGTCAACGGCGGCACAACGAACCTGTACACGCAGGTTGCTGCCGACGGAGCCGGGTTCATTGTCGCGAACATCAACAACTCCGCCATCGTCAACCTCCCTCGTACCCAATACCTGGCCGAACTCCACATCAACAATACCGCCCAGGTCAAGCTGCTCCCCAACGCCTACAAAATGCTCCTGCTCAATACTCTGACCCTTTCGGCTACCGCCAAGCTCGATCTGGCCGACAACGACATGATCGTCTACAGCGGCAACGCCTCCGCCATCACCGCCCTCATCACGAGCGGCTACGCCAATGGTACTTGGACGGGCTACGGCATCACCACCAGCACCTCTGACGACTACACCGCCCTCGGGGTTATCCTCAATCAAGAATCTGTTAATCAAACGCTCTACGACACTTGGTCTGGAACGCCAGTGGCCTTGACCGATGTCATTGTCCGGTTCTCCTATGTGGGCGATGCGAATCTCGACGGGATCATCGACAGCACCGATTACTTCCAGATTGACAGTGCGTACGTCAGTCACTTGACTGGCTGGTACAATGGCAATTTCAACTACGACCAAGCCGTCAATGCCGATGACTATTTCTTGATTGACTCCGGCTGGGTCGCACAGGCGGGTTCCGCTCCGGTGCCCTCAATCTCGACTTCGACGGCGATCAAGACGGGAGATCGGTGTAACCTCACAGCAGAAGCTCTGCTCAGCCGCGAGGAATGGCAACTGTTTGATGAGTACGGCGACCCGTACGAACACTGGCAGCCCCTGGAGACCCACGATCCTATCAGCTCCTGGACAATCTATTGGGGCGACGGGGACGCCATGACCGTTGCGGGGCAGACAGTGGCCACCGGGCCGGAATCCGACCGGCAGCCGGGAGACATCCGTCTGACAAAATCGACGATCAACCTCACCCATGTCTACGCAGAGCCGGGGAACTACACGGTTACAGTGGCTGCCAAAGGGAGGACGCTGAATTGGTGGGTGGCGAACGTTGCAGTGGAGGTGACCAGCGGGGTGGCAGAGTTGCCGATCCGGGGGGCCAGCGGTGCTAACGAGGGGGATGTGTATGCAGTGTACTTGCAGCCAGATGAGGCAGGCAGCATAGCTCGGTGGGAAATGGACTGGGGTGATGAGAACGTGGAGACCGTGTGGGGCGACCCACCGTTGGTCAGCCACATTTACACAAAGCACAGCGGGGCCGATGGCTATTGGGTAATAGCCAAAGGCTACGATGCGACAGGAGCAGTGGTTGGAGTGGGATGGCTCAATGTGGCCATAGCAAACGTCGCCCCAACGGTCGTGTTGAGTGGGGCAGACACCTTTGGCCCCGTCGGTGCGTATTACCTGAATTTGTCCGCAACTGATCCCGGCAGTGATCCGCTCACATGGAGCATTGACTGGGGCGATAGCAGTCTCCCGGCGACGGGCACTGGCTCCGTGGCGGCACCGTGGCACCTGTACACCACTGGCGATTCCCACACCATCTCTGTGACAACCAGCGATGGACAGAACAGCACAACCACAACCAAGACCATCAGCAAATCGACAGGCCAGGGAATATACAGCACGCTGGTAACTGAAGGCGGCACCCTGGAGAAGCAGGGCGGATTCACTCCTGTCGAATCGGTCATACGAGACGACTTGGCACCAAACTGGCCATGGCCTTTCTTGAGTAAGTACGTGGTAGTGACTGATCCCGTACAGGCAATCAAGCAGTATGTGTAGGGCCAGTGCAACTGCCCCGAATCAGGTATCACGTATTTCCCGAACGACAACGATTTCGACGTGGTACTGCCGCCGCCCAGTGCGGCTCAGCATTTGGGGTATGCGGACATCAAGTGCAAAGGATCGGGTACGCTGTGGAGTGTCGGCTTTGGGCCGGCACAGGTGCAGATCAGCCCTGCACGCCAGCGGGTGAGCGATGGCGTGGCCGCGAACCAGACGTACGCGGCTGAGGGCGATACCGGCGAATACGAAGCGGGCTTCTGGGTCTACCTCATGTCCGACACTTCGACGCCCCTGCCAGGGTCGGTGACGGTGAGCCTATCGGTAAGCGGTACAGCACGAGCAGGCGAAGACTACACGCCACTGCCCTCCAGCGTAACGCTGTCACAGGATCAGTCGGCCGTGTGGATTCCACTCCATGTGGTCGAGGACAGCGTGCCGGAGTGGACCGAGGACGTGGTGGTAACAATCATGGCGGACCACGCTGTCCTGCGTGGCTCGGGACAGGCGACGATGGAAATTGTAGATGATGATTTGCAGTTGGCGATGCCGGGGGGCATTTTGGAGGCCAACTTTGATGACGATAATGAGAACAATGTGCTGGACTACCATGAATCCGGAACTGACGGGCAGGAGGACGACCTCTTCGCGGTGACTCTGGTGTTCCCAACGGATATTAAGTACGGGGCAACCATCTCCCTGTCCGCCCCGGCCAGCTTGGTCACGATCTGGTCCAGCCCTCAAAAAGGCCGCGAACTCATCGGCCCCAACGCCGGCAACTACGCCAACTGGACCATGGGCCAAGATCAGGTTCCCTCAACCGTCTGGCTCGAAGTCACCCACGGCAGCACCAGCGAAGGCGACATTGGCCTTGTGCTGACAGCTTACGACGGATCGGCCACGTCCAGCCCGGTGCATCCCACATCAACGCAAGCAATCCGCAGCGGCACCGGAGAAGGCGTCCGATTCCTCTGGACAAACCCCGAGACTGGCGAGGTCATCGAAGCGGGTGCGAAGATGCCGGCCGTGCTCGTGGGACACCGGATTCGAGTTGAGACAGATGTTCAAGCTCCAGTTGAGCCAGAGTCGCTTTCATTCCACTGGGGCGTTACGGGGAAGACGTTCCAGAATTGGAGTGCAACGAATACATCTGCCGAACTCACCCCGTTTGACGAAGCATATCGTGATGGACCCGGTGTCGTCTACTCTTATGCATCGCCCGGCACCAGCACTATCTCATGTGAGGTGCAGGCTAATGGCCGGATCATACCGACAACGCCATTCGACGTTAATGTAAGAACCCCAACGAGCCAATTGGACGTAACCACCTTCGGTAACCCCGCTGTGGTTGATGCGGACGCAAACGATCTCATTAGATTCCCTTGGCTCGGTTTCTACGGCCCAGTCCAGCAGAATGGACGCAGGGAGTCTGGGGTTGAGTTCAGAGGCAGCGTTGACGTACCCAACGAGTTTGCCCCAGGAAGTTGGGGCTTCGTTCAACTCGTTTCCGGCGACATTTGGGGCTTGTACCAGGACTCAAACGGAGCCGACCACATCCGACGGTCAGCATGGAGCACGCTAACGGCACCTGTCCTTGACAACAAGTTCCTGTATGGCCCAATGTACGATTATGAAGGATTCGTAGCAGACACTTCGCCAACCAACTCGAAACCACGGTTTACGAATGATACGCCGAAAGTGCGGTTGGCGAACGAGGTCACGGACATTGGCCTGTTGCGATGCACAGAGATGCTGGATTACGGCGATTTCACTATGTACCTGATGTTCAAACCAAATGGCGAAGGGAGCCAATGGGTGCCGTTGAGGAAACTGCATTGGTGGTGGCGAGGCAAGGCTATCTGGACTGGAAATGGATTCGTCTTCCAACTCTCACCTCCCCCTGTGTCGGACCAGGGAAAAGACGCTCCTGTGGATACGACGGATCACCCAGTGTGGAATCAGAATTCCAATCAAATCATTGCTCAACCTTGGACGGATGAATTTTATGGCTAAAACATGTGTAGCAAGAATATTGCTGTCGGCCTTGTTATGGCTTGGAGCCTGTGCCGAGCGGCCTAGCCACCGCCGGGACGATTTGACGGTAGCGTCTCAGGAGGCGGGGGCCATGGCCGAACCTGCCCCTATCAAGGAGAATGGGCAGCACAGCAGGAAGATTGCTCGTGGCGATCTGAGTTTCAGCTCCTCAATAGCCGCAGTCGCCACTTTCGGCCGGACGATCCCAGCAACGGTTACGTTGAAGAATACCGGCAAAGAGAAGATTCGTTTCGGTTATCATCTTCCACCCGAGAACCAGAATTTCGAGGTCAACGTTCTCGACGGTGCCGGACAGGACGTGCCGCTGACCGACTACGGCCGGCGTTTGTTACGCCCCAATACATGGAGCGGGGTCACCCTCCCCATCCTCTCACCGGGCCAAGACCTTACGGCAAGGTATGACCTTCAGGAGCTTTTTCAGCTACAAACACCGGGCACCTACTGCTTCGTCACGTCGTGCGTACTCGACGCATCAGTGTCAAAGCCCCAAGTAACCATCATAAGGCTCCCTTTTAGGATTCAGGGGCCATGAGCATCTTCCGTGAGCGATGGATGAACTACACCTGCGGATCGCTCGCGGGTTGGCGCTGCTTCCAGGCGTCCGGCCACGAATCCCGTCGTGCCGGGGCCGCAGACGCCCCTTGGGGCGGTCCTTGCGTATGGAATGGCGTGGGTGGACGCGGATACCCGGTCGGTGCGGTCAATGCTCTGCGACGAGACTCCCGAACAGCAACGCGTCGCCGACGCGTTCGTGCGGTTTGTTCAGGCCGCCGACAAGATGGAGAAAGCCGTCAATTGGAAGTTGCGCCCCGTCGGTGCGAGGCGCATCTTTCGGGCGCTGGATCCGACCTTCACGAACTGGGGCGCCCGCCTGATCCTACGGGACCTGGATGCCCCCGACAGCAAGCCTCGGGTGCAGATCGATGGATCTCGCGCCATGATCACGGTCGATCAAATTGGACCGGTGCGGTTGCGCAAACAAGGCGAGCAATGGCGAGTCGTCCTGCCGCTGGGGGAACAAGACGGAGATGCGGCCAAGCTCTACGAGGAGTTGACAAGCCGTCATGAGCAGGTTGCGCGCGAGACCACCGCTGGCAAGCACGCTACGCCAGAAGAGGCGGCGAAAGCCTTCATGGCAGGGTTGGCCGCCCGTGAACCGAAGCAGACCGTACCTAGCGGACCATGAAGGTTAAAAGTGGCGGCATCCACAAAGTACAGGTCTACAAGAGTGGGGGGTAGGGGCCGTAACGGCCCCGCCCCGCTGGGACGCAGGCCAGTACGTAGTGCGGCGTTTCGACCTCAGCAAGCGTCCCCGCACCCTTTGGCAGCCGCCACCGACTGTGCCTACCGTTGGCGCGCGAACGCCTGTGGCACGCTGTTGTCTTCCGGCACTCGCCTTGCCGGCATTGGGGTCAGTCCCCGCGCCACATCTCGACTCTACCTCCCCCATCCCCGCTAATCACAAAGAGAAACCTACCAAAGGCAATCGGCCGCTGACAACAGACAACTGACGACCCGCCACCAGCGACCCTCCACTAATCCTCTTCCACATACTCCAGCACCGGAATGCTCACCCCCCTCGGCGTCGGCGCCGCCCCCGGAATCTCCACCACCGGCACGTCATCCAAAACCCTTACCATTGCGATCTCATCGCATCCTTCCCGCTTCGGGCATCGCACACAGTCGCTCCACACCTTCAGCGGCAGCGAGTCCTTTTCGACCACCACAAACCCCAGCCGCTCAAAGAACCGCTGCTCGTACGTCAGCGCCATGATCTTCCGGATATGCAGCCGCCGTGCCTCGCTAACCGCCCATTCCACCAATTGGCGACCAATTCCCCTCCCGTGGTGTCCCCCATCCACCGCCAGCGACCGCACCTCCGCAAGATCCGCCCAGATGATCGTCAAGGCCACGCACCCAACGATCTTCCCCTCTTCCTCCGCTACCGCAAAGTCACGCAAATTCTCGTAGATCTGCGCCAGGCTCTTGAACAACATCTTCCCAAACTCCGCGTGGCTGTTGATAATCGCCTGGATCCGCGGAACCTCATAAACAGTCGCTGCTCGTATCATTGAATGACTTGTGACCTCCTTCCGGAAAACCCAATCATATCACATACGCAAGAAAGCACGCTGCGGTTTGACGGCTGTTCGACCTTCGCACGCCGCCAACCACTTCGTGACTTTGCGCCTTCGTGGTGGTCCTAGGCCACCTCAAACACAAACTCCACCTCCACACTCGCATCCAGCGGCAAGGTATTCGTCCCCACCGCCGCCCTTACGTGCTTCCCGCTGTCCCCGAACAGCTCCAACAGCAATTCGCTCGCCCCGTTTGCCACCGCCGGCTGCTGCGTGAACCCGACATCCGAGCTCACAAACGCCCCCACACGCACCACGCCCTTCAAATGATCCACCTTCCCTTCGATCGCCTTCACCGCTCCCAGCGCGTTGATCACGCACTGCCGCGCCGCCGCCTTCGCCGACTCCACCGTGCACCTCGACGGCACCTGCCCCGTCGCCATCAGTCTCCCCTCCTTCATCGGCAACTGCCCCGACACAAACACCAGGTTCCCCACCCGCTTGGCCGGCACATAAGCCCCAAATGGCCCGGATACCCCGGGTACCTCAATCCCCAACTCCGCCAATCGCTGACTCAGCATAGAATCCTCCACGCGTCATGCATCAACATACACCGTCTTCACCTGCGTATAGAAGTCGATCGCGCTCCTCCCCATCTCCCGGTATCCGCTCGATGAGCACTTGCATCCCCCAAACGGCGCCTGCAACTCCAGACCCGCCGTCGGATTATTCACATGAACCACTCCCGCTTCAATGCGCCTGGCAAACTCCAGGCTCCTCGCCAGCGATCTCGTCGCCACTCCCGCCGACAACCCAAACTCCACCCCGTTCGCCACCTCGATCGCCTCATCAAAGTCCTTCACCTTCATCACGCTCAACACCGGCCCGAAGATCTCCTCCTGCGCTACCCGCATCTCCCGTGTCACCCCCGTCAGCACCGCGGGCGACATGTACCACCCCTCATCGTACAACCCACCGCGCAGCCGCTTGCCCCCAACCGCCGCAAACGCCCCTTCATTTCGCCCGATCTCGATGTACTTCAGGATATTCTCCAACTGCTTTTCATCAATTACAGGCCCCACCTGCGTCGGGGCATCCAGCGGATCCCCTACCCGAATCTCCGCCGTCTTCTTCACCAGCCGCTCCATGAACATGTCATGGATCTTCTCCACCACAATTGCTCGCGAGCACGCCGTGCACTTGTGCCCCGATCCCCAGAATGCCCCGATCATCACGTCGTTCACCGCCCGATCCAGGTCCGCGTCCTCCAGCACCACGTGTGCGTTCTTACCCCCCAATTCCAGCCCCACCCGGATTAACCGTTCCGCTCCCTTGCGAATAATCCCCCGCCCGATCTCGTATGACCCCGTAAACGACACCGCCTTTACCCGCGCATCGTCCACTAACGCGTCCCCAACCTCCCGCCCCCCGCCCGTCACCAGATTAAACACGCCCGCCGGCAACCCCGCCTCCGCCAGGCACTCCGCGAAGATTACCGCCGAAATCGGCGCCAGCGACGCCGGCTTCAAAACCACCGCATTCCCGCATACCAGGGCCGGTGCCGCCTTCCACACCGGGATCGCCGACGGAAAATTCCACGGCGTAATCAGCCCCACTACCCCCAACGGCGCCCGCATCGTGTACAAAAACCTGCCATCCACACCCGACCCCACCGTCTCCCCTCCGATCATCGACCCCTGTGCTGCATAATACTCCAGCAGCCCAACCGACCGATCGATCTCACCCCTCGCCTCGAAGATCGGCTTCCCCTCCTCCTTCGACAACATCACCGCCGCCTCGTCCCGCCGTTTCGCGTAGATCTCCGCCGCCTTCCTCAAAAACGCCCCGCGTTTCACCGGATTCATCCCCGCCCACCCCGCCAGCGCCCCGCTCGCCGCCTCCACCGCTTTGGCAGCATCCGACGCATCCGACGCCGCGCATTCCGCCAACAACTCATCTTTATGTGCCGGGTTCCATACCCCAAACACGCGCCCATTCCCCGCCGCCATCCACTTGCCGCCAACGTAGTTTCCGTAAGACTTGCTCATGCCACAATTATAAGCCGAGCGGCGCACATGGATAGCACTTGGAGCAGCGTTCCTCTCTTCAACCACGCGAAATAAATGATCGGATCGTGACCGTTTCGGCTCGCATACACTCCGCCCGACCTCCAACAATCGCAATGGGCAAATCTTGATTGGAAATCGTCCCTGCCCGCATGGTATCCTCTTTCCCGTTAATCAATTCAAGCCCCTGACTCAGCGAGGGCCTATGCGCAAATTACAGTCCATTTTGCCGTGCCTTTGCCTCGTTCACCTCTTGCTCCCCATGGCAATCCTCCTGCCAGCGGCCCTCGCTGCCGAATCCCCCAGGTCCCAGCCCGCCAACGGCTGGGACGCGAGTCTGTTCAATTACGATCGTCCGGCCACGCTCGTCGTCCAAGAGTCCACACCCAGAGACGATCAGGTGGCCTTCCTTCTCCGCCCTCGGCAACTGCCCGCAAATCCCACTCCGCCCAAGGCCACCGGCCCCGCCTCACCCCGCGTGGTCGGGCCGGTCAACATCATCCATCTCCAATTCCACGACGCCACAGGCGACATCGTGCCCGCCTTGCTCTGCACCCCCAAAGACCTCAAGGGTCCCTATCCGCTCGTCATCGCCATTCACGGGTTCCTCAGCAACAAGTCCCAGGTCTGCTACCAGGTGGCGCCGGCACTGGCCAAACGCGGATACGCCATCCTCGCCCCGGACATGCCCTGCCATGGCGAACGCCCGGGCAGCCCGACCCAGTTCCTTGACGTCAACGACTTCGGCCGCAGTTATCCGAATCTCCGCCGAGCGGTCGTCGGCGTTCGGCAACTCATCGACTTGGCCGATGCCCGACCTGACATCAAGCACCATGCCGGCGTAACCATCCTGGGCTATTCGATGGGCTCCTGGATTTCCGCGATCGCGGGTCCCAGTGATCCGCGCATCAAAACGATGATTCTCATGGTGGGCGGAATCCCCGAAATCCCACCCGAAAAGGTGATTCATCCTCGCGCATCCGCCGTCGATCCTCGCCTGGCAATCGTCCATTTCGCGGGACGACCGATTCTTCTCCTTAACGGCAAGAAGGATAACCTCGTTCCTCCTGATTGGGCCGATCGCCTCTTTGCCGCCTGCCCGGAGCCAAAGAAGCAGACGTGGTACGATTCCGGTCATTTCCTCCCCGCCAAGGCATACGAAGACGCCGCCACCTGGCTCGCCGAACGTCCCCGCATTCCCCAGAAGCCGCCAGCCAACTGACCAATCCCGGATCCGCTTGCCTTGCCGGCTCGCTCGTGACCGGTCCCGCTACAGACCCCAACCCTCGCGGAATTTCGGCTTGATGTGGCTGTTGGCCTCCTCGCTGTTCGTGAACCGCATATTCCCGCCGTCCCATTTCAATTCCTGGCCAAGCAGCTTGGTCGCGATCACGCCCAACAGCGCGATCTCCGTAAGGGGGCCACCGTATGCCGCAAAGTCCGAGCCAGCTTTGGTTCCATTCTTGATCGCGTCCAGCCAATCCCGGTGATGGTTCCCGCCCCGTACCCGGGGTAAGGTCTTCGCCGGCAGCTTATACGCCTTCATCTTGGTTTCCGGGAAGATCCTCACGCCACCTGCCCCGTGCGATCCGTACATGATGTTCCCCTTGTCGCCCAGGACCACCGCGCCAGTGTCCACCACCTTCCGCTCGGGTTCAAGCTCCTCCGGGCGAGGCAGGCTCGCATACCCGCTGTACCAGTGCAGCGTGATCGGCCCCCGCTTCCCTTTCGCCGCGAACTTGAACTCCATATGCGTGCGCCGCGGAAACGTGTCGGCGTGGAGTTTCGGATCATAGTTCTCGGCGTCCGCCTTCACGCTGATCGGCGATCCCAGATCCAACGCCCAGAACACCGGGTCAATTACGTGACACGTCCAATCACCGATGGTGCCCGTTCCAAAGGGCATCCAACTCCGCCAACTCCCCGGCATATACGCTCGGTTGTAGGGCCTGAATTGAGCCGGTCCCAGCCAAAGATCCCAATCGACGCCTTCGGGCACTGGCTGTGCCTCCTTGATCCGATCAAGCTGTCCCATCGCACTATTGCCCGCGCTGCATCCGGCATGGATCGTGTGCACATTCCCGCACGCGCCATCCCAGATCCACTCGCAAAACATGCGGATGCTCTCGGAAGAGTGCCCCTGATTGCCCATCTGCGTCACAACCTTGTTGTCCGTCGCCGCTTTCATCATCTGACGCACTTCGTAGATGGAGTGCGCCAAAGGCTTCTCACAGTACACATGCTTCTTGAGTTTCATCGCCGCGATCGCCGCCGCCGCATGGGTGTGGTCAGGCGTGGCGACCACCACAGCATCAATCTCTTTCTCGACCTCCGGTAGCATCTTCCGAAAGTCCCTGAAGCGTTTCACGTTCGGGTACTTCTGGTAGGCTCCGGCGGCACGCCGGTCGTCCACGTCGCAGAATGCGACGAATTGCTGGCTCGCCAGATTGTCCATGCTGGCTCCTGCCTGACCGCCGCTCCCGATGAATGCAAGCCGCAGCTTCTCGCTAGGGGGGGTCTGCCCTTGTCCAAGGACGTGCCTTGGGACGATGGTGAAGGTCGCCGCCGCAACCGCCGAACCGACAAACCCCCGCCGCGTCATGCTAACCCTGTTCGTGCCCATCAGAGTCTCCTGATCTGGTATAACTGAAAATCGGGCCAATGGCCCTGTTGGATGATACCGTTTGGTTCATCCCATGTTGCCTGCCAACGGAAGGAGCAACGATCATGTCTCGAACCTGCGCGATCTGGATTTCCGTCCTGCTGAGCATCTCCTGCCAATCCGCACCCACCGCCACCCTCCGCTCCGCTCCCAAGTTGGTGTTTCCCCACGAAACCGACTGCAACAGCCCCGCATGGTGGGCCGGCGGTCAGCTGGCGATTCTCAACTCCGCGGGCCATCCTTGGCGAAGCGCCGGCAAAGACCTGTTCGACCTGGCCAACCCGGAGAAAATCGAATACGACAACACCGCCAACGGCGGCCGATGGATCGAAGCAGTCTGGCAAACCGGCCCAACCCTCTATGGCTATTACCACAACGAGCCCGGCGGCCTGGCGCCGGGAACCACTCTCACCGCCCCAAGAATCGGCGCAGCTAAGTCCACCGACAACGGACGCACCTGGAAAGACCTCGGGATTGTCATGGAGGCCGACCCGGCTACGTTCAAGCTCGACTCCCAAAATGGCTATTTCATCGGCGGGCACGGTGATTTCTGCGTCTACCTCGATCAGGAGGAAAAATACCTGTACTTCTACTACGGCAACTACGGCGGCGATGTCTCCGAGCAGGGCGTCGCCGTGGCAAGAATGGAATGGAAGGACCGCGATCAGCCCGTCGGAAAGGTGCAAAAGTGGTTCCGTGGCAACTGGAGCGAGCCGGGTATCCGCGGCAAACTCACACCAATCTGGCCGGCTTTCGTGGCCTGGGAAAGGGAGAACTGCAACGCGTTCTGGGGGCCTTCTATTCACTGGAATACGCATCTCAGGCGGTATGTGATGCTCCTCAACCGATCAAAGGCCAAAGGCTGGGTCCAGGAGGGAATCTATGTCAGTTTCGCAACGGAACTGGGACACCCGAAAGCCTGGTCCACGCCCGTCAAGATACTGAATGGCGGGGCGTGGTATCCGCAGGTCATCGGACTTGAACCGGCCGGCACCGACAAACTGGCGGGCAAGGTGGCTAGGTTCTTCATGGCGGGAGTCTCACAGCACGAAATCGTGTTTGAGAAATAGGGCGGTTCACCTTAACGCCGCGTCGATGGCGGCCTTCCCTTTCGTGCACGCGTCGTATGGATCGGGGATCTCCCACGCGTCGATATCCACCCAGCCCCGGAAACCCCCGTCACGCAAAATCCTCAGCGATTGCGCAATGTTGGCGTGGCCGTCCCCGCACGGCAGATGTTTGCTCGTGCCTCCGTCACGCAGCGTGCCGTCCGTGTCGGTGAGTTGAACATACCCGATGTTCTTCACGCCGATACGCTCAAGCAACTCGTGCGGCTTGCCGGAGGAGCCATTCATCAGGTCGAAGTGCGAGGGATCGTAGATGATCTTCAGATTGGGGTGGTCGGCCTGCGCGTGAATGCGCTTCAAGTGGTCTTCCTTGTTGAACACAAAGGGAGGCTCAATTTCAAATGCCGCGATCATGCCCAGATCCGCCACGATCTTGCCAACTTCGTGGAAGGACTGGGCGAGGCGGTCGATGGCCTGATCGACCGTCTGATTGCGCAAGGAACCTCCGGGCCAGATGCCAATGCAGTCGCACCCGAGGAGCTTGGCTGTACGCGCGATGTCGGCGAAGGACTCAATCCATCGCTTACGGTTGGATTCGTCGGGGTCAAAGGCGTTGTCGGCGGTGGTCTGGATGGAGAACGGTCGCAGGCCGAATCCGGCATACAGCCGCCGCAGGGCCACAATCCGATCGCTCTCGGTCGACTTGGGGTATGGGCCCGGGGAAGGCCACAGGTTCACCAGTTCCACGCCCTCGAACCCGCTCCGGCTAGCAAAGTCGAGGATTTCCCAGATCGGGTAGTGCTTCTTGTACTTGTCGGCCGAGGAGAGAAATCCGTTAAGACCGATCGCCGTCCGCCACAGAGGGACTTCACCTGCGGCGGAAGATGAGGACGGCAGAACAGCAGTGAGCGAGGCGGCTGCAAGTGTCCGCAGAATGGAGCGACGGGTTGTTTGACTCGTTGACATACCGGGAAGTCTGCGTTCGGCATCGGCTCAGGTCAAGATGAATCCCCCCAGATCTCCATCGCCCATCGGTCGACCGTCTCTGCGAATCCTCCTTCACCAGCCGAGTCTTGGCAATAAGTGTACCGGACGGGCGTTGAACAGGTTGGACGCAGCCACGAACCGGAGGCAATTATGAGGCTGACAACTGGAATCGCGGTGCTGTTGGGAATCGCGTTGTTAAACGGGCTGGCGAGGGCGGCCGAGAAAGAGGAGAAGAAGGCCGGGGAGGCAAAAACCAAACTGCAGCCGAAAACCGAGTTGAAGGCCGAGCAAAAAGCCATTGACCTGAGACTCGAGCGCATGGCCAACCAGATGAGGGAGCTTCAAGAGCAGATCAAGCAGATGAAGCAGCAGATAGCGGCCGGTGGACAACGCGGCGACAGGCCAATCGCCGAGGGGCGAAGGGGCACGCTGCCGCGGGGGCCGGCCATGCGAGGAGGCGGGCGGGGTGGCCCCTCCGGCGATTTCACGCCCACGGGCAGGGGGATGAGGGGGCGAATCGGTCCTGGAATGCCTCCAATCGGACCGGGATTCCGCGGCGCAATGCAACGGCCCATGAGAGGAATGGAACAACGCGGCCTCGATCGCGGGCGAATTGAGGCGGCCCCTGCAAGATCGATTGCTCCGGTCGATGAGATGCTGGCAAGGATCGAGCAGCGCATTGCCGCATTCCGCAAGGAGCTCAGGCAGCAGCCTAGGCCGCGCGTGATGGCGGAGCGCTTGCGGGACATTCTGCGGGAGCATGTGAAGCGATTGGATCGGTTTCTGGAGGAAGGCAGGCCGGTTGCAAAGCCCGAGGCTGCTGGGCCAAAGGTGGAGCGGCGCGACGAACCGGTTCGCGAGCGGCGGATTGAGCTGAAGCCGGACCGGCCTGAACTTCAGCGAGTCACCCCCGATGCGAAGCCGGGTCAGCCCGAGGCAAAACGCGTTGTCCCGGCACTGCGGCGGGACCGGCCCGAATCGCACTCCGACCGGCCGCAACGCGAGCAGGATCGGCGGCCTGAGGACAGCCGACCCGAGCGGAGGTAGACCGCCGATGGGGGACCGTCAGGTCATGCTCAACCAACCACCCGTACGCCCTGCGGACGGGTGGTCCACCCCATCGTAACGATCACCCCAGCCGCACCTCTCTGCCAGTCTCCCCGCTTTCCAGCACCGCTTCCATCATTTGCTGAACCTCGTAGCCGTGCCGCAGGGGTGCCTGGCACCGCTCGTTGTCCAGGCAGCAATCTATGAAATGCCCGGCCACGTTGTCCCACGCGGAGTCGGGTTTCTGCTGAATCTTCACCAGTGTGTCCGTGGGCTGCCCGTTCTCCGTGCGGTAGATGGTGGGGGGGTACATCCGGGCCCCGCCTTCCGAGCCAAAGATCTCAATCTGGAACTCCTCCGGCTGGTGGGAGGCCCAGAACGATTCAACCTGAAGGCCAATATTGTCCTCGAACCGGATGAAACCCCCAGCGTAATCGTCGGCGGCAAACTGCTTCCACGTGGACTTGGGCGGAGCCTTGAATTCCCAGTAGCCTTCGCCGCGAGGACCAAACTGTGCTCCGGCGACCCCAACGGCGGAAATGGGCTTCGGGAAGCCAAGCAGGGCCCAGGCCGCGTCCAGGCAGTGGACGCCCATGTCGCGAAAAGCGCCCCCACCCTTCTGAATGAATCCCAGGTTCCAGGCGGGGATCCCGGAACGGCGAATCGAGCGAGCCTTCGCGTAGTAAATCCGGCCGAAAAAACGCCTCCTGGCTAGATTGGCCAAGTGCATGGCTTCGGGGCTGAAACGGCAGGAGAGAGACATCATATTAACCAGCCCGGATGATTCGGCGGCGGCGACGAGCGTCTTGGCTAGCTTAAGGTCGTGGCCGAGCGGCTTGGTGCACAACACGTGCTTCCCCGCCCGAATCGCGTCCAACGCCATGGAAATATGGAGCTGGTTGGGTGTGCCTACGAAGACCGCGTCTACCTCCTTGTCTTTCAGCATGTCGCGGTAGTTGGTATACTTGCGGGTGGGTTCGGGCAACTCCTTCTGGAAATCGTCCATCTTCTCCTTCACGATGTCGCAGAGTGCCACCACCCGCCCTCGGGGGTTGGATGCGATCGCCTTCCCATTCTGACGCCCGATGCCCATCCCGATTATGCCTGCCCGGAGAATCTTGTTTGCCATGGTGGCTCATAATCTACCACGAGCGGACCACGAGGTCTTCCAGTCTTGTCAACACGCCCTGTTCAGAGGATATTAACGGTATCACAAGATCGGGCTAACGCGAAAACACGTGGTGCGGGTATGGCGAGCCGGCGACAGAGCATCTGGGTGGTGATGGGCCTGCTTCTGTTGGCGGTGGGGCAGTGGGGCCTGGCCTTGGAGACCGATCAGTTCACGGTCCCGCCTCAGCCCCTGGTGGATCTGGGGGCCGAGTTCCAGACCGAGGTGGTCAAGGCACTGGAAATGGCCGTGGGACGTGTCAATGAGCAGTATGATGAGCACATCGCCAAGGCGAGCCGAGCCCCGTTCGATTTCATTCGCAGATCAGAATTGCAGAAGGCAGCGGTGCGGCTCACCGAGACGCACATCGCCAGGGCTGTGTATGACGCCACCGTCCGCGGCGGTTCGGCACAGTGCCACCTCGAGGCTTGGGTTCGGTATGGCGAGTTCCAACAGCAACCGATGAAATTCGACCCCTGGCCGAAAGACTCCGTGTATGACACGCTGACGCGCCCGATTCTGATGGTCATTATTTCGCCAACCGTCAGATTCAACAACGTGTATCTTGGCAGCGACAAGATCGGGCATATCTTCGAACAGGGATACGAGTATTACGAGGTCTTCGAAAAGGAACGCAAAACAACTGGCGACGAAACGGCGGCCTATCGGAAGGCCGTTCAACTCGGGATTAATCAGGAAAACGGCTATTTCGGAATGGGGATCGACAACGTCTATTCCAATGCGGACCTCGCGGCCAACTACGCGGGCTTGAAGTTCTACCTGAACCTGACCCGGCCAATCGTGATTGATGGCAAGAGACACGACCCCCTTCTGGTTCTCCAAAACAACCGGTGGCGCCTCACGGAGGCCACCAAACGCGATTTCATGAGGGTCTACATCACGGAGCATCTCAATGAGGCGATGAATCCGTGCAAATACGGATGGCCTTTACGCGTCGGCGTGCGCGCGAACGTCAAGAAACTGTCTTCCAAATGGATGGCGTTCTACGCGTCAAACCCCCAGCGCGAGAGCCGGCGCATGGTAGAGTTGACCACCTGGTATGGGGAGAATTACGGGCACAGCGGGTTTGACAAGGTCGTCGGGTTCGTCGAGCCCGCAAAAATCGAACCGAGAACCGAACCGCCGCATCGGACCAAGCTGACAGGCTGAATTGCCGCCAGGGGGCAGCTATCTCGCATGCCTCAGTCACGCATCGTCGTTCCCCTCTCGGTGAATATGCCCCACCCAGCCTGATTGAATTGTACGCCAATCCGGAATGTGGCCTCAGCACGAAACGGTGCCGATCCAATACCCTCAAACAAGATGCCCACACGCGGAGGCACGGCCTGGCAACCACCGGTCCACCATGCCGCAACTTTGACCGGAGTCATTGCTTCTTCCGGATTGGCAATGTCGGTATGATGAACTCCGGTAACTTCCCAGACAGTACCCGGTCAGGCGGTCCCTGTTGTGCACACGCCCGCGGCAATTCACGGCTTTCTGGCTTTCAGTTCGAGTCAATCCATGAAATCACTCACCATCCACTCGGGTCATTCTGTTGCCGTGTGTTTCGTCCTGGCTCTCTGGCTCCCGAGCGCGCTCCTCGGCGCCCAAAGCCCGGCCACACGTCCCGAAACCTCCAACCAGGTCCACTTTGCCCTGGTTGCGGCGCCGCCTCCTCCGCCCTCCAATGCCTATCGCCCGTGGCCCAGCCAACCTCCTGAGGGCTGTCCGTTTCAACAGTCAGAGAACCTGCTTGGTGTGTCCTTCACCGGCCGCCATGCGGAGTACACCGGTGCCGATACCTGGTATCCGTGCTGGGCGGCGGACGGTAACCTCTACTCGCCCTGGACGGATGGCAGCGTGAATGGTCTGGCGGTCTCATCCGCCGGCGAAGGCGCGGGCACTGGCCATGCCATGATTGTCGGCGACGATCCGTTGAAACTCGCCGTCGTCAATCAAGGCGTCTTCAAATCCAGTCCACGACCGTACGAGGGACGCTATCCGTGCGGCACCCTCGTCCATAATGGGGTCTGGTACTACGGCACCTACTGCCTCCACCCCAGCGGCGGCGTACGCCGCGACGGCGTCGTCTACAACTGGCCCTGGCTCGGACCCTTTGTAGGCTTCCGCTGGTCCACCGATCTGGGCAAGACATGGACCCAAACCCCCTGCACTCCCGAAAACCCTCTATTTGGTGAGCATGCCCTCAACGGCGAGCCGGTGAAGATCGGCGCACCGCATTTCGTCGATTTCGGGAAGGCAATGGAACATTCACCCGATGGCAAGGCCTATCTCGTCTCCCATGGCGCCAGCGACGGGAATAACCGACGTTTCGCCTACAACAGCTGGATCACCGCCGACCAGGTTTACCTGACTCGAGTCTTGCCCAGCGTCTCAAATATGAACGACGTGACCAAATACGAGTTCTACGCGGGAGACGATGCTCGCGGCCGGCCGCTCTGGACCACTGACTTCACCAAAATCAAACCGATTGCCGAATGGCGCGACCACGCCGGCTGCGTGACCATGACCTACAACGCCCCCCTCAAAAAGTACCTCTTGTGCGTCACCGACGGAGGCAACACCGTATCGCGATACCATACCTACATCCTCGAGAGCGACCGGATCACCGGTCCTTGGCGGCTGGTTTCGCACCTGGCCAACTTCGGCGAGCAAGCCTACTTTGTTAACATCCCGTCCAAGTTCATCAGCGCCGACGGTCGCACGGTCTGGCTCTGCTATTCCGCGAATTTCAGCTCCGGCTGGGGCGGCATCACGTTCAAGTCTCGCCCTCAGGGAAGCCGCTATGCCATGTGCCTTCAGGAAATGCGATTCTTGGCGCCAACCGATGCCATTGTGCCGCCCACCGAGCTCGATGCCCCCGAAAACGTCGCGCTCGAGGCCACCGTAACCGCCAGTTCCACCCATCCGGACTACTCGACCGATGGACTCACCGATGGCGTCGTTGATGGCTTCCCTCGCGAGGTTCGGCGAGAATGGGCAAGCCGAGGCGAACAGGATACCGCCATGGTTCGACTGTCATGGGGACAGGAGACCGTCGTGGACCGCGTGTGGCTCTTCGATCGTCCCAATGAACTCGACCAGATTCGCTCTGGCATGCTCATCTTCAGCGATGGCACCACCATCATGACCGGTGAATTGCCAGACGACGCGCGCAAAGGCCTGGAAATCAGATTTCCTCCCAAGAAAGTGAAGTGGCTGATTTTCGCGGTGCACCAGGTCAAACCAGGCTCGCCCAATATTGGCCTTTCCGAGATCGCCGTCTTTCGAAATAGATGAGCCAGCCTGTTGGGATCCAATCGCCCGAGTGCTCGCTCCACCAACCGCCAATTCACCGAAAGCAGCCCTGACTCGGCGACACCTTGACGCGGCCGAAACGCGAGATCTCTCCAAGTCGCCTCCGATAAGAGATAGTCAAGAATTTGCGCCGTTTTTCGTTTGAATTCACACCAACCCCGGTTGATAATACCTAAAGTGGAAGAGGCTGTTTCTAGCAGCCGGGCCGTGAACGCTTCATAGCCGTTCATAACTCCGTCGGCTTGGCGGCACGAAACAGCAAGGCAGGTCGGTCTGGGGGATAAGTGCCGGAACACATGCGAGTTGCCGAGATCGATGTCGTCGATCCTCGGCAATCGTGTCATTTCTGAGTCGGGATGTGGCACGGGATGCCAAGGAGAGTCTCACCATGATCGCTTCGCAATCACTTCGTCTGGGGATCGCAAAAAAACGCACCGGGCGGCTTGGGGCATGCCTGCACCGATCCAAACCGCATCATGCCAGACGATTCAGAGCACCTGTGGAATCGCTCGAGAAGAGAATGTTGCTGTCGGCGGCCATCGCCGAACAGCCCGACCTGCTCCTCGCAGGTACTGATGGCGGACAAACCATCGTGAAGTGGGATCAGCCACCCATGCCCGCCGCAAATCCGGTTCCAAATCAGTACTTGGGCTGGGATGAGTTCTCGGTATGGGGAAGTGGGCAGATCGCCGCCGATGATTGGGTCTGCACCACCTTGGACCCGGTGACTTCCATCACCTGGTGGGGGTCGGCCATCGGCTGGAGCGGCATGGATTTCTCCCCGGTCGCGCCCCCAGCGTTTCAGTTCACTATCTGGACCGATGTCCCCGCGGGCGTGGACCGTCCATGGTCTCATCCCGGCTACGTCATTTGGCAGAGCACCTGCCGAGAATATACGACCGTCTTTGAAGGCTGGGAATACGATCCGCGATCCAGCTCCTATGAGGCAATGTTCCGGTTCGATCAGTCCCTTCCTCAAAGCGACTGGTTCTATCAGCAGGCCGGCCAGGGCATTTACTGGCTCAGCATCGCGGCCGTCTATCCGGACGGCGCGATTCCGGTCCACCCGTTCGGTTGGGCGACAAAACCGCGCATGGACTCCTTGGCTCCCGATGACGCGGTGCAGATTCTGCTGCCTACGGCACCGCAGATCGGTATGCCCTTTGTGGAAGGCCATCCGCTCGAGTTTCCCCCGGAAGTGTCCTGGGATTTGTGCTTCGAATTGGGGACGAGGAAACCGTCCGTTGTGAAATGGGAGCAACCGCCAGAACCCAGGCTCCCCGGTCTGCACGCGCACGACTACCAGGATGTGCAGGTTCATTCCATAACTCTTGCCGACGACTGGGTCTGCCAGGGCGGAGATGTCACGGATCTTCATTGGTGGGGCAACTACGAGGTGGATGAACACGGCAACGAGATCCGGGGCTCCGGAATTCAGTACTTCCACCTGAGTATCCACGCGAACGCAATTAACCAGCCGTGGGGGTTGCCCGGAAAAGAACTCTGGGCCATGGATGTCCCCTTCGCCATGGTTGGCGAGACGTTCACCGGAATCCCGAACCCCGAGGGTTCGGGGATTTACTACTACACGTTTGATCTGCCAGTCCCCTTCCCACAGGTGCAGGGACAGACCTACTGGTTTGACATCTCGGCGCACTCCAACCTGCCATCCAGACCGGCGCAGTGGCGGTGGCAGGAGGCCGGCAGAACCAACCCGCCCACCCTCTCGCCGGCGGCTCAACGCCTCGATGCGGGGCCCTGGCAGAGCATCTCTTGGGTCGGTCCGAAATACTCGAAAATGGCGTTCCAGATCACGTCCGGTGGCGGCATTCAGGAGACCAAGTGGTCGCAGCTTCCGGTGCCCTATTTCTCTCAAGACCTCTTCTTCCACGGTTGGGACGAACCCTCCGTCTACGGTCAGGCCCAGATTGTGGCGGACGACTGGGTGTGTGTTACCCGCGATCCCGTGACACGCATCGAGTGGTGGGGCTCGTTCCTCGGCTGGACCCGCTCCGGGCCGCCGGAAATTCTGCCCGTTGGCTTCCACTTGGGCTTGTGGACCGACGTGCCGGTTGGAGTGTCCAATTTCAGTCATCCGGGCAAACTCCTCCGCGAGTGGAATGTCGAAGGCTACAACTGGGAATTCGTCGGATGGGAGGTCGATCCCCGGAATCCGACCGCCGCCCCCGAAGCCGTCTACCATTTCTGGGTCGATCTGCCGGAAAGCCAGTGGTTCTGGCAACCTGGGGATCAGCAGATTTTCTGGCTGAACGTGGCGGCCAAGTATCCCCAAGCCATGGTGCCGCTCAATCCCTTCGGCTGGCTGACCAGACCACGAAGCGGGCAGTCACCCGCTCCCGACGATGCGGTTCGCATATTCAACCCCACTTCGCCCAGTCTCAGCGGGCCCGTGCAGGGTGACTCAACGCTCTTCCCTCTCCCCAACGGCCAGTATTCATCCACCGGCGAAGCGCTATTCTTGCAGGGACCCATGGTCATGCTGCGAAACATGCGAATGACACCCTCCCCGGGCGCGCCGACCATTGTCTTGCCTCCCGACGGCGACACCCGCCGCGTCGATTCGTTCTTCGATGTGTTCTTCGAAACAAGCACCGACGGAGGAGGCTCTTGGTTCCCCACCACTTCTCTCGGCTGCCCGACCAGCCTGTCGATTCGCCGAATTCTCGGTCCGGCGACGGAGGAAGTCTATCAAACGGAGATTCTGGGAATGTCCATCTGGGGCGGCGCCTTGCCAGGTTTGATGCTGCGAGAGTCGCCGCAACTGCCCTCCACGGGCCAGCATAAACGCCAAGCCGTTGGAGATGGCGGAGGCGGCGGATACCGGGTCGATAGCTTCTTTGATGTCTTCACCGAACTGAGTTCCGATGGCGGGCAAACCTGGGTGCCGTCGGTTACCCCGCCCCTGCATCTGGAGTTGGCCGGACCGGCCGGCGAATATGTGTTCGGTGAGCCGATCTTCTGGCCCGAACCCACCATGTCGTGGGACACCGCGTTTCGCCTCGTCAGCTCGGCCCGGGATATGGATTGGGGCGATGCACCCGACAAACCCTTCCCGACGCTCGCCTCCAACAACGGCGCACGGCATGTCATTGTCCCCGGATGCCATCTGGGCGCCCTCGTCGATGCCGAACCCGATGGCCAACCCACCGTCCTCGCCGATGGCGACGACATCAATTCCCCGACCGGCCTCGATGACGAAGATGGCGTCGTGTTCACCTCGGCAATCGTGCCCGGTCAGGTGACAACGCTTGACGTCACCGCAAGCCTCCCGGGATTCCTCTGGGCGTGGATCGATTTCAACGGCAATGGAAGCTGGGCCGAAGCCGATGAACTCGTGTTTGCCGGTCTGCCGCTGGTCCCGGGAGTCAACCACCTGTCCCTTCCCGTCCCCCCAGCCGCGGTCGGCGACACCTACACCTATGCGCGATTCCGATTCACCACTTCAACAGCCCCCCTCAGCTACACTGGTTTGGCGCCCGACGGCGAAGTCGAGGACTATCGAGCCTTCGTTCAGCGACCTATCCCGGGTGATGTGAAGTGGGTCCAGTGGCCCGACCTCACCCCCAACGGCATCGACATCAAGGTCGATCAACTCGTCACCGTGGCCGACGACTGGTTGTGCACCGACACCAGCCTCCTGACCGACGTCCATCTCTGGGGTTCGTGGCTGGGCGACCGAAAAGGCATCATCGATTCAATCGAACTCACCGTCTACGCGGACGACCCGATCGGACCGGGCGGAACAGACCCCAAGAACGAGTTCTCCAAACCCGATGTCCAGGCATTGTGGCGAGCCGTCTTCGCCAAGGGCCGCTTCAGCGAGTCCCTCTACGCCGAGATCCCCGAGCCCGGCGAGTACTGGTGGGATCCAAGAATCAGGCAGGCGATCCCAGGAGCCGACAGGCAGATCTGGCGCATCGACATCCCGATCGAACCCGGCGAGGCATTCAAGCAACTCGGCAAACCCGACAGCCCTGTGATCTACTGGCTTCAAGTGCGAGTGAAGACCGCCGAGGGCGAATTTGGATGGAAAACTCGGCGTTGGCCTGACCACTTCATGGACGATGCCACTTGGGACGCCGGCAGCGAATTGCCCCGAAATTGGAAAGAGTTGCACTATCCATTCGGACACCCCTATTACCAATCGCCCCAACCTTCTATCGATATGGCCTTCGCCTTGACGTTCCAAACCGTCCAGGATCTGGACTGGGGCGACGCACCCGAAGATCCGGCCGGTGCTTGGGGCTATCCGACCCTGGCAATCCACAACGGCGCCCGACACGCCATTCGATCCGGGTTCTTCCTCGGCCAAACCATTGACGCCGAACTCGATGGCCAACCGAGCTTCTCAGCGGTTGATGACGACCTGAACGGCGTGGACGACGAGGATGGTGTGGTATTCCTTGATCCCCTCATTCCAGGCGAAATCGTCCGAGTCGATGTCACCGCCTCGATGGCGGGGGGGTTCCTCAATGCATGGGTGGACTTCGACGGCAACAGCTCTTGGGCTGACCCCGGCGAGCAGATCTTCACCGCCATGCCCCTCAATCCCGGCGTCAATCACCTGACCTTCGTGGTCCCGATCTCGGCAGCGCTGCCAAACGAACATAGAGCGCGCGGTGCCTACAGCAGGTTCCGTTTCAGTTCCTTGGCCCACCTGCCTTATGAAGGTTACGCCCCCGACGGCGAGGTCGAGGATTACATGGATTGGATCCGCGCCTTGGACTTCGGCGATGCGCCAGATTCGCCGGGCACGCTGGGCTATCGAACACTCAGGGCCAACGACGGAGCCCGCCACTTGTTGAGTACGACCCGCAACCCAACCTTCGGTACCCTGCAACCCACCGACGCTGATCCGGATGGCCAACCCCATCCACAGGCCTTGGGCGATGACCTCGAGATGGACGATGAATCCGGCCTCGTCAACGCCTGGCTGCCAATGCACGGGAACAGCTACATCACCGCGGACGTCCGGAACATCGAAGCCGCCGGCGCAAATGCTTGGGTGCAGATCTGGCTGGACGTGAACGGCAACGGGAAATGGGACCACCCCGGCGAGATGGTCGTCAACACACTCGTGACAACCGACGGCGAACACCGGTTCAATTTCGTCATGCCCGCGGGCGCGGCGGCAGGAATGACTTTCCTCAGAATGCGCATCAGCACACTCGGCGGGCTCATGCCCTGGGGCTTTGCCGACGATGGCGAGGTCGAAGATCACCAGGTGGTCATCATCGCGATGGATTGGGGCGATGCCCCGGACCCCACCTACCCGACCCTGGCCGCTTCCAACGGCGCCAGCCATTGGGTCCACCACGACGACGCCAAACGCCTGCATCTCGGGCAGATCGTTGATACCGAGCCCGATGGTCAGCCATCCCTGCTGGCCGATGGCGATGACCTGAGCATCATCATGATGGACGACGAAGATGGCGTCATCTTCACGTCCCCCCTCGTCCCCGGAAAAACCGCCACCGTCGATGTCACCGCCACGATCGGTCCGGATTTCGCCGGAATGGCGGCCTTGTCATCTTGGTTCGATTTCGATCGCAATGGCGTCTGGGATGATACGGACATCGTCCATTCCATGACGCCCATCGTCGCCGGCGTTAACCACCTGACCATCCCCGTGCCCGATTGGGCACAACCCGGTGCAACCTACGCCAGGTTCCGAATCAAGGTCGCCAATCCGGGCGCTCATCCCAGCCCAGAAGGCTACGGCGGCGTCGGCGAAGTCGAGGACTATCGAATCACAATCGAGCCCTACCTGGACTTCGGCGATGCCCCGGATGGCCTGACAATACTCGGTTATCCGACTCTGGCGATTCACAACGGCGCGCGACACGTCATTCAGCAGGGACTCTACCTGGGCTACTCCGTCGACGCCGAAGTGGACGGGCAACCCTCACCCCTTGCCGACGGCGATGACAAAAACCCGCCACTCGGGCCCGACGACGAGGACGGCGTTGTCTTCACAACCCTGCTCGTCCCCGGAAACATCGCCAAAGTCGACGTGATCGCGTCTGCCAGGGGCAAACTCGATGCGTTCGTCGATTTCAACGCGGACAACGACTGGGCCGACGCCGGCGAGAAGATCTTCAACAGTGTCGATCTCGTGCCCGGACTCAATCACCTCACCTTCTCCGTGCCCGCGTCCGCAACCATCTCAAAAACCTACGCTCGTTTCCGATTCAGCACCGCGGGAGGATTGAACTATGACGGTCTGGCGCGGGACGGCGAGGTCGAAGACTACCTTGTTGCCATTGAACGAGGAGCAACCATTACCGGCGCCAAGTTCGAGGACCGTAACTTCGATCGCGCCCGCCAGGCATCAGAACCCGGACTCTCCGGCTGGACCATCTTCCTCGACCAGAACCACAACGGAACTCTGGACCCCACCGAACGCTCAACCATCACGGCCCCCGATGGTTCCTATCTCTTCGATTTCCTGCTCCCAGGATCCTACCGCGTCGCGGAAGTGCTCAAGTCAGGCTGGACCCAAACCTCGCCCGCGACGGGATACTACGACCTTACGGTCGGCCCCAGCGACGTCGCAAGTGGCTATAACTTCGGTAACTTCCCGACCACCATCGCCGGCGCCGACAACGCCGATACCATCTACGTTCGGCTCGACGCGACCCGTACACAGATCGAGATCTTCATCAATGTCGCCCCAGGCCCATCACCTACCTACACCTGCCCGAAAAACCCCCCGTTTGCCATTACCTTCAATACCCTTGGCGGCAATGACCTGCTTACCGTCGACCTCGTTAATGGGCAGCCAATCCCCGCAGCAGGAATGTTCTACAACGGCGGCTCTCAAACCAGCCTCCCGGGAGACCAATTGGCATTTAAAGGCACCCCCATCAGCGCAGGTACCTATCTGCCCAACGCAACGACCCCCGGCGACGGCCGCGTGCTCACCGACGGAGCCTACACCTTGACCTTCACGGGGCTTGAGCCAATCACCGTCAGCACCTTCGTCAAGTTCACGATTGTCACTCCCAATCCCAATGATGCCCTGACCATCGACAAACCCGCCGCGACAACAAACCGCGTCTCCGGAACCAGCGGCGGCGTCGCATTCGAGAATGTCACGCTCTCCCTCGTCGACGAACTGGTCCTTGACCTGGCCACCAATGACGCCGGCGCCGGCAATGACACCGTCGTCAGCCTCGACGGCAGCGCCACCACCATCGGACTCCTCAGCATCAACGCGGGCACCGGTACCAACCTCGCACGCTTCGACGGCGGAACCACCAACCTCAACACCAACCTCGGCATTGGCGGCGTGAAACTGGAAGTCCGCGCTGCCGGCAACGCGATTGTGAACTTCCACGCCTCTCAGTTCCTCGCGGCACTCACCGCTGTCAAGAAGGGCCGGATCAACCTCGCCGCACACGGCGACAGGGTCATTGATACCCAATCCCTCGTGATTTCCGATGCCGGCATCGTCGATCTGTTCAACAATAACATGATCGTCCGAAATGGCGATCGCGATACCATCGGCGGTTGGATCAGGTCCGCCCGCAACAACGGCGCCTGGGACGGCAACGGCCTTACCAGCAGCACCGCCGCCTCAACTAAGTACACCGGTCTGGCGGCCATCCTCAACGATCAGGGCGACGGCACCAAGGTCCTCGACCTCTTCGCCGGACAAACCGTCAACAACACCGATATGCTGATCAAGTACACCTGGGACGGCGACGCTAACCTCGATGAGCGCATCGATGCCGATGACTACTTCCTCATCGACTCCGGCTACATCATGCAGTCCAAGGGCTATCGTAATGGCGATTTCAACTACGACGGCACCATCGACGCCGACGATTACTTCATGATCGACTCGGCATTCATTGGACAGACGGGACCGCTGGCTGCGCCGCGGGAAAACCCGTCGGCCGTCGCTGAAGTCGCGATCCAGCAGAAAGCGAAAAAGACAGACATGAAAGGCATTCTGACGCAGTTGTTCTCGACCCAGCCCGTGCTCTGAACCGACAATTCCTCAAACGCGATGGCTGGATTGCTCTTCCGGCAACTTCCCTCACAAGGCGGGCACCCTCCGTGCCCCCGGTTCCGTGCAATTCCGCGCGGGCATCGCCTCGGTACGCCCAACACCCCCTCGCAGGGGCGCATCGCGCTTGAAAAGGCATGCCACGTCGCTTATTCTTCTGCCCCCGGCTGACGATATAAATGCGTCACTGCCGCTGCCGAAGTAGCTCAATGGCAGAGCGCCGCTTTCGTAAAGCGGAGGTTATGGGTTCAACTCCCATCTTCGGCTTTCCAGCCTCGCCTCCTGATCCTCGCCCAAACAACACTAACCCATTTCCCGAAAGTCGTTTGCGATCGACAAAGTCGCCTTCTTGCCGTCGAGTAGGTTCCGTGTGGCATCCGGCCCGGTCACTCTGTCCGCTCTTCCCCAACCAGCACGCAATCCCAGCACCATCAACCAAGTACAACAATTGCCCCTTCGCGCACCAATCCAGAGCATTGGCCTCCTGCTCCCGCGCAATCCACCGCACGTGTGCTTGTTTGCTTCTGATCGCGCATGTACGCTCCTGACGTCCGCGATGCCCGCGTGTGGAATTCAATCCTCCGCATACATCGCCTCGCACCGATGGAGATCCAATGCAGAATAGAACCTGCCTCCTGTTGGGTTTGTCGTTCGGCCTCTTGTTTTCCAGCACTGCTCGTTCCATGCCCGCTTCAGACGCCGAACAGGCGGCGGCACGCGCCTGGGTGGATTCCCGCCTGCTCACTGGTGCCGCCGAACCCCCGCTCTCGCTGAACTTCGCAGGCAAGGCCTTCTCCGCGATTCGACAGAACTGGACGCGGAAACATGAAAGCCGTCCCCTGCAAAATGGCCGCATCGAGCACACCGTCACCTGGACCGACCCGCAAACGCATCTGGAGATCCGCTGTGTCGCCAATTGGTTCCCCACCGACGCCGCGGTGGAGTGGGTGCTCTATGTGCGCAATGCGGCAACTACCCCAAGCCCGATCATCGACAGACTCCGGCCACTCGACGCGGATCTCGTTCCAGCCGGCCAAGTGTCCACAGTGCACTATTCGATGGGAGACAGCAATTCGGCCGACAGCTTCGCCCCTCGCGAAAAAACGCTCTCGCCCACCGATCTGGCCCCCTTCGTTCTCGCGCCTCGCGGCGGACGTTCATCCGATCCGTATCTGCCCTTCTTCAACGTCGCCGGCGACGACGGCGGAACAGCAATCGCCGTCGGTTGGTCCGGTCAGTGGGAAGCAAGCTTCCAACGATCCTCGGCCGGCATCCGAGTCCGGGCGGGGCAGCAACTGACTCACCTCTCGCTGCAGCCTGGCGAAACCATCCGAACGCCCCGCATCCTCCTCGTCTTCTGGAAGGGAAACGACCCGCTTCGAGGCAATAATCTGCTCCGATCGGTCCTGATCCATCATTATATTCCTCGGCGCAACGGCGAACCTGTCTGGCCACCCATCTGCGCCAGCGTCAGCTGGACCGCGCCCGATGGAACCTACGAAGGGCCCCATCTTGAAGTGATCGAACCATTGGCCCAGCGCGGCGTCGAAGTCCTCTGGTCCGATATGGACCCCCAGCAATGGTATCCTCGCGGTTTCCCCGAAGGCACCGGAACTTGGGAGGTCGATGCCTCCAAGTATCCACGCGGCTTGAAACCCATCGGCGATGCCGCCAAGAAGGCTGGCATCCAGTATCTCCTCTGGTTCGAGCCCGAACGGGTCCACCCGGGCACAATGATCGACCGCCAACACCCCGCCTGGGTCATCAAGGCCCAAGGCGAATGGAGTCAACTCTTCCGCCTACACCATCCCGATGCTCGCCGCTGGATTACCGACGTCGTTGACAAACACGCAAAGGACGCCGGCCTCTCCTGGATCCGCTGGGATTTCAATGTCGACCCCCTCGGCTTCTGGCGCCGCAACGATCCCACGGACCGGCAGGGCATCACCGAAATCCGACACGTCGAGGGCCTCTACGAAATGTGGGATGAACTGCGATCACGAAATCCCGGCCTCATGATCGACAACTGCGCCGGCGGCGGACGTCGCATCGACCTCGAAACCTGCTCCCGCAGCATTCCCCTCTGGCACAGCGACTCCCAATGCAGCGGAAAGCCCGCCCCAGTCGCCGACCAACTGCAAAACGCCGGCTTGTACCGGTGGATACCCATGCACGGCTGCGGGAATTTCGCATATGAGCCAACCTATGAGTTCCGCAGCGCAATGACCGCCGGTAACATCCTCGCCCACGGAAACGCCAACGGCCGCCTCGATACCGCCGATCCCGATACCGCCCAGACCGTCGCTCGCACCGTGGCCCTCTACAAGAGAATCCGCCCCTTTACCCTCGGCGACTTCTATCCCCTGTTCCCCCACGACAAGAGCGAAACCGCCTGGTTCGCCTATCAGTTTCACCGAGCCGATCAGCAGGCCGGAGTCGCCGTCGTCTTTCGCAGGTCCGCCTGCGAGTCGGCTACCTCCGTCCTTCACCTCAAGGAAATACACCCCGACTCACAGTACGAGTTGACCTGGCAAGACCAGCCCGGCCAGTCCATCGTAACCGGCAAACAACTCGCCGACTGGAAAATCCAAATCGATGCAAAACCGGGATCCGCTATCCTCTATTACCGCAAACGCTAGCGACTCGGGCCCCGACATTCCCCCCATGCCGGTCCATCATCCCCCGCCCGCTCACCATGGACAAGAATCGCCCAACCAGGCATCATGCCTGCCATGAACAAGCCTTACCTCTGCCTGTCGGCGGCAATCCTCATCCTTGCGGCTCATTCGACGCCGGCGGCAACCACCGGCGAACAACCGCTACGCTCGCGATGGAATGCGCGCGACATGGGAGCCATCCCCGATGAGAAAACCGATAACACACACGCCATTCAAAAGGCCCTGGATGCGGCAGGCAAGGCCGGCGGCGGAATCGTCGAACTCGCCAGCGGACGCTACCGCCTCAACGGGACCCTCACCATCCCCGCAGGCGTCACGCTTGAGGGCACCTATCGAGTCCCGCCCACCGCCGCCAGCAAGAACGAGAAGCCCGACGGCACCGTGCTCCTTGCCTATGCCGGTCGAGGCTCCCAAAACGGGCCCGCCTTCATCCGCCTCGCAGGACGCAACGCTACCGTCGCCGGCCTCGTCGTCACCTATCCCCAATGGAAACAGGCCGACGTTCCTCCCGTGCCCTACCCGCCTTGCATCGAGTCCATCGATACCCAGAACGTCGGTATCCGCGACTGCTGCCTCCTCAATCCCTATGAGGCCATTCGACTCGTCCGCGCCCACCGCCATCTCGTCCGAAATGTCACAGGCTATCCCAGCCGTCGCGGCATCTTCGTCGATGAGTGCTATGACATCGGAAAGATCGAAAACGTCCATTTCTGGCCCTTCGGCGTCGCCTACAATCCCAATGACCCCTACTGCAAATGGGTCAATACCCAGGGCGTCGCCTTTGAATTGGCACGTACTGACTGGCACTACGTGCTCAATACCTTCTGCTTCGGTTACGGCGTCGGGTACAAGTTCTCGGCCTCAAAGACCGGTAGCGCCAACGGAAACTTCCTCGGCCTGGGCGCCGATTCCTGCCGCCGCGCCGTCTTGGTGGAGCAGGTCCAGCCCCCAGGCCTTCTCATCACCAACGGCGAGTTCGTCGGACGATGGGAAAGCGACGACTCCGTGTGCGTCGAAGTCGGCGCCAATGTCGAGGGGAAAGTCAGCCTCTCCAATTGCTCCTTCTGGGGACCCATCGAACGCTGTGTCTGGATGCAGAGCCCCTCCGGACAGTTCACCGCCAATGCCTGCCATTTCGTGGAGTGGGACAACAGATCCAAAGGCTCGCCGGCCATCCAACTCGACGCCGGCAAGGCAATCATCCAGGCCTGCACCTTCGCCAAGGAAGGCACTCATGTCCAAGTCGGACCGAAGGTCCGCTCCGCCATCCTCTCAGGCAACCAGGCTGAGGGCGGCTTTCATGTTGATAACGGCGCCGGACAACGCGCTCAGATCTTCGGCAACGAGCAGGATGCCCTCGAACTCACCCCCGAGGCGCTTGCCCACTACCGCATTCAGGTCGGAGCCGTCGGCGATGCCTCGTTCTTGCGATACTGGCATGGGCGCGAACGCACCGGCGCAGACCCCGGCGCCATGCGCTGGTCCACCGCAGCCTCCAAACTCATTCTGCCAGTCACCACGGGCCAGGCCTATACGATCGCCATCGACATGACCGTACCCCCCCAGGCCATTTCACCCGAGGCGGGACTCTACCTCGGCGACAAACGCATCGCCCCCATCGAGCCGGGAAGACGCACACTCTCCGCCGAACTACCTCCGTCCACATCCAGCCGCCTAACTCTCGAATTGCGATGCCGAGGATGGGTGCCAAAGACCCTCGTGCCCAATTCAAGCGATGATCGGACCTTGGGCGTCTCCGTTCACTCCATCACCATGCGATCCAAAGACGCCCAGACCCGCCTCTACAATGCCAACTCCGGTGAATGGGCCGGCCAGACCCCGTCCACCCAACCAACTCTCACACCCCGCTGAACCGGCCGAATCACCGCTCAGGGCATCCACCACTCCAGCTTGATCTCCGGAAAAATGTTGTCGTGCGCGTCCATGTCCGTCAATTCCAGCTGTTGCAGAGGTTCCAGCGGCTGGTTGGCGGCAACTTGCTCGGCCATCAGAGTCACACGATCAAAGTTCGTGGCATGACCCGCAATCCGCTCCACACCGTAATCCACCGCCCCGTGCGAATCGACCACAAACGGCCAATCCGATGCCTGCAGCAACAAGAGCTGCCGACCTGCCCGCTCCATCAGCTTCCGCACCGCTTCATTCGTCTTCCACGGCAGTTCGTGCAAAAGTTTGAGCAGCCGGCACTCCGCGCGGTATTCAATCTCCCACATCCATCGCGTGCGGTCGTTGATCCACACCGAGTGGTCCCCCTTCTTCCCCCACGACCCTTCCGGCAGACGCATCGCCTTGTCAACCGGATGATGGTACAGGGCTTCCTCGGCCGTCATCAGCTTCACCTGCGGATCGTGCGCAAGCGACAGGATCACGTCCCGGAGAAACTGCGGACCCTCAAACCACCAGTGCCCGAAAAGCTCCGCATCGAACGAGGCGACGCATACCCCCTGCCGGTTCGTCGCAAACTGGTACTCCCCCAAAACGTGCTTCACCACGCCAATGAAGTGCGTGGCCTGCTCGAAAACCTTCCCGGGTATGTCGTCCGGATAATACGGATGTTTGTCGCCCAGCCCGCACTTATTGTGTGTCACCTTCCAATACCGAAGACCTCGATCGTTGTGTTTCTTATGGAATTCAAGGTATTGCCCCGCTCCCGGGTACCCGATCGAACCCGACCAAACCTGTTCCGAGACGCCGGGGTGTCGCGCAAATGCGTAGACCCGCGGGAGCTGGTGGGTCGAGCTGACTCCGACGCCTTCCAGCGGGTGTCGCCAGCCTCGCTTCGTGTCCCAGTGGAGCTGCGTCTCGTTAACGCCCCGAAAAACACCCTTCTCGATGATCCCCAGCGGCTGCGCCCGAGTCACCATGTGCGTGTCCACAAAAAAGTGGGTGACGCCCGCCTCCGCGATGAACACCTCCAGGCCCGGCCGGCTACGCGGATTGTCGTACAGCACCGACGGCATCCAGTGTTCCCAACTCGGACGGTAAGCGCATTCCGGCAGCCACATCCCACGAGGCTTCAAACCCAGAATCCGCTCGCTCGATGCGACGCCCGCCGCCATCTGCGCCTTGATGGCCTCGTCGTTCAGCAGCAGCGGCATGTACGCATGCGTCGCGTTGCTCGTCAGGATCTGAATATGACCTTCCTTCCATCGCTTGGCAAATTCGCCGGGAAGGTCCCGGTTGATCGCCTCAAACCGGTCCAGCCACTTCTGGTACCACGCCTCCCAACGCGTCGCCAAGTACGCAAAGTGAAGATTGTTCTCCTTCTCAAACCCTTTGCGATCCGACGCGGCACGGTCCCGACGCTCTGTCAGGTAACCCACAAAACCCGTCTTGAAACGATCGTGTGCCAGCTGCTCCAAGAGCACCGGCGTCAAACCAATCGTCAACGCGGGCCGACCCCGGTTCAGCGCCACTTCCCCCACCATGTCCAGTATGGGCAGGTAAGTCTCCGCAGCCGCCTCGTACAGCCAGGCTTCGCCGTGGGGATAGGTCCCATGGTGAAGAACATACGGAAGGTGGCCGTGAAGAACAATGCACAATGTGCCAAGCGGTGTTGCCATAGAGTATGGCATGGTAACGTCAAGCCGACTCCATGACCACGGAAATCAGGACTGCCGCGTCGTCCGGTAATCCTCATACGCCATCCGACCGCCGGATTCCGCCCCTCAGTCGCTCGGGTGCTTCCGGTCGCCCAGGTGTACCAACAACGCCAGGATGGCAAACACGATCCCCAAAGCAAGGAAATAAATCTTGCAGATCTCCACGAAAAACTCGCCCGCGTTCATGCCTGCCTCCCTTGGCTTGCGCCCTTCCACCTCCAGCAGGCCCACAGACACAACCGGGAGCGGCTCGTCGCTTTGACGTCCGGATACAACAGATGCCGCCCAGGCGCCGTGACATACGAAAACACACTCGCCATCGCAGCCACTTCCGACCGCACACGCCATATCCATTGACGCACGACCGATAGCCTCGTTCCCACTGTTTGTCCCTTTGGGCTTCTCATTGACGCTCCGATCTGTAGTCGTTCCATCAGGAAAGGTATTTCCATCTCCACAATCTCCGCGATCCACCTGACCGCTCCGTGATCTGTAGCGGGTTGCTGGCTGCCCGAGCCCATGACGCCTAAATCGATCCCCCGCAACCGCGCCAAACGACTCGCTCTCACGCCGCATCTCCAGATCACAAACGACCTACTCAAGTTCAGCCACACTCCGGCGGCTTGGCCGACGCTTGACATCGAACAGGCGGCGCCGCCAACCCCTGATACGCGGCCAGCACACCATGAGTAACCGCCTGCAAACCCTCCCCGACGCAAAAACCATGCCTTGGATGGAGCCGGCAACCACCCCAAAGAGTGTCCCCATCCAGCCTGCCTCAATACCCGAATTGCCCATCGGACAGAACCTCAGCGATTCGCGTGCCACTGCCCCAAAAACCGCATAAGCGCAATCCGCTCCTCGGTTAGCCCATTAGACATTCCCTCGTGGTGCACTCGGCGTGCATTTGATGTATAAGCATGAGACATTTCCTGCCCCGACGAGGTGTCGTGAATCGGTCCCCGCAAACACCCTCTATCGCCCGCTCAGGGTCGCAAACTACCGGAGGCTGCGATGGCGGTTCTATCTGACAGCGAAAGATCCTTGGCGACAGTCCTGGCTAAATTGACCTACTGCAATCCGTTCTTGCCCGAGAGAATTCAATACGAGCGAGAGGCCCTCGGCGACGCCTTCGTCGAATCCGGACCCGTCTGGAACGCGCCGGCCAACCTGCAATGGGAACGACCCAACATATCGCTTGTCCATCAAAAGGTCGAAAAACTCGTCGAAACGGTCTGGCGCCGCCTCACCGAGGGACAAACCGCCACCTCGCAGGAACTGGAATTGTATCAGGACAATGTCCTCTACTTGCTCTATCACCGTACACGTGAAACTTCAGTCCAGATCATTCAGAGTGGCCAGACCAAGAACACCAAGCGAGTCTCCGCTTACCGGCAGTTTGAGGCCGACTATTGGAGGTATCTCCAAATACCGGGCATCAATATCCAGCCGCGATACACGCCCCACCACATGTTCGCCAGCTTCTTCCAGGTCAGGCGGGCTTTCCACCACATCTTCCAAAACATCATCGGCCAATCACTCCCCGCCGCCCGCCTGCGCGCAGCCGTCTGGCAGTCCATCTTCACCAATAACCTCGAACGATACGAACGCGTCCTCTGGGATCGAATGTCCGACTTCACCACGCTCATCGTCGGGCCCTCAGGCACCGGCAAGGAACTGGTCGCCAGGGCCATCGCCCTCTCTCGTTACATCCCCTTCGATCCCAAAACCCTCCTCTTCACCCGCGATTTCACGGAACTGTTCTATCCTCTGAATCTCTCCGCCTTGTCTCCAACCCTCATCGAGTCCGAACTCTTCGGCCACAAAAAAGGCGCATTCACCGGCGCCCTCGACGATCGCGCCGGTTGGCTCGAAGTCTGTCACGACCTCGGAACCGTCTTCCTTGACGAGGTCGGCGAAATCGACGGGGCCATCCAGGTCAAACTCCTGCGCGTCCTCCAAACACGCACTTTCCAGAGGCTCGGAGACACAGGCACCCGACGTTTTCAGGGGAAAATCATCGCCGCCACCAACCGAGACCTGGCCAAGGAGATGCAGCAAGGACGCATGAGGGCTGACTTCTATTATCGCCTCTGTTCCGACATCATCGTCACGCCCAGCCTCAGAGAGATCCTCACTGACTCACCTCACGAATTGCGCAACCTGATCATGTTCATCGCCACCCACCTCACCGGCCCACGCCCGGAAATGACCACCGATCAGAGATTCTCAAATGAGGCCGACTCCCTCACCCGCGAGGTCGAAAACTGGATCGCCAAACACCTCGGCCCCGATTACTCCTGGCCGGGCAATTTCAGAGAGCTGGAACAATGCGTCAGAAACGTGCTCATCCGCGGAGAATACTGGCCTGCAAAACTTGCAGGCAAGGGCGATTTCGCGGCACTCGCCGATGACGTCATGGCGGGCACCCTCACCGCCGACCAGTTGCTCCGCCGCTACGTCACGCTCGTACATGCCCAGACACGCAATTACGAAGAAACCGCCAGACGGCTCCGCTTGGACCGAAGAACCGTCAAGGCCAAGGTGGATCCCCAAATGCTGCAGCAGGGGGGAGAGGGGCACCCAAACACTCACCAGCCGCTGAATGACCCCTGATCCCCCAAACAGGCCCTCTTTTCACGCCAAAAACGCCCCATCCGCTCCCCACCCTCGCAACTCGCCGCTACGCCATCTGGCAATCCTCACTGTTCAGGAGGGCAGTAGCTCGCCAGCTCCGTGAGAAACTCGTGCAATGCCGTAGCCGTATTGTGCCCAGGGTCATCGCCCTGGTGAATCAACGTGAAATTCTGACGCTGCGCCGCACACGCCAACTCCTGCAGCGCCGGTTTGTACCGACCCTTGGCCAGCCAATCGTGGTACGTCGCCCGAAAATACGGGTACCCATCCGCATGTTCCTCATACCATTCCCATAGGCCCAGTGGGGGACCCAGATGACACAGCACATGATCAATCGCGCACCATTGGCACAGGTCCTTCGTCAGGCCAATCGGCTCCACCCAAAGTCGCACCCCGTCATCGCCTTCGACGGTGTCCAGCAGGTGTTTCACCTTGATCATGGCTTCGCTCCTGATGAGCAACCCGTGTCTCATCAGTAAATAAGACGCTCTGTCCACTCATTGGTTGGGATTATAAAATCACGCCAAAATTCCCTTCCCATCTTAGCGGCCACTTGCTATAAAAAACGCTTCGAGGGCGGGTACGAGTACGCGGCCCCGGGAAAGCGGTTGGAAGTGGAACGGCCTACCACAGTCTGCATTCTTATCCCGCATCGGGTTACAACACGGGTGTCTCGATGGCCCGCGAGTCTTCGCATGCAGGCGGGTGCCAGGGGTTACCCATCTAAGGGAACCGAGGAGTATTACACATGGGTAAGAGACTGTATGTTGGGAACCTGAGCTATGGGGTTGACAGTTCGGCCTTGGAACAACTGTTCGCCGCGCACGGACAGGTGGTCTCCGCTCAGGTCATCAGCGATCGCGACACCGGCAGAAGCAAAGGTTTCGGGTTCGTCGAAATGGCCAATGACAGCGAGGCCGATGCCGCTATCACCGCTCTCCACGGTCAAGAGCACGAGGGACGAACACTCACCGTCAACGAAGCTCGCCCTCGCGAAGAACGCAGCGGCGGCGGACGCGGCGGGTTCGGCGGCGGACGCGGCGATCGCGGCGGCGGACGCGGTGGATTCGGCGGTGGCGGACGGGACCGGGGCGGCTTCCGCGATCGATAATCCTTGGCCCTTATCTGGTTTTCTCACCACGCCCGCGGGTACCAACTCGCGGGCCTTTCTTTGCATGGAGTCGAAAAAGCCCACGAACCGCGCTCGTGGGCCTTCTTCTTCTGACGCGCTGCCAAACCCAACCGTCAAAACTTGAATACCATGTCCACCGCGAATGTGTACATCTGATCGTCACGGCCCTTGTTGAAAACATCTTCCGTCGAAAAGTCGGCCCGAAACTCCGGACGTATCACCAAATTCTTCATCACCCTGTCCTTTGCCCATGGCGTTATGCCCATACCCACCGTCCCCTCGAAGTAGCTGGCGTCCACCCCCAAGCGCGCACCCCCGTCGTCACGGAACCACTCGCCACGCCCATTCAACGCAAACGTGTCGTTGAGCCCGTATCCCGCATAGCAGGCAATGCCATACCACCAGGCCGTGTCGCCGTCCACCGCGCAGTTCGATCCATAACCGATATCAGCATTCACCCCCAGCGTCAGTCGCTCCGTCAACGCGTACGTTAGCGTTAGATCAAACAGTGTGGTGTAGTCCGACGTGTCATCCGCCGTCTCGGGGCCAAACAGAACCTGCCCTGCCGTGCTCAGCTTCTTGTCCGTCGAGGTGTACCCAAGCTTCACGTGGTAGCTGATCGAACCGTTGTTGTCGTCTGCCGACTGATCCCAACCACGAAAAATCCCCCCCTCCACAAGCCAGTTCTCATTGAGCTGGTACGTACCCATGATGCCCGTGTGAGTGTACGGGCCGGCAGCATAGAAAAGATAAGAGTGCGTAAAAAGCATGTTGGTGGAGGGCGCAATCGTCTCGTACCCCGTCAGGGCGTTATATTTCCCCGCCCGAATACGCAAACCGTTCCCCACCGGAACCGCAAGGTCCATGTACGCCTGGTTCAGATCCACTTGGTATTCGGGATTGTCCGCCCCTGCGTACCAGTTCAGACCATTGGAGTGGATGAACCGGGCGTCTGCGCCATAAATGACTTCGACACGCCCTCCAAGATCCCATTCCTTCTTTGATGCATCCACCCCTCGCTCAATCGCCAGATCAAGCTGGTTGCCCAGGAACTGGTTCGAACGCGGTTCGAATACGTTGCCAAAATTGTCCTTGTCCGCCCCCGCAAAGTTGTAGATGTACGACCCCTCAACGTAGCCGAATACATTGATATTCGCGTCCTTCAGCGATCTCCCGATGCCTCCGGAACTCAGCAACGCCATCAAAGGCGCGTCCTCCGAAGCGGCAGCTGTGGCAGATGCCTCCTGCAGGTACAAAGGACCATCACTGGGCCCTTCCGCCATTAGCGGACTCACGACCGACAAAGCCGCCCCCACAATGGCGGCCCGAAACGAACGACAAATCACGGAAATCTCCTTTCCCATAATCCAGACACCTGAGCCACGGTCGCTTCAGCGGCACTCCTGCCCTCGCGACAGGCAATCCGCCCTGGTTCCTGCTGAGCTTGCCTGATCCATAGGCTCTCAAGCCAGACCCAGCCTTACCCACCAACCACCCAGCAAACCGTGCGCCGTAACTCGACCAATACCCAGGCGACTAACGGCGGCCATCAGGATATCATCATTCAGTCTTTGCCTTTGCCGAAAGAGGACACCAATGCACCGTGTCTGGCAGGAACCGCTACCGAAAACCTACACCGAACTCGGCGACGCCGAACTGAAACGCCGTATCGCCGACGCTAAACAGAAACTCAAGGGAACGCTCGTCATCCTCGGACACCATTACCAGCAGGACGACATCATCGCGTTCGCCGATTTCCGCGGCGACAGCTTCGAACTCTCTCGCCGCGCCGCCGAACAGAAAGGCATCGAGTATGTCGTCTTCTGCGGCGTCCACTTCATGGCCGAATCCGCCGACATCCTCACCGACGAAAACGTCAAGGTCCTCCTGCCCGATCTCGGCGCCGGATGCTCCATGGCCGATATGGCTAATCTGGAACAGACCCAGGACTGCTGGGAACAGCTTCAGACCGTCTGCGATCGCGCGCGAATCGTGCCCATCACCTATGTCAACAGCTCCGCCGCAATCAAGGCGTTCGTCGGAGAGCACGGCGGGGCGGTTTGCACCAGCAGCAACTGCCGCAACGTCCTCGACTGGGCTCTCCGAGAGTCCGCAGCAGACAAAATCCTCTTCCTCCCCGATCAACATCTCGGACGCAACACCGCCTACGCCATGGGCTGGCCGCTCGACAGCATGATCGTCTGGGACCCCATCCAAAACCTCGGCGGAAACACCGAACACGCCCTCCAGACCGTCAAATTCATCCTCTGGAAGGGGCATTGCTCCGTCCATGCTCTCTTCCGCCCCGAACACGTCGACGAAGTCAGGCGAAATTCCCCAAACATCAAGGTCATCGTCCACCCCGAATGCAAATGGGAAGTCGTGCAAAAAGCCGACCTCGCCGGAAGCACCGCCTTCATCCGCAATACCGTCAACGCCGCGCCTCCGGGAACCCAATGGGCCATCGGCACCGAAGTCCACATGGTCAACCGCCTCCGACACGAACATCCCGAACAGACAATCTCCGTCCTCAGCGGATGCCAATGCCTCTGCACTACCATGTTCCGCATCGACTTGCCACACCTCTGCTGGACCCTCGAAAACCTCCTCTCCGGAAACGTCGTCAATCAGATCACGGTCGATCCCCAAACACGCAAGTGGGCCTTGGTGGCGCTCCAACGAATGCTCAATATCACAGGAACCCGCAACCTCCCCAAATCCCCCTGAGCGGCTTCCCGGCCATTGTCCGTATCCGCCCGGACGCAACGCAAACCCCTCCGCCCCGTTATCGGACCTCAACCCCATCAGCCTCAACTTGCCTCCCCATCGCCATGTATCGTATGCCTGTCATTGGATCATCTATGGCCATCGGAGGAAATTGAACCATGAAGCAACAGGCAAACCGCGAATTCGCCATCGTCGAACATCTTGAAGACCGCCGACTCCTTAATGGCGCCGGCCCCCATGAGCCGGTCTGGCTCGCCGACCGCCAACTCATGATCAAGGGCACACAAGCCCCCGATACCATCGTCATCAGTGCCTATCAATACCCCATCACCACCACCCTCGAAGATGGCTCCACCACGACCAGTTACATCGACAAGATCAAGGTCCTCTTCAACTCCAGGCAATTCCTCTTCCATGCCGACCAGGTCAAACGTATCGTCGTCAACGCCCGGGCCGGCGATGACTCCGTCGTCGTCGATGCCTCCGGCGGACCCATGACCAAACCTCTCCATGTCATCACCGGTAAAGGACATGACACAGCCCTCGGAGGTGCGGGTAACGATAAACTCTGGGGCGAACTCGGCGACGACTCCATCGACGGCGGCGGCGGCGACGACATGCTCTCCGGCGGCGCCGGAAATGACTCCATGCTCGGCGGCGACGGCAGTGACAAAATCCTCGGCGGTGCCGGCGACGACAACCTCGACGGCGGACTCGGCGATGACAGAGTCTCCGGCCAACAGGGCAACGATGACCTCACCGGCGGCGAAGGCGCCGATATCCTCTCCGGTGGAGCGGGCAACGACGATTTCCTCGGCGGCGCAAACGACGCGCAGAACGAAATCAAAGACCAACGCAAGGAGGACGATGGCGACAATGTCCTGAAAATCAAGAAAAAGAAGGTCCACGAACAGCCCGATTGATCAACCCCAACCCAAATAACCGTCGCCTAAACGAATCACGCGACTCCGCGAACGAACAAATACAGAGGCCCACGGCTTCGCCGTGGGCCTTCTCCGTCTCGCGCTCTCCTACTCTCCTCCACCCCCTCAGTTCGCACGTGGGCTCAGCTTGATCAAACGCACATTGATCGGCTTCCAACTGCCGGCGTCTCTCGCACGCATCGTGAGCGACTCTTGACCCGGTTGTTTGAATTCCAGCACCCCGGCGTCAACTTCCACAAATCGGTCCCAGCCCCCCGTGTTTGTAACCTTCCCCTCCAGCCTCTGGCCTCCCGCCTCAATCACGAAAGCCGATTCGGCATGTGTCGTCGCGCAAATAGCCGTCACCTTCCACCGGCCCGCCCGCGTGACATTCACCTTCCACGACGCCGAATCCCCCGAATTGTCCCAGAATCCAATGTTCGGCTGGCCACCCTGCGCCTCCGTCCGCAGCGAGCCCTTCAGATCGGCCTCATCCGGCTTCAACGCGTAGGTCCCCGCCGCGTCCGCCTGAACCGCCGGTGCCTGCGGCAAGGCAAGCTCCGGCTTGAATCCCCGAAGATCACTACCCCTGATCTTCAACGCCACCGCATAGTCGCAGGGCCGCTTGGCCGGCAACTGAACCGTCAACGCGTCGGCATCGTGCCTGAACTCCACTGCCCCAGCGCCAAGCAACGATACCCCCTCAATTCGCCCCGTAACCCCGGCAAACTTCGCCAGCGACCGGATAACCAACTTCCCGTCCTCCGGATAACCCAGCGCGAACGCGTACAACGCCGAGTCCCCTTTCGTCGTGAACCGAATGTCCTTCGCCGAATACCTGAAGTCTTCCCCAAAATGCCCTCCCTTCGCCCGCACAGGACCCTCCCCGTGCACCAGCCACGGTCGCGTGCCGTAAATCCCCTCCCCGTTGATCGCAATCCACGCCCCCAGTTCCTCCAGTATCTTCTCCGCTTCCGGATCCAGCGAGCCGTCCGGACGCTGAACAACATTGATCAACAGGTTCCCGTTCTTCGCGACAATGTCCACCAGCATGTGGATCACCCAGTCGGCCCCGCGATACTTCCAGTTCTTGTTGTAGTACCAGTCGCCAATCGACGTGTCCGTCTGCCATGGGTGCGGGCGGATCCCCGGCATCACCCCTCGCTCCAAGTCCTCAACCCACATCCCGTTCGACTGCTGCTTGCATGTGTAAACCACCTCCACTTTCCCCCCGTGCCGCTGGGCGCTCGAATTGTACAGGTGGGCAATCATGCTGCGACCTATCTCGTTGTTGAACGGCACCGCCCCGTCCGTGTACAGCAGGTCAGGTTCATAATTGTCCACAAGCTCCTTGATCCGCTCATACCACTGCGCCTGCCAGCGGCGATCGTTGCTGTACCAGTTCGTGTCCCCAGCCTTCGCCGGAAAGTGATACAGATCCTGGTACAGAGAATCCGCCCCATCATACGAAACACCCGCCAGCGGCCCGGTCTTGTCCGACTTGTGCGAGTCCTGAAACCACGTGAAACTCGCCCCAAGATGCTCCGAAACACCAAACCTCAGCCCAAGCTTCTTCGCCGCCGCCTGCCAGTCCCCCACGACGTCCCGCTTGGGCCCCATGTTCACCGCGTTCCACTTGTGCAGCTTCGAATTCCACAGGTAAAAGTTGTCATGATGCGACCCCATCGACACGAAATACCTCGCCCCCGCCTTCTTGTACAAAGCCATCAGCCGATCAGGATCCCACCTCTCCGCCTTCCACAGCGGAATAATGTCCTTGTATCCCGCCTTGCTCGGATGGCCGTATGTCTCCAGATGGTGCTTGTACTGCGGGTGCCCCTGAACGTACATGTGCTTGGCGTACCAGTCCCCCATCATCGGCACCGCCTGAGGCCCCCAGTGCGCCCACATGCCCAGCTTCGCGTCCCGAAACCACTCCGGATACTGATAACTCCGAAAAGACTCCAACGTCGGCTCAAACGGACCTTGGGCAATCCTCACCTCCCCCACCTGCTTCTCCACAAGCGCCTTCCCACCGGACCGACACGAACCCGTCACCGCCAGAATCATGGCGATCCCGGCCAGAGCAACTGTGTTCTGAGAGATCATGAAATACCGCCCTTTCTTGAACTGCCGCCAAGCTGTCCCCTTCCCAGCATACCCCCAATTTTACCCCGCGTGCAGCATCAGCCCATGCCACGGATTGACCTTGGCATGACGATTCTTGACTTGCCTCCGAAGATCTACTTCCCGTTCAGACGCTGGCGAACGTAATCGGCACGGGCGGCACGCCGCAGGTCCCCTTCAAGTTTTCGACCCTGGATCTTCTGCAGATGTGCCGGCTGCGTCAGCAAGAACAGCTCATTGATCGTGCGCACGTCAATGTCCTTCACCCGGCCTAGATTCACCCCCATACGCACGTGGCTCAATAAAAACAGCGTCTCGTCACTCGCCAAAAGTCGCGCCGATCGCAACAGGCCCAGCGCTCGGCAAACCTTGTCATCTAACGCCACCGTCCGATCATTCAGTAGCTGCCGACGAGCATGCTGCTCATAGTCCACAATCTTCGGTACCACGTGCAGCCGAAACTCCGAAATCGTCTCGTCTTCCGACTTGCCCAGCGTCGTCTGGTTCGATATCTGATAGAAATCCCCCGTCGCTTCCGTGCCCTCCCCGTATAGACCACGAACCGCCAGCCGCATCTCCTTCGCCGCTCGAAATACCTTCTCGATCTCCCCCGTCAGCTTCAACGCCGGAAGATGCAACATCACCGAAACACGCAAACCCGTCCCCACGTTCGTCGGACACGCCGTCAAATAGCCAAACCGCGAATGAAACGCGAAATCCAGCTTCGATTCCAGCTTGTCGTCAATCTCGTTAATCTGCTCCCACGCCTCCTCCAGCTGAAAACCCGAACGCAGAACCTGCATCCGCAAATGATCTTCCTCATTTACCATGATCGCCGCAGTCTCGTCATCCGCTACGGCCACGCCCCGCGCCCCCTCGGACATCGCGTGTGGCTTCGATATCAGATGCCGTTCCACCAGCAGCTCTCGGTCCATCTGCGGGGCGCTCTCCAAGTCTATGTACAACACCTGCGACGCAACTTGAGCCCCCAAAATCGTGTCCCGAATCCGCGCCTCAAGCACCTGCCGCTGGTGCCGGCTCGCCCGAGCCAGAAACGGAAAACCGCCAACATTCCGCGCCAGGCGGATCCGCGTCGAAATCACAATCTCCGATTGTGGGCCGCTTCCGCGGAGCCATTCACCGGCGTGGTTGGTCAGGTCGCTAAGTTTCATTTCTTTTGTCGCCCGTTCTCTTGAGTCCGAAACTGTGGCTCCCAAAGGCGCCTCTACCCTTCTTCCGCTTCGCGAATCTGGTCGCGAAGTTTCGCCGCACGCTCATAGTCCTCCAGTTCCACGGCCCGGGCAAGCTCCTTCCTTAGCTTCGTGATATCCACAAGTCTCCGCTTGGGACGCGATCCCTCCCCCGTCCCCCCTGCACGCACAGGCGTCTTCCCAACGTGGTGCGTCGCCCCTTCATGCGCTCTCTGCAGCAGCGGCGTCAGGTCCTTCTCGAAAACATCATAGTCGTGTTCGCACCCAAACAGACCGTGCTGACGAAATTCAGCCCACGAAATCCCGCACTGCTCACACGTCGTCCCTAGGTCCTTCTGCATCCCCGAATGCGCCATCACGAAGTTCGTCAACAGTTCGTTGATCGGAGTATGCCCCTTCACCGCAGGCACACCCTCCGCCTGCGCCGCGCATTGCTCGCAAAGGTGCTTCTCTATCTTCTTGCCGTTCCGGATTTCCGTCAGATGCACGGTCGCCGGCTTATTACAGTTGTCACATTTCATCGATTTGCCTGGTTGCGGATGACCAACCTTTCATCAATCCTATTTCCCTCCAAACCCAGCGTCAATGCGGAACAATCCGAACCCGCCCCGCCTGTCCTCACCCTCCTCATGGCCGATAGGTCGCCGAATTCCCGGCCGTCTCCCACACCTCCACCCTCCCAAGCGAGATCCCCGCAGGCAAACTCAACAATCTCGCGATCCGCAACGCAACGTTCTCCGCCGAAGGATTCGTCGCAACAAAGTGCGGCAGTTCGTTCAGGCTACGACCATTCCACGGCCCAACGATCGCATCCAGTAGCCGCTCTAGCTTGTGAAAGTCCATCACCAAACCCAGCGAATCCAATGCGGGTGCACAAACCGTCACGCACACTCTCCAAGTATGCGTGTGCGGCTCCTCCATCGAGCCGTCATAAACGCGGATCTGATGCGACGCACAAAAACTCCGTTCCACCGTAATCTCAAATGCCATGCCTTCGTCCGTCCCTCGTCAGCAAACCAAAATCGTAGCCCGCCAATCCCCCTCAGGCTAACCATCACGATCGGCTCAGATCCGATGCTCGATACGACGGCGATTGTTGCCACTCCAGCAACGCCTTCGCCACCCGAGTCGGCAAAAATAGCCTCACCAGCCCCGTCCAAATCCCAAACACCACCCAAGAACCCAACAGCACAAAACAGCCCGCGATCCCCATCAGCCGGTAAAAATCGGCCGTAAAACCACTCGCCGCCGTGTCACGCTCAAACTGCCGGAACCACACCCCCGTACTCAACGCCAGCACCACCAGCGCCGCCAGGATCAGCCCCACCAGATAGCCCCGCCGCCACCTCAGCAGCACCATACGCACCACCATCCCCGTCGGCAACGCCAACAACGCGAACGCCAACATGCTCTCCCAGTCCAGCGGACGGGGTTGTTGTGTATAACGCCTGTACACTTGCGGTGGCTGGCCCACAACGTTCATCGTCCTCACCACCTGCCCCGTCTGCGCGTAGCTGTAGCTCCATTCGTATCCCATCGCCCCCCATGCGAACAACAGCCAGAAGACCACATTCAGCTTCATCAACACCCACAACCCCACTACCCACGCCCGAAGACGACCCAGAATGCTCTGCACCGCCGGCCGCAGAGTGTTGATCGGCTGCGTGTGCCCGCACTCGGGACATCGAAAATGCAGAACGTCACAATGCTCACAACGGATCGGCGGAAGACCGTGCAACGCATATCCACAACGCTCACAAAAAATCGGCAACTCCTCCCCAAGCCGGACAGCGCTCCTTCCCGATCCGACCCCGCTCGTCCCACCCGACGACTCCCTCGACCCGAGATCTTCTGGCGATCCATTCATCATCATCCCCAAAAACCCCTCGGTGCCTTCCGTTAGTCGTCCCCAAGGCCCATTGGTTTCCCCATTTCAGGCGTACGAATTCCCCGATCCCCCTCCTCGAATGACCCGCGATTCCTCCCGCTCCTTCGCCACCGCCGCCTCGTAACCGCTCGCCCGATACGCCGCCATCGGATCCGCCTCCAGCCCCCGCTTCTGGCGCCACTCCCCAAGCCACCCCCTTACATCCGTCGCAAACGCGTCCCGCAAACACGACTCCGCATCCACAATGTTCCGACGAGCCTGTGCGTCCAGCAGCTTCCTCCGGTCCACAAGACAGGCCTTCGCGTATAGCTCCTGGGCCGTCATCACCGTCTGAATCATCGCCTCAATCTTCGGCTTCAGATTGTGCGACTGATCCACCATGTACGCGATCCTCGAAACGTCCCGATGATGAATCTCCGCCGCATTCCGAATCTCATGAAAAATCCGAAAAACTCCATACGGATCAATGCTCCCCATCGTCAGATCGTCGTCCGCATACTTCCGATCGTTGAAATGAAACCCGCCCAGCATCTCCTCGTCCAAAAGCCATGCCACAATCTGCTCAATGTTCTGAGCCTGGTAATGATGCCCCGTGTCCACCAGCACCTTGGCGTTTGGACCCGCCGCCTGCGCCAATAGGTACGCCATCCCCCAGTCCGCAATGTCCGTATGATAAAACGCCGGCTCAAACGGCTTGTACTCCACCAGCATCGTCATCCCCTTCGGCATCGCATCGTGCCACTGCCTCAACGCGCCGTGCAACCGCTGCTTCCGCGACACAATGTCGTCCGTCCCCGGATAGTTCGTGCCGTCCGCCATCCAGATGCTCAATAGATTCGAGCCGACCGCCTTCCCGATGTTGATGCTGTCTATCACGTGCCGGTTCGCGTGCTGCCTCGCCCGCTCGTCCGAACTGCACGCCGACCCGAACCTGTAAATCTGATCCTGGAATAGATTCGGATTAATCGCACCGATCCTCACCCCGTTCTTCTCCGCCAACTTCGCCGTCGCTGTCGCGTCAACGCCAACACTGAAGTCCCATAGCACGTGCACCGCCACCGTCGGGCAACACCCCGTGTACCGATGCACCACCCCCGCGTCCGCCAGCTTCTCTTCGATCGTGCTGGCGGCGGCCGCCTGATGAAACTTGCCGAAGCGCGTCCCCGTGTCCGCATAGCCCCAACTCGGGGTCTCAATCCTGAATCCGTCCAGAAGCTCGAACAGTTGCTCTTTCTCCATGACGCCGCGTCCTTTGTCTCGTGACCCACCCCCTGCAACCCGCCGACGGTCCCAGCTTCTCATTATGCTAACCGGCCCGATGCCACCCGCAAAATGCCCCCGCCACATCCTCCCCAACCCAACCGTCCATGGCAAGAAACAGACTCATCTGCCTTTTCAGTACTGCCACGCCACATTCGTCTCACCCGCGAAAACGCTGACTGAAAACCGCCGTTTTATCGGGCGTTCTCGCTGCGCCACCCTCACTCCCTTCGTGCAAATTCATGGTATCCATTTGCTTAAGACGCTCCCCTCTGGCGACCGATGACAGGACTGTCGTAAATGGGAGAACTAGAATGTCCTGCTGGGTTGTGCCCTCTGTCGCCGCTGAATTCATGGGGATCTCGATCGCCTCCGTGCTCGAACAAGCTCGCAACGGTCTCATTCCCTCCAAAACCGAACTCGGCTTCACTCTGTTAGACGTCGCACCAAACAGCCCCACCTTGAAAACAGGCTTCCGAGCACCGGCTGCACCGCCACCAACCTATCGCACCAGTCCCTCCGACCATTTGACACCCGCCGAACTCCACGCACTCCAATCCGACAACTTCCGCGATCCAGAACTCGATCCCGAAGAACTCGCCGCACTCGCTGACGCCCACTCCGATGCCGACCAACGCTTTGACTGGCGCCACGCTCGCCAACTCGCCAGCCGGCAACGCCGCGCTCCGCGCGCCGCCTACGCCGCCGCCTGATCAATACCTCTCCATTCCCTGCCTCCCTCCCACAAGCCACGCCCCCTCCGCCAACCACACGCCGACACCCCCTCGCCTCTTTCTTCCATACGCCAACACCCCGGCCGACACCCACCACTCCTCCCCACCCCTCCGTGAGTATTTCTTCCCGAATCCGCCCCAATTCCCCCCCCGCAATGTTGTCTGTCCCCGAAATGCGTGCGATAATACAGCTCGGACATGGCACTGCGGGAGAACGATATTTCCTGGCAGGTGCTCCGCCGCATCGTCCAGGATTGGGCTGGACAGGCGGCGGACTTGGCTGAGGTCAAATCCTTGGTGGGGGGGTGCGTCAACACAACTTTGGCCATCACAACACTGCAGGGAGACCGCGCCGTACTCAAAATCGCGCCTCACCGCGTCTATCCCGCCCTCATGCGCGAGGCAATCCAGCTCAAACTCCTCCGCGATGTCGGGATGCCCACACCCCAGGTCTATTCCTGGAAAATCGCCAGCCTCGACGATCCCCACAGCTACCTCCTCATGGAATACGTCGACGGCATCAACCTCGGTCAGGCTCGCAAACAGTGCACCTCCGACGAGTTCGACGGCCTCCAACGCCATCTCGCCCAATTGATCGTCCAACTCCATGCCAACACCGGACAACGATACCTCCGCGCAGGCGGACAAAACGACCAGCAATTCGACAACTGGCCTCAGTTCTACCGCCATGTCTACGACCCCATCTGGGATGATGTCGCCAAAACCCCAACCTTCCCCTCAAAACTCAAAAAACAAATCGGCCGCATCCACGACAAGTTGGATCAGCTCCTCGCTCATGATGACCGCCCTCGCCTCGTGCATTGGGACATCTGGGCCACCAACATCCTCGTCGGGGTCAATGGCGATGGACATTGGCGCGTCAAAGCACTCCTCGACCCCAACTGTAAGTACGCCCACGCCGAAGCCGAAATCGCCTACATGGAACTCTTCAACACCGTCACGCCTGCCTTCCTCAAAGAGTACCAGCGGGTCCACAAGCTCAGCAGCGCCTACCAGAACCTTCGCAAACTCGTCTATCAGATGTATCCCCTCATCAATCATGTCCACCTCTTTGGCAACGGCTACCTGAAACCCCTCGAGGCCGCGGTCCACAAACTGGCCGCCGTGCTCTGAAACCACCCCCTCCCCCATTACCGAATGCGCAAATCAACATCCGCGCATCCCGAAAGTAGCCATCACTAGCCACCGGGGGCCAGGAGTCCTGCCATGAGAACCACACCCATCGTCTTGGGCGCCCTCTTGACCCTCAATCTCTCTGCCGCCGCCCAAAATCGCCTCGATCATGCCGGCAGGCTCGAACGCCTCGCCGCAGGCGTCGGCTGGGTCAGTGTCACCAGCGACCTGCGCGTCCCCACCAAGGGATGGACTCGATCCGCCCTCCTGTCCGCCGCACAAAACGCCCACGCCACCACCCAAGGACCCGACAAGACATGGACCGCCTCCCTCGGCCAACGCGATGGCGCAACCGTGGCCGTCCGGCAGACCGTCACCGAACAGGCCGGAAAACTCGTCTTCCACCTCAACGCCCTCGGAGAACGCGACGGCGACATCGAAGGCGTCTTCTTCGAAATCCGCCTCCACGCCCCCGACTTCGCAGGCGGCTCAGTCACCGCGGCCGACAAAGTCACCCCCCTGCCCCTCGCTCTGCCACCCGATCGAACCTTGATCAACGGCGCCCCAGGACTCCTCCGCATTCAGGATGCCAACCGTAACGTCACCCTCTGCGTCCAGACTACCCCCGAGTCCTGGCTTACCCTCACCGACAATCGACGCTGGGATGATTGGTTCGTCCTCACCGTCACCCTCCACCGCGGAAATCTCCCCAAGGGCCAAAACGCCAGCGCCGTCATCACCGTCTGGGCCGAGGGAAATCCCGACGTCACCGACGCCAACGTCGTGCTCGATCCCACCCGAGTACGCTATCGCTCGATCGGAAACGGCGGTAATTACTGCTTCGGCATCGATTCACCCGTCGCAAAATTCACCCTCCAAAATCTCAAATCCGCCTCCGCCCGCACCGAAATGAGCCTCAGAGCCTGGGCCCCCCAAAAAACCGACGCCGACGGCTATGCTGCCTTCGCCAAAAACGATACGCCCGGTTCAAGACTCCGACAGGAGTTCGAACTCATGGCCCGCTTCACCCGCAACAAAATCCCCTACACCACCAGCATCTGGCGAATGCCCACCTGGATGACCGAGCCCGCCTCAGATCGCGATCAGACAAAACGCCGTATCCCCGATCACAACTGGGCCGACGTCCTCCACGCCGTCGGCGCCTACCTCCTCTACGCCAAAGAAAAATACGCCGCCGAGCCCGACTACTTCTCGTTCAATGAGCCCGACATCGGAATCGACATCCTCTTCACCCCCGATCAGCATCGCGATTCCATCAAACGCTTCGGCCAATATTTCCAGAAACTCGGCCTACGCACCAAATTGATCCTCGGCGATACCGCCAACGCCCGCGGAACCGACAAATACTGCCTCCCAACCGCCAATGACCCCGAGGCCATGAAACACGTCGGTGCCGTCGCCTTCCATTCCTGGAACGGCGCCAGCCCCGAGCAATACGCGGCCTGGGCCGACCTGGCCGAGCGCCTCAATAAGCCCTTGCTCGTCAATGAAGCCGGTGTCGACCCCTTCGCCTGGCGCGGAGCAGCCTATCGCTACTTCAACTACTTCGTACGCGAAATGGTCCACTACCAGGAACTCCTCCTCCACGCCCGCCCCCAAAGCATCATCTACTGGGAATTCACGGGCGACTATTCCCTTCTCGCCTCCGAATATTCAGTCACCAACTCCCAAACAGAGCGATTCTGCCTCCAAAAACACTGGTGCGAACTCATTCCCCCCGGCAGCCAAGCCATCCCCATAACCTCCGACAACCCCGCCATTTTGGCAACCGCGTTCCGCGCTCCCCAAGGCTATTCAATCCACCTGGCAAACCCAAAATGGGCCCGGTCCGTTGTCATCCGTGGCTTGCCCAATGATCTCAACGAAGTCCAACTCATCAGGACCGCCAGAGGCCAACTCTTCCAAAACCTCGGCATTCTCAAAATCACCAACCAGACCCTTACCATTCAACTCCCGCCCGAATCCCTCACCACCTTGACAACAATAAAGGCCGCCCCTTAAACGGGCGGCCTTCCCGCGAGCGGCTCTGTGTACGTGCCTCACATTAGTCGATGCCGTCTTTCGGTGCCGGCTGCGTCTGAGGCGTCGGATCCCATGGATCCATGCCACGCACCGCCTCCTGCGGCAGCGTCGTGGCCACGTGACCGTCCATGTATAAATAGTTCGACCCAAGGTACAGCCCGTGCCGGTACATCTCCACTATCTCGTCAAACTGCGAGACCCCAGCCTCGCGGCTGATGTCCATGTGGTAATCCGCATCCTTCGTACGCTTCTCCCCCATCACCACGATCGACGTCGCGTTCATCCCCTTCGTCCTGCCATCCCTGATCTCATCATCTATCAAACGCGCATTGACCACATACGAGTGCTTGTTCAGCCAGGGATCACAGTTGTATGCCTGCGCCAACGCGAAATCCCCCTCACCAAGGTCCAGGTCCGCGGGACACATCATGATCTTCGGATTCGGCACCGCCGGCTTGAACACGAACATCGGCCACCGAGAGTAAGGCTCCACTCCGCCCCCTAGATGCCTCGGCTTGTTCCGTGGAGGACGTGGTTCCCCGCACGGAATCATCACTCCCCGATTGTCATTGGCGTACATCCGCAAATAGATGCCGATCTGCCTTAGATTCGACATGCACGTCACCGATTGCGCCTGGGCCTGGGCCCGCTTCAACGCCGGCAGCAGCATCGCGATCAGCAACGCGATGATCCCGATTACCACCAGCAACTCCACAAGCGTGAAGGCTTTGCGTTTGAACATAGCAATCCTCCGTGTCTGCCGAACTGGCATTCCTACACCATTACAACGCTTGGACGCGAAAACCATTGTTTCGTTTCAGGCTTTCCTTGCCTGACACTTCACTACAACTATAGGCACGTCTATCTACCACCCTCTATCGGTTGCGTTGCGATTCAAACCCCGCCGTGAATTCCGAATATACCGCAAATATCAATATGTTCATGACTTGCATTCCTTGCCCCAGTGTGACAACGCCCAAGCCGCCCGCTACACTGTCCCCGTCAACCGTCGCGACTTCGGAGATCACTATGACTGTTCCTTTGTTCACTTTCCTCGCCGAGGCCCAGCCAACTCACGCCATCAGCCTTGCCTGGTCCCTCCCCTTTGTTCTCCTCCTGGCCAGCATCGCCTTCGTCCCGCTTGTGAACAGACATTGGTGGGAAAAGTGGTATCCCGCAGTCGCCCTCGGCCTCGGTGCCATCTCCGCAGCCTACTACTTCCTCCTCGCGCCCGCCTCCGACAAGTGGGTCCAGGAAATGCAGTCTTACGTCAGCTTCACCATCCTCTTGGCTTCCCTCTACATCGTCAGCGGCGGCATCATGATCAACGTCAACCGCCTCGCCACTCCCACCGCTAACTGCGTCCTCCTCCTCATCGGAGCCGTCGCCGCCAATATCTTTGGCACCACCGGTGCATCCATGCTCCTCATCCGGCCCTACATCCGTATGAACCGCGACCACCTCAAACCCTTCCACATCGTCTTCTTCATCTTCCTCGTATCCAACGTCGGCGGATTGCTTACCCCCATCGGCGATCCCCCACTCTTCCTCGGTTACCTCACCGGCGTCCCCTTCTGGTGGGTCCTCCAACACTGCCAGCTCATCTGGATCGTCGCCGTCGGCCTGTTGCTCTCCGTCTTCTTCGTCATCGACAAAATTGACCACGGACGCACCCCGCGAAAGAAACCCGACGATCCCGGACCCGCCGTCTTCGTCCATGGAATCCACAACCTCCTCTTCATCGGGCTCATCGTCTGGGCCGTCTTTCAACCCGGCGTCTTCACCGTCACCGAACAAATACGCCAACATGGCCTCACCCCAAAACTCCTCGGCTTGCTCCTCCTCAGCCGCGAAATCATGATGGCTCTCGCCGCCCTCGCCTCCCTCCTCCTCACCGCCAAAATCATCTACCACAAGAACGAATTCACCTACGGCCCCATTCGCGAGGTCGCTATCCTCTTCCTCGGTATCTTCTCCACCATGGCCCCCGCCCTCCAATGGCTTCATTCCAACGCCCACCTCCTCCCCCTCAAAACCCCGGGACAGTACTACTTCACCACCGGCGCCCTCTCCGCCGTTCTCGACAACGCCCCAACCTATATGACGCTCCTCGAAGCCGAATTGGCCGGCCTCGACCAGACCCAGGTCGACCACGCCATGCAGATTCTCAAAGACTCGACCAGTCAGCCACAACTGGGACAAGACAACCCCAACCTGCCTCCCACCCTGCGACAAGCCCTCCGCGCCATGGTCGTCTACCACCCCGACCACATTCTCGATCACTCCGCGACACGCCAGGAAGTCGAGGTCAGCTTCCTCCTCCTCGACCGAAAACTCAGCCTCTTCCTCATCGCCATTTCCGCCGGTGCCGTCCTCTTCGGCGCCTGCACCTACATCGGCAACGGACCCAATTTCATGGTCAAGGCTATCGCCGAGTCCGCAAATGTCAAAATGCCCACTTTCCTCGGCTACATCCTCTGTTACACCCTGCCCATCCTTATCCCCGTATACGTTCTCGTCTGGCTCATCTTCCTCTCACCCTGGCGCTAGCCGACCACCAACCCCCCTCACGCCGCCACGTGCCCGATCAGCCGCTTTACGATCACAATGAACAGCCCCGTGCACAAAAGATTCAATGCCAGCGAAAGCGCCGCCACCGTCACCACCGGCCCCCCAAGACCATACGCCAGCGACACCACCAGCACCCCGGCGCCCACCTCGCCCCGCGGAAACATCCCAATCGCGACCGCCAGACGATGCCGCCAAGGTGCTTCCTTCCGATACACAAACGCCGGAAACATCTTCCCTACGTTCGACAGCAACGTGACCAGCAAAACGTGCATCGCAATCACGCCCCACCCAGGAAATCGGTTCTTCTCAACCATCACCTCAGCCGAAACCCCCGCAAACCGACGCTTCGCCTCCCCAGGGCTCGACTCCACACCCTCAAACGGAAACGGCTCATCCCCCTCCGCTCCCACGGCGACCGCAACCACCCCCACTCCCGACGCCTCGCTCACCCCACCTCGCACCGACGGCATCGACAAACCCACAAGCACCATGAAACACGCCGACACGATCGTCGCCACTCGTTGCTCCTGCGGAGCCTCCGGCCCCTCCTCGTGGCCTTCCCGTCCATCATCCCGATGCGGATCCTGCCCCGTTGGTCTGGCTAGCATGCACCCCAGCACAAACGCCGGCAACAGCACCTCCAAGTGAATCGGAACCGTCTGATCTATCGCCTTGCTCCCAAGGTGAATCCCCTCACATGCCAGCGTGATTATCCCGGCATACGTAATCACATAAGGCCACGAAATCGGCAATCGCATCCGATGCAGGTATCGCCACGCCAACATCAGCATCACCATGATCGCCACGACAACAACCCCCAGTTGCCATCGCAGCCCGACCATCAGCATCTTCAACGGAATCATCAGCAGAATCGTGTCCAGATCGTCGAATATCGCCAGCACCCGCGCTTTCTTGAACAGCCACGTCGCGCTCAGTCCCGCCGCCGCCAGCATCGAAAACAGCACCCCGGCCGACGTCGGTGACGCAAACCGCGCCGCTAAAAGGCTCTCCTTCCATAAGTCGGCGTTCAACCACAACTCCCGCGGCGCCAATACGTACACAAAATACAACGCACAAAATACCCACGGAAACGCCGCCGCCGTAAAGGCCACCACATAGTCCCACACGTACTGCCCCGGTCGAGACTTGTCGATGTCAAACTCATAACCGACGTGGATCATGATGAACGCCAACGCCCACATCGTCAGAACCTGCACCACCAGGCGAATCACACCCGCCCAGGGCAGCGATGGCGCTATCTGCGACGCGACCAGCCCGATTATCAACAGCAGAGAATACAACAGTACTTTGCGCATCTCCGGCTTCCACGTTCCTACAAGCTTAGGCCTGTGCCCCCACCGGGCAAACCAACAGAGGTGCAAAACCCGTCTCTATGCCGAATGGCCCCGCGACAACGGCCAAACCTCCACCCCGGCGCTCTCTCCGCCCCCTTGGACCCACCGACACTCGTGAATCGTCTTGTCACACCCGACCACTATCAACGCCAGCACAACCGCCAGTAACCACTTCATCGCTTCGTCTCCAGTCTCTCCCAGACCAAAAACACAACCGGGCCCGCCCCTAATCTACGTGGATTTCCGAACAACGCAAAGCCCTTCTCGATTGATCTGCGTCTGGAACAACGCCCCCAGCGAACCCGGACGACTCGCCCGCGCCGCCAACGCCTCGCGAAGCCTCCCCGCCTGCCCACGATTCCGACAGAAAAAGTACGCGAAACCGCCCCCACCGGCCCCCGCCAAACCCGCCGCTGAGTATAACCCCCTCAACTCCATGAACAACACGTCAATCGTCGGCGTCGTCGAGCCGGGATATAACTGCTTCTTCAACTCCCAGTACCGACCAATCTCTCGCGCCACCGAAACCCATTGACCCTTCAGCAACGCCCCACGCAATAAACCCGCCGACCGCTTCAACTCCTCCAACAACATCAACGCCGCCGGTTCACGCGCTAAATACCGCCCCATCACTCGACGCAGAATGTCCCGCGCCAAACGCTGCTGCCCCGAATAGTAAACCACCAACCGATCCTGAAACTCCCCGTACAACTCCTCCGACAAACCCAATCGCTCAACCACCGGCACCTGTGGCACCCCCGAAACCGAAGTCGTCGATTTCAAACCCCCCACAATACCCCCAATCTGATCCTGCCACCCGCCACCGGTCGATAACCGCTGCTCCAACAACAGCGTCCGAGATATCAGATCCTGCGTCTTCAACTCCCGCTTGCCCCCGCTCACCGGCACAAATAACTCGTCCAACGCCGATAACAGCGTCGCTGCTAATATCGAACTCGTCCCAAGCCCAGAACCCTTCGGCACACGACACTCCGTCGTCACAATCAGCCCCGCCCCAAGACGCCTCAAATACCCCTCAAGCCCCGCTTCTGCCCCTCTCCCCGCCCGGCCCTCCGGTAACAGCCCCACCAGCCGCAACGCCACCTTGTGCAACGCAAACGGATCGTGCACCGAGCCCCCCGTCTGCAATTGCTCCAGACGCGTGACCTCCACGTGCGTCCCCAAATCATTGCTCTCCAGTATCAACATCGGCTGCCCAATCGTCCGCACCATCGCTCGCACCGGCGGATGACCGTCCAGATTGATCGCTACATTCACCACATGCCCCCCTCTCTCGTAGCAGTAGGGGGGGGTGTCCGACCATCCACCTGACAAATCCAGCCGAACCGGCGATGCCGATTCGATCCGAACCCCGGGAACCAACCTCGCCCGTCCCCTGTCCCCACACGCCAACAACTGCCCCGGCCCAGGCTCCGATGCCTCCGCGATCTTCCCAAACGCCCCAGACATCTGCTCTTCAATATGCAGCCTCGCATCCGCGCTCGGATGATCCGGCCGCTGAAGCAACTGCGCCCCCACCCAGTACGCCCGCGATTGCTGCAACGCCCTCAACCGCCCCTTCTCACTACCCACCTCTCTACCCGCTGATGCGAACTCCTTCAGCCGCGATAGACATGTGTCATACGCCGCCCGCGACGTGTAATGCCCAATCAAACCCTCCAGCGGCTTATCCTCCCCCCGAACAATCGCACCCAACAACGCCTCCGTCTGCAAATACGCCGCCACAACCTCCCGATGCTCTATCAACGCCACAGGGTCCGCCTGCTCCAACAACATCGCCATCGAAAAACGCGGACACTTCTTCCATGCCCTCATCGCCCCCGACGACGCCTTCCCTGTCGCAAACCAGAGCACCCCGTCCGCCGCATCTCGCCCCGCCGTCCCGGGAAATAACCGCGCCGTCCACAGCGTCCGCTGCGACGACGGCACACCCGGCCAAACCTCCCTCGCCCTCAACCCCGCACGACCCAAATACTCCTCCATCGGCCTGTTCATGAACGAACAATCCGGATACCGCCCCTTGAAATCATCCTCCACCCCGCAAACAACATGCACATGCAGCAACTCTCCCCTCGACCACCGGATCGGAACCTGAAACAGCAGCAAATCCTCCGGCAAATCCAGCACGCGTTCCACCGCCAACACCTGGCTCACCACCGAACCCGCCCCTATCCGCGATCGCTCCGACAGAATGCTGTGCTCAATCACCGCTCCCTTGCCCACCTCCAACGCGCCAACCCGCGAGCCTCCAGAACCCGGCAAAAATGCCGAATGATAGACCCGGCAATGACCCGGAATCCCCGCCCGGCTGTACGCCATAACATTCTGCTGAAACAGTTCTGCCGCCGGCGATGCATTCAGCCCCACCATCGCGTCCCGAAATTGCCGCGTCGTGCCTAAGTGCAGAAACTGCCCCTCCAACACCATCGTCCCAAACTCAATGCCGTGCAGCCCCTTCCATAACTCCCGACGAAGTGCACCATCCCCGCTCTTCACATACTCCCTCTCGTCCGTCGAAAACGCCAACGCCGCCGTCATGTCGTCGTATAGGTCGATCGGCAGATGCCGCTCATGCAGCCCCTTGCGAACACGCCCTGTTCCTCCCGAAACCCCCGAAAGGCCCGCCACCAGTCGCGTGCGCGCCGCGTCAAAAAACAGCAGACCCGTGTCAATCAGCACCTCCCCGTTCTCGTCCATCGCCCCCGCCGCCTCCATCGCCTCCGGAGACGCCTTCTGCAGCGTCTGCAACACCCGGCTCTGACCGTCCGTCACAAAAACCCCGTGGCTGCGCGCCAACTCTGCCTCAACCCGCATCGTCAACGCCGTCACCCCAACCCCGGGCGCCGAAACATGCCGGTGATCAAATACCAGAAACACATCCCCCGCCACAATCAACATCCCGGGACCCAGCCGCTCCGGTAGCCCCGCCAATGTCAAGTACAAGTGGTCGAATAGCGTGCATATCTGCCCGTCCGGACGACGTAATGGCAACGGCGCGAATATCTTCCCCAGCGGCGAATACGCCGGCAGCCGCTGCGACGCGCCCCCGGAGTGAATCAGCAGAATCCGCAACCGCGCCAAATCCTCCACACCCAAACCAAATTGCTCGCACAACGCACGCATCGCTCCCAGCGTCGCACCCCCAGACCCCGCACGCCGACCCGCCGGGTCCGCTACCACGATCGAACGCTGAATCGCAGGAAAAAACGACCCCGTAGGCCCCACCACCCGATGACGCAACCCCAGCTCCTGCCGGTAACCCTGCGCCTGCTTCTCGTTCGCCGCCGTCAATATCAAATAGTCCCAGCAATCCCCAGGCGCCGACGTCTGCACAACCCGGCGATACGCCCCCGCATTCGCCTCCAATGCGACCTGCGTCCGCTCAAGTGCCAAATCCAACTTCATCGCTGCTCCACGTCTCCGCCCGTCCTCAGCCTCCCTCCCTCGCCCCCCTCTCCCACCTAAGCATATCATCCTCCCCGCCACGACGCCCCAAACACCCGCTCCAAATGATCACAAAAACGCCCGCATAGCCGGCGCTGACTGTGCTCCTCGAAAATCACCCGCTGCGCCCTCCGGCCCATCTCCTCCAACGCCACTGCAGACATCGACCGGAACCCCCGGATTGCCTCAACCGCACCCTGAACATCCCCGTGCGCGACCCGCAATCCGATCCCATGCTCTCGCAGCAGATCCGATACGTGCGATGGCTCAGGACCCAGGTACAGGATCGGCCTCGCAACCGCCATCGCCCCGTATATCTTGCACGGATGGATGATCCCCACCATCCCATCCCCCAACGATACCACGTGCACGTCCGCCGCCGACAACGAGTCACGCAATTCCCCCAGCGGCTGATACGGCAACGACATCACGTTCGGCGAATTGTGCTCGCGAATAAACCCCTCTATCTCCTTCTTGCCAATTCCCCCACCAACAAACACAAACCGAATCCCCGCGTCATCCCCCAACTCCAACGACGCATCCAGCAGCGTCCGCAACGGGTTCGACGGACTGTGATTCCCGCTGTACATGATCACAAACTTCCCCAACAAGCCATGCCGCGCCCGAAATGGATTCTCTCCCCTCTCCTCACTCTCCTTGCTCTCCTCCGGATCCTCGTGAGGCCACGGCGGAATCACCTCGATCCGACCGTCCAGCTTCGCTCTCGCCCGCAGCCGATCAGCCATGAAACGGTCCAACGCCACCACCAGCGACGCATTCCATAAAATAAACCGGTTCACCGCCTCCAAACACCGCGCCGCAATTCCCCCCGGCCTTATCTTGCCCATCGCAATCAACTGATCCGGATTCAGATCCATCGCCCAATACGCGATCGGTATCCGACGAACCAACCTCGCGATCGACGGTACAATCCCCGCCAGCGGCGGCGACGTGCTGAACAAGATCCCCCACACTCTCGGCGTGAACAACGCCACCATCAACGACTGCACCATGAAACTCGCCGTCCCCATCACTCGCGTCAGAATCGACTTCTTCCCAAACGACGAGAACCGCAGCCGCCGAACTTCCACCCCATTCAGCGTCTCCCGCAACGGATACACCAGCGACGGATCGTCATACCCCCGATTCGCCGTGTACACCCGCACACGATGCCCTCGCCTCGCCAACTCAAACGCGGCATTCGCAATGTGCTGTCCCACCGCCGCGGGATCCGGCACAAACGTCTGGCTGATAATCAGCAGCGTCTTGCCCTCGCTAGGTACCCGCCCGGGTTCATTCTTGGTACATTCGCCAAGGCCCATGCTTCTCCTGCTGCCCAAATCGCCAGGCAACCACCAGACGATAACTCCACAAAAACACGCCACCTATGACGCTTGTAACCACTATATCGGGCAATCCCCCACCAAAGTCCAGCCGTCGACCCCCTCTACATCCCCAGCACCGTCCGCTCATACCACCCGATCGTCCGACGCAGCCCTTCCTCAAACCCCGTCTTCGCCTCAAATCCAAATGCCTCCCGCGCCCTCGTCACATCCAGACAACGCCGCGGCTGACCGTCAGGCTTCGATCCGTCCCATCGAACCTCCCCCTTGAATCCCGTCAGACGCACGATCAACTCCGTCAACGCCCGGATCGTGATCTCCTTCCCAGACCCCAGATTCACCGGCTCCGGCGAGTCGTATCTCTCCAACGCCAACGCCAACGCCTCCGCGCAATCTTCCACGTACAAAAACTCCCGGCTCGCCGATCCCGTACCCCATGCCGTGATATATGCCTCCCCTCGCGCCTTCGCCTCCAGACATTTCCGTATCAACGCCGGTATCACGTGCGAACTCTTCAGGTCAAAATTATCCCGCGGACCATACAAATTCACCGGCAACAGATAAATCGCGTTCAAACCGTACTGCTGCCGATACGCCTGGCACATCACCATCAATGCCTTCTTCGCCACTCCATACGGCGCGTTCGTCTCCTCCGGATAACCGTTCCATAAGTTCTCCTCTCGAAACGGCACCGGCGTGTGCTTCGGATACGCGCAAATCGTCCCCACCTGCAAAAACTTCCTGATCCCACGCCGCCTCGCATGCTCAATCAGATGCAATCCCATCGCCATGTTCGCAAAAAAGAACCGCCCAGGGTTCTCTCGGTTCGCCCCAATGCCCCCAACCTCCGCCGCCAGGTGCGCCACCACCGTCGGCTTTAACTCCTCATAGGCCCGCTCCACATCCGTTTCCCGCGTCAGATCGTAATCCCGCCTCCGAACCGTCATCAGGTTCTCGTATCCCCGATCCCGCAACTTCTCCATCAGGCACGTCCCCACGAATCCCGCGCCACCCGTAATCAATATCCGATCCGATTTTGTTAGGCTCATGGTCTGTCTGCCCCCGAAGCCAATAACTGCCTACCTCGTCGAAAACACGCTCCTGCACGACGCCGCTGCATCCGACAACGCCTGCCCGTGGTCGCTGATCAACCGCTCCCGCTTCGCGATTCCCATGTCCGATTCCACCATCATCCGCACCAGTTCCTTGAACGTCACCCGCGGCTTCCATCCCAACACCCGACGCGCCTTCGACGCGTCCCCCAACAACAGGTCCACCTCCGTCGGACGAAAATACCGCGGATCCACCTCAACGTATTTCCTCCAGTCCAGATTCAACAACCCAAACGTCTCGTCCAGAAACTCCCGGATCGAATGCGTCTCACCCGTCGCAATCACATAATCGTCCGCGACGCCATGGTTCAGCATCATCCACATCGCTTCCACGTAGTCCCCCGCAAAGCCCCAGTCCCGCTTCGCTTCCAGGTTCCCCAGAAACAACTTCTCCTGTAGCCCAACCGCAATCCGTGTTGCCCCTCGCGTAATCTTCCGCGTCACGAACGTCTCCCCTCGCCGCGGCGACTCGTGATTGAACAAAATACCATTGCACGCAAATAGGTTGTACGCCTCCCGGTAGTTCAGCGTCTGCCAATAACTGTACAACTTCGCGCACGCATACGGGCTCCTTGGATAGAACGGCGTCTTCTCCGTCTGCGGCGTCTCCACCACCTTCCCATACATCTCCGATGACGATGCCTGATAAAACCGCGTCGGCAGCCCCGTGTCCCGGATCGCCTCCAACAGGTTGATCGTCCCCAACGCGTCCGTCTGCGACGTGTACACCGGCTGGTCAAACGACACCCGCACGTGCGATTGCGCCGCCAGGTTGTATACCTCGTCCGGCTGCACTCGCGTCAGAATCTCCCGCAGCCCCGTCCCGTCCGTCAGGTCCCCATAATGCAAAAACAACCGCGCGTTCGGATCGTGAGGATCCCGATACAAATGCTCGATCCGGTCCGTGTTGAACGTCGACGACCGCCTCACTATCCCATGCACCGTATAACCCTTGCCCAGCAGAAATTCCGCCAGATACGAGCCGTCCTGCCCAGTTATTCCGGTTATCAACGCCTTCTTCGAAACAGCTGTCTCGCTCATGTCGTCCCTTGTCCTTGTGGGCGCAAACGCCAACTCCACGTACGCCGCCTCATAACGATTCTATCGACCAAAGGGGTACCCCCCCATATGGGCATGCCCAGTATCCCCAAATTATCATCCATCTGCAATACGCCACTTCGCAATCACCCCCATTCCCACACCTCCTCCCTTTGCACAGTGTCCGCCCGCTCATCCCCAAGGTATACTTGTCCGACGGAAACACCCATGACCCCTCAATCGGTGGCCATAATCCTCGCCCTCACAATCCTGCCGGCCCACGCTTACGCCCAGGTCCAACCCACTCCCTTCTTCCCCGGCAACGGCGGCGTCGCCCTCTACAACCCCGAAATCGCCGTCGTCGCCTCAGGTCCTCTCCTCGTCGTCAGACCCGTCGTCTCTCACGACCTCAAATATGTCTCCATCGCCTCCCAAGCCTCCCTCACTCAAGTCATCCGCATTCAACGATTCCCCGTCATGACCTTCGCAGCACGCGGCTTCGTCGGCGGTGCACGTCCCGCCTCAAACCCCCGCCTCATTCCCTCGACCCCAGACGCCGCCAAAACCCCCTCCACCCTCCTCGATCGACCCGGCATCACCTGGATCGCTCCCCCATGATCCCCGCCCCTCCCCATTCTCGACCTCTTCCACTACGGAGATGAAAATGACCGAACCACAAGTCCCTCCCGACAACTCTGCCGCTGACGCCGCCGCCACCGGCTCCCAAAACGCCAAAAACCCACCCTCCTCAACCCCTCCACACCCTCCCAAAAAACGCCGCCGCTGGCGATGGATCGCCGCTAGCCTCCTTGTCCTCCTCGCCCTCGTCCTCCTTCTGGCCCCCACCATCGCCAGCACCTCGCTCGTCCGCCCATTGATCGTCCAACAAATCAACAAGACCCTCGACGGACAGATCCATATCTCCAACTGGTCCCTCGGCTGGTTCACAGGCATCAGCCTCTCCGGAGTACGCGTCACTCAGGACGGCGCGCAAATCGCTGAACTCCACGACCTCTCCACCCAACTTACCCTCCTCCGCGCTATCCGCGGTAACCTCGACCTCGGCAAAACTACCATCCAGGGACTCGATATCCTCCTCAATATCTACCCCGACGGCCGAACTAACTTCCACCGCCTCCTCAGGCTCCCGCCCGCTTCCGAAGGACCCCTCACCGTCCCACAACTCCGTGGCCAAATCCACGCCGACCTCCGCGGAACCATCGCCAGATCCGGTCAGCCTCCCGTCATCATCGACCCCAGCTCCCTCCAGGCCGCCATCACCGACATCAATGCCCCCATCAACCACCAACTCGACCTCGCCCTGCGCGTCGGTTCCGCCGGCGCCGGCAAAGTCCACGCCGCCGGCTCCCTGCGATTGTTCCACAACAACACCCTCGACCTCGCAAAACTCTCGGCCGACGAATCCCTCACCATCCAAAACCTCGATCTCGCCGCCTCCTCACCTCTCCTGCCAAAAGACGCCGGCATCAATCGCCTCGCCGGAACCCTCAACGGCTCCTTCACCGCCAAAGCTCCCCCCTCCGGCCAAATCACCCTCGCCGGTAGCCTCGTCTGCGATTCCCTCGCCCTCTCAGGACCAACACTCGCCCCAGATACCTACCGTACCACCCGCGCTGTCATCACCATCCCACAGACTACCTTCGATCCCCAGACCGGCCTCCTCCGCTCCCAGTCTCCCATCACCTTCACCACCGACCAGGGCAACCTCTCCCTCTCCCTCGACGCCACTCAGCAGTCCCTCACAAACCTCGCCGCCAACCGCGCGCCAGGCTCCCCCGGAACCCTCACCCTTGCCTCACAATTCGATCTCGCTCAACTCGCACAACAATTGCCCACCCTCCTCAACCTCAAACAAGGCATCAAGCCCGTCTCCGGCAAAATCACCCACAACACCCTCATCACCCTTGCCCCCAACCAGGCTGCCATCAGAACCACCCTCGACCTCTCCGACCTCGCCGCCACCGATCCCAATGGCCGAAATATCCAGGCCCAACCACTCAACCTCAGCCTCTCCGCAACCAGCCTCGGCGGCGGCGGTCTCCTCCCCGACCTCCGCGATCTCACCATCCAGCTCCGCAGCCGCTTCGCTACCATCGACGGAAAGGGGGACTCCCTCGCCAAACTCCACGTCACAGGTCAAGCCAGCCTCCTCGAACTCCAACGCGAAGCCGCCCAGTTCCTCGACCTCGGCCCCCTAACCCTCACCGGACAGGCCCGCTTCTCACTCTCCGCCACAGGACAACTCGCCAACGAAGACGATTCCGCTCCGCTCCACGCCCTCTTCTCCGCTACCGACCTCCAGATCCGCAACGACCAGATCATCCACATCCAACAGCCTTGGCTTGAACTCTCCGCCAACGCCACCCTCATCCGCGGCAAAAACCAGTTCATCAAGGCCTTCCGCGATGCCGCCTTCACCCTCCGCTCCGGCGACCCCGACAAACCCTCCCTCGATCTCTCCGCCTCCGCACAACTCGCCCCAGGCGCCGCAACCCCACTCGCCGTCCCCAACTTCCAACTCGCCAAGTGCAACGTCGATCTCGCCGCCGCTCAAAAACAATTCGTCGCCGCCGCCAACTCCCTCCGCAACAGCGGCTGGGTCATCCCACCAGGAAACCTCTCCCTCACCGCCGCCGGTTCATGGGACGGCCAATCCGCCGCCCTCAAAACCCTCAACCTCACCAGCCCCCTCGGTAACCTCGCCCTCGCCGACGCCCTCCTCCGTATCCCCAAAAACGCCTCTCCCTCCTCCCCTCTCGACATCCTCCAACAGGCGACCCTCTCCCTCGACCTCCCCGACCTCGCCAACGCCTCCAAAATCCTCGCCTCCGCCGCCGTCCCCCAAACCCCATCCGATCCCCCAGACGCCGACGCCCCCACAACACAACCCGCTCAACCCATCATCCTCACCTCCGGCAGCCTCAAACTCGCCATGCGACTCGAACGCTCCCCCAATGGACTCGCCCTCACTCTCAACGACCTCGCCGGACGAAAAATCGCCTTCCAACGCGCCAATGGCCGTTACGAACTGCCAGACCTCAACACCCGCCTCGTCGCACTCGTCGCCACCAACAACACCAACCCCAACAACACAATCCTCCAGCAAATCTCCGAAATCCAAATCTCCCAACTCGCAGGCAACGCCGGACCCGCCACATGGTCCCTCGCCGAGCCCCTCTCCATCAAAGGCCTCGATTCCACCCTCCAGGCCCAAGGTTCAATCAAACTCGCAGGCGACCTCCGACAAATCGCCGACATCCTCCAGGCCCTCCAAGGCCACGAACCCGCCTCCACCACACCCTACGCCGGCGCCTTCACCCTCACTCAGCGGCTCCGTACTCAAGGCGCCTCCGTCTCACTCCTCGGCGACCTCGCCATCGATAACTTCGCCGTCGGACCCTCCCAAAAACCCTCCTTCGCCGAAAAATCCATCCGCATCGCCGACGAAATCACCCTTGACCAAAATGCCAAGTCCATCGCCATCAATAAACTCACCCTCGATATGGCCGACAGCAAAGCCCTCGGCCTCTCCGTCTCAGGCGCCGTCTCCGACTACCCAAAACAGCGAAACCTCGACAATATCCAGCTCCTCCTCAGCTACGACGCCGCCAAACTCCTCGAAATCATCCGACCCCTCCTCTCCCCGGAATCCCAGCAGCAACTCCAAACCCTCAAACTCACCGGCCTCGTCCGCGACCGCCGCATCGCCGTCGCCGGCAAGTACCCCGTCCTCAGCGAAAAAGCCGTCCGGCAGAAAATCTCCCCCATCCAATCTGTCAAAGCCTCCGGCATCCTCTCCTTCGACCGCGTCGAGTACCAGCAAATGGTCGGCGAATTCAAAGAAGTCCCCTTCGTCCTCGCCGATGGCATCCTCAAAATCGCCTACCCGGACCGACCTCCCGCTCAGCAACTCCCAACCCCATATCCCTTCAACGGCGGTAAACTCGACCTCGGCGGCCTCGAAATCGCCGTCGGCACCCAGGAACTCCGCCTCAACTCCACTCGACAAAACCACAAACTCCTCGACAACGTCACCATCAACCGCTCCTTCGTCGAACAATACCTCGGCAAACTCAATCCCCTCTTCACCGTCCCTAAAGACGCCAAAGGCGCCATCAACCTCACCATCAATGAACTCAACCAGCTGCCCCTCGGCCCCTCCCTCTCCAAACCAAAACGCAACGAAGTCGGTCGCGGCAAGTTCACCTTCTCCATCACCGACCTCCAGATCGATTCCCTCTTCATGGCCCTCCTCGCCCAACAACTACAGTTCAAACTCGCCCCAGGCGGCGCTCTACAAACCAACATCCGCGACGCCGTCGTCCAAATCCAAACCGGCATCGTCAAAAGCGATATCGCCCTCGACATCGGCGGCCAGATCATCGGCATGAAAAACACCGAAATCGCCCTCGCCTCCCAGAAAATCCGCAGCATGGAAATGCTCATCCCAAAAACCATGCTCTCACAATACGTCCTCGGACAACTCGGCTCCAAACAGTCCCTCATCAAGGACAACATCGTCGTCCCCGTCAAAGGAACCCTCGCTAAGTCCGAATTCAACATCCTCGATGCCGCCCTCAAGTCCATCAACGTCGGCGGCGTCATCAACCAGTTCCTCGGTAACCAGCCCAATGAAAAAAAAGCCCGCTAACCACGCCCAACTAGCCCTCTCCACCATCCCCAGACGCCACACCCCGCCCAACCCCATCCGACAACCCAGATCCTCGTCACCAGTAATTTCGACGTTGATCCCGGACAGCCGGTGTGCTACCAATGAGCTCCATGAGCCCCTCATCTCGCAGAGAGTTCCTTTCCGTCAGCATCGGCGGCATCGCCGCGGCGACCATCACCGCCGGCTGTCTCTCCAACTCCTCCTCCACCGCCGACCCCAATCCCGCAATCCCCATGCGACCCTTCGGCAAAACCGGCGTCAAAGTGTCCCAGCTGGGACTCGGCGGATGGCATATCGGCATCCAGCAAGACCCGGACGAAAGCATCCGCCTCATCCACACCGCCATCGACGCCGGCATCAACTTCCTCGATAATTCCATCGACTACAACGACGGCCAGAGCGAAATCCGAATGGGCCAGGCCATCAAGGGCCGCCGCCACAACGTCTTCCTCATGACCAAGCACAACTTCCGCGACAAAAAAAACGCCCTCCGCGATCTCGAAATCAGCCTCAAACGCCTCCAAACCGACTACCTCGACCTCTGGCAGTTCCATTCCATCGAACGACCCGAAGACCCCGATTGGATCTTCGCCCAAAACGGCGCCATCGAAGCCGCCGACGCCGCCAAAAAACAGGGCAAAGCCCGATTCATCGGCTTCACAGGTCACAAAAACCCCGATTACCACCTCAAAATGCTCGCCAAAAACTACCCCTGGGACGCCCTCCAGATGCCCCTCAACGTCCTCGACCCCCATTTCCGCAGCTTCGAACGCCTCGTGCTCCCACAGGCCGTCAAACGCCAAATGGGCATCATCGGCATGAAGCCCATGGCCTTCCAGAACGCCCCCAAGACCGGCGCTATCTCCTCAACCGAGTGCCTCCACTACGCAATGAGCCTCCCCGTCTCCGTTACCATCACCGGATGCGAAACCATCGAACGCCTCCAAACCGCCATCGCCGCCGCTCGCTCTTTCAAAAAACTCGACGAAGCCGAAATGCAGAACCTACGCAACCGCATGCAGCCCTTCGTCAAGGACGGCCAAAGTGAACCCTACAAAACCACCAAGAACTTCGACAACAACCCCGCCGCCTTCCCACCTCCCTATCAGGCCTGATCGCCTCCCCTCCAGCTACGGTGCTGCAGCGATTGCCGCGGCCAATCGCGACGCGACGCATCCCCACGCTCCTCCGCTCGGATAATCCCCCGCGGTTCACACCACCCCCAGTGCCCCATGGCCTCGGGCTCATCCCGCTCAACACGCTGCTCATTCAGCCGGGCAGCCCGCCGCAGAACCCCCAGCACATCCCGAGCCCCAGAGAACATCCAACCACACCGCCTGCCAGGACAGCACTCGCCTCTCCACCCTTGTCCGCATCACAAAGTACCTCATCCAGACAACAACACCCCACGTCCTCAGTCTATACGCCCTGAACGCCAATCGGGAACCACGCCACCCCCATGCGCTGCTCCACTGGACCTATCGCTGGTTCGCTGCCGGCTCAATCCTGAACTTGTGAGGCCTTGGTTGATTGGCCCGGAAAATCTCGTCTTCTATCTTCTGTGCGTCAATCCTGGCTGCTTCCACTCGCCCTTCCATCCCAACCACCCTCTTCTCGGCGTCGGCCAAACGCCTCTTCTCCGCTTCGTCACCAGGATTCTTCTCAACTTGGGCGGCCAAAAACTTGACGTTCTGGAAGTTCACCCATTCGTTGCGAAGTCTCTTCACAGGGCCTTCGTTTCGCTTCTTGTTCAATTCGGCTACCTTCGCTGCTTGCTGATATTGGGGCGTCTTCAAATTCGACTGCAGATCCAACCCCGCGGCTAACTCGTCGGCCGTGGCTCGGACCACTTCCTGCCCGTCAATCTGTACCGAATACTCGCCCACCGGCAGCCCCGATACTTGCAGCGTCTCCCGGCTGAACGCCACGCCGAGATTGGTCAACGTCACTCCTGGTTGAGCTTCCTCCGGTAATACCCAAGGCAACGCCTCTTCACTGGAAGTGAACACTACACTGTTGCTAGTGCCCTCCATCTCTGTCACCTCCGCCGATGTGCCACTGCCCGACCATTTCCCGTCACGCAGCTTTAGCGACACAGCCGACACCATCCGCGGCAGGTTCAAATTGTCCACCATGGCGACCGCCATAATCACCTGAGCCGGCGCGTCAGGGTGAACCGAATCCCGAATCATCGTGAACCTGGGATCCTTTTGACGCTCGCGCAAAGAAATGTCATTCAAGGGACCCCACATGTCCACAAAGCCCAAACCTCGCTCGCTTGCGGTCTCTCGCAACCACGCGCCGTAGTAGGCCAGCGTCGCGTTATAAAAGGTCACCGCTTTGGGACCCATGAATCCACCGGGTTTCTGCATCCGCTTGGCCCGAGCATCGAACATCGTCGGCGTCATCACGATCGCGGTGGCGCCTATTCTCTCAATCTCGTCCAGAAGCTGAATCATGTTCTTGCTGTAATCGGTGAAAACGTCGTCGAAATACTCCGCATAACGACCGTCGTTCATTCCCAACAGCACGGTCACATACTTCGGCTTGTAAGACGCGATGTCCCGGTCGAATCGCAACAGCGCGTCCCACGCGCGCGAACCACCAACGCCAGCGTTGTGCAACCGCAAACGCATCTTCGGGAAACGGGTATAGAAGTAGTCCTCCACATACTGCGTGTACAGGCATTGATGAGTGATGCTGTCCCCTAGAAAGACGATCGCGTCGCCATCCTTCAAATCCAGCTTGGCTAATGGTTTACGTGGAATGTATGCCGCCTCGTCCGCCGCCATGGATCCGGCCGAGCCGAACGTCGCGAAGACCGCGACCATGACCAATAGAACGCCAACCCGCATGCCGCTATGTAATGGAATTGATTTCATGTGGGTAACCTAACGAGCCCCCCCCTGCCTGTCATGTGCCATTCGTCATGGTCCAAAATTCATTGCCAAGGCGTTGGCGTTAAGCCTCACGCCAACCCCAGATCCCCCATGCGACAGCCTGACCCGGTCCAAACTCGACCGCACGAGGTGGTCCGATTTGTCGAGCCTCACCCTATCTCACCCAGAACCACGCGGCAACCCCATAACAGTGCCTCGGCCACCCGCCCAACCAGTGTCGACACCCAATCGGACCTCCGTTTACCTCTGCCTCCATCACCAACAACTGGACCACCACCACCGACAACTACAACTGCCCCTGCCCCTTCCCCCACAACCACGACATCCTCTGCCCCCAACGACTTCCCCCGCCCCCGCGTACTCGCGGGCAAGAGTCAGCCAGGGGGCTTCTCCCCCGGCCCTCAATCACCCACCACACCCATCCCCCTCCATCACCGCCCCAACCGCCGCCGCCCGCCTCGCAAACACACACCCACTTCCGCCTTCTCCCTTCTGACCTCTGCCCTCTGCCTCCCTCCTCCACCCCCGCCCCCCCAATAGCAACCTTCTACCATTTCCGGCGCTGCGCCATCGGTAAAAATAAAAAAATCTTCTCTCCACTTCCCTAGGAA
>CAYVKG010000012.1:0-49720 GCA_964451955.1 uncultured Tepidisphaeraceae bacterium
GGCGCAAGATACTGTAATATCGCCGCCGCCGGAACAAAAGCGATTGCCCTGGGCGTGAGGTGTGATGTTGTCGGTCGGCCCTACGCATTAGAAGTCCGGGGCCGTACAATGCCCGACTTGCATGGAAACGGCAGGCACGACACTGGAATTGAGGGACGGGTCGGCGCGGGTGTGGCGGCTGGCTTGGCTGACGCCTGCGCGTTGCCGGTGGATTCTGGCGGGGTTGATTCTGTTTGGGGCGGTTGGCCACATTCATTATTTGACGAACGATTGTCCGCTGGACTTATCGGGGGATGAGGCGCAGTACTGGGACTGGTCGCGAGAGTTGGACTTGAGCTACTACAGCAAAGGGCCGTTGGTTGCGTACATCATTCGTGCGAGTTGCGTGGTGTTTGGGGAGACGATGCCCGCGGTGCGGTTGCCTGCGGTGCTGTTGGCGGTAGGGACGACGCTGGTGACATATTTGCTGGCGCGGAAGTTATTTGAGAGTGATCGGGTGGCGTTGGGGGCTGTCTTGTTGAACCATCTGGTGCCGATGTTTGTTGCGGGAAGCACGTTAATGACGATCGACCCGCCGTACTTTTTCTGTTGGGGGCTGGCGACGTGGTTTTCGGTGAAGGCGATCTGGGATGGCCGGCGTTGGGCGTGGGTGGGGGTGGGGTTGGCGATCGGGTTGGGCTTTCTGGCGAAGTACGCGATGTTTCTGTGGTTTCCGGGGTTGGTGTTGTTCCTTGTGGTGGATCGGCAGAGTCGGGGCGTGCTATGGACTGCGGGGCCATGGTTGGCGGCGGGGATTGGGCTGTTGTTCACGATTCCGGTAATTGTATGGAATGCTCGGCATGGGTGGGTGTCGATGCTGCACGTAGCCGGGCAAACCGGGGCGAGTTCGGAGGGTGGATTTGCGTTGAAGAACACGGTGGAGTTTGTCGGGAGTCAGATCGGGGCGGTGGGCCCGATGCTGGCGGTCATTCTGGTGGGATCGGCGGTGTATGCGTTGGGGGGTTGGGGGAAAGCTGATCCCCGGCGTCGCGAGATGCGTTTTCTGGCGTGCATTGGCCTGAGTTTTTTCGGGATCGTAGGGGTGGACAGTCTGTGGACGAAGATCCAGGTGAATTGGCCTGCGCCGGCGTATTTCACATGGATCATATTGGCGGCGTATTTTCTGGGGACTCGGATGGAGGATTTGGGCAGATGGAGGCGATGGCGTGGGTGGTTGTGGGGGACGGTGGTGTTGGGGCTGGTGTGCATGCCAGTTGCGCATAACACGGAGATGTTGTATCCACTGATGGCGAGGATCGCGAAGGCGAGGGGCAAGGAGCCGACGGCGAGGTGGGATCCGAGTTACAAGTTGCGGGGATGGGCGGAGCTTGGGCGGCAGGTATCGGACCAGATTGACAAGGCAGGGGGCGATGTGTTGATTCTGTGCGAGGATCACCAGACAGCGGCGGAGATGGCATTTTACGTGCGGAATCAGCCGCGGACGTATTGTGTGGGCTCGTGGTTCATGTTGCCGGCGACTCCCGGGGAGAAGAATCGCCAGAAGCGTTGGAGCCAGTATGATGTGTGGCCTGATCGGCAGCTGGATCGGGCGGAGTTGATAGGGCGGGGCGCGATTTACATTGGTCACTCTCCGCCGGCGGATTTGTTGGCGGCGTTTGAGGAGATGATTGCGTTGCCGACGTGTCGGATTGAGAGGCGTGGCGTGAAAGTGAGGGAATTTGAGATGTGGCTGGGCAAGGGATTCAAGGGGATGCGGCGGCCGAACGACCGGGGGAGCTATTGATGGAGAGCATTGGGACGAGCGAGGGAGCATCGGCATCGGCGTCGGCGAGGGCGGGAGGGCGGTCGGTTTTATTTTGGGTGCTGGTGGGGTTGTGGATTTTGGGAACGGCTGGGGGGTTGCTGGCGGACGAGTCGGTGTCGCGATGGGTCCGTGATTCGGGCACTGGGGAAGCGGTTCGGCATCACTGGATCACGCCGATCGTGAAGGTGCCCGGGACGTATTACTATGCGATGGTGATTGCGGGGGCGATGTGGTTTTTGCATCCGTTGAAATGGCGGGCGGGGGGTTTGATGCTGTTGACGGGTTTGCCGGGGCTGGCGAACGTGGTGGGGAAATGGGTATTTGGCCGGGCGAGGCCGTTCAAGCTAGTGGGTGACATGACGGAGCCGGGGACGTTTGAGTTGCACTGGTTCATTTACGGGTTGAAGGGCTTATTCATGCAGAGGAACCTTTCATTTCCGTCGGGGCACAGTTGTACGGCATTTGCGACGGCGGCGGCGTTGGCTATCCTGTTGCCGAGATGGCGGTGGTTTTTTTATTTTGTGGCGGGGCTTGTGGCTGTGGAGCGTGTTTTGGAGAACGCGCATTATGTGAGCGACGTGGTTGGTGCGGCGGGATTGGGAGTATTGGGAGTGCACGTGATTGTGGAGTGGTTTGGAAGGCGAGAGCGCCGAGTTGCGTTGGAGGGGTTTTTGCCGCCGGTTTGCGAAAAGAGACATGACTGAAGGGCCGTACATCAGCCTGGTGATTCCCGCTTACAACGAGCAGGAGACGATTCCGACGCTGCTAGAGCGAGCGGGTCGGGCGATGTTGCAGACGGGGCGTTCGTTTGAGGTGATTATCGTAGACGACGGCAGCACGGATCGGACGCCGGAGCTTTTGAGGGAATCGTTGGGGGCGCATTCGTGGCTGCGTGTGCTGCGTCTGGCGAGGAACAGCGGTCAGACGGCGGCGTTTGACGCGGGTTTCAAGGCTGCACGGGGGCGTGTGATTGCGACGATCGACGCGGATTTGCAGAATGATCCGGAGGAGATTGCGAGGCTGTTACCGATGCTGGACGAGTGCGACATGGTGAACGGGTGGCGGCAGAAGCGTAATGACAGCGGGTACCGGAGGCTGCAGACGCGGATTGCCAATGGGATTCGAAACTGGCTGAGCGACGAGACGATCCAAGACAGCGCATGCAGTTTGAAGGTGTACAAGCGGGAATGTGTGGAGGGGCTGCAGTTGTTTACGGGGATGCACCGGTTTTTTCCGACGCTGGTGAAGATGCGGGGATACAAGGTGATTGAGACGCCTGTGAAGCACTCGCCGCGGTTTGCGGGGACGGCGAAATACGGGATGTGGAACCGAGCGTTGAGGGCATTGGTGGATCTGCTGGCGGTGAGGTGGATGAAGAAACGATATATTCGATACGAGGTGAGCGAAGTTGGGATCGGGCCGCGGCCGTAGGGGTGGCCGCGGCGGTAGTGATGGTTTTGCGATTTGGAAGAAGGCAGTACCCAAGAGGATTTTCATGAATATCGGCGGACACGAAATTGGCGTATGCAGTTGGTCGCTTCAACCTGCGGACATGGCGGACCTTATTGCCCAGATACGGAAGCTGGAGTTGCGCCATGTGCAACTGGCATTGCTGCCGCTGATTCAGATGGACGATGGGAAGCGGGGGGAGGAACTTGGGCGGCTTCGTGACGCGGGGATCAGCGTTACGTCGGGGATGATGAATTTTGCGGGGGAGGACTACACGACGATAGCGATTATTCGGGACACGGGCGGCTATTTGCCGGACAAGACGTGGGAGGAGCGACGGGACCTGACGAAGGCCGGCGGGAAGCTGGCGGAGGCGATGGGGATTCGGCTGTTGTCGGTGCACGCGGGTTTTATTCCGATGTCGGGCGATGCGCGGTACAAGGTATTGATCGAGCGTGTGCGTGAGTTAGCGGCGGCGATGGGGGAGTATCAGGTTGATCTGCTGTTGGAGACGGGGCAGGAGCGGGCGGCGGAACTGTTGCAGTTTTTGAATGATGTTTCGGCGAAGAACGTGCACGTGAATTTTGATCCGGCGAACATGATTTTGTACGGCGCCGGGGATCCGATCGAAGCGGTGAAGATTCTTGGGCGGCACATTCGGCACGTGCATGTGAAGGACGCGGTTTTGTCGCGGCAGCCGGGTGTTTTGTGGGGGGATGAGGTTCCGTTTGGGACCGGGCAGGTGGGTGCGGCGAGGTTCATGGATGCGCTCAGGAACATTGGGTATGGAGGACCGCTGGCGATTGAGCGTGAAGCCGGGAATGCGCGGCTGGCCGACGTCAAGACGGCGGTGGAGGCGTTGCTCGCTGCTGCGGGGTGAGGGTGGGGCGGGGCTAGAGCTGATGGGCGTAGGATCTGAGGGCGGGTTCGAAGGCGCTGGGTTGCCAGCCGAAATCGCGGGTGAAAGTGGTCAGGTCGCAGGTATTGTCTTCCTGGCTCATGATGACCTGGTCGCGGTTGAATCCAAGGAGGCCGGCGATGCCGGCGGCGCAGAGGAGGTTTGCGACGGATATGGGGATTCCGACGGTGAGTCTTTTCTTGCCGACGATCAAGTTGGCGCAGATGCGATGGAACTGGGGCCAGGTGAATTGATCGGGGCCGCCGAGCTCGTAGACTTGTCCGATGGTTGATGGTTTGTGGAGGGCATCGACGAAGGCGCGGGCGACATCGGTGACGAGGACGGGCTGGATTCGACCGGTGTTTTTGCCGGCGAAATAGGGCATGAAGGGGGAGAAGAAGAGGGGAGGCGGGGCCTGTTTTCTGGCCCACATGGCCTCCATGCGCATCATTTCTCCGCCGGGCCCGTGGATGAGAGAAGGTCGGAAGATGGTCCAGTCGAGGCCGCTGTGGCGGAGGGTTTGCTCGGCGGCGTACTTGGAGAGGTGGTAGCGGCTGAGGGCGTTGGGGCGTGTTCCGAGGGCGGACATATGCACAAATCGCCGGATGCCTGACCGGAGGGCGGATTGGACGAGATTGCGGGCGCCTTGGTCGTGGATGGTTTCAAAGGTGATGTTTTGGCGGGGTTTTTCGCGGATGATGCCGACGAGGTGGATGACGGCGGCGCAGCCGCGCATGCCCTGGTCGAGGGATTGTGGCTGGAGGATATCTCCGGGTACGATTTGGAGGCGATCGTCGGATTTGGCGGGGGGCATTCGGTGTGAAAGGGCGTTGACGAGAAATCCGCGGGCGAGCAACTCGCTGAGTACAGCCGATCCGACGAAGCCGCTGCTGCCGGTGAGAAAGACGCGGTCGGGCACAGATCGCCTCCTTCCACGGTTGGGAAGCCGATCGTACACTAGGTGTGTGCGGCGAGGAAATCAACGCTGTTCAGGGATCTCGGGAGCAGAATGACGAGCGACAAGGCGGCTTTGTCAATTCGATTGGGCAGTCGTGGGAGCCTGTTGGCGCGTTTGCAGAGCCAGGCGGTGGCGGATGCGATTGAGGCGAAGCATCGGGGGGTTCGCGTGGAGCTGTGCATCGTGAAGACGACGGGGGATCGGATAGCCGATCGCCCGTTGCACGAATTGGGGGGCAAGGGGCTGTTCACGAAGGAGCTGGAACGGGCACTGCTGGACAACGAGGTGGACCTGGCGGTGCACAGTTTCAAGGACGTGCCGGTGACGATGCCGCTGGTTGAGCAGGATGAGTTGGTGATAGGAGCGGTTCCGGAGCGGGAGGACAGCCGGGACGTGATGGTGTCGGCGGCCGCGCGGTCGATCGCGGAATTGCCTCGTGGGGCGAAGGTGGGGACGGGCAGTTTGAGGCGGCGGTGTCAGTTGTTGAGGCTGCGTGGGGATTTGCATGTGCAGGGGATTCGCGGGAACATTGACACGCGGTTGCGTCGGCTGGCGGTTGGCGATTTCGACGCGGTGGTGGTTGCGTTGGCGGGGTTGAAGCGATCGGGGTTGTTTGACGGGACGATAATGCACCCGATTCCGTACGACCAGATGATACCGGCGGCGGGGCAGGGAGCGCTGGCGTTGCAGTGTCGGCGTTCGGACGATCGGATTCGGAGCGTGCTGGCTTTGCTGAACGATGAGTCGACCGCGACGTGCGTGGGACTTGAGCGCGAGGTAGTCCGTCGGCTGGGCGGGGATTGTCATTCGCCGATCGGGGCGTCTGCGGCGATCGAGGGGGATCGGATCCGGCTGGAAGTGGCGGTTGGCAAGCGTGGTGGCGGATTGCCGATTCTGCTGGCGAGCGGGGATAGCGGGGTGGCGAGTCCGGTCGCCGCGGTCGATTGCGCGATTGAGAATCTGATGCGGCAGGGTGTGCGATCGCATCTGCACGGCTGATTGGACGAGACGCGCGAGATCCGTGGGTTGGCGCGATTACCGGTGGGCGAATGGGTGTGCTATGCTCACGGGCACGGCAGTCAAACGGCGGGCGCGTAGTTGATGAGGGATTCGTGTGAAAGCGGCTTGGCTCAAACAGACTCGGAAGTGGTCGCTCCGGGCGATGAAGATCGTGGCGGTGGCGGTCGCGGTTGTTCTGGCGTTGCAGGTGCTGGTGCTGCCGGCGGTGATTTCGCGGGTGGTGGGCGCGTCACTGGCGGGTCTGGGGCTGTCGGAAGTCACGTTTGAGGTGCGCGCCGCGTCGTTCTTCCACACCGATCTGGCGAACGTGGAGGTCGGGAAGCAGGGTTTGGTGCGAGTGGGGCGCATTGGCGTTGACTATAGCCCGGGGTTGCTGCTGCGAGGGCGCGTTGGGACGATCAGTCTGACGGGAGCCGAAGTGCAGGTTGCCTACCGTGACGGGCGGCTGGACCTGGGTCCGCTGTCGCTGAGCGGATCGGGGGCATCGGGGGGGGAGTTGCCATTGGACCGGGTGGAGTTTCGAGCGTGCGTGCTGGCGGTCGTGTGGGAGGGGCGAGGGCTGTGGGTGCCTTTGGAGGGATCGCTGCTGAACCAAGGGCGGGGCCGCAGCCAGTTGGACGCGGTTCTGCGGGTGCAGGGGCGGCCGGTGCGATTGGCGGGGGCTTATGATGCGGGCGCCGACCGCATGGATCTGATTGCCTCGGCGGAAGAACTCGATGCCGCGGCACTGGGGGCAGCGGTTCCCCAACGCTATGCGGGCAAGACGCCGTGGATCAGTTCGGGGACGGTGGGCGTGAGGGCGGAGTACGTTCGTACGCCGGAGCAGACTCGCCTGGTGTTGAGCAGTCGTTCGCAAGGCGTGCGTCTTGGCGCGAGCATGGGGGAGCACCGCATGTGGGTGCAGGATCTGCAATGGACGGCAACGGCTGCGCTGGACGGGAATTTCAGGCTGATTGACGTTAGTGGGGCGGCGAAGGCGAAGCGGATGTCGTTTGGCGGTGAGTCGGCGACAAACGTGGAAATGGAGCTTGCGAAGGAGAAGGAGCAACTGTTGATCCGCCTGAGCGCGCGAGGCGAGGACTGGCTGTTGCGGAGTTTGAAGGCGTCGTTGGGGGGCTTTTTCGCGGCCGAACCCGGCGGGGCGTATACGGGGCGAGTATCGGTCGATCTGGACGCGAAGGTGCCGAGGCAAGTTGCCGGGTTATTGCTGATGAGGCGGATTGATGTCGGCGACCTTGGGTCGATTTCGGCGAGCGGCCAGATCGACGCCACGGCCGAGCGTGGCGCGGACGGCAACTGGTTGTGGAAGGCTTCGACCGATCAGATGCTCGTGCAGCTTTCGCCTGGCGACTTGTCATTCAACAAGGGTGTGCTGGCGCTGCGTGGTCTGAGCGGGGTGATGCGAGTTTCGGGGAAGGCGGACAACACTCTCGCGGAAATCAGCATCGTTCCGGGATCCAGTGTGTGGGTTGGGTCGATGGAGCAGTCGCTCTGTCCGATCGAGGTGCGGAAGGCGAGGATCGCGCCCCTAGCGGCGGTTTCGATCGACGCGGAGCCGGCCCGGTTTTCGATGCGGTTTGACGGACCTGGGGAGTCATGGGCGTTTCGCGTTCCTTGTGCGAGTATGTCTGTTCCGGAATTGACGGCATCGACGGGGAGCGTACGGATGGAGGGTCTGGAGGCGGTGGTCCGTGTCAGGGGGGAGGCGGCGCCGTCGAGGCTGGAGGTGGTGGCGGAGGAAGGTTCGGCGGTGTCATTCAAGTCGCTGGAGATGGCATTGGGCGAGGACCAGATTCGTGCCGGCCCGTGGAAGCTGGGCTTGGTGGGCGACGGTGGCGAGCCGCTCATTCGGATTTTGGAGGTGGAGAGGGGCGGGAAGCGAGAGTTGTCGTTTCAGGTGCGGTCCGAGCGTTCATTGAACGTGAAGACGAGCGTGGTGGATGCGGCGATCGAGTCGGTTGGGATGCGGGGAACGCTGGTGATGCCGGGGGAGGGCGGTTTGGCGTTGCGAGGGACGGTGTCGATGGCGGGCGGGTCGGCAAATTCCGAGGCCGCGTTGCTCCGTATCGGTGGGGTGTCGGCGGAGATACCGGTGAGCTGGAACGCCGCATCGCAGGAACCTGGGCAGATGGTGATTTCGTCGATTCAGGTTCGGGATGTTGCCTATCCTCCGGCGAAGGGTGCGATCCGGGTGGCCGGGACCCGCGCGGAGGCGCAACTGGACTGGCCATTCCTGAAAGATGTTGCGCGGCTGGCGGCGCAGGGTTGGGTGGAACTTGGCGGTGAGCAAGTGCGAGGGCGGATCAGCGGGTCGATTCCGGCGTTTGCGCTGAAGGACGAGAAAGCCCTTTCGGGTCTGATCAAGGAGTTGGCGGAGTTTGAGATCAGCGGCACGTTTGGAAGTGAGGCGGCGGTTTTGATTGAGGGGGGGAGCATCAAGCCGCTGGTGTCGCTGGCGATGAAAGATGTGCGGATAGCGAGCAAGGAATACGATCGCTCGGTGGAGGGCGTGAACGGGACGGTGACGATTGACAGTTTCAGTCCGCTGACGACGCCGGGCGGGCAGCGCCTGACGGTTGGCAAGGCCAATGCCGGCCAGGTTCGGTTCACGGATGGTGATTTGAGATTTCGTGTGGAGAATACGAGTCTGTTTCATGTCGAGGGCACTGATTGGGGTTGGGCGGGTGGGCGGGTGTACGTGAACTCGTTCCGGCTGGACCTGGCGAAGCCAGCGGTCGATCTGACGGTTTTTGGCGACAATCTGAGCCTTGCGCAGCTTCTGGGGATGTTCGGCGAGGAGCAATACAGTGGTGAGGGGAGCCTTTACGGACGTTTGCCTGTGCATTTGACCTGGCCGCAGAAGAAAAAGGGGGTGCGGACGGTGACGGAGTGGTCGGAGCCGCAGTTGGAGTTTGGGGCGGGATTTGTGTATGCCAAGCCCGGTGGGGGGGTTCTGAGCGTGGTATCGCCCGAGCGGACGCTTGGCGCGTTGCTTGAGAAGCAGAATCCGGATTTTGCCAGCGGCGGCAAGATGGAAGCGGTGAAATCGAGTCTGATGGGGGCCTTGAAGTCGCTGCGTTACTCGGTGCTCATGGTTGACCTGGTGAAGGAAGAAGGCGGCCTGATGGCCAGACTGTTGATGTCGGGAGTTGGCGCGAACGGGCAGGAAATTGGGGGGTTGACGGTGAATATTCGGGGATTTGATGCTATTCTGAGGAATATCATCAGCATTCGCCGGGAGATGACGTTTGGCGAATAGCGGTAACCGGGAGCGGAATCGTGAACGGAGTACTGAAAATCAGCGTGGCAGCGATGCTGCTGATGCTGCCGTCGTGTGCCAAGGTCGAGGTGACGCACAAGGTTGAGCCGATCCACCTGACGGTTGACATCAACATACGGATTGATCGGCAGCTGGACGATTTCTTTTCGTTCGAGCAGCAAGTTGCCCGGCCCGGAACGCAACCGGCGGGTGATGCGAGAAGCGGCGAAGCGAAGGGAGCGAATCCATGAAGACGAATCATCCTGGAGCATTGGTGCTTTTGTTGGCGGGGGCGATTTTGGCGGCGGCGCCCTGGCCAGTAGTGGCCGATCAGAAATCCGACCTGCAGGCGAGGTTCATGGAGCGGCTTGCTCCGATCAACCAATTGAAGCGTGATGGCAAGGTGGGGGAGACGTTTGACGGTCTGGTCGAAGCGGTCAGGAACGTTGTGCTCGAGAAAGACCAGAAGAAGCTGGTTGATGACGAGAACGCCGATCGCAACTTGTTGTACAGACTGATCGCGGACGAGGAAGCGACGACGGTCGGCAAAGTTGCCGAGCGTAATGCCCTTCGGCAGTATAAGAACGGCAAGAAGGGTGACTGGTTCAAGCTGAAGGATGGGCAGTGGAAGCAGAAAGAGAAGGATTGAGGGTGTGATCGGGGGGCTGTTAACAACACGTCTCTACGGGGGTATATTTTTCAGGCATCTCAGGAGGCATTCGATGGTTATGCGCGGCTATTGTTGGGCAGTGGTTCTGGTCACAGTTGCGGTTGTGGCGAGTTTTGTGCTTGGGCAGCAGAACACGGCGAGCCAGGAAGCCAGGAAGCGTGTGGGGGAGGCGCAGAAGGAACTGGGCAAGGCGCAGGGGGCGTTGAACGCCGCGGTAGCCAAGTTGAGAGTGGAGTTTCAGAAGAGCGAGGATTGGACGAAGGTGCAGGCGGATTTGAGAGAGGCGAAGAAGGAGTTTGAGTCTGCGAAGCAGGCCGTGACGGAGTCACTGCAGGCGAAGCCCGAGTACCAGAAAGCATTGGCGGAGAAGAAGAAGGCGGAGGAAGCCAAGGACGCCTTGCGAGCGTCGGGCGCTGACGCGGACAAGCTGTTTGCGGCTGCGGACAAAGCGATGGTCGCCTCGGCCGCCGTGGCCAAGCTGGAAAATGACGCGTTGGCGGCCGATGCCAAGGCCGTGGAGGCCAAGCAGAAGCTGGCGTATGCGACGGCCGCCGTCATAGCGAGTCAGAAGCTTTTTGAGGAATCAATCAAGACGAATCCGGAACTGGAGACGTTGCGTCGGGATGTCGAGACCGCCAAGGAGAGGGTGCAGCAGGCGGCGAAGGATCTTGCCGCGGTGCGCAAGGCCGATTCGGCGTCGCGGTGATGGGGCGAGCGGTCGGATTTGTCGCGCGGTCAGGGGATGGCGTGGCGGAGGGGCGGTTGATTGGCGGCAGGTGTGGGGAAGCGACCGGCGACTATTTGAGTTCGACGGTCCAGTAGGCGTCGTCCAGGAACTGTTTCCAAGACCAATAGCGAGCGTCGGCGAGTCGGATGTTGATGACGGGGCTTCGTCGCGGTTTGACGGGCCTTGCGATCAGGTGCATGTGGGCTTGTTCGGGGGTTCGGCCGCCCTTCCTGACGTTGCATCGAACGCAGCAGCAGACGATGTTTTCCCATGTTGTTCGGCCGCCCTGGCTTTTTGGGATGATGTGGTCGAGGGAGAGTTCGGTGGTGGAGAACTTCTTGCCGCAATACTGGCAGCGGTTGGAGTCGCGAGCGTAGATGTTCCGGCGATTGAACTTGACATCCTGGCGTGGGAGCTTGTCGTAAGCCAGGAGGCGAATAATGCGGGGGACGGCGATCTGGAATCGAACGGTGTGGATCCAGTCGTATTGTTCAGGCTGAAACTCGGCCTTGAGCTGGGAGAGGTCGCGCCAGGACTCGAAATCGAGATTGAGCCACCTTGATTGGCCCTTGGCGTCCATTTCGATGTGGATGACTTCGGCGAGTTCACGGCAGAGCAGTGAGAAAGCGCGCTTGACGTTGATGACGCGGATGGCCTGGTAGAACTGATTAAGCACGAGCACATTGGCATTGAGGGCTACCGTGCCGACGGCAGTCGCCGCAGGTGATGGGACGAAAGGCCCTTTGCCAAGGACCTGGGGATGGATAGAGTTCATCGGCATCTTCAAGTCTCATCGCCCGGATACGAGCAGGATGGATGCGGCCGTACAAACCCGATGACCAATGCGCCCAAGGCTCAGGGGAGCATTATAGGACGATGGGGAGGTCGATGCCAGACCCGAGTATGGGAGGAGAAACGTGGTCGGCGGGGTTGGGGTAGTTGGAGTGGGAAGTTGCCGCAACGCACGGGCTATGGCGGGTGTTGGTTGGAGCGTAAAGGGCTGATTCATAATGTTTTAAACGCGTGATTTGCAGATTCTGGCCGCAATTGTTAGAATGGGTGGCTTATGGCCCTTCGAACGAAACCCAAACGAGTGACGAAGCGACGTAGGACGGTCGTCGTTGGAGGGGGCGCGAAGACTGCTCGGTCTTCAATGCGGGCGAGTGATGCTCAAAAGCATCATGGGGCGGTGGAGGTGAAGGGCGGGCCTTCGTCGCTTAGTGGCTATGGAAAGGCCCTGCGTTTTCTGGCGGGCCTGACGGATCACGAGCGTCTGCGAATTGTGCGTTATAACACAGAGACATTTGATTTGGCGCGGATGCGGACGCTGTTGAGGCGGCTGGGCAATCCGCACGAAGCATTCAAGTCGGTTCATGTGGCCGGAACGAAAGGGAAGGGCAGCACTTGCGCGATGACGGCCGCGATGCTTCAGGCATGTGGGTATAAGGTGGGTTTGTACACCAGTCCGCATCTGATTGACATTCGCGAGCGCATTGCGATCAACGGGGAGATGATCCATCAGGCGGATTTCGCGAGACTGGTGAGAGTGGTGGAGCCAATCCTTGCGAGGATCAAGCCGGCACCGAGTTTCTTTGATGTGCTGACGGCGATGGCGTTCAAGCACTTTGCCGACAACAAGGTGGATATCGCGGTGGTGGAGACGGGTTTGGGTGGACGGCTGGACTCGACGAACGTGTTGACGCCGGAAGTGACGGCGATAACGAGCATCAGCAAGGATCACATGCAGCAGTTGGGGCACACGCTGCCGAAGATTGCCGAGGAGAAAGCCGGGATATTCAAGAACACGATTCCCGCGTTGACGGTGATTCAGGAACCTGAAGTGGAGACGGTACTGCGGCAGGCGGCGGAGCGGGTTGGCGCGCCCTTTGACATTGCGGGAAAGACGATAGAGTTCAGCTACCGGTTCGAATCGAGCCGGATGCTGGGCCCGCACAACCGGATTTGCCTGACGACGCCGAATAGTCGGTTTGAGCATCTGGCCGTTCCGTTGGTGGGGGAGCACCAGGCGGTGAATTGCGGGTTGGCGCTGAGCATCATCGATCGGCTGAAGTCGCGGGGTCTTGCGATCAGCGACAGCAAGGCGATGGAGGGTCTGGCGAAGACGACGATTCCGGGTCGCATGGAATTCGTTTCGCAGAATCCGCGAGTGATCGTGGATGGCGCGCATAATGCGGCGAGTCTCGATGCCCTGATGCGTGCGATAGGGCAGCACATTCCGTACGATTCGATGGTGGTGATATTCGGGTGCTGCGCGGACAAGGACATTCCGGGCATGCTCGAGCGTATCACGTGCGGCGCCGACAAGGTGATCTTTACGAAAGTTGACTCGGTGCGGACGGCGGATCCGGAGGAGTTGGCGGCGCGGTATATCGAGCTGTATGGGAAGATGGCCCAAGTGGCGCCGACGCTTCAGGATGCTTTGGCGATTGCCAACCGGGCGGTCACGAAGGAGGACTTGATCTGCATTACTGGGAGCTTTTATCTGGTTGGCGAGGCGAAGAAGCAGTTTGCGTCGGCGAAGCCCGCCTGAAGCAGGTTGTAAGAGCGAATGACAGGGCCGGTCCAGGGACCGGCCTTTTTCATGGGATGCCATGGGACTGCCGCAGAGACGATTGTGGGGCAGCTGGTATCGACGGCTGATTGTGCCCGTTGCGAATGGGGCCGTTGTGTTCTGTGTCGTGCTGGCGGTTCGGGTCGCCTGGATCAAGACGGTGCCGCTGGAGCAGTTTGGCAGGACGGGTTGGTCGGACTGGGGCCGGGATCGTTTTTCAGAAGTCGGTCGGCTTTACGAGGGGATTCGGCCGCATTTGGGCCAGGTCGAACGCGTTGGCTTGGTGTGCGGCGAGAGCGGTGATGATACGGGTGAGCTTCACCACTACATGGCGCAGTCGATTCTTGCACCGGTGATTGTATCGAAGGCGAAGTCGGAATTCCGGTTGATCGCGGTATTCGAAAGCGAGGCGGAGTTGGTCCACTTCCTCGAGGTAGGCGATTTCACGGTGCATCGGCGTGTTGCGAGCGGGGTGGCGATTCTTGACCGGGTGGGCAGATGAATGTCGCGTGGCTACTCGTTGGGGCAGGGGCATCGCTCTGGACGGGCTGGTGGCTGGTGCGTTGGCTGTCCTGCTCGCCGGTTGGATTCGGCGCGGTCCGCATGTGCTTGGCGATTGGCCTTGGGTTGGCGGTAGGGGGGGCGCACTACTGTGTCTGGCGAGCGAGTTATCCGCAGGGTGTTGCGCTGTATCGGATCGTGGATTGCCTGGTCATACCTTTGGCAGCGTGGCTTGTGGGGCGGGGGACGAGGTCACCGATGGCTGCCATCGGCCATGCCACATCGGGCAGATGCGGGTGGATTCTGGGCATCGTGACGGTTGGGGTTGTTGGGGCGGGGCTGGCGGTCGTGGGGGGGTGGGCGTGGCGAGAGCCGCTGGGCATCTGGGACGGTTGGGCGATATGGAATCTGAAGGCGAGGTTTCTTTATCGGGGTGGTGCGAACTGGACCGCCATGTTTTCTCGGGAGTTGTGGTTCTCGCATCCGGACTATCCCCTGCTTCTTCCGGCGGCCATCGCGCGCTTTTGGTCGTACCTTGGCGAGGAGACTACCCTTGTTCCTCGGTTTGTCAGCATCGGATACAGCGTGAGTGTGATGGGGCTGTTGTTTACTGCTGTTGCGTGGTTTCGGGGCACGCGTTTGGCCTGTTATGCACTGCTGGCGTTGGTATCGTCGGCCCCGTTTCTGTACTACGGGGGTGGTCAGGTCGCCGATGTTCCAATGTCCTTGTACGTTCTTGGGGCGACGGTTGCGATGGCTGCCGCCGGACGATTTGAGCCTGTTTGCGGGAGGCTGTGGGTTCTGGCCGGTATGCTGGCGGGATGCGCTGCGATGCTCAAGAACGAGGGCTTGGTTGTTTGTCTGGCGATGCTGGTCGGCATGATCGTTTGGCGAAGATTTGGGCGAGGGTTCTTTCTTCTGGCGGCTGGCATGGCGCCTGGTCTGGTGTTGGTGGCGGCTCAGAAGCTGTATTATGCGGCGGCGAGCTACCTGGTTGTGGATCAGCCATCGGTCGGAGCCGTTCTTGCGAAGTTGGGGGACGGTTGGCGTCACGGCACGATTCTTCGCGCGATGTGGGACTACAATTTCGGTATTGAGCGATGGTTCGTGGTGGGCTCGTTGACGTTGCCGCTGCCCAGGAACCTCGGGCTGGTCGTGGTGATCGTCCTTCTGGTGGTGTGGGGTGTCAGACGACTGGGCCGGGATGCACTAGTGGTGTATGTGGGTTGGACGGTGATCGCGCTGACGGTGGCGGCATACTATGTGACGTTGCTGGCCATGCCCTACGACTTGGCTGAGCTGGTCAAGAGCCTACCTAGGCTGCAGTTACACCTTTGGCCGGCGCTGATTCTGGTGGTCTGTTTGATGGTGGGGTCGACGGCGCGCGGGGAGGCGGGGAAGTCGGAGGACGCGCAGGAGAGGGCCTGCGGATAGCGCATGAGGTCGGTCGTTCGCTAATTCTTCACGGGTGGTGTGGCAGGCAAGGCTTAGCCGGTGGCAGAAAAAAACCAAGTGAGGCGCAGATTTGCTTGTGGTGCTGTCGCCGGAGTCGCGTTTCGATTCATAACTATCTGTAAATAATGGTGTTGTCTGCTGTCCAGGCTATTGGCGTGTAATGAACGCCGGACGTGTTAGCCGCGTAGCATTGGGGGTAGAGATGCTCGGGAGTGTCTTGACACGCTTGCGGTTTTGCGGGCAAACTGCCGCCCCCTGATCGGGTGGCATGACCTATCGGACCCCGCCAGGTGTCAAGGTTTCAGTTGAGACGGTCGATACGACCGTCACAGGTGTTTTATAGGGGGGACAGAGGCAAATGGCGAAGAAGACTGGAAAAAAGCTCGTCATCGTCGAGTCGCCGGCAAAGGCCAAGACGATCAACAAGTACCTTGGCAGCGATTTCGTCGTAAGAGCCAGCATGGGGCATGTGCGCGATCTGCCGAGCAAAGGCATGGGCGTGGACCTCGACAGCTTTGAGCCGGAGTACGAGGTTCTTGAGAGCCGGGGCAAGGTCGTCAAGGAGCTGAAGCAACTAGCCAAGCAGAGCGAAGAAGTGTTCCTGGCGACGGACTTGGACCGTGAAGGGGAAGCGATCGCCTGGCACCTCAAGGAAGCGCTGGCGGTTCCCGACAACAAGACGCACCGGGTCATATTTAACGCCATTACCAAGAGTGAGATTCAGAAGGCATTTGCCAATCCGATGGCGATTGATCTGGACCGCGTGAATGCACAACAAGCCCGGCGGATTCTGGACCGGATCGTCGGGTACGAGATTTCGCCTCTTTTGTGGCGCAAAGTTGCTCGCGGGCTGAGCGCCGGGCGAGTGCAGAGCGTAGCCGTTCGGCTGATTGTGGAGCGGGAGCGCGAGATCGGCGCGTTTGTTCCGGAGGAATTCTGGAAGATTACCGGGATATTCTCGGCGGATGCCGCCAAGGTGGCCTCGCTTTCCGCGGACTGGGTGTCATTTCTGACCAACACGGGGAACGGCGAACGGACGAAGGTCGAGCGTGACAAATGGCTTGGCGAGCATGGCGCATTCACGGCGGAGCTTGTGGAACTGGGCGGGCAGAAATTTGCGCCCGGCGATCGGGTTACCGCCCGTCGAATCGCCGAATTGCTGGGCTTCGTGGTTGAAGCGGAAGAGACGAGCAACGATCTCGATGCCAAGGGGCCTGCCCGCAATCTGGTCCGATTTGTCGGGCGCGTCGGGGAACCCCCGAAATTCTTGGTGCGCGGCATTGAGAGGAAGCGGGTTCAGAGCAAGCCTCCGGCCCCGTTCATCACCAGCACGCTGCAGCAGGCCGCATCCAGCAGGCTCAGTTTCGGGGCTCAGCGGACGATGCGCGTTGCCCAGACGTTGTACGAAGCCGGGTACATCACCTACATGCGAACCGACTCGACGAACCTGTCGAACGAGTCGCTTGCCATGGCGCGTGGTTTCATCAAGTCCGAGTTCGGCGACCGTTACGTTCCCGAGAAACCGAACTACTACACCTCGTCGAACAAGAGCGCCCAGGAGGCTCACGAGGCCATTCACCCGACCGACGTCGATTTCACGCCCGCCAAGGCCCACGCCAAACTTGGTCCCGACGAATACAAGCTTTACCAGCTGATCTGGAACCGTTTTCTGGCGTGTCAGATGCCGCCGGCGGAATTTGACCAGACGACGGTCACCATTGCCTCGCCGACGAAGGAAGGCGAAGCCATTTTCCGCGCCTCCGGCCGGAAACTGGTTTTTGACGGCTTCATGCGTGTCACCGGGATCAGCAGCGAAGATCAGCTTCTGCCCGCGTTGGCTGAGGGACAGCCGGTCTATCCCATACAGCTTGATCCGACGCAGCATTTCACGCAGGCGCCTCCGCGATTCACGGAAGCCAGTCTTGTGAAGGAGCTGGAGCGTTTGGGCATAGGCCGGCCGTCCACGTATGCCTCGATCATTCAGACGATCCAGGATCGCCAGTATGTTCAGCAGATCGACCGCCGATTTCATGCCACTCTGCTTGGCAGCATCGTGACGGACAAGCTGATTCAGGCGTTTCCGAACATTCTTGATGTTCAGTTCACCGCCGACATGGAGCTGAAGCTCGACAAGATTGAGGAACAGCACCTGAACTGGGTCAAACTCCTCAAGGACTTTTACGGGCCATTCCACAAGGATGTTGAGTCGGCTCTGGACAAGCTAGAGCACGCCGGGGGCACCCCGTCGATCTACACGTGTGAGAAGTGCGGCAAGCCGATGGTTTACCGCATCAGCAAGAACGGTTTTTTCCTTTCGTGCAGCGGCTACCCCGAGTGCGATGCCATCCGCGCGGTGGATGAGCAGGGGAAGCCGAAGCTTCGGGAGGTGTCCGAACACAAGTGTCCCGTGTGCGGGCGGGAGATGATCAAGCGACGAGGCCGTTTCGGCGAGTTTTTGGGCTGCTCCGGTTACTCGGTCAAAGACGAGAACGGCAATCCGGCGTGTTCGACGATCATCAACCTAGACAAGCAGGGCAATCCCCTTCCGCCGAAGCCCAAGCCGATTGCGACATCGGTCAAGTGTGAGAAATGTGGCAGTCCGATGCTGCTTCGCGACAGCAAGCGAGGTCCCTTTTTGGGGTGCAGTTCCTTTCCTCGCTGTCGCGCGGTCAAGTCCGTCAAGAAGATGGAAGGCGAAGACCTCAAGGCGGTTGAATCGCTCCTTCCGCAGCTCAAAGCCAGCGTTGCCGACGCGCAAGCGGTTGGGCAGAAGATCACCGGCGTCGCACCCCCGCCGGAGAACGACGGCAAGGGCGGACCGATTGCCACCGACATCGACTGCGACGAATGCGGCAAGCCGATGGTCATCCGTTCCGGTCGGCGCGGGCGTTTTCTCGGTTGCAGCGGCTACCCGAAGTGCAGGAACACGGCCGAACTCCCGGCGAAGCTTCTGGAAGAACTGGGGGTGAACGGCAACGGGGAAACCAAGCCGCCCGCCGGATCGTCTTCGCAGGTTGAGAGCGATTCGACGGTCGAGTAACCGCTCGCCGCCCAATTGTGATTTCCCGCCGTGGTCGAGTATAACCCCGCGGAATGTCCGAAGTCGAACTGCTTTTTCTGGGCACCGGTACGAGCGCCGGCATCCCGATGATCGGTTGCCGATGCGAGGTCTGCACCAGCTCGGATCCGCGGGACAAGCGTACCCGCCCTTCGGTCCTGATTTCCTATGGCCAGACCAGCGTGCTGGTGGACGCCGCCCCGGAGCTTCGCCTGCAGTGCCTGGCCCATTGCGTCGAGCACATTGAGGCGATCGTCTTCACCCACGCGCACGCCGACCACATCATGGGGCTGGACGACGTTCGGCGATTCAACACGATTCGCGGCGGCGCCCTCGATGTCTTTGCCGAGCCAAGGACGCATGAGGTCCTGGCCCGTTGCTTCGGCTACGCGTTCAAGGCCCCTGAGATGGACGGCGTTTATCGTCCGCAACTCAACCGGCGTCTGATTGACGGGCGATTTTCGATTGGCGGCGTGGAGTGGACTCCGATCCCGCTCATGCACGGCAGTCTGCAGATCGTCGGCTTCCGCGTCGGGCGACTTGCCTATTGCACGGATGTCAGTGTCATCCCGGAGGAGTCCTTTTCGCTCGTGCAAGGGCTGGACATCCTCGTCATTGACGGCCTGCAGTACCGGCGGCATCCCACCCATTTCTGCATTGACCAGGCCCTCGACGCGGCCGCTCGCATCGGCGCGTCGCGCACGTACCTGACACACATCGCGCACTCTGTTTCCCATGAGAAGGTTGGGGCCATGCTGCCCGCGGGAGTGGAATTGGCCTACGATGGTCTTCGCGTGCGAGCGGGCCTCTGACGAGCGAACCGAGGGATCCATGAAACGCTACCGCGCCATTCCGGAGTACTACGATCCTGAGAATGTCTGCAATGAGATGCTTGAGCGTGATGTTCCGTTTTTTCTGAAGCACCTTCGGGGTCGGCAGAGTGTTCTGGAGCTGGCCGTCGGCACCGCTCGCGCCGCCATCCCGATTGCGCAGGCTGGGCACAGCGTCGTCGGCATTGACAACGACCCGCGCATGCTGGCGATCGCAAAGCGCAAATGCGAGGTGATGGGCGTAACGGAACGCCAGTTCCAGATGCGGTGTGCCGATGCACTGGAGTGTCGCCTTGGCCGGAGATTCGACTGGGTGTGTATCTTTTTCAACACCTTTCTGGCATTCACAACTCTGGTCGAACAGGACCGACTCCTGCAGACCGTCCTGCGCCACCTCAAGTCCCGAGGTCGATTCTGGCTGGACATTTTCCAGCCGAATCTGGCGATTCTGGCGCACGATGTGTCGGTTGACCTGGCGCCGATGGCGTTTTATGTGCCAGAGCTTGGGCGCACGGTCTGCAAGACGATCGAAGTCCGTCGCGACCCCAGCCGACAGATCCAGAGGGTGATTTTCCATTACACCTATTTCGATGCCAATGGATTTGAGCATCGCCAGCGGCGGGAATTTGATCTGACGTTCATGTTTCCACGAGAGTTGCAGTTGCTGATGGAGCGTCATGGTCTGCGGATCGAGCGGATGTATGGCGACTACGATGGCAGCCGGCTCGGTCCCGATTCTCCGCGGATCATTGCCTGTTGCCGAGCACGCTGAGCGGGGGATGGCAAGTGGAATCGCCGATTGGGAAAAGGGGCAAGGAGAGAGGCGAGGCGGGGTTCATCGGCCGCTTGTCGGACCGGGGCGATGGCCGCGTGCGCCTCTTTGCAGGCGACTTTTGATCAGTGATCGGAATTCGCGTGGAATCCTCGGGGGCTCGTTTTGTTGCCAAACCAGTGCGTTGCACGGTGGTTCTTTTGTCCTCGCCTTGCGGTTGCAAAGCCGGATGAGTACCGTGGCCAGCCGATATGAACGTCCAGACCTTGCTTGATCGGCATTTGCCCGCGATCATCGATTTGCGGCATCGGCTGCACCAGGTTCCTGAGCTTGGGTATGAAGAAGTCAAGACGGCTGGGGAAATCCGTGGAGAACTGGATCGGCTTGGGGTCCGGTACGTTGCCGGGGTTGATGGTGCGCCGACGGCCACGATCGCGTGGCTGGGGGACACGAGCCGGCCGTGTGTGGCGCTTCGCGCCGACATTGATGCCCTGCCCATGGAGGAGCGGACGGGATTGCCGTATGCCAGCCGCCACCCCGGGCGTATGCACGCGTGTGGGCATGACGGGCACGCGGCCGGTCTGGTGGGCGTTGCGGCGGTTCTGAAGGAGATCGTGGACGGCTTGCCGGTGTGCGTGAAACTCATTTGGCAGCCGGCGGAGGAGGGGGGAGCGGGTGCCGCTCGGCTGATTGAGGCGGGCGTGTTGGACGGCCGGATCGGACCGGTTGTCGTCGCGATCTTCGGTTTCCACGGGTGGCCTGGGATGAAGGTTGGGACGGTTGCCACCCGCCCGGGTGCGCTGCTGGCGTCCATGGACATGTTTTCGGTGAGTTTTCACGGTGAGGGATGCCATGGCGCCTATCCGCACCTTGGGCGGGACCCGATTGTTGCCGCCGCGGAGGCGGTTGTTTCGCTTCAGCAGATCGTGTCGCGTGATATTGATCCAACGGAGCCCGCGGTGGTGACCATAGGCCAGTTCAATGCGGGTACGGCGGTCAATATCATCCCGAACCTGGCGACGATAACCGGGACGACGCGAGCGTTGGGCGAAGAGGTTCGCGGAAAGGTGCGTGCCGCGGTCGAGCGGCGATGTGCCGGGGTAGCCAGTGCCGGCAATTGCCGGGCCGATGTTCAATGGTTGGAAGGGTACCCGCCGGTGGTTAACGACGCGCGCCTTGCGGAGCATGTGGCGGAGACCGCGCGGTTGGTGCTGGGCGCGGGTGGTTTTCTGCCGGTTGCCAAGCCGTCGATGGGAGCCGAGGACTTTGCGCATTATCTGGAGAAAGCGCCGGGTTGCTTTTTCATGGTTGGGGTGGAGCCTGCGGGGCGGGACAGTTATCCGGCGTTGCACACGGATCAGTACGATTTCACGGATGGCGCACTTTCTGTTGGGATTCGGATGTTTGTGGAGCTTGTAAGGCGGTTTCCGCTCAAGCTCCGGTAGGCGTCTGGGGCGGTGTCGCATCCTGTGGCATTCCCTTTTCGGAGTCATCCGCGGCTGGGGCGCGGCTGAGGTTGACCAGGAAGGACAGTTGCTCCAACTGGACGGCCAGATCGACGGCGCTGACGCCGACGTGGGGTGGGACCGTGAGGGAAACCGGCGCGAAATTGAAGATTCCCTGAATGCCTGCGGCCACGAGTTGATCCGCGACCGCCTGGGCGCTGTCGCCCGGTACGGCGATGATGGCCAGGCGGATGCCGAGTTTCTGGATGGTCGCCTGGAGTTCGCAGAGGGGCTGGATCAGGAAGGCTCCGCGGCGTGTATTGACTTTGGCTGAGTCGGAGTCGAAGACGGCGACAATGCGGAATCCCTTGTTTTCGAATCCCTTATAGGCCATCAAGGCCCTGCCCAGATTTCCAGCGCCGATGAGAAGGACGTTCCAGATCTTGTCGGTACCGAGAATGTGCTTTACGCGAGCGATCAGGTCATCGACGCGGTAACCGATGCCGGGGTGTCCAAACTGTCCAAAGTAAGCCAGGTCCTTTCGTACCTGCGCATCGGTCAAGGTTAGGCTCTCGCCGAGTTGTTTGCTGGAGACGGTATGTTGATCTTGGCGTTTGAAGGCTTCGAGCTGCCTGAGGTAGAGACTAAGCCGTCGTACAGCGGGGTTTGGTACGGCTTCTGGACGGAAGTTCTCCATATGCCCTCACCTTGACACTAAATACGGCATTTGCTACGGTTCGTTTGATTCGGTATCTTCACCCACGGGCCCCAGTTTGGCAACGCCTTCGGACTCGGCAGAGGGCGATCAGCCTGCTAAAGGGGGCTTGGCCTTTGCCGCTATTCGGGCTCCTGGAGTAGCACCTGATGAATCAGTTTCCTCGCGTTGTCAGTGCGATCGGCCTGGTTTGCTGCATTGCTGCCGGCGTTGTAATGGCTCAACCGACTGGCGCTGCCACTCCTGCCGCCGCTCCTGCCGCTCCTGCCGCTCCTGTCGTGTTGCGGAAGGCGATGCTGACCCCCGCGGTCAAGTCGGCGTTAACGCTGACAGCTGCGGATCTGGCGACCGTCAATTCTGCCGTGGAGGGGCATTTTGCAGGCTTGCTGGATTCCAACCCGCTGGTTCAGCAGTCTGCCCGAGAGGCCATTGTGCTGGACTCTCGCGGGGTGGAAGTTTCGCCGGCGTTCATCAATGCGTACGCGTTGGCGGTGGTCAAGAGCTTCTCCGCCCCGACGATTGCCAAGGCCAAACCCATTCGCGTGCGACTGAATGCCGCCATTGCGCTGGCACGAGTGTGTGAATCGCTGCAAAGTCCGAAGCTCGAGCCCGCGGTGCTGATCCTATTGGGCGATGATCAGCCGTATGCGCTGCGGCTGTGGGGTGTCAAGGCCGCCAAGGGGATTCTACCCGCGCTTGTCGATGCCAACGGCGCCAAGGCGATTCTGGCGGCGATTCTGGCCAGCGTCAAGAAATACCCGACCGGGGGGATGACGGCGGACGCATACGAGGCGCTTCAGGTCAGCAATCCGGTGTTGATCGATGCGATGCTGGACATCATTTCGCTCCGCGTCGGGCTCTATAAGAAGGGTTTGCCGGAAGACCCGCAAGCGGAAGGGGGGCCATTTGGTTTCTTTACCCGGCTGGAAGTCTGGAAATCGCTCACGGCCGCGCAGCGCGTCAAGGTCATGCAGGCCTTTTGTGATGTGCTGATCCTGGCGGCGTATCATGGGGACGCCCAGCAGGGCCTGGGGTCGCGTGAACTGCTGGTCCAGGTTGTGACGGGGGTCTGCCAGAGTCTTCAGGTCGCGGCTCAGCCGGACCTAATCGGGGACAAGAACCTCGAGAACGCCACCGTTGCCGCTATCCGCGTCATCAAGTCCAGTAGCACGAGCCTTTTGCCGGCGGTTAAGGATATTCCCCCGGTTGTCAAGAAGATCAAGGGCTACGAGGCCATCACGGAGCCGCAGCTCACGCCGCCGCCCAGCACGAATCCCATCGTCGTCTTCAATTGATGCATGTTGCGACTGTTGTCTATCCCGTTGGCGCTGCTGCTGCTGCTCGCCGCGGCGATTGTCTGGTCCGGAGCGGGGGCTGAGGAACCGCGCGCCGATTTCTCATTCATCAGCCGTGCGGACATTAACACGCTCGACATTGGTCAGATGTCCTATCTGGCCGACATGCGTATCGCCTATGCCATCTGGGAAGGGCTGTATGCCCTGGACCCCGAAACGCTGGACCCTGTTCCCGGGGTGGCGAGCAGTTGCGAGGTGAATTCCAGAAAGACGGTCTACACGTTTCACCTTCGGCCGGACGCTCGCTGGAGCAATGGCGATCCGGTCACTGCGGATGACTTTGTCTTTGCCTGGCGGCGCACCCTGGAATCGCCTGGCGAATACACGTACCTCCACTATTACATTCACAACGCCGAGGAATACTGCACTCGCTACGCCCGCCGGGAGCCAGCGGATTTCAGCACCGTTGGTGTTGATGTTGTCGATCCGCACACGCTCCGGGTCTCTCTGGCCGGTCCGGTCACGTTCTTCTTGGACCTGATGGCCTTTCCGGCCTTCTACCCCCTCCACGAGAAATCGATGCGGCCCTTTGCCCAGGTTGGTGCTGATGGCCGGGTGGTCTACGACCAGCAGTTCACCCGGCCGCCCAATCTCGTCACCAATGGCCCGTTCAAGCTGGTCAAGTGGGAGTTCAAACGCCGACTTCGCCTTGAAGCGAATCCGCACTACTGGGATCGTGTCAACGTCAAGAGCCATTCGATCGAGATGGCCGTTGTCGAAGACCCACTCACGATGCTGCGGCGATACGAGTATGGGAAAGCCGACTGGCTGGTGGACATTCCCTCCGAGATCGGGTCGGAACTGCTGAGCACGCGGCGTAGCGACCTGCACAACTTCCCCGGTTTCTGCACGCTCTTCATCACGGTGAACTGTGGCCCGAACCGGGGCGGTGGGCAGCGCAACCCGCTTGCCGATGTTCGCGTGCGCCAGGCGTTGGCGATGTCCATCGACAAGAGGTTGATTACCGACACCATCCTTCGCATGGGCGAAACGCCGGCGACGCAGTACATCCCGCCGGGCGTTTTCGCGGGCTATCAGTCGAGGCCCGGCTTGCCGTTCGATCCGCCTGCTGCCCGGCGTCTGCTGGCGGACGCGGGCTTCGCCGCCGGCAAAGGGTTTCCCCGTCTGGCGTTCATCTTCCGCGCCGATCGTCCGGCCGTGCGCGACTATGTGCAGAACATCGTCAGGCAATGGAACGCGAACCTGGGCATCGATGTCGTTCTCCAGGCACTGGAAGGCAAGACTCTGCGCATGCGTGTCAACGCGCGTGATTTCGATCTGGCGCCCGGCGACTGGACGGGCGACTACAACGACCCCTCCACGTTCACGGACAAGTTCCGCTCCAACAGCGCCAACAACGATTCCGGCTGGGCCAACGACGAATACGACCGGCTCATCCGCGCCGCCGCCGGCGAGAGCGATTCCGCAAGGCGCTATCGCCTGATCGAGCAGGCCGAGGACCTCCTGAACGTCCAGCTTCCCGTCATTCCGCTTTGCCATCTCGCCAACTGCTACCTCTTCCGTGAGAACGTCAAAGGCATTAACCTGAATCCTCGCAACATGACGATTCTCAAAGGCGTTTTCGTCCAGAGGAAGCCATGATCCGCGTCATCGCCGTTCGCCTCCTGCAGTTTCCGCTGATCCTCGGCATCATCTACGTGACGACTTTCATGCTGGTCTGGGTTGTTCCCGGGAGCCCGTTCGGCCGGGCGGAACGCAGACTCGACCCGATTGCCGAGCAGGCCATGAAAGAGCGATTTCACGCCGACTCCTGGCAGGCGTTCCTCGCCTATTACCCTGTCCGGGTGATCACGAAGGGCGATTTCGGGCGCAGCATGCAGTACCAGGAGTGGTCGGTCTCGGACATCATCAAGGTTTCACTCCCGGTGTCCGTCACGCTCGGTGTTTTTGCCCTCACGATCGCCACCGTTTTGGGCGTCGTGATCGGGACCCTTGCCGCCGTCAATCGCGGCGGGTTGTTTGACTGGCTCAGCCTCACGCTGGCACTTGTTGGCATCTCGATTCCCAGTTTTGTCGTCGCCGCCGTGCTGCTTGTTGCGTTCACGGGACGGCTGGGCCTGTTTCCGATTGGTGGATGGGGCGGCTTTCGCGAGATGATTCTCCCGGCGGTCGCGCTCTCGCTGGCGCCTTTGGCGTACATTGCCCGTCTCACCCGCGTTTCCATGCTCGATGTGCTCGGGAGCGATTATGTTCGCACGGCGCGCGCCAAAGGACTGTCTCGCTTCTCGGTCATCTGGAAACACTGCCTGCGGAACGCATTTCTTCCGGTCCTGAGCTACCTTGGCCCCGCCGCCGCCGCCACTTTTGTCGGGTCATTCGTTGTCGAGACGGTTTTCTGCATTCCCGGCCTGGGCCAGCATTTTGTCAACAGTGTCAAGAACCGTGACCAGACCCTCATTCTCGGCACGGTCATGATCTACTCGGTGTTCCTGCTCACGTTCAATCTCTTGGTCGATATGGCGTACAGCTTTGTTGATCCTCGCATCGACCTCAGCGCCAGAGCCAATGCCTGAGATGTCCGCAGTGCCTGATCCCATCCTCGCCGGCGCCGTCGAAGCTCCTCTGGATGCACCGGACACGGTCTTGGCACGGATCCGTCGCAGCGGGCGAATCCGCGTGAGTGTTGCGGTTCTCTCGCTCATGGTGTTGGCATCGGTGGCGACGATGCCGCTGACGCTCCGGCCGGATCATCCGTGGAACTTCAACGGCCAATACGCACTTCCCGTCCGCGCCGCACCGGGATTTTCGTGCTCCGCGATGTGGTTTGGCAGCGACACGCTGGGCCGCAGCCTGGTTGGCCGGTGTCTTCTTGGTGGCGTCGCCAGCCTCTCGGTGGGTCTGGCCGCCGCCGCCATCTCGGTGACCGTCGGCGTTTCGGTCGGCCTCGTGGCCGGCTACCGCGGCGGCTGGATCGATGCCCTGCTGATGCGGATTGTCGATGTTCTCTACGGCCTGCCCTATCTCCTGCTCGTGATCCTTTTCAAGATCGCGTTCGAGAAGCCACTGGCTTTGCTCGTCCGCTCCGAGGGGCTGGCCAATTTCATCGTCCTGTTCACCGCGATCGGGATCGTCAGTTGGCTCACGATGGCGCGTGTCGTCCGCGGCCAGGTCCTTTACCTCCGGTCGCTTCCCTTTGTGGAAGCCTGCACAGCCCTGGGACTCAGCCAATGGCGCATCTTCACTCGCCACTTGTTGCCTAATCTGGTTGGTCCGATTGTGGTGTATGCCACACTGATCGTGCCGTCCGCCATTCTTCAGGAGTCGTTCCTGTCCTTTCTGGGGATCGGGATCCAGCCGCCGCTGCCGACGTGGGGTGCGCTGGCGGCCGACGGTCTTCAGCCCGCCCTGAATCCCGTTCATTCGCAATGGTGGTTGCTGGTTTTCCCCTGCGCTCTGCTCGCGATCACGCTCCTTGCACTGAACTTTCTTGGCGACGGACTTCGCGATCTTTACGACCCGAAGGCGGATGCCGCCAGATTCTGATGGTCATGCCCCAACCTCTCCTCCAACTTGACAGCCTCACCGTCGCCTTCGATACGCGGGGCGCCCAACTTCGCCCGGTCCGCGATGTGTCGTTCTCAATCTTCCCTGGCCAGACGGTTGCGCTGGTCGGCGAATCGGGCTGCGGAAAGTCGGTGACGGCGTTTTCCATACTCCGCCTCATTCCGGAGCCCCCCGGTCGATTCGTAGCGGGCCGGATTCTGCTGAACGGTCGCGATCTCCTGGCACTCTCCGAGCGGCAGATGCGGTCCGTTCGCGGCAAGGAAATCGCCATGATTTTCCAGGAGCCCATGACCTCGCTGAACCCGGTTTTCACCGTTGGCGACCAGATTTCCGAAGCCATCCTCCTGCACCAGGACGTCACCCGTCGCCAAGCCATTCAGATCGCACGCCAGAGCTTGCGAGATGTCGGCATTGGCGACGCCGATCGCCGGCTCAATGAGTATCCGCATCAGATGTCTGGCGGCATGCGTCAACGGGTGATGATCGCGATGGCTCTTGCCTGTCGGCCGAAACTCCTCATAGCCGATGAACCCACGACTGCGCTGGATGTGACGATCCAGGCGCAGATCCTGGATCTGCTAGGCAGACTGCAGCGTGACACGGGCATGGCCGTGCTCTTGATCACCCACGACTTGGGCGTCGTTGCGGAGAACGCCGACGTCGTTGGCGTCATGTACGCCAGCCGGATGGTGGAGTATGGCTCCGTCGAAGACGTTTTTGACAATCCCCAACACCCCTACACCGAGGGCCTCCTGGGGTCGGTCCCGCGGCTGGGCCGATCGGCCGACCGGCTGGTCACCATTCCCGGCTCCGTCCCCAACCCCGCCCGCTTTCCTGCCGGCTGCAAATTCCACCCCCGCTGCCATCGCATGCAAGGCGACCGCACGTGTGCCGAGGACGAGCCCTGCCTCCATGAAGTGTGTGCCAATCACTGGGCTGCCTGCCACCACAGCAACGCCTTTGCTTCTTCTCCGACGACGTGTCCAAACCTGGACCATCGTCGCAGAACCGCCGCCGACCAGAACCCCGACCTTGCCCGGAGTCCGACGTAATGACCACGACCTCCACCACACTCCTCGACGTCCGCGACCTTTGCACGTGGTTTCCGATTCGCCGCGGAGTCGTTTCCCGCGCCGTCGATTACGTTAAGGCGGTCGATGGGGTCTCCTTCACCGTTCAGGAGGGCAAGACGCTGGGCCTGGTCGGTGAATCCGGCTGCGGAAAGACCACCGTCGGGCGTTCCATCCTCCGACTCATCCCTGCGACGTCCGGCAGCGTGCATTACCGCGGCCAGGATCTTCTGGCGATGTCCTCTCGTCAGCTACGCCGGATTCGCCGCCACATGCAGATTGTTTTCCAGGACCCGGCCAGTTCCCTCAATCCCCGCATGAGTGTCGGCGACATCATCGGCGAACCCATTGAGGTCCACGGCATCGCCCGCGGCAAAGCCAGGGACGAACTGGTCGCGTCCCTTCTCCAGCGAGTCGGTCTTGATCCCGCCTATGCCCGCCGCTATCCCCACCAGTTCTCCGGCGGCCAGCGGCAGCGCATCGGCATCGCCCGCGCATTGGCCTTGTCCCCCGATTTCATCGTGTGCGACGAACCCGTCTCGGCCTTGGATGTTTCGATCCAGGCACAGATCCTGAATCTGCTGGCCGATCTTCAGTCGGAACGTCGCCTGGCGTATCTCTTCATTGCCCACAATCTTGCTGTCGTCGAGCATTTCTGTGAAGACATCGCGGTCATGTACCTGGGCCGAATCGTCGAGAAAGCCTCTGCTGCGGAACTGTGTGCCAACCCCAGACACCCCTACACGGTTTGCCTGCTTTCGGCAGTCCCCGAGCCGGACCCCCGGCCCGGGCATCGGCGGATCGTCCTGACCGGAGAGCCTCCTTCCCCGGCGAATCCACCGGCAGGATGTCGGTTCCATCCGCGGTGCCCGTTGACGCGCCGGGCCGCGAGGGACGCAACCGCCGCCGATACGGTTCAACTCGCCTCTGGCGAACGGGTTCTTCGCAGGTGTTGCCAGGAGATACCCCGGCTCGATGCCCGCCCCGGGCATCCAACCCACCTGACCGCATGCTGGGTCAGCCAATGACGCGGCCAGGAACGGGAGGATTATGGGCGGTCGATCGCCTCTGTTTTGTGGTGGTTAAGAGGTCCAGACAAACACAAGATTTCTTCGCCAACTGACCGATAACGCCTAAGAGCATGACGTCGGCTCTTGAGCAAATCTTCCCTGCGCTATCCCCTGAAGCTGTTCCCGCGGCCGCATGGGTTGCGGGAGGCGGCGCGGCCTTTGGCGTTGCGCTGTGGCTGGTCGGTTCGCGATTCAGCCGGCAACTGGTGGCGCTGGTCGCTGTGGCCGCCGGCGCCGCCGTGGGTTTGCAGATACCTCGATGGATCGGGCTGTCGATCGGTTCGTGGGCGGCGGCGATCGGCGGCGCGCTGATTCTGGGTCTGCTCGGGTTCGTCTTTCACCGCGCATTTGTCAAGATCGGCCTGGCAGTGCTCATGTTCGCCTGGGGCATCTTCGCTGCGTGGCTCCTGTATGCGGTTGACACGGGTTGGACGATTCCCGCACGTTCCGAATCTGCGTCATTATTGGACTATGCCACGCGATTCTACGACTCGGTTCCTGCCGCCCTGCGAATCAGCGCCCCTGTCGGCGCGGGCGTTGGGCTGGTGATTGCCGGGGTCCTCTGCTTCCTCTTGCCCCGCCTGGCCAGTTCACTGTTCTACAGCCTGCTGGGGTTCTGCATGGCGGCGGGTTTCGGTTACCTTGCCGCCAACCATCTTCGCCCGCAGATACTCGATGCATTTCCGCGCGAGCGCACCGCACAACTGATCATGATGGCCGGCGTCGTATCGTTCGGGGCCATGCTGCAATGGTGGTTCCATCCTCGGCCCCCGCGAAGCGCGCCCGCCGAACCGAAACCGGACGTCAACAACGCTTCCGCCAAAAAAGGAGATGGGTAGTCCCGCGCGGACGGCCCATAGACCGCCATGCTCTGCACGTCTTCATTCACGACACTGGCCAGCGCCAACAGCGTTCACTTTCAGCCGCTGACGAGATTCCCCGGCCAAGGCGACATGCTGACCTGGTGCCAGGACATGTCAATTGGCACCGGGCTGCTCTTGCTGCTGCTCGGCCTCGTCTACCTGCTTTATGGGTGGTCGCAATACAAGTGGCTCGTGACGATCAATGCGGGCCTGATCGGGATGTACCTGGGCGCGGCTCTGGGCGACCGTTACGGTCACATGCTCGCCGGCGGCGCGCTTGGCGCGATTCTCTTCGCCTCTGCGACGCTTCCGCTGGTCAAATGGGCCGTCGCCGTCGTCGGCGGAGTCTGCGGCGCGCTGGTCGGAGCCGCCATCTGGCAACTCGCGGGACTCCAGCCCGACATGGCGTGGGCGGGCGCGATGACAGGCCTTGTGGGGTTCGGAATGCTCTCGTTCATCCTGCTGCGCGGCAGCGTCATCATGTACACCAGTCTCCAGGGTGCCATGATGATCATCCTCGGCATCCTGGGGCTGGCGTTCAAGAACCACGACGCGATTCCTTCCATAACCAACATCATGAACACCCAGCCCTTTTTCCTTCCGATTGCCGTTTTCATTCCCGCCATACTCGGCCTGATTTTCCAGCAGACCCACTCGCCCAGCGGATCGGCCGGCGGCGGCGGTGGCGGCGGTGGGGCGGCGCCTCCCAAGAAGTAGGCGGTCGGAGCGAGATTCTCGAAAAGCAGGCGACCCGGGCTCCGAGATGTCCCGATCGGGGTGGCCGGGGGCTTCATGGTATGATTCCATCCCATGGTCCCTTCTTCCACCTTCGCCGGTTTCTCCAGAGACACCCTCCGGTTCTTTGCCGACCTCAAGAAGAACAACAACCGGGCCTGGTTCACTCGCCACAAGGCGGACTACATCGAGAATGTGTTGCAGCCGGCGGCGGCCTTCGTCGCTGACGTCGGGCCGTCGCTTGGCCGAATGTTCCCGGGCATTGTGGCCGATCCGGCCGCCTCCATCTTTCGCATCTACAAGGATACCCGTTTTTCACACGACAAATCCCCCTACAAGACGCACCTGGGCATCTTCTTCTGGCAAAGCCCGGGCAAGAAGATGGAGCGTCCCGGGTTTTACTTTGAACTCGATGACGCCGGCCTGCGACTCTATTACGGCTGGTACCAGTTCCCTCCCGGCGTGCTCAAGGCGTATCGCCAGGCCGTGGCCGACGAAGACCGCGGCAACGATCTGCTCGCGATCAAGCGCAAACTCGAGAAGGCCGGCATCCTCCTCGGCGGGGAGCACTACAAGCGTGTTCCCCCCGGATTCGCCGCGGACGGCCCGCTCGCCGACCTTCTCCGCTACAACACGCTCTATACGCAGTTCGACTGCCGCAAGCCGCCGGAGCTTTTCTCCCGGAAGCTGATTCCGTTCTGCCTCCGGCATTGGAAGATCTGCAAACCCATTTACGAATGGGTTCGACAGATGGAAACCTGATCGCTTGTGCCTCCCTGTCGGCTTCAATAGAATGACTTGTAAGCCGGCGCAGCGTCGATGGTTTTTCGACGGCCTCATTGGAGGAACCGGCCACATCGCATATCGTTCACAAGGAGCATGCCGTGGGAATCCGAGAGAAGATAAACGAGAAGCCCGCCGTGGCCGGTACTGTTGTTGGCGTGGTCATTGTCCTGGCGATCGTCTGGATCTATTTCCAGAATCGGTCTCCCAACACGGGGCCCGCCGCGGCTGCCGAGGCGGCTTTTTACTCCGAGGACGACGGCCAGACGTACTTTGCCGGAGAATACGCCAACCTCGGCAAGGACTTCAAAGGTCCCAATGGCAAAGAGGCGGTCCGCGCGTATGTGTTCCGCTACGGCCGGGAGAAACCGTTTGTCGGCTATCTCGAGAAATTCACCCCCGCGGGCAAGCAGATCGTCTCGAAGTTCTACGCAGATCCGGCGAATGCCAAACTTCCGCCGCCTCCTGAGGCGGTGCTGGAAGTTCTCGTGAAGAAGCCGGGCGAGAAGAACTGGGTGAGCATGAAGGATCGCGGAGCGGCCGTCATGGTCCGGTCAGTTCCTCCGCGGAGCGATCAACCGGCCCAGATCGTGCAGCCGTAATGGTCGGCTGCCGCGAGGCTGGGATTTCGTTCTTCTGCGCGCGACCTTGATCGTCCGATTGGTTAAGGTCTGGGGTTACGCCGTGGTCTTGGTGTGTCTTGACGAGCCCCTTCTCGGCGGCTGCGATCTGCAAACATGCTGTTGTCGGCAAGGGTCCCCGTGGATTCTGGGGGGGGATGCTGCCCCGGGAAATGTGGATAAGTTGTCGCTTTCGCGGGCAGAGTGGGATTTGCGGGGGGGTGTAAAATGCGGTTCGGTCGGGTTTGGGGTCTTTTGGCCTGAGCAATAGGATGATAATTGCCCTTGGGGGCGTGGTTTGGTTATTGGCACTGCGGCCTGGGAGGAAGCCATGCGCGGATGGACTGCAAATAGGCGGAAGGTGGCGTTTTTCTTGGCGACGGTAGGGCTGGCGGCGGGGGTCCCGCGGGCGAGTGCAGGCACCTGGAGTGGTGGAGGAGGGAACAACCTCTGGGGCACTGCGCTGAACTGGGACACGGGTTGGGTGCCAATTCAGGGAGAAGATGCTGGCATCCCAAATCTCAATTTCGCGGCAACGGTGTTGTTGAACGTGACAACTCCTTGGCTCAACTACGTCAATGTGGGCAATGTCCCCAATTGTTTCGGCGAGGTGGTTCAGACGGCCAACGTGGATCTGAATGCAATGGCGCTGCTGGTGGGGAGAAACGGAGCGAGCGGAGCGTACACACAGACTGCCGGAAATAATGTCATTTCGCAGATGGTGATGATCGGAAGCGAGGGGGGGACAGGGACGTACAACCTGAACGGGGGATCGCTGTCGGCCGGTTCAGTTGCAGTTGGACGCTCGGGAACCGGGCACGTTAATCAGAGCAACAGCACCCTGACGGTCGACGGGACCCTGGCAGTCGAAAATGGCGTCTTTGATCACCAGAGCGGAACCACCACGACCGGCGCGGAGTTTTCCGTTCTTGCGGTCTTCGCAGATCAAGTGTGGAGAGGGGGGATTTACAGAGGAGGAGTGGGCAGCTTAGCGATCGGCACGGCCAATATTCTGAATGGTGTGCAATGGATCGCAGCGCCGGAGGCGGCACAGCGGCCGAGGACAAGCTTTGGCACACTGAATATTGGCGATATGGCGGTTGGGTATGGTGGGGCGTTCGTGGTTAATCATGTCGGATCCAGAGCCGTGGTGTGCGGCGACATCATCGTGGGCGCACAGGGAGGCACCGGAACGTGGAACCTGAGCGGGACAGGCGAAGTCTACGCGCGCGATCTGCACGTTGGGGGCGACGGGGCCGGGACATTTGTACAGGATGGGGCCGGTACCACGGTCAACGCACGATCGCTGTACATGGCGGCGGCGGCCACCGGGGGGCCGAGCACCTACACCCTGCAGAGCGGGCAACTCACCATCGGGGAGATTTCCATCATCGGGAACTTGGGGAACGCGACTTTCACGCAGAACGGGGGAACGCACTCATCCGGGCAGATTACTCTCGGGGCGGAGAGCGGGTCTGTAGGAAACTACAACCTCAGCGGCGGCGAGATCAGTGTAGGTGGCTTCATCGTGGGCCTGTCCGGTGGCTCGATGGTTCAACAGAACGGTGGAACCGTTGTGGCGACAGATCTGATTCTCGGACACGACTGTGCGTCAACCGGGGGAACCTACACACTGTATGGGGGGGCGTGTTCTCCGGACAATCTGATTGTGGGCAAGGGCGGACTTGGGGTGTTCCAGCATCTGGGTGGAGCGTTTGTTGTGGGATACGGAGGCGGTGGCGAGATCACCATCGGATCGATGGGCAGCACGCGCAATCTCGATTGCGAGTATATGCTGAATGTTGCCGGGACGAGCACGTACGCGATTCAGGCGGGACTCGTGACAGTCGGTGATTATGGAAAAGGAACGTTCAACCATGAGAGCGGAAAGGCCAAGTTTACGACGCTGGTCGTCGGGTCAAAGGCTGAAGGTGTGGGCATCTATCGGCTCTTTGCCGGGGCGCAGCTTGAAAGCAGGGATGTGGCGGTTGGGGAGTCTGGGGACGGCGCCTTGGATCACAACGGGGCGCACACGATCGCCGGGACACTGTCAATCGGCACGGGATCGCTGAGTGATGGGCAGTACGACGTCAAGGCCGGCACGCTATGGGCCAATGAACTGAAGATCGGCCCCCATGGCCGATTCCACAACTGGGGTGATTCGATCGCGCAACTCGGCGGCGTCGATAGTGAGAACATCTTCACGATCTTCGGTGGAACAGTAAAGAATGCGGGGACAAGTTCCAGGACGCACACGCATACCGGCCTGTTCACCTGGTATCAGGGTACCTATGAAGGCCCTGGCACGACGAATATTCAAGGAACGGGGCATCTGGTGTTCGGGTACTACACAGGACAAGCGTCGAACCACTCCCTGGTGAATCGTACGATTGAGAACAAGAGCACGACGACATGGAACAGCAGCTCGGACCCCAATGCATTGGGCGCTATTGTGCTAAGCCAGGGCGCGACGTTTCATAACGATACCGGTGCGTTATTTGAAATCTCCGGCGACGCGGATTTCAGCGGGGCGGCAGGGAACAAGTTCATCAATGACGGAACGATTCGCAAGATCGCCGGTAATGGTGTGACGACGTTTGCGATCGAGTTCCAGCATGGACCGATGTCACAGGTCATCGTGGATAGCGGGAGCATTGTGATCACTGGCCCGAGCGTCCTGCCCTCCTATGACACGTGGGTGAAGGGAGGCCCGGGGGTGCTGATCATCGGGGGTGCGCAGAGCAACGGTGTTGACGCTCAAATCAACGTTCAGGCCGGGATACTGCAGATGGACACGAACGCGGGAAGCTCGACGAGCCGTACGTTGACGCTCAATGTGGCGGGCACTTCGGGGAGTCCGGCGACATTGGTTCTGAACACGACGCAGCACCTGAATGGCATTGTGGTTGGGAGCTATGGGCAGGCGACTCTGTCAACCAACGGGGCGAGCTACATCGACACGAACGAGTTGTCGGTGTGCGGCACGGGGAAGCTGGACCTGAAAGACAATGACATGATCATCCGCGACGGCTCTGCGTTCCAGAACGTGTGGAATTCGATCGCGGCGGCCAGGAACACCGGGCCGATTCTTTGGCAGGGCAATGGGATCACCACAAGCGCGTTCACGAACCACACGGGGCTTGGGGTGATTGTCAACGATGATGGAAGCGGCGCGGCATTGCATCCCACATTTGACGGACAGGGCGTGGACACCGACTGCGTTCTGGTGAAATACACTTGGAACGGCGATGCGAATCTGGACGGCTTGGTCAATGCGGACGACTACTATCAAATCGACGTTGGAGGCATGCTTGGGTTGAGTGGATGGTACTGGGGGGATTTCAACTATGACGGAGTGATCAACGCGGACGACTATTTTCTGATTGACGGCGCGTACATCGGACAGAGCGGGACGCTGTCGGCGAGGAACGTGGCGGCGGTGCCGGAGGCGGGGGTGTTGGGGGTGATTGTGTGTCTGGGAGGGGCGCTGATATTGAGGGGGCGACGGGTGATCTCCGATGGAACCTGACAAAAGGATGCGGCGAAGAATGACAAGAAAAGGAGGCCCGGAATGCGATCTCCGGGCCTGTCTCACAGAATCTCTTTTTTCTTACTGCCTTGTGTTGGATCGCGAGGCTAGTGTCCGTTGGGGCTCAGGGCGGTGGGGACACACCAGAGGCGCGATCGCCCCTGAGTGCCCACGGCGGCATGAGTGACCGGGTCGGCCTGCGCCTCTCGGTAATAGTCGCCCAGCGTGAGCCACTCGACCGATGCGCCGAAGGTGCTCACAATCGCACCGGCCGCAAGTCGTGCCTGGGATCCGCCATGCCGGGCGCTGATCCCTTCAGTCGGGTAATTTGATCCATCATTGAAGTAGAAGCCGGAGTCCACTTCCGCCATCTGCTCCCACATCAGAATATCACTGGTTTTGTACTGCGTGATTTTCGTCCAGATGTTCTTGGTGTCCACTCGACCGTATCCGCAGATGGCTCCATTGAGTCCATAGCTGGTGATCGCGTGCACGGGGCCCTTGCTGCCGGCTCTCCAGTTCTCCTCAGGGTCGAACGGGCAATGATACACCTTCTCGGTTCGGATGTACTTCCAGAGCGCCCCTGTGCTCATGCTGTTCCTGCCTGCGGGAACCGGCAAGCCCAGCACGAAGTTGTATCCCCGCGTCCCGTCATACAGCCATCCCGTTGGCCCCATCTTGGGATCCGCGTCCTTGGACGCCCAGTTCGGGAACGGCAAGAACTGGTTGTTGTCATTGGCATACAAGTTGACCGCCTGCATGAATGTCCTGTGATTAGACATACACACCGTTCTGGCGGCCGCTTCTTTTGCCCTCCTTAGCGCGGGCAGAAGGATCGAGATCAGCAATGCGATAATGCCAATCACGACAAGGAGTTCCACCAACGTAAAACCGCTGCGTTGTCTGGTTTTCATGTGCCGCTCTCAGAAAGGGCCTAACTTTTTGTCCGGTCTAGAAATGCAAATCAAACTTTCGCCACTCTCGCTAGTGATTCTAATGTACTACGCTATCCGCGTCAAATGGTTTCCGGGCGAGTTGCAAAAGGCGAATCCCCCGCTACAATGCCCCGCTCGACCTATTTCGGAGTATTAACGCTTATGCCCAGGCCGCAGAACAACCGCGAACGCCGCGAACGTCAAGAGAAGTTCCAGTCCTTCAGCCGTCCGAAGATCAAGATCACCCGGACCAGCGCCTCCGGCAAAGTGTATATTGACTACAAGGACACCGAATCGCTCAAGCGGATGATCTCCGGCAACGGCAAGATCCTCTCCCGCAAGCGGACCGGCGCAACCGCGATGGAACAGCGCATGCTGGCCCGCGCGATCAAGCGAGCCCGGTACATGGCCCTGTTGCCCTATATCACCGCCTTGTCCTGATCCAGGTTGCCAGAGACTAATCAGGCCGCCCGCCCCAACCCGGCGCGGGCGGTTTCTTTTTTCCCCGCGCGGATTCGATTCCGCGGTCGCGTTGCCGGGAAAAAGAGAACAGGCCACGGGAACGTCCCATGGCCTGCCCGCATTTCACCGAGAAAAACAACGAATTACTTCTTGGCGCCGATGATGGCGTCCTTGGCGGCCTTGGCCACGCGGAATTTCACGACCTTCTTCTTCGGGACGGTCACTTCCTGACCGGCCTTGGGCCCGAACCGCATGACCATCTTGCGTGCGGGCCGCTCGACCAACACGAGCTTGCCGATGCCGGGAATCACGAATGTGTTCTTGGCATTCTTGTAGGCCAGTTCCGCCTGCGCGGCGAGCACCAGGGTTGCCTGTTTCTTGGTGATCTCGGCCGCCTCGGCGAGCTTGGCCGCGATCTCGGATTTGGTGAGGGTCTTCCCACCGGTTGCTTTAGCCATACCAATACTCCTTGTTTTGGGAGACAGGTGCCTCGCCCCTTCCAGAGGCGAGTGGAGCCACCGCCGCTGACCAGCCGGCGGCCGGGCGCTCTCCCAATCGCGCCCGCTTCCTGAGCCCGTGCGACAAGCACGAAGCCTCCGGAACGTTCGTGACGTTCCATAGGGTCAAAAAAATACCCGAAAAAACAGGCATTTTCAATGCCCTCTATCCAGAAACATCGGGTTTTTCGGGCATTTTTCTGCAGCGGGCGCCTGCTTTGGGCAAAAAACACCCCAAAAACCGCGAGAACATCGTCTGTTTCAGACGGCGGCATGGCCCGCATCCGCCCCTGCCGCCACGTCTCTTCATGCGTTGGTCAATCGCAGAATCTCCCCCGCCCGCTGCCAATATGCCTGATCGAAGCCCATTTTCCGCTTGATCAGGGCGTCCCGCCGCATCCAGTTTCGCTCCCGCATAGTCCGTATTGACTCGATGAGTCCCACGCTTGGCATGGGTGGGATCGGCAGGATGGGCCAGTCGCTCCCATGTACCAGTTTCTTTCGGACCGCCTCGTCCGCGAGGATCGATTGGTACGCGTACCAACGCGGTGGGAGGTTCAGTGCCGCCGTGTCGCCGTAGAAATGCTCATGCTCCTTTGCCATCCGCAGGAACCTGGGCAGGTAATCCGTCTGCCATGGCAGCGCCCGGGTGGCGCAGTGAGCGGCGATCACGGTCACGCCGCGGTCCAATGCCGGTTCTAGAACCGTTGGGTCCGCTGTCGAAACATCGAATGCGGGCAGCGCCTGCTCGAATCCGGTATGACACAACAGCGGCAACTTGTGGTGTGCCATCGCGTCGTACAGGGCGATGCATCGGTCATCGGCCGGGTTGAATCCCTGCGTGGCGGGCAGCCATTTCATCAGCACCGCCCCTTCCTTGACACATCGTTCCAGTTCGGTGACGGCGTCCTTGCGATACGGATGCACCGAACACCCGAAGAGCATCTTTTCCGGATGCCGCCGGACGACGTCCCGGACGTACTGGTTTGTCACGTGAATATGGGTTCGGTGGGGATCGGGCGTTCCGTCGCGGTCATACACCCTGTCAAATGCCAGCACCACGGCCGCGTCGATCTCCGGCGTGTGTTCGATCGTCTCTGCCAGGCCGGCCTCAATCGCGCGCTCCGCCGCCTCGTCGCTGCCCCGGATTCCAAGCCGCATGCGCATGAACCTGAACGCCCACGATTTCAACAGGCGATCCGACATGAATCCGTGCCCCTCGGTGAATGCCGAGATGTGCACGTGGCAATCGATGATCACCTAAAGAATCTCCCGGTATCTGGCATAAGCGTTATCCCATGTTCGGGTGTCGCGCGGCTCATATCGTTTCACGTCAAAACTCGACCTGATGACGGACCGCATCTCATCCAATGACTTGATCTCACCCGTCGCCATGGCCTGCACCAGCAGATTCCCGATTGCCGTTGCTTCGACAGGCCCCGCCAGCACCGGCCGGGCGCACGCGTCGGCGGTCATCTGGTTCAGCAGATCGTTCTGGCACCCCCCGCCGACAATATGGATGACCCGCATCTTCTGGCCCAGCACATCCTCCAGACCCTCCAGCGTCTTGCGGTAGGTCAACGCCAGGCCTTCGAGGCAGCTTCGCACGAATTCGCCGGGAGTTGTCGGTGGCGCCTGCTTGGTCTTGCGGCAAAAGGCCTCGATCTTCCTTGGCATCTCTCCGGGCGTCAGGAACGGCCCGTAATCCGGGTTCAGCATGGCCAGGAATGGCCTGGCCTCGCTCGCCAATTGAGCCAATTCCGCGTAACTGAACTCGTGGCCATCCTTCAGCCACTGTCGCCTGCATTCCTGCACGGGCCACAGTCCCATGATGTTCTTCAGGAACCGAATGGTCCCGTTTACGCCGCCCTCATTGGTGTAGTTATATTTGTGGGACTTCTCATTGATGATCGGATTGGTCAACTCGACGCCCATGAGCGACCACGTGCCTGACGAGATGTAGCACCACCCCTCTCCCTCCGCCGGCACTGCCGCGACCGCCGATCCCGTGTCATGGGATGCCGGCGCTATGACCGGAATCCCGCCGACGCCACAGTCCTCGGCGACGTCCCTCCTTACATTTCCCAGGACTGTCCCGGCCGGGACGATATCACACAGGATTTCGGTCGGCAGTTCCAATTCGCTTAGCAGGTCTCTGGCCCAGTCCTTCCGGACAGGATCGTAGAACTGGCTCGTGGTCGCGATCGAGAATTCGTTCTTCTTGACTCCGGTAAACAGATAATGAAAAAGATCCGGGACAAACAGCAACTTGTCCGCGATTTTCAACACTTGTGAATCCGCCAGTTTCATCGCATACAGTTGAAACAGGCTGTTAAACTGGAGGAACTGAATCCCCGTCGCGCCGAAGACCCTCTCGCGGGGCACGCGGGCGAACACCTTGTCCATGATCCCTTCAGTCCTCGGGTCGCGATACATGAACGGATTGCCCAGGATCTCGCCGTTTCGATCCAACAGCCCAAAATCCACTCCCCAGGTATCCACCCCAATCCCGGAGAGGGTTCCCGCGCCGGCGGCCTTCCGCAGCCCGGTCTTCAACTCTTCCCATTGTCCCAACAGCGACCACTGAAAGTGCCCGTTGAGCTTCCCGCAGGGGTTGGCGAAGCGATGTTTCTCTTCCAGCGTCAATCGCCCATCGCGAAGCGTCCCGACAATTGCCCGCCCCGACTCGGCACCCATATCAAACGCCAGAAACTTCTTCTCTGCCATTCATTATCTCCTACTAGAAGTGCTCTCATCCTATCACCGCATCCGCATGCCCAAAAGACCATGCCGCGGAAGCGAGCGATGAGGCTGGAGGCATCCTCGCATGCCGCGGTCGCGAGCGTCGATTCGGTGTGCCGACGCCATCCGTTGGCCCAACTGCAGTTTGCCGAAAGATATCTCGGGTCCTGCCCAACGGGCTTGCCGCAGGAGGGTAGACACAGTAGGACTTCACCATGGGCCCGTCGGCGCCGGCCGGCGCCCAAATACCAACAATCTTCGAGAGGCCATATGAAATCGACACGACGTTCGTTTCTCAAGGCGGCTGCCGCTTCGGTCAGCGTTCCGTTCATCCTGCCATCCCATGTGTGGGGAGCGGAAACAAAGCCCAACTCCCGCGTGACCATGGGATTCATCGGCATGGGAACCCAGAACAACGGTCTCTTGGGCGGCTTCCTTGGCCAGGACACGCAGGTTCTGGCTGTCTGCGACGTGGACACCACCCGCCGTGAAAACGCAAAGAAACGAGTGGAAGAGCACTACGCCAACCACAAAGTCGAAGGCGCGAAATGCGACGCCTACAACGATTTCCGCGAGATCATCAATCGCAAAGACATCGACGCCGTCTGCATCGCCACCCCCGATCACTGGCACGCCATCATCACCCTGGCCGCCCTTCGCGCGGGCAAGGACGTGTACTGCGAAAAGCCCCTGACTCACAACATTCATGAGGCCATTGAGGTCATCAAGGCCGTCGATGCCAACAAGCGGGTGCTCCAGACCGGATCCATGCAGCGATCCAGCAAAGAGTTTCGGATTGCCTGTGAGCTTGTTCAGAATGGATGCATCGGCAAGGTCCAGCGGGTCGAGTGCGCGTTCGGCGACCCCGGCCGGCCCTGCGACCTGAAAGAGGAACCTGCCGAGCCCGGACTTGATTGGAACTTCTGGCTGGGGCCGGCTCCCGTCCGACCCTACAACTCCGAACTCAGCCCGCGCGGCCTCCACAGGCACTTTCCCAACTGGCGCAACTACCGCGAATACGGGGGCGGAATGGTCACCGATTGGGGCGCCCATCACCTGGATATCGCCCAGTGGGGCCTGGGCATGGACGACAGCGGCCCCGTCGAGATCCTGCCCCCCGAGCGACGCAACGCCCGACGCGGCGCAAAGCTGGTCTATGCCAATGGCGTCACCGTCGAGCACAAGGATGGATTCGGCGTCCACTTCTACGGCACCGAGGGTGAAGTCAGGGTCAATCGAGGCCGATTCAGTTTCAAACGCGGGGATGAGGTCATCGCCTCCTTCGTTGGCGATCGGGAAAAAGAACAGGGAACCTCCTGTGCCGCTCAGGTCCAGAAGGCCGAGCGGGCATTCCTGGCCGACGCCAAGATCAAACTCTATGTCAGCGGCAATCACCTGACCGACTTCATGAACTGCGTTGCCTCGCGCAAGAAGCCCATCACCAGCGAACAGGTCGGCGGGCGAAGCGCCATCTGCTGCCATCTCATGAACCAGGCCTATTACAATGGCCAGAAGATCAAATGGGATCCTGCCAAGATGGCCTTTGCCGATGGCACCGGCGACCCGAAGTGGCTCACCCGCGATTACCGCGGGCCATGGAATGTGTGAACGCCTTTGCTAATGAGTCGTTTAACGCGGCATAAAGCCCTCCGGAGTTCCCCGGGGGGCTTTGCCGTTGGTCGTCAGGCGGACCACCCCTGCGGGAAGACGCGGTCGCCGCCTGAGATCGGCTGGGTTCGGTCCCAATGCGATGACGGCCTGCCCGGGGTTTCACGGCCGATCCTCAGCGAGGATTTGCTCGCCGCCAGACCTCTGCCGCCCTTTCAAACACGAGCCAATACCCTAGAATCTGGTCCTGCACTGTGTTTGCTGGCAAGCCCATCATCGGCATCGTCGGCGGCGTCGGCTCCGGCAAGTCCCACGTTGCCGGCCTCTTCGGCGAACTCGGCTGCCTGGTCATCAACTCCGATGAACAGGTCTCGCAGGTCTATAGGCTCCGCGAAGTTCAGGATACGCTCCGAGAGTGGTGGGGCCCCTCCATCCTCCTTCCCGACCGCCAAGTCAACCGCTCGGCCATCGCCAGGATCGTCTTCGCCGACCCTGTTCAGCTTCGCCGCCTCGAATCCCTGTTGCATCCCCGCGTGGCCGAGCTTCGTGACCAGGCCATGGCTGCCCGCGCACAAGACCCGGCGACGCTGGCATACATCTGGGACGCGCCCCTGCTGATTGAGGCCGGTCTGGCACCCCGATGCGACGCGATTGTGTTTGTGGACGCCCCCCCCGAGCAGCGACTTCGTCGAGTGCAGTCGACCCGTGGCTGGACGGAGGCCCAATGGCTCGCCAGAGAAAAATCTCAGTTGCCACTGGACAACAAGCGCAAAATCGCTAAATATATGGTTTGTAATGCCGCCGATGCGGACAACGAAGTCCGCCGTCAAGTCCGCGAAGTGCTTTCCTGTATTCTCGCTGAGGTTCGACGGTACTGCACCGGGTAGGGCTTTGGGCCGGGGACTGAGTCAGCGAATTATCGGACACGCATGCCGTAGCGACAGACTAACGAGTTTTACCGCGTGTTTTTGAGTTTCGGATTGAGGCATCCGAACCTCCGGTGGCGATCGGAGTACTACTGTAGGCCCCCATTTGACAACCGAGTGCCTCGCCGCCCGCGCCATCAATGCAGTGTAACTATCCCTCTGAGATTAACTTGTGCAGATCGGGTGCGACCCGGTCGCCGGACCTTAGGTACAACGGAGCCGATATCGATCGGTATTTGTCGGGGGACAAGAACACACTACGGAGCGGGTACCTGATTCAGGTTCTCCCATCTAGCTTTTTGGAGGCCCACTAGCAATGGCCAAGAGTTCAGGAAAACCACGCCGACACAGTTCGCACCGCGAGCGAGACCGTGAGCGTGAGCCGTCCGCAAAACATCGCAGTGCCCCAACCGCTGCGGCGGCAGAGGCTAACAACAACGTCGAGAGCCCGGAAGTCGAGACCGATTCGCCCGCCGTGGCCACGATTGTCGAGACTTCCCCCGAATCGCCTGCCGCCCAGCCCGAGGAGAAGACCGCCACGCCCGCCGAGAAGAGCGAAAAGCCCGACAAACCCGAACAGCCGGCCAAGCCCGAGCGGCAACCCGGCGGGAACGATGACATTGCGGTCATCGACGAAGAGACAAATGCCAAATATGAACAAGTCAAGGGCGGCAAGCTCTTCATCCGGGACCTCCAGCAGATGGACGTCCATCAGCTCCACGATATCGCCAAAGCCGAGGGCATACAGGACTACATTGGCCTGAAGAAACAGGACCTGATTTTCCAGATCCTCCGCTCGCGCATCCGCCAGAACGGCCTGATGTACGGCGAAGGGGTCCTGGAAATCCTCCCCGATGGCTTTGGATTCCTTCGTTCGCCGGAGTACTCGTATCTGCCCTGCCCCGATGACATCTACATCAGTCCATCCCAGATTCGTCGCTTCGGCCTCCGGAATGGGCACGTTGTGCAGGGTCAGATTCGCCCCCCCAAGGAATCCGAACGCTACTTCGCCCTCCTCCGCGTCGAAGCCATCAACGGCGAAGACCCCGAGCGCATCACCGAAGTCACCAACTTCGAAGACCTCACCCCTTTGCATCCCAATTCCCGCTTTATCCTCGAAACCGGCCCCAAAGAGCTGAACATGCGCATCGTCGATCTCGTCACGCCGATCGGCAAGGGCCAGCGAATGCTCATCGTCGCTCCCCCTCGGACTGGCAAGACGGTGCTCCTCCAGAAAATCGCCAATTCCATCAGCGCCAACAACCCCGAAGTCATCCTGATCATCCTCCTGATCGACGAACGACCTGAAGAAGTGACCGACATGCAGCGGAACACCAAGGCCGAGGTCGTCAGCTCCACCTTCGACGAACCCTCCAGCCGACACGTGCAAGTGGCCGAGATGGTCATCGAGAAGGCCAAGCGATACGTGGAATTTGGCAAGGACGTGGTGATCCTGCTTGACTCGATCACACGCCTGGCCCGCGCCTACAACACCGAAGTGCCGCACTCCGGAAAGATCCTGACCGGTGGCGTCGACGCTAACGCCCTCCAGAAGCCCAAACGATTTTTCGGCGCTGCTCGAAAGCTCGAGGAAGGTGGCTCCCTCACCATCCTCGGCACCGCCCTGGTCGATACCGGTTCCAAAATGGACGAAGTCATTTTCGAAGAGTTCAAGGGCACCGGCAACGCCGAACTTCACCTCGACCGCCGCCTCGTGGACAAACGCATTTGGCCAGCCATCGACATCAACTCCTCCGGCACCCGTCGCGAAGAACTGTTGCTCGATCCGAAGGAACTGGAGCTCGTCTATCGGCTCCGCCGCGTGCTGAGCGACATGAACCCCGTGGAAGCTATCGAACTGCTCCGCGGACGCCTCGAAAAGGTCCCCAGCAATGCGCAGTTCCTGATGTCCATGAATCTGGACTAAAGACCTTTCTTTTGAATGCACCGTCTTTTCCCAGCCCCGGGTCTTCTTCCGGGGCTTTTCTTTGCGCGCTGGCGCACACGACACGGTACAATCCTCGCCGAAGCAACTCCCCTGAGGCCGGCAATATGAAACACCTCGCAATTCTGGTCCTGTCAGTGTGCCTGCTTGGATGTGAGAAGCCCGCAGCAGCGCCGCCTGGGCGCCCGGCCACGCGCCCCGTGGCAAGGCTGATTGTGCCTGCTGGCAAGGTGCAGTTTGCCCAGAAACAGCGCACCACCGAGGGCCTGCCCGGGTCGAACGGGGCGGTTCGTCTGACCGTTGACGACATCACCCGCGGCCAGGTCATGCTCTCCCTTTCGCTGGCGGATGGCCAGGTGCTGCTGGCAACGCGATCCGTCTCCTCGGGCGACGTGGTGCAGTTCGCACTGGATGACCAGACGTATCAGTTGACGGTTGATAGATTGAAAGATGCCCTGATCGGGGAAGATGCGGTGTCATTCACGCTCACGGGTGCCATCCCCGCCACCCGGCCTGCAATGACCGTCGCACAACAGGTGGAATACCTCATCGACACCATCGCCAAGCTCGACGGCGCGACCTTCATTCGCAACGACGGGGAGTACACCGCCGCCAATGCGGCGGCCCTGATGCGGTTTCGCTGGGAACGCGACAAGGGCAAGCTCAAAACCGCCGAACAATTCGTGGAGGAACTGGCGACCAAGTCCTCGACGACCGGCAAGCCTTACGTGATCCGGTTCAAGGACGGCAGCCAGATCAAGAGCGGCGAATACCTCCTGAAAAAGCTCGCGGAGATTCGTGAATAGGTCCGCCCCTCCAAGGGGGCGTGGAAGGTTCCGGCTGTCTCTCCGGGTGACGGCGGCTAGAATAGCTCCCGATGAGATACCCTGTTGCCACCCTCCTGCTGCTCTGGCTTGCCGGTTGCGGCAATAACCCCACCGCCGACGATGCGCAACCGACCCGCCTGCGCGTCCTCACGTACAACATCCACATCGGCATCGGCAACGACAAGCGGCTGGACCTTCCGCGGATTGCCGCGGTTATTGCCCGGTGCAGGCCGGATATCGTCGCCCTTCAGGAATTGGATGTGGGAACCTCGCGAACAGGCCGCGTGGACGAACCTGCCGAGTTGTCGCGCCTGACCGGCTTTCAGGTCCATTTCGGCAAGACCCTTGACCATCAAGGCGGGCAATATGGCATTGGCATCCTGTCTCGCTATCCGATTTTGGAACCGGCGGTGCATCCGCTTCCCTGTACGCCCGGCCGCGAGCCGCGGGTGGCACTGGCGGCACGAATCACCCCCGCCAACGGTCCCCCGTTGCGATTCATCTGCACTCATCTCGATGCCACTGACGACGAACACGACAGCCTGCCCGGTGCACACCGGCTCAACGAGTTGTTCGGCGCCGGCGATGAGCCGGCCATTCTTGCGGGGGATTTCAACAAGACCCCGGACTCCGCGACAATCCATACGCTGCTGGCATGCTGGAACAACGCCGCTCACAGCAACCCACAGCCAACGATCCCGTCGCAGAATCCGACGCGACAGATTGATTTCGTGTTCTACAGACCCGCCGGCGCCTGGCGGGTCATTGAGGCGAAAGCGGTCGAGGAGAGTATGGCGTCGGACCATCGGCCGGTCCTCGTCGAGTTCGAGCGGATCGTCGCCGGCCGGTGAAATGGAGAACCAGTCCATGGATGCGACACAGCAGCCCCTCGATCAGTTCGTTGCCGCCGCCAGACGCGTGGCTCAGTTTGGCCTGGTTCGCTGCAGCAGCGGCAACCTGTCCTGCCGACTGGATGCCGAACGCATGCTCATCAAGGCGTCGCGGGCATGGATGTCGGACCTCACCGTCAATGACGTTGCGATCTGTCGGATTTCAGACCAAGTCAGCGTCAACGGCAAATCCCCGTCTGTGGAAATCGGTTTTCACGCCGGCATTCTGCGAACCCGCGCGGATGTGAATGTCGTGCTGCACTTTCAGACCAACGCCGCGACGACGCTGGCCTGTTCCCGAAAACTGGCGGAAGTCAACTTCGCCGTCATTCCCGAGATTGCCTATTACATCGGCCCCATCGGGACGGTGCCATACCTCCCGCCCGGTTCGCTCGCTCTGGCGGAGGCGGTGGTGGAAGTGATGAGAAACCACGACTTGGCCGTGCTCGCCAATCACGGGCAGATCGCCCTCGGCAGGACCTTCGATGAGGTGATTCAGAAAGCGGCCTTCTTCGAATTGGCGTGCGACATCCTTCTTCGCGGCGGGGCCGACGTGCGGCCTTTGTCGGCGACGGCCATCGACGCGCTCCGATCGCAGTCGACCGGCCGCCAGGGGCTCGGGCCTTGAACCCCCATGCTTCCCCTCGCAAGCCGTTGGAAGTATGCTCATGTCGCAATCAAAACCCGAAACTCAGGAGAAACCAATGACCATCTCTCGACGAAACATGCTGAAACTGGGTGCAGGCGCGGCGGCGATGACTGTTCTGCCTGCCAATCTGATCGGAGCGGATATGGCCAAGAAGATCCCAATAGGCTTGCAGCTCTATTCGGTCCGCGGCGAATGCGAAAAGGACCTGCCCAAAGTCCTGGCGGCCGTTCGCGACATGGGCTACAAGGGTGTCGAGTTCGCCGGCTACTACGGGCGCAACGCCACCCAGCTCCGCAAGCTCCTCGACGACAACGGCCTCGTCTGCTGCGGAACTCACACCGGCTTGGAAACCCTCACCGGCGATAACCTCAAGAAGACCGTCGAGTTCAACAGGATCTTGGGGAATAAGTTCCTCATCTGCCCCTACATCCCGGAAGACCGTTTCTCCACGGTCGAGAAATGCAAGCAGCTTGGCGCGTTCTTCGCCGAAATGTCGCAGAAGGTTAAGGGCGACGGTATGCGCGTCGGCTACCATGCGCACGCCGGAGATTTCAAGAAGATCGGCGACGAAACTCACTGGGATCTGTTCTTCGCGAACACCACCGAAGACGTGGTGATGCAACTGGATACACACAACTGCCTCGGTGGCGGGGGCGATCCGTATGCAATACTCAAGAAGTTCCCGGGCCGGGCAACCACGATTCACCTCAAGGAGTTTGGTGGCAAAGAAGCCGCCCCGATCGGCGAAGGGGACGTCCGATGGCCGGAGATTTTTGAACTTTGCGAGAAGCCGGGCAAGACCGAGTGGTATATAGTTGAACATGAGAGCGGATCCAAACCCCTTGAGAGCGTCAAGGAATGCATTGACAACCTGCGCAAGATGGGCAAGTGCTGACAAGACTGAGGATTGCGAATTTTGCATCGAATTGGGTGCCCGCGGCGCAAGCCCTGGGCATCTTTTTTCTCGGACGCGTGTTCCGAATGCCTGCATTTGAGGCAATATATTGACGTAGCAGGCTTTGCAGAGCATAATCGGCACACGTGCCGGACTGCCGAGGGCGTGGTGAGATCTGAAGGGATTCTGGTAGTGTGCAGCGTCAGGTAATGGCGCCGATCCGGCCCGTGGAGGATCCAGTGATGTCTTTCTGGTCGCCGCGCAGATCTCTTAGGCAGAGGTTGTCGAAGGGGCGGATGGTCCGAGCAGTGCTGCAAAGCCTGGAATCGCGCGTGTTTCTGGCTGCTCAGCCCGCGCCGCTGGAGTTTACCCTGAGCCTGTGGGGGACCGGCGAGTTGGCGGTCGACGAGGCGGGAATCTGCGCTCGCCCCGTGGCCGAACTGGATGAAGCGAATGACTTGGGGCCGGTCGTGGCGCTGGCGGATGTGGCGGGCGAAGTCACCGCCGCCGGTCTTCCGATTCTCAACAGCCTTCCGGGGGCGCCGACCGCCATCTACCTCGATTTCGATGGGGACACGGCCATGGGCATCGAACCCTACGATGTCGACGGCAGTCCAACCACCTTCAATGCGGCCGAACAGGCGACCATTACCGAGGCATGGCGGCAGATGTCGGTCTATTTCGCCATGTTCAATACCAACGTCACCACCATGAGGCCCACCGTGCCGATGGCCTACGACATCATCGGCAACAACACCGGCGGATCCACCGGCGGCTACGCGTATGTCGGGACATTCCCCAACACCACTCCTAACGCATTCAATGTCAGCAGCAATGCCCGCGATCGAGTGACCGGCATGGCCCATGAGGTCGGGCACGTGTTCGGTCTCTGGCATCAGAGCACCTACGATCTCTACGGCAACAAAACGGCCGAATATGCCGGAGAACTCGACCCCCTCCACGGCCAACTCATGGGCGTCGACTATGCCGGTCAGGTCCACAAGTGGTCCATCGGGCATCCCTCCAACTCCAGCAACCCCGTCAGCGATCTCCAGGACGACCTGGCCTACATTGCCGGAAAAATCAAGAACTACGGAGGGGGCGACGGGTTCCGCCCGGACGAGTACGGCGGCACCATCGCTTCCGCCACCCCGCTGGCGAGCAGTTCCAAGGGGCAGTCGGCCAGCGGAATCATCGAACGCCTTACCGATGCCGATGCCTTCTCGTTCGTCTCCGAGGGCGGAGAGGTCCGGATTGCCGCCGTTCCCGATTCGCCTTCGGGCGTCGATCTGAAACTGGAAATCTACTCCCCGGACGGCAGATTGCTGGCCGCCAAGGACGGCGATACCAACGAACAACTGATCGCCATGGATCTGCCGGCGGGCACTTACTATGCCATCGTGTCCAGCCATGGCAACTACGCCGATGTGGGCGCCTACAAGATCTCGGTGTATTCATTGGCGACGGGCTGGATGGATCAGGATGTGGGAACCAATTCCCAGGCGGGCTATGCCCAGTTTGATTCCGCCAGTGAACTGTTCACCGTTGCAGGCTCAGGCTCCGACCTTGATGGCACGACCGACCATTTTCACTTCGCTTACCAGACGCTGACCGGGAACGGCCAGATCATCGCCCAACTGACCGGGATGGACGGCACAAAC
>CAYVKG010000012.1:49730-70299 GCA_964451955.1 uncultured Tepidisphaeraceae bacterium
CGGCTGCCGCGCCATCCTGCACTTCCGCTGCTTGATGATCCGCGAGACCCTGGCCAACAATTCCAAACACGTCACATTCGGCGCTACCTGGGCCAACGGATTGCGGTTGCTCTCCCGCACCACCTCGGGCGGTTCAACCACCGAATACCGGCCAAGTTCCTACGCGTTCTCCCCCATTTGGCTCAAACTGGTCCGCAGCGGGACCCTCTTCTCCGCATACACCTCAACCAACGGCGTCACCTATACCCTGTGGAGAACGGCCACCATCTCAATGGCCTCCACCGTCTACATCGGTCTGGCGGTCTGCTCGTACAATCAATCCCAGCTCAACACGGCTACCTTTGCCGATGTCAGCCTCGGCGGCGAGATTGGCACGCCCCCACCTCAATATAACAGCCTGCCTTCGCCCGAAAATCCCGTGGTTTCCCCCGGAACCGGCGCCGCCTTGGTTCTCGCTTGGAATGACGTGCTCGGCGAAACAGGTTACCGCGTCGATCGCTCGGCGGATGGCGTGAATTTCACCCGCGTCGGCACAACGGCGGCCGGCGTCACCTCATACACCGACGGCTCCATCAAGGGATCGATGCGGTACTTCTACCGGGTCAGCTCGCTGGATGCCACCGGCGCCTCGGTCCCCTCCGCCGTCGTCAGCGCCGTCAATCGCCCTTCCCCGCCCACCAATCTCACCATCACCATGCCCAATACCACCTCCCTCGTCTTGAACTGGAGAGACACGGACGGTGAGAACGGCTATCGCATTGAGCGCTCCACCGACGGCACCACGTTCGTCAGTCGCGGCACCGTTGGCAAGAACGTGCCGAGTTGGACCGACACGGGCCTGGTCGCCGGTTCGCTTTATTACTACCGCGTTATCCCGACGAGCAGCCTGGGCGACGGTCCGGCAACTGCCGCCGCCAGCGCGTACACTCGCCTGGCCGCCGTCACCGGCATGGCCTTCGATTCGATCGCCTACAACCGCATCGTCTTCCATTGGAACGATCTGGCCACGGATGAAGGCTATCGAATCGAGCGGTCGACCGACGGTGAGACCTTCACCACGCTCGCCACGGTCGCCACCAATGTGACCACCTATACGGATACCACGGTTCAACAGCTCAAGGAGTACTACTACCGCGTTCTGGCGGTCAAAGGCACGGGGCTCGGCATGTATCCGACGCCGATCTTCGCGGCAACCCCGGCCGCGACGGCGATCCCGTCCCCGTGGCTTGCCAGAGACATCGGCTCGGTCGGCGGCGCGGGCGCCAGCGGTTACGCCAGCGGGGTTCACACGATCATCGCCAGCGGCAGCGACATCGGCGGCACCTCCGATTCGTTCCGTTACACCTACCAGCCCCTGGTTGGGGACGGCCAGATCGTCGCGCGGGTCGCAACAATCGAAAACACCGATTCCTCCGCCAAGGTCGGCCTGATGATCCGCGAGAGCACCAACGCCAATGCCAGGTTCATCATGGTCTACATCACGCCCGGCAGCGGGGCGGGTGTCCGTTATCGCACCAGCAACGGGGGATCGGCATCAACCGTCACCGGTCTGACCACGGCGACGGCTCCTTACTACGTCAAACTCGTCCGCGTCGGGAACGTCTTCTCCACCTACACTTCCGCCACCGGCGCGACGGACGACTGGGCGCTCGTTGACAGCAGGACCATCTCGATGAGTTCGTCCTCGCTGATCGGCCTGGCCGCCACCAGCCGCGTCAACACGAAACTGATGACCTCGACGGTGGACAAAGTCGTCGTCGCCAATCGCGCGCCCACGGTCGCGGTTGCGGCGAACGCCGATTTCGATCCGGTAACCTCCACCACCACGGTGCTGTCCGCCTTCGGCGCCGACGACCATGGCGAAGCCAACCTGCGGTACCTCTGGGCGGTCACCGCCCAGCCCGACGGCTCGCGGACGCCCGATTTCGCGGACAACAACACCAACGCCTCCAAGACAACGACCGTCACATTCTTCCAGGCCGGGGTCTATTCCTTCACGGTCATGATTGTCGATTCCTCCGGGCTGTCCGTCAGCAGCCAGGTGACCGTCACCGTGAGCCAGGTCCTGGCCGGCATTGTTGTCGTCCCGGGCGAAGTCGAACTCCACCGTGGCGATACGCTGCAATTCGCCGTTGCGGCATTGGATCAGTTCGATCAGCCAATGACGGAGACCGGGTCCGTCATATGGTCCGTCACATCCGGCTCGGGAACGATCAGCAATACCGGGCTCTTCACCGCGTCTTCCACCGACTCGCTGCCCAACACCATCCGAGCCTCGGTCGGCTCCCTGGCCTCAACCGCCGTCGTGACGATCGCCGCGGCGATTCCCGCCGCGCCCTCCGTCCTCAGCGCCAATCTCCGGACCGATGGAAGCCTGCAACTGCTGTGGCAGGACAACGCTGACAACGAGGATGGTTACCGCATTCAGCGGGCGGTTAACGGAGGCCAGTTCGTCACCGTCGGAACCACGGCCGCCAATGCGAACACGTTCACCGACAACAGCCCGATTCCCGGAATCGCCGTCTACCGGGTGGCGGCAATAACCCCGGACCATGCCGCCGAGGCTGACGGGTCAATCGTTCTCATGACCGGAACCACCGGCAACGATGCCTTCGGCATTTCCAGGACGCAACTCCCAGCCATCGCTTTGACTCTGAACCAGGATTCCCTGACTGCCGACCCGGCATCCATCCGCCGAGTCCTCGTATATGCCAACGGCGGCGACGATCGGCTCACCTGCGACTTCGCGGGCGGCAATCCGTTCTCGGCGGGGGGGCTGGTCTTCGACGGCGACGGCGACAACAGCAGTCTCGTGATCACGGGTACGACCGATGCCGACGATCTCGTGGCCAATGAGACACAGGTGACCTTTGGCGAGGCGGTCATCACCTACCGCAACGCCGGCCTTCAGTTGGCTGCCGCCGATCCCACGGTCGTGAAGCTGGCCGATCTGACTCTGACCGGGTCCGCGGTGCTCACGCTTCTCCCCACCCAAGCCAAATCGCTGCGGGTCAAAACGCTGCACCTGGGTGCTGCCGCGACCCTTGATCTGGGCGCCTCTGATCTGTTGATCGACTCGCCGCAGGCCGCTGCCGTCGTCAATGCCGTCAAGACCGCCCGAGCCGCAGGCGCATGGACCGGACCGGGCATCACGTCGTCGGCGGCCCGAGACGATCTATCCGGCGCCACCGGACTGGCGGTCAATTCCGATGCGACCCTCGTCAAGTACACGTGGAACGGCGACGCCAATCTCGATGGAATCGTCGACGCCGACGATTACTTCCTCATCGATTCCGGATTCATCAGCCAGTCCGGCGGATATGCCAACGGCGATCTCAATTTCGACTCCGTCGTCAATGCTGACGACTACTTCCTGATTGACAGCGCTTTCATCATGCAGTCCGGGCCGCTGGCCATGCCATCGCTGTCCGGCCAGCCGGTGACTTCGCTTCTGCTGCGGCCAGACGACAGTCTCTTCAACACCTAGCTCCAAACTCGCGCAACAGCTTCCTCCAATTCCAAGTTTCACGCTTGACTCATCCGCTGTCATGATTATATAGTACTATATAGATTCTGTATTCTCGGTCGAGCGGCTGTGGGTGGCCAGCTCGGCGAATTACGTGTTTGCCGTGGCGAGTTCGGGCCCCGGCAAGTCAGAGAAACCAAGCCGCGTGTCTTCCCGCCAAGGCACGCGGTTTTTCTTTTGGGCTCTCGGCTGAAACCCCATTTCCATCCAGCACGGCCTGCCAAGGATACCTGCCTGTGGCCGTTGCGCCTTGCTACGGTGCCCGAAGTTGACGCTTCCACGCGCGGCGCAGATAGTGGGGGCATGACACGCGAAGAATTGGCCAGGCGTATTGCGGATGTCGCCCTGTTGCGAGGCGAGTTTACCCTTCGCAGCGGGCGGAAGAGCAATTATTACCTCGACAAGTACCGGTTCGAGACCCAGCCGGACGTGTTGCTTGAATTGGGCCGGATGTTTGCCGGTCGAATTCCGCCAGGCGTGCATCGCATTGCCGGCGCGGAGTTGGGTGCCGTCTCGCTGGCCGCCGCCGCGAGCATGGCCAGCGGCAAGCCTTTCGTCATCGTTCGCAATCAGAAAAAGGACTACGGCACGAGCAAGCTGGTGGAGGGGATCCTTCAGCCGGGCGAAACCGTCGTCATTGTCGAGGACGTGCTCACCACCGGCGGGCAGGTGCTGGAGGCCGTCAAATCCCTCGAACAAGTCGGCGCCAAGGTCGAGAAGATCGTGGCGGTGATCGACCGCATGGAAGGCGCCCGGGAGAATATCGAAAAGGCCGGCGTCAAACTTGAAGCCCTGTTTACCGTCAGAGACCTTGGAATTGCGCCCGGTGGGCCTAATCCCTGATCCGGCGATCCTTGTGGCCCCGCTGTTTTGCTTGTGGCACGGCGCCGTCGGCGATAGAATCAGTCCGTCAACTTCGTTGGAATGAGTGATTAGTGCCGGATAAAGGTCAACAGCCCGAATTTCCAGAAGCGTTTGCGGCAATGGGGGTGCGACCCTCAATTCTGCGCGCACTGGCCGAAGAAAAGTTCACAACTCCAACCGATATCCAGTCCCTGCTGATCCCCCGCGCCCTGGCGGGCGTCGATCTGCTTGGACAGGCGCGGACCGGCACCGGAAAGACCGCCGCGTTTGCCATTCCCATTCTCCAGAAATGCAGCCGCGACGGCGCCACCCAGGCTATTGTCCTCGTCCCCACGCGCGAACTCGCCATACAGGTGGAAGCGGAATTCCAACGCCTCCAGCGCTACACGCCGATCCGCTCCGTTCCCGTTTACGGCGGCCAGAAGATCGCCGCGCAAATGAAATTCCTCCGAAATGGCCCGCAGGTCGTCGTGGGGACCCCCGGCCGAGTCATGGACCTGCTCGAACGCCGCATCATCAATTTCGACAACATCCGCTTCGTTGTCCTCGATGAAGTCGATCGAATGCTCGATATCGGATTCCGCGACGACATCCGCAGGATCCTGGCAAAGGTGAAAGGCATCGGCCAGACCCCGGGCAACGACGAACCAGGTTCGTCAGACCGGCCTCAAACCATCTTCGTGTCGGCCACCATCAGCGACGAAATCGAGCGACTCGCACGATCCTTCATGCACGAACCCGTCGAGAAACTCGTCGTCCCGGGCGCCGACGAAAAACCGACCGTCGCCGGCGTCGAACAGTACTATTTCTCCGTCCAGCCCTGGGACAAGCACAGACTCCTGAAGATGCTCCTCGAACGCGAAAACCCCGATCTGGCGATCGTCTTCTGCAAAACCAAGCACGGCGCGCAAAAACTCGCCAAAAGGCTGCACGCCGACGGCATCGAGTGCCGCGAGATTCACGGCAATCTGGCCCAGAATAAACGCGACCGCGTCATGAAAAGCTTCCGCACCGGCAAGTTCGACGTACTCGTTGCCACCGATCTGGCCAGCCGCGGACTCGATGTGGCCGGCATCAGCCACATCATCAACTTCGACATCCCCGAGGACCCGGAGATCTATGTCCACCGCGTCGGCCGTACCGCCCGCATGGGGGCCGCCGGAAAAGCCTACACTTTCGTCACCAAAGAGCAGGGCGAGGAACTTACCAAGATCGAAGCGCTCATCAATATGATCGTGCCGCAGGCCAAACTGGACGGCTTTGAGCCCCGCCCCACTCCCGCCGACTGGTCGGAAGCCGGCCCGGGACAGACCGACCTCACGCCCGCCGGCCCCCCGCCGGTCAGTCGTCTCCTGCAGACCTACAGCCCCTCGGGGCAGCATGCCCCCGGCCAGGCCCTCACACTCCCGCCTCGCCCACGCACCCTCGGCAGCAAGATCCCCATCACCCGGCGACACAAACGCCGCCGGTAAGCCGCCCTCTGGATAATGTTCGGTCTTTGCATCGAATCGTCCGCAAACCCGATCGTATTCACGAGCTTGCATCTTCCCGTTCCGTTGCGCAAAATACGCCACATATCGCAAGGTCTGATCCCTTGCCGATCGAGAAAAGACAGTCCAGAGCCATAGAGAAGCACGATGCGCACGCGCAAGACGACTAAGAAGATGCTCGGCCGGTAAGCCACCTTCGGGTGTGCTTGTCTTGGGCCGAGCGTCTTCTGGATCCGCGTGCGGTTTTTCTCTGTGGCTCACTTTTTGGGAGCCCGTTCATGTCATGCAGTATTGCCGTCGTTGGCGTTACCGGCGCCGTTGGCCAGGAATTTCTAACCGTCCTCGCCGAACGCAAGTTCCCGTTCACGAGCATCAAGTTGCTTGCTTCCGCCCGCAGCGCCGGCAAGAACATCGACTTCATGGGAAAAACCTATACCGTCGAAGAACTCACAAAGGACAGCTTTAAAGGCATCGACATCGCCCTCTTCTCTGCCGGCGGATCCATCAGCAAGGAGTTCGGCCCCGTCGCCGTTCAGGCCGGCGCCGTTGTTGTGGACAACTCCAGTGCCTTCCGCATGAAGGACGGCGTCCCGCTCGTCGTTCCCGAGGTGAACCCCGGCGAGATCAAAAAGCACAACGGCCTCATCGCCAATCCCAATTGCTCCACCATCATCATGAACGTCCCCGTCTGGCCTTTGTACAAGGTCAACCGCGTCAAACGCATCATCGTCAGCACCTACCAGGCAGTCTCCGGCGCGGGCGCCTGGGGGCTTTGGGAACTCGACGACCAGGTCAAGGCCTATGCCACCGGAAAACCCATCGTCAAAAACAAGTTCCCCCATCAGATCGTCAACAACCTTTTCAGTCACAACTCCAAGATAGCGGAGAACGGCTACAACGAAGAAGAAAACAAGATGGTCAACGAGACCCGCAAGATATTCGGCGACCCGAAAATCATGGTCACCGCCACCTGTGTCCGCGTTCCCATCCCCCGCGCCCACAGCGAGTCCATCAACCTGGAATTTGAACGCCCAATCACGCCGGCGGAAGTACGCGAAATCCTCCGCAACGCCCCGGGCGTGACGATCGTGGACAACCCCGAGAAGAACCACTTCCCCATGCCCCTGGAAGCCAGCAACCAGGACAATGTGCTCGTCGGCCGAATTCGTCAGGACATGAGCCGCGATGACGGCCGAGGCATCGAGCTGTTCGTCAGCGGCGACCAGGTCCGCAAAGGTGCCGCGACCAACGCCGTTCAGATCGCCGAAAAACTGATCTGACATCCCCGGACCAAAACAAACACGCCGACGCGGGTACGCTGATCGATGCCCGCGCCGGTGCTCTTCTCTCGCCTCACCATGCCGAGCCTTCGCTTGAGCCCAGCGATCCTCCCTGACTTCCGCTGCTGCCCGCCTCATTTCCGCGAACCGCACGCTCTTGCACAAGAACCACCAGTTCGTGCGCGGCGGCTGCAACCCGCTCGGCCTCGGTCGCCAACTCCGCCGTCGCCGATCCCCGGGTCTCCGCTGTTGCCTTCCGCATCACCTTGTCCAACTCCGCGACCGCTTCGCTGATCTGGCCGATCTCCCCCGATGACTCGTCCGGCGAGGCGCAATTCCTGCCCGCCAGCCGCTGGACATTCCCCGCAGTCTTGCTCCTCCATCGGGCTATCACCACCACAGCGGCGATGACCAACCCGAACCCCACAACAATCGCGCAGACTTGGCCAAGAGCCTCACCGAATCCACTCGCTTTGATGGCATGGAAACGCGCCGTTCCCCCAGCCGCCACCCCAATGGCCGTCAACCCCGTGAACCCCAACGCCAATCTTGTTCCCGCCTTCATGGTTTCTGCCTTTCACAATGTGTGATTGCGCCCCGACCAGAAACGCCTGACTGAGTGTCAACTCTGCTGTTTCTGCATTTCCACTCGATCGCGTCCGGTGCATTCCGACAGCACGTGTCTGCTCCTGAGCACTTGTTGTCTTGGGGACAAACACGCCTTGATCGCCTCAACCTCTCCGCCCGTGTCCCCGCCCAACTGTCGAAATTATGCTTGCACAAATTCCTTCGGCCGCATGTGGGACTCACTTAACCCGCTTAGGCACTGCGAAAATCGCAGAATAACCCCCACTAGCGCAGTTTTATGTTATGTGAAAAGCAGACGAGGGCGCCTGCCGATCCCGGCCGGCTTCGGCGAGTACCCACGCCCCGCTCGGGCGAGCCACAGGCGGTCGGCGCCGCATTCCGCTAGAATCCACACATGATCTCACGCGACGAAATCGTCCTCGAATACCTGGATCGATTGCCTTTCACCCCTTACCCCCTGCAGGAAGAAGCCTTGTATGCTTGGGCTGCCTGCGAGCATGGCCTGCTTCTCTCCGCACCCACCGGGACCGGCAAGACCCTCGTCGCTGAGGCCGCCGTCTACGAAGGCCTCCGCACCGACAAGTCCGTCTACTATTCAACCCCCCTTATCGCCCTCACCGACCAGAAATTCCTCGAATTGCAGGACACCGTCGAACGATGGGGATTCGATCGCGACCGCGTTGGCCTCGTCACCGGCAACCGAACCGTCAATCCCAATGCCCAGATCAAAGTCGTCGTCGCCGAGGTCCTGCTCAACCGCCTTCTTCATCCCGAGGTCTATGATTTCTCCGATGTCGGCTCCGCGGTCCTTGATGAGTTCCACAACTTCAACGAACCCCAACGCGGCATCGTCTGGGAACTCACCCTCTCTCTGCTTCCCAGGCACATCCGCGTCATGCTCCTCTCGGCGACCGTCGGCGCCGCCTCCGAGTTCGTGAACTGGATGGCGCGCAGCCTCGACCGCCGCGTCACCCTCGTGGAAGGCAAGGACCGCAAAGTGCCCCTCCATTTCCACTGGATCGGCGATGAATTGCTGCCCGACCAGCTCGAATTGATGGCCCGCGGCGACGAGGCCACCCGCAAAACACCCGCCCTCGTCTTCTGCTTTGACCGCGAAGTCTGCTGGAATACCGCCGAGGTCCTCAAAGGACGCGATCTCTTCTCCGAAGGACAACGACAAGCCCTCCTCGAACGCCTCGAAGACTTCAACTTCTCCGTTGGAGCCGGAAACAAGCTGCGGACGTTCCTCACGCGCGGCATCGGCATCCACCACGCCGGCCTGCTCCCTCGCTATCGCAGAATCGTCGAAAGACTCTTTCAGGAAAAAATCCTGCCCGTCTGCGTCTGCACCGAAACCCTCGCTGCCGGAATCAACCTCCCCGCGCGATCAGTCCTCCTGACCACTCTCGTCAAAGGCCCCCCCGATCGCAAAAAGCTCATCGACGCCAGTTCCGCCCAGCAGATGTTCGGCCGCGCAGGCCGCCCGCAGTACGACACCGAAGGCCACGTCTTCGCCCTCGCTCACGAAGACGACGTCAAACTCGCGCGCTGGCGCGAAAAATACGATTCCATCCCCGACGACGTCAAAGACCCGAAAATGATGGCCGCCAAGAAAGCCCTCGCAAAAAAGAAGCCCGCCCGTCGCTCCAATTTCACCTACTGGAATGCCGAACAGTTCACTAAGCTGCAACTCCACCCACCCGTCAGACTGGCCAGCAAAGGCAGCCTCACATGGCGGTGGCTTGCCCACCTCCTCGATGCCAACCCCGCCGTCGAGCCCATCCGCCAGGTCATCCATCGCAGGCTCATGGATCAGCCGATGATCCAGGCCGAACTCAAGCGACTCAACAAGATGCTTGTCACCCTTCACCAGATGGGAATCGTCACTCTTCACCCCGAGCCCCCCGAGGCTTGGCGCCAGGCCGTCAAGCCGGCCCCCGCCGGCCTGCCCGCCGAGCCCGAACCCGATGACGCCGACGGCTCCGAACAAACCCCCGCCAAACCTCAAGAGGTCAGCCAACTCATGCGATTCCTCACCCTCGGCGGCGGCGTGGTTCCGCTCACGCCCAACGCCAACTCCCCCTCCGCATCGCCCATCCCCAATCAGCCCCCTCCCTACGACCCCATCACCGCCACGCCAACCCCCAAGCTCAAGCAACTCATGATCTTCCGCGCCGTGCATCCCCTCTATGGCCTGTTTCTCATGGACTACCTCGGCAAGGCCGACAGCCACGAGCTCATTCAGATCCTGGAAAGCCTCCTCGAAATGCCGAAGTCCGTCGCCAGGGCCGTCCGCGTCCCCTGGCCAGACGAATTGCCCCCGGGGAAGCTCACTCTCGAAGTCGTCGATCCGGCTATTCTCACCAGTGGCCTGGCCACCCACGAAGAACTCTACCCACAAGCCGATCAGAGCGACCTGCCCCCGGAACTCCGCAAGTACCCCATTCCCTTGGCCCAGAAGATGCGCATGATCTTCGAAAGCACCATCGACCACGCCGGCGGGTTCTTCATCACCCCCGTCTGGGCCATCGGCGACCTCGTCGCCGGCGGCGGCGACTTCGATCAGTACGTTCGTTCACGCGATCTGGTCAAACAGGAAGGCATCCTCTTCAAACACGCCCTCCGAATGATCCTCCTCTGCAGCGAGTTCGCCCAACTCACCCCTGCCAACGTCGCCCCCGACCTCTGGCAATCCGCTCTCAGTGCCCTCAGCCAGACCCTGACGAATTCCTGCAGAACGGTCGATCCGCAATCGACCGACGAACTGCTCGAGGAACTGGCCCAGGATCCATGATTCAAACCCCACCCCCGTGCTGCCCCGATGCCAACCGCCTCAAGCACGCCGTCGTTCTGAGAAACGCCCTGCCATCGTGGTATGCCGCCTTCCAATTCTGCGACTTCTGCCCCGGGATCGCTTTCCCGTTCGTCTCCGTCTCCGCAAACAAACCGGGAAATTCCGGATCGATCTGATATTCCCGGATGTACGCCCACTGCTTCAAAAACGCCTGCCAATACCGGTCCGTCTCCTTCCCGTACAACTCATGCATCATCAGCAGCGAATTCAGCGCCTCCACCTGCGTCCACCAAACCTTCTTCTTGTCAAACGCCGGCGACAACGCGTATCCGCGGTCGTATACACCCCCGATCTGCTCGTCAAATCCCCAGTCCAGCGTGTGGTCCACCAGCATCTTCGCCACCCGAAGCGTCTCCGGATCGACTTCCGACCGCAGCGCCTCGGCTGCTTCGATCAGCAGAAAAGCCGTCTCAATATCATGGCCGTAGGAGTCGTGGTCCGGCACCGGTCTCCAATCGGGCGTGAAAAACAGGTTCAGACACCCGGGAACCACAACGATCCGATCGCGAACGATGAGAAATATCTCCTCGAGTCGCTCTCGAACCTGGGGGGCCTTCGACGCTTGGTACAAAGCCGTCAGCGCCTCCAGAATGTGAATGTGCGAGTTCTGTGACTTGTAGTCGTAGTGAAAACCCGAATTGTGAAACCGCGACCCGGGCCTGGGTGGGACATTCGTGCGGATCGGAGTGCCGTCGCGGGCCAGAACCTCGAAATACCCGCCATGCTCCCGGTCGTGTGCGTGCCGATCGAGCCATTGAAACGCCAGCAATGCAAAGTCAAGATCCGCCGGATCTCGCGTGGCCAAATACGCCGCGGCCGACGCGTAGATGCCAAACGCCTCGCCGTACAGCAGTTTCTCCGAGGCTTCACGCCGCTGCGGGAGAGAACCGTCGTCATTCAGTTGCCAGTAAAACCCGCCATACTCCTTGTCCCACATCGTGTTCCTGAGAAACTTCATCCCGCGACGGGTAATCGCCAGAAACTCGTCCCGCAGAGCGGGGCGTTGCGTGGCCAGTTGCGATGCGATCCACGTCTGCCTCGCCTGATAGACGATCGCCTTGCCTTGCGAGGCCGCCTTTGACCAGTCCCGGTTAAACGCCGAGTGAAATCCGCCGTTCGAGTGGTCGATGCAGGCGGGGAAAAAAGCGCGCACAACGTCCCGATTCAACGCTCCTTCGATTTCGTCCGCAATACGCGCATAATCCGCTCCCCTCGGCTGAGTGGCCGGGGTTGTCGGTGGGGGGGGGCCTTCCGATTCCTCCGTTGCGGCAACGGGTCTGGCGGCAGAACACCCGGCCGCCAAAAACAGTCCGATCAATCCGAGATTCAAGATCTGAAGGGTCATGTTGCCTGCTCGCTCAACAGCCTAGAACGGAAACGTCTCATCAATCGGCGCAACCGCCAATTCATACAGAAAACCCCCGATTCGCTCCGTCAGCATCGACATCAACGCCTCCCCCTTCTCCGCCGCGGCGCTCGCCGGATCGCCGATGCCCGTGTCAGTCGAAACCAGGTGCCACGGGCGAGTCAGCGAAATCCACTTGCGGCGAACCGCCTCAAAACGGCATGCCTTCTCCTCGCCCCTGCCCGCTTGCTCCATCCTCACATACTGCGGGAAAAATGCCAAACCCAGGCTCGTCTCCACCTCGTCCGCGTGCTCGCGCGGCTTGACAAACAGCCCGGCGTAACGGTCAACGCACACCTTGTACCAGTCGCACAAAAACAAGAAAACCTTGCACCGATGATGCAATTCCCGCATCAGCGGCTTCAGCTCGTTGCCCCCATGCCCGTTCAGCAGCAGCAACTTCCGAATCCCCTGCCGCTCCAGACAGTCCACGATGTCGGTCAGAACCTTCAGCAGCGTCGTCGGCGAAACCGACAGCGTCACCGCGCCAGGTATCTCCAGGTGATTCGTGTTCACGCCGTAGGGAATCGTCGGCAACAACAAGACCTTCGCGCCACGACCATACGCGTGCGCGCAAACGCGACGCGCAATCTCCTCCACCTGAAACGTGTCGCTCCCGTATGGCATGTGCAGGTTGTGAGGCTCCGTCGCCCCGAAACTCAGCACCGCAACGTCCCATTTGTGCTGGCGAATGAAATGGTGCGTCTGCTCGGCCAGGACAAAGTCGTTCATGATCGCCGTAGCCTAGTCCAGGACCTGGACAGGTCAAGCGCGAACCCGTTGCCAACTTGCCATCACGACCCCACAATTGCCGACGCAAGCCCCGAGGTCATTCATGGAACACCCCCCGGTTCTCGACTACCAACCCATCCCGCCCCGAGGCGCGCGGTCCGCCAGACTTGCTCGCGGAACCATGCTCACGCTGACAGTCATCTCCATTCTCGTAGCCGCCGTCTTGACCTTCAACCCGATCTGGCCGGCACTCGAAGTGCTCGGCGGGGGCGCGATCGGTACCCCGGCTTCGCCCGTGAATACCGTCATGATCAGTCGCAACGACGCCTCTCGCGTCGCCTACCTTCCGCGAGCGGCGGCGTACTTCTCAATCTTCCTGTTCAGCCAATGGCTCTTCCTCATGCCCAGAGGACAATGGCGCGTCGAACTGGCTAGCGACCGGCCCCCCTCCAGGCGAAGCGCCGCCGCCGCCGGACTCATCGGAATGATCCTCAGCATCGGCCTGATCGCAACCCTCATGGAACTGCCCGACTGGTGGCTCCAGGCAACCACCGAAAAAGGCCTCGAAACTCCCCAACGCTTCGGCATCGTCTGGATCGTCATGGCGGTCTTGTGGGCCGCCTGGGCCGCCGTCTTCTGGAGCTATCTCAAGAGCGCCGATCGATACACCGGCCTGAGAAGGGTCTTCCGATGGCTGCTGGCCGGCTCTATCATCGAGTTGCTTATTGCCGCGCCGGCCCACGCCTGGATCGTCAACCGCCGAGGCGAGGACTGCTACTGCGAACGCGGCACCTGGACCGGCGTCGCATTCGGGGTGACGGCGGCGCTCTGGCTCTTCGGCCCCGGTACCTTCCTGCTCTTCCTCAGGGAACGCCGCAGAAGAGAAACGCTCCTCCAGCATCGTGGCGATTAACCCAGACATCTCCCTCCCGAAAATGAACGCCACGCCACTCCCAAGACTCGCCCCCCAACACGTCCTCCACCGCATCGACAATGCTGTGCTAGCGGTGCCACGCCGGAGCATCCGCGCTCGTCGCCTCGTCAAACGTCGCCTTCCGCCGAAAATCCGCCGGCGCATAGTCCGGTTGCTTGGGGTCTGGATTCAGCCATTGCGGATGGTGCCGCCCAAAATAGCTGCCGTAAAACTGGTAATTCGTATCCACCCACCGGCTTACCCTCATCAACTCCATCTTCGTCAGCATCTTCGAGTGGTCGTCCTTCGCATTCTTCGCATGCCCGGAATCTGTCAGCATCGCGATCAATGTGCTCCGAGAACAGCCCAGACTCCTCGGTCGCAGATAGCCTCCGTTGTAGTTCCCGCGATCTCCATCTGAGAATGACGTGAATTCCGGTATCAGCGGACCGGCCAACTCCTTCTTTGCCAACTCCTCATAAGACGTGTTGTAGAACAACGTCACCTCCCCAGTCAGTCTCAGTTTCCCGGCGGGATCCTTCTGGCCATGACACGAAACGCATTTCGCGTCCCAAATCGGCTGGATGTCCGTGGGATAATGAATCACCTGGCCTGCTCGACCGTCGCCACCGTTCTCAATCAGATCGCATGGCTGCGGCCGCAGCACGCTCGGCGCCCGCGCCAACGCCAGCGGTTTCAAGGTCCCCGATGATGCCGTTTGGGTCGCCTGACCGTGGCAACCGCTGCACGCGCGAACCTCCCCTGGCAGATAATTCACATACGTCCGCTCTCGCTGCACTTCCCGGAAGTCCTCGTCCAACGCCTGCAGAAATATGCTCCGGTTCGCCGGAACCACAAAATGCGCCGACCCGTCTTGCTCCACAGGCACCACGCCCCATTGCACCCGCGGCCACAACGCCGCCTTCCAACTCGAACTGCTCAGCGACGGCTCCCATCGCCTCCCCGTCGACCAGTAACGCGGCAACGCCTCATTCACCCGCAACCACTTGATCTGGCCAGGTTCAACCCCCTCCATGCCATGGTACACATTCGCCACAACGCAGACCGCCTCATTCCTTGCCGCATATTTCGAATCCCGAATCGGCGCCAACACCGGCGGAACCCGACGCGCCAACAGCGGCAGCGGATGCCAGCACGACAACGCCGCGTCCGCGTGCACAAAGCTGCGACTTCCTTTCGCGTCAATCAGATATAACGCATAGGCGTTCGCAACATCCTTGTAATGATCCGATGCGTTCACCTTGTACGACACCAGAAACTCCCGATCGCTCACGGGATACGGATGCGTGAACAGGTGCCCGCTGCGCCCCTGCGGATCGTGCACGTACCGACCTTCCTTCGTCCGAAAATGCCACCCGGGCTCCGTCCGACGCTGCACGAATACCTCGGGCGTTATGTTCCTGACCGCGCATCCATGGTCCCCCTCGACATACCCCGCTTCGTCAGGATCAGGACCGGGCACACGAAGGCCTTTGCCAAAATCCACCAGAAGGACCGATCCCAGGCAACCCCCTTGCGGATAGTGGCACGTCCCCACGCACACGAAACGTGTGCCGCTGCCAGGCATCGGCTGAGGATACATGTACACCGGCGTTGCGTCATCCGACAACCCGAAAAGCTCCTCAGGCCTCGTGCCGTCCGTATTCATCGACCAGACCGTCTTGGCAACCCGGGCGCCCTTGTCAATGTACTCCCACCGGTGATACATCACCCGACCGTCATCCAGAACCACCGGACAGAATTCGCTCACAGGACTCTTTGTCAACGCCTCCACATGCCCGCCGTCGGCGTCCATCCGATGCAGGTTCGGGGCCACCAGTGCGCCCGATCCCCCGCACAGAATCGTGTGCTCGCAACGCGTGGACGAAAAAAGAATCCGCCCGTCCGGTAGATAGCACGGGTGAATGTCGTCAGTATGCCAACCCCTTCGCCAACGAGCCGCCTTCTCCGCTTCGTCAGACGGCGGAAACGAAATCTGCCGCAGCCCCGTCCCGTCCGTCTTCACCTCCCAAATCCGAAAACCGGCTCCAGCGTCCTGACGAAAATCGAACACCACCTTGCCCGCGTCAAAAGAGAGACTGATCTTGCCGATCAGACCCTTGCCGCCGGGCATGTCCGCAGCCCGCACCACCGCACGCTCCGACCGAGTGCGAATGTTATAGATGTAAATCCCATTCTCCGGCACGAAACGGTCCGGACTCGTCCCGTTGTCAATATCCGTGTAATAGTGATCCGATGAGTACGGCTTGCGCTTCACGAACACAATCTCGTCAAACCCAAGCCGCGCCGCGTCAACCACAGGTTGCGTCGCAGCCGATGCCCTCGCCCCTGACGCACCCGCCCCCGTCGCCCACGCAATCCCCGCAAGGACCGCGATTATCCCCAACCCTCGCAACCTCATGAGCATACCCGGCGAACTGGTTTCATGACGCATCCGAAATCCCTCCTCCAATTCCCGTAGGACATGCCGCGCCTTCGAGAGCCATCAAGCGGCCAAAACCAGAGTCTATCCCGACACGCCCTGGCGGATCAAGAATGAACTCAACCTCCCAATCAGCCTTCACGCCCTCCGCCATTCACACGGGATGCCGCCGGCCAAGCCGGTAGCCATATGAGCGATGGCCATGCCGGGCGCACCTGAAGCGTCACCTGTCAAAAGACCACTTAGGACTTTGTTCGGCATCAATCGGCGGACAACGGGGTAATGGGAATGCGACAGTAAGTGATCCAACCGGCAGGAATCGCCAACAAAAATCCCCGTCCGGCGGGGACAGGGAAAAGAGCGGGCGATGGGATTCGAACCCACGACGTCAGCCTTGGGAAGGCTGCATTCTGCCACTGAATTACGCCCGCGACCAAACCAAAACCACAAAGCCAATCAATCGAGGCCCTGATTCGTCCAAGCCTCTGTTCCGGCCCCTTCCGGGCAAGAACCTCTAATGGCCTCTTGCGACGATTATAGCCGGCCCACCCCCGTTCGCAAGCAAAAGCTCCCGACACCACCCGCCTTCGATACTCCGCCATCGCCTGCCCACTGATGCCCCGATTCAATCCCCCCCAAAAAGCCCCACGCCATAACAACAGATGTCACGAGGCCTCCCTCCGCCACTTGCCCAGCCTCCCATGCTTGCCCACCATCCAACCCGCGCAATCCTCGATGCTGGCCTTCCCTCTACCCTCGCGATCGGCGTGCCAACCACCAATATCTACGGCAACGACACCGTCCGCCCCACCCTCGCCTTCCACTGTTCGTACTCTTTCCCCAGCAAACCCTTCGGCCACGTCCCCAGCCACGCGTATCCCGTGCGCCGCTCGATCCCGATGTCCGACAGCTTGTATCTCACTACGCCATCACGATCACAGAATATCGGCCTGTTCGTGCCAATCTCGTAGAACCTCGCCCACATCGGATCGGCCGACGGGTCTTCAACGACGAACCGGTCAAACCCCCGCGGCGAGCCCGCCTGCGGACGATCTTCCACTCGAATCCCCGTCAATTTCACACTCTCCAAATACGCCCTCGCCGCCTCCACCGCCGCCACAACCTGCGCGGGTGGCTTCTCAATCGACATCAGGATCCGAACCAGCCCCACTGACTCCGACCCGCTCAGCGAAACCAGCTCATACGCCCGCGCAGGCCGCGGCTCAAGCGTCTTCTCGTCATGCTGCGCGCACCAAACCGTCAACTGCCCATTCACTCTCACCTGGCAGTTGAGAATGCACTCGACACCCTTCTCCCACGCCGTTCTGCACTTCTCACGCCGTCCAGCGTCAACAAAACCATACGCCCTCTCATCCCTCGCCACGTCGCGGACGAAAAACATCAGCCGACCCATCGCGTCGTCGTTGAACGTAATATGCCGCTGGTATCCCCTGCCCGGCGGGTAAGACTGTGGCCAGCCGCCACTCTCGTACTGCGCTTCTAATAGGTGATCGAGACCCTTCACAAATGCCTTGCCATAGCGCCCTTCACCCGTCGACTTCACCATACGTGCCAGGTAACGCAGCTCAATCGTCGTCGCGCCATTGTCAAACGTGCCCCTCAGGTCCTCCGGCTTGCCTGTGTACCGCTCCTTCGCCGTGTCTACGTTCTTCGGCCAACTGCCGCTGGGAGACTGATAGGACAACACCGCTTCCGCCATGCTCCTCGCCTCATCCGTCGTGTACCACTCGTCCGAATGGCCCAGATGCTTGCTTGCCGAAGTGCTTCCCAAGACCCCGCTGCAAAAAAACAGCACGACCATTGTCTCGACAACGTGCCTCATGGTGGCAGTCTCTACCCTCTTTACGCTCCGCCCACAATCGTCCCAGTCATCTACTACGGCCACGGCCTCGCCCCGTTGCCATACGACGCCAATCCACCAACGTGTCTCCCCACCACGAAGTCCATGCCTCGTCATGCCCGCCCCCCACGCCGGCTCATCGCCATGAACCAAGTGCAAGCCCGCCGCTTCCTCCCGCCTGACATCTTCGATGACCGCAACCACGTCCCCTCAACCAGGCCGCCAGTGGCTGTCGCTCCGCAGTCTGCAGGGCCGCCGGCCTCATCACGTTCCCCTGTCGGTCCACCGAATCGGCCATACGATCCGTGAACCCCAGAGACTAACTCCGACAGCCACAATCCACGGCCTTCACGTCGGCTGGACCCTACAGCCTCCCTACTTTAACACGCCCGGGGGGAGGTCGATCACATTTGCCGGTTTTCATTTGACGTCTACTCAATCATGGTTCAGGTTACATGTGGTAAGCTGCGGATCGCCCCGCTGCGACCGGAGCCGCCGCCGTGTGGGCTTGTTGCCCAGCCACGGCACGGTGCTCGTTCATGTCGCGTGCGCCTTTTGTGCACGTCCAACTTCTGTGGTTTGTCTCGTAGGCATGCTGGCGAGGAGCCTGCCGCAAAATCGAGACGCGCTGGCTGCCTTGGAGGCCAAGTCGTTGCTTCTGAGTGTCCAAGCGAATGGATGGGAGAGAATCGTATGTTACACAATGGCAAAATGGGAGTCCTTGTCGCGTTCGCGGCTGGGGTGATTGGCGCAGGCGTCGCCAACGCCCAACTGATCACCGGCGTTGCCGAGTCAGGCACCGGCCTCAACGCCAACGTGGCGCGTTTCACCGGTCAGGTGTTTGACCACCCCAACGAGGGACTCGCCTTCACCGTTCCTTTCCTCGGCGAGGATGTCACCTTCTTTACCAACCGTACGCATGAGTACAACGGCGTCGATTCCGTCCAGACCATCGCTTCCCTCGGCCTGGCCGGCGCTGAATACGTCATGTTGGCCAACGAGAATCGCGGCGTGGCCGACTACCAGTTGACCACTTCGGTCAGCGGCCCCGTCAATGCCTTCGTCTTCATGGATACCCGAATGGCTCAGCCGGCTTGGCTTAGCAACAACGGCTGGACCTTCCTCGGCAGCCGCGTCATGGGTATCGACGAAAACGGCGACGGCGTCGGCCCCGGCGTCAGCATCCAGAACCGCTTCTGGATCTGGAAAAAAGAAATCACCGAATCCAGCTTCACCACCTATGAACGCGGCGGCAGCGGCAACAACATGTATGGCGTCGCCGTCACCGCCCCAGGCGCTGGGCCAACCTATGCCCCCTTCGCCCACCAGGACTGGAAACCCGGGTCCTTCGGAGCCATCGATATCGGCGCCACCGGCGGCCGGCCGGAACCCGGCGCTCTCCAGACCCTCGCCGGCATCGCCCAGATTGGTGCCGCCGCTGTCGGCGTCAACAACGTGAATCTCCCCGCAACCGAAATGGTCTCCGCACTCGGCGACAAGTTCACCATCGCCCTCGATAACGTCGACACAACCGGTGCCGCCGTCGGCACGCTCGACTGGCGCGACCGCGGCGACAGCCTCCTGGCGGCCGCCCCACTCAACCTCCCCCTCGTGCAACTCGGCGAGGACTTCGTCAAGAACAACCTCGGCATCATCCGCGTTACCCTCGGCAACCTCCCAGCCGGCATCTACGAGGTCACCAGCTTCCACGTCGATTCCGACAACGCACAATGCGAGGCCATCAAGATCCTCGTTGATGCCGGTAACGGCTATGTCGACACCGGCGTTATTGGCAGCGCCTTCAACACCGGAAACGTCGGCGTCGGACTTGGCAACATCCTCCCCCAGTATTGCCTCGATCACAGCGCCACCTTCACCTTCACCGCCGACGGCATCCACGACGTCATGATCGTCTTCGATGGCTCGGCCGCGGTGGACAAGGAACTGCCCCTCAGCGGGCTCAGTATCAACGTCGTCCCCGAGCCCACAACCCTCGCCTTCCTGACACTCGGCGGACTCGCCGGCCTCCTCCGCAGGAAACGCCACTAATTCGCACGACTTCCCAATCGCATCGGATCCCCGGGCCCTTCGCAATCCGCGAAGGGCCCTTTCTTGCGCTAAGAAACCTCCCCGATCCCCGGCAACTCCAACCACCATGCCACGCACCCGATCACCCCGCATTGCCGTGAAGGGCTTTCAGATACGCTCGCGATCTCTCCAACGCCTCCGACATGGCCTCAGCGCCAAGGTCGCCATGCATGAACGGGTTGATATACCCCCCATACTGCACCTCCGCCAACGCTCGAATCCACGGCCCAAAATCGGTCCGACCGTGCCCGGGAAGCTGATCCACACCCTCCGCAAGCTGCCAGGCGTAAAAGAAAAACAACTGCCTCCCGCAAATCCTGATGACCTGCTCCACAGGAGCCTTGATCCCCTGAAGATGATACGGCGCCAACGCGATCCCCAAGCGAGGCTCCGTGTTCAGCTCGACAAACACCTTGAACGAATCAACCGAGTCGAGCAGCGACGAGCCGTGATTCTCGATCGCCAGTCGCGAATCGTACTTGTTCGCCAGCTCCAGTTCCGGTTTGAGCGATTCCAGAAACGCTT
>CAYVKG010000013.1:0-25460 GCA_964451955.1 uncultured Tepidisphaeraceae bacterium
AACTCTCTCCAGCTGCCGACTCTGCGTGTCACCCCTGGCAAGACCCCCCCCACGCCAGCGCCACCCCCCCCCACAGCCCCGCCGGATCCCCCAACATCGACGGCGCGCCGTGCACCCCATCCGTCGGGAACATCCCGACACTCTCCTTCATCGTTTGGCGCACCGTGTCAAACAGTAGATCACCAATCTGCGCCACCCCCCCACCCAACACCACCAAGTCCGGATGTAACGCCACCACCACGTTCACCACACCTACACCGAGAAATCTCGCCGCCCTGACGATCACATCTTTGACATTCTCATCCCCCGCTTCCGCCGCCATCGCCATCTCCTTCGTCGTCACTTGGGAAACATCTCCCCTGACCAACTCATGCAGCTTCGGCGCCAGCCCATTCAACATCAATCTCACCCCCTCCGCTGTGATCGCGGGCCCGCTCGCGACAGTCTCCAAACACCCTCGCGCCCCGCACCCGCATTTCTTTCCGTCCAGTTCCACAATCTGGTGACCGATCTCTCCGGCCGCACCCAAAGGCCCCAGCCTCAGTTTCCCGTCGATCGCCACGCCCCCGCCAATCCCCGTCCCCAGCGCAAAGAACACCATCGTTCCCCCATTCTTCCCATGCCCGAACGTCAGTTCACCCAGCGTCGCCGTCCTCACATCGTTCATCAGATACACCGGACAGGTTACCGTCGGCTCCAACATTTCTCTCACTCTCACATCCCGCCACTGCGTCGGGAAATTCGGCAAGAACTTCGTTACCCCGGCATTCAAATCCACCAGCCCCGGCACTGCCATGCCCAGCCCGGCCGGCCTCACTCCACATTCCTTCACCAGATCATTCACCAGATCCCCAATGCGTTGCAGCACCCTTCCTGGTCCCTCATATGACAGCGTCGGCATTGACTTCGCGCAAATCACCCTTCCATCCGCCTCCGCCAACGCCGCCTTGATGTTTGTCCCACCCAGATCCACGCTCGCATAAACAGCCACGCCGACCTTCACTCTCACACCCCGATCTCATCAACCCGAGAAACAACCTCACCATTACGTCACGAACGGCCTCAAATGAGCGCCGGCCTTCCGCAACGACTCTTTCCGCAGTTCCAGCGTCCCTTCAAACTCCCGATCCTCCACCTCAACGCACACCGGCCCGTCATACCCGACCTTCTTCAACTCGCCGATGAACACCTTCCAGTCAATCTCTCCGCGCCCCGGGATCTTGGGCGTGTGATACTGATTCGGATTGGCCAATATACCCACCTCATCCAGCTTCTCTCTCTCGATCCTCACGTCCTTCGCATGCACGTGGAAGATCCGGTTTGCAAACTCCTTCAACGGCTTGCACCAGTCCATCCGCTGCCAAACAAAGTGCGATGGATCATAATTTAGCCCGAAATTCCTGCTCGGAATGTCCGCATACATCCGCCGCCAGATCGCCGGGCTCGTCGCCAAGTTCTTCCCGCCCGGCCATTCATCGTTCGTAAAAAACATCGGGCAGTTCTCGATCCCCACCTTCACACCCTGTTCCTCGGCGTACTTCATGATTGGCCCCCACGTCGCCTTGAACCTCGGCCAGTTCGCATCCACGCTCTTCGTCCAGTCCCTTCCAACAAACGTGTTCATCTGGTTAACCCCCAACAGCGCCGACGCCGCAATCACCTTCTTGATATGGGCCACATACACATCGGCCTCCGCCTGATCGGGAGCAAGCGGGTTTGGATAGTACCCCAACCCGCTGATGCTCACCCCCGTTCTCGCGCACAACGCTCTCACCTTCTCCGCCTCGGCCGGCCCGAAATTCGCCACGTCGATGTGCGTCACCCCCGCGTACCGCCTCTCCGCCTTCCCCACCGGCCAACACATCACCTCCACACATTGGAACCCCTCTCCCTTCGCGAACCCCAACACCTCTTCCAATGACAATTCGGGCAGAATCGCCGTCACAAATCCGAGCTTCATGACTCCTCCCATTTCCCCAAAGCGACCGCGAAGACGCCGCCGAGAACCCAGCCTCACGCGGTGTCATTCGTGGCATTCCACGAATTCCCGACCAGTGGTCGGCAACCACTGGCCATTAGACCCTTATCCACTTCTGCGCCTTGTGGCTTTCCAGGATCTTCTCGCAAAGAACCACTTCCCGATGCCCTTCCTCAAACGTCGGAAACATCGGTCTGGCGTTGTAATCACCGGCGAGAATGTACTGGTAAAACGACTTGAAGCACTGCTTGAACGCATCCGGGAACCCTTCATGGTGCCCGCCCGGATAATTCGTGTACCCACGAGCCAGATCTCCCAGGAGCGACGGATCTCGCAGCATCCATTCATTCGCCTTTTCGCGCCGACCGATCCACAGATCGTCCGGCTGCTCACCATTCCATGCCAGCGAGCATTTTTCACCCGCAATCTCATACCGCAGGCAATTCTTCCGCCCCGCATTCACCTGCGAGACATACAGCGTGCCGCGCGCCCCGCCCTTGAACCGAAACATCATCGCCGCGTAATCGTCCGTCGTGATGTTCACAGGCTCGGTCGCACGAGGCGCCGCGCCCTTCGCCGTAAACGTCTGCACCTCGCCCGTCGGCCGCTTTCGGACCTCATGCACCGTCTTCAAATCCGCAAACACCTCCTCCACTTCCAGCCCCGTGATCGTCAGGATCAGGTCAATCCAGTGCGTGCCGATGTCCGCCACCGCCCGCAACGCGCCTCCCTGGTCCGCCAGCACGCGCCAGTTGTAGTCCGTGTCATACAGCAGCCAATCCTGCACATAGCTGCCATTCACATGATATACCTTCCCCACCTCGCCCTTCGCCACCCGATCCCGCGCCTCCAGGTTCAGCGGATAGAACCGCAGGTTGTAACATACCCCCGCCGCCAACTTCTTCCCCTTCGCCAGCGACGCCAATTCCCCGGACTCCCTCGCGTTCATCGCGAGCGGCTTCTCGCACATCACGTGCTTCCCACCCAGAATCGCCTTCTTTGACAGCTCATAGTGGAGCACGTTGGGCACCGCCAGATGCACCGCCTGAACGGAGGAATCTGCCAGCAACTCTTCAAAACTCCTGTATGCCTTCGGCAATCCCAACGACTTCTGCGCCGAGTCCGATTCCTTCTGATCACAACCCAGAATCCCCCGAATGCTGACGCCCAACCTCCGCAACGCCTCCACGTGCACAGGCCCGATGAACCCCGCGCCCACAACCGCAACTCCGATGTCCTGCATACTCATCGCTGTCCACCTCATCAAAAGAAGCCCTTCGACATCCGCCAAGCCCTGGTCATGTCGGCTTGGCCATTAACCGTCGCCCCAAGCCTAGTCCACTTCGTTCACCTCTTCCCCCTTCAGCACAGCCGCAGTATACCCAATCGCTCGCTGAACGTAATCGGTCGCGTCGCGATTCGCCTCCTCAATCGCCGCCAGCGCACCCTTGGCCCTCTCGCCCAAGTTCTCCATCGCGTTTGCCGCCTGCAACCTCACCCACGGATTCTCGCTCTTCACCAGCAGCTCCGAAAGCGCCTTCAGCCCCCGCTCCGTTTCTCCAATCCACACCAAGGCTTCCCCCGCCACAACTCTCACATGCCCTGATTCATCACCCAATCTGGCCACCAGCGATTCTCTGGCCCCTTTCGCCTTCTCTCGCAACATCAAACACCCCATCGCCGACCAATACCTCACGCACTCGTTCTCATCTTCCATCCGCTCCGCCAGCTTCTGTAGATTCTCCTCCTCCCGCTTCGTGGCGACGTTCGCCACATCCAGAATCCTCTTCAGCGGATAGAGCTTTTCATCCTTTGCCTTCTCATACCCCTCCAAACCCGATCCCTCGGGTATGAACCCATTGTCCCGCGTCCTCAGTATCTGCTCCTCGCATGCGGCCCTCAACTCCGCCAACTTCCCGTGATACTCCGCCCTCCCCGCCAGATTCTCCACCTCCCACGGATCGATCAGCACATCGTACAACTCCTCCGCCGGCTTCTCCCCCCAGAATGCCTTCTGTGCCCCCACCAGAGTTTCCTTTTTGTGGAGCCTCTCCCATGCCTTCACCGACCTCATGTTGAACATGTACCGCACATGTTGCCCATAGACCAGGTGCGGCATGTAATTCCGCACATACCGATACCGCTTATCCCTCACCGTCCTCACCATGTCGTACCGCTCATCCATCCGCCCGCGAAACCCAAACGCATACTTCTGCTCCCCCACCCTCGTCGATCCAGCGAACGGGCGCCCCTCCATGTACGCCGGAGCCTCCACCCCTGCCAGACTCAGCACCGTTGGCGCGAAATCCACAAACGACACCGGCCCGGCGAACCTCCCTCCCTTCGCCACGCCCGCCAGATGCTCCCACCTCTTCGGATATCGCACAATCAACGGCACATGCAGCCCGCTGTCATAGCAGAACCGTTTGCTCCGCGGCAGAATCCCCCCGTTGTCCCCGTAATAGAACACGATCGTGTCCTCCGACAGACCATCCTCCTCCAACTGTTTCAGCAGCCGCCCCACCTGCTCATCCAGAAGGCTCATCTGGTCAAAATAGTCGGCCCAGTCCCTTCTGAACTCCGGGGTGTCCGGATGGTACTTCGGCAACTCCACCTTCGCCGGATCCACGGGGGCCTTCACAGCCTTGTACTTCCCCCGATTCTGCGGGAATAGACTCGACTCGTGCGTCACCTCATGATTGAACACGGCGAAGAACGGCTTACCCGCCGGCCGCTTTCTCCAGTGCGCGTTCCGGCTCGATTCGTCCCATGCGTCGTTCATGTCGATCGCCGCGTTGTAGTCGGTCTTTGCATTGTTCGTGCAGTAATACCCCACCTGCCTCAGATACGCCGGGAAACCCCTGAAGAATCCCGGTATCTTCCCCTGGGCCCTCATATGGTGCGCAGGCCCGCAACTGGTCGCATTGACTCCCGTGATCAGCGTGAACCGCGACGGCGCGCACACTGGTGCCGCCGAAAAGCAGTTCTCATACAGCACTCCCTCCCGCGCCAGGCCATCAATCACCGGCGTGTCTACCAGCCGGTTCCCATAGCACCCCACAGTCCGGCAGTTATTGTCCTCGCTCACAATCCACAGAATGTTCGGCCTGCTCCCAACCTCCCCACCCGAAATCTCCCCACCCAATGCCATGGCCCCCACCCCCGCCAGAAATCCGCGACGACTCACGCCGGCCATCCAGACCTCCCATCGCTTGCATCTCTTGAGTTCTCAACCTTACCCTCTCGTTACCTCCTTTCCAACCCCTCCAATCCATGTTCGATTCTCGCCTTACCTCACCTCCGCATCCATGGTAGCATCCTCAATACAAGGAGTGTCCCATGACCATCCAGAGGATTCTCGTTTCCCTCCTCGCAACTCTCGCTCTCGCCGCGCCGGCCTTCCCCCAGACTGCCCACCCCAGCTTCTACGTTTACGTCGGCACCTACACCGGCACGAAATCCAAAGGCATCCAACTCTTCAAATTCGACCCCGCTGTGCCTTCCCTCACGCCCATGGGCTGCGCCGCCGAACTCACCCACCCCACCTTTCTCACCATCCACCCCAACCGCAAGTACCTCTACGCCATCTCCGAGATTGGCAATTACAATGGCCAGAAATCGGGCACCGTCGCCAGCTACTCCATTGACCCCTCTGCCGGCAAACTCACCGCCCTCAATAAACAGCCCTCCACAGGCGCCGGGCCCTGCTACGTTTCGATCGACCATACCGGCAAGTTCGCCCTCGTCGCCAACTACGCCGGCGGCTCCGTCGCCGTCCTACCCCTGAATCCCGACGGTTCCCTCTCGCCGGCGTCCGCGTCCGTCCAACACCAGGGCTCAGGCCCCAACAAACAACGCCAGGAAGCTCCCCATGCCCACTCCTTCAATCCCTCGCCCGACAACCAGTTCGCTCTTGCCTGTGACCTCGGCCTCGACAAAGTTCTCATCTATCGTCTCCAGCCCACCACCGGCGAACTCTCGCCCCATGATCCCCACTTTGCCTCTATCACCCCGGGCAGCGGCCCGCGTCACCTCGCCTTCCACCCCAACGGCAAGTTTCTATACGTCAATCACGAATTGGCCAACGCCGTCTCCGCCTTCTCATATAATTCGGAGAAGGGTGCCCTCGCCGAGATCCAAACCCTCTCCACTCTCCCCACAGACTTCAACGCCCCATCCACCACCGCCGAAACCGTCGTACATCCCAACGGCAAGTTCCTCTACGTCTCCAACCGCGGACACGACTCGATTGCCATCTTTTCCGTCGACCCCAAAACCGGCAAGATCACCCCTCAAGGCTTCGAACACACCCTAGGTAAGAACCCCCGCAACTTCAACATCGACCCCACCGGTTCCTACCTCCTCGTCGCCAACCAGAATTCCGATTCCATCATCGTCTTCAGGATTGACCCCACCACCGGCAAACTCACCCCCACCAACAGCAAGGCCCAATGCGGCGCCCCCGTCTGCATCAAGTTCCTCCCCGCACCTTAGGAGTAATTCCTCCCCACTGCAATTCAACTCACCGCAGTCAAAGAACACTTCTTCTGGTCCCTCGCCCCCGGAGACCCAAAATGCTCGGAATCCTCCTGCACCCCGAAATCGACGAACTAATACGCCATAAGAACTGGCAGCAGCTCCATTCGGTCTGTCTCGAACTCGACCCTTCCGACATCGCTGAAATCCTCATCGACCTCCAGGACGATGTCAAAGCCACCGTCTTCCGCATCCTGCCCCGCAACTGCGCCGCCGATGTCTTCTCGCACCTGCCTCTCGACCACCAGGAAGACCTCCTGCGATCGTTCTCCAGCGACCAGGTTCGTGCCCTCTTCGCCGACATGCCCCCAGATGATCAGGCCAGACTCCTCGAAGAACTCCCGGCCGAGTTCACACGACGTCTGCTCGAAACACTCTCCCCGGATCAGCTCAAATGCGCCCGCGACCTCCTGGGCTATCCCCCCGACACCGCCGGCCGCTATATGACTCCCCAGTACGTCGCCCTCTTGCCCACCATGACCGCCAGCCAGGCTCTCGCACACGTCCGAACTTCCGCCAGGAACAAAGAGACTCTCGACGTCCTCTATGTCCTCGACCCTCAAGGCAAGCTCATCAAGGAGGTCGCCCTCTCCTCGCTCGTCACCGCCAACCCGGACATCCGCGTCGTTGAAATCGAAGACCACCCCCTCGTCGCCGTCCCCGCCTCCACAGACCGCGAAGAAGTCGTGCAGTCCTTCCGAAAATACGACCGAACCGCACTCCCCGTCGTCGACTCCGACAACCACATGCTCGGGATCATCACCGTCGATGACATTATCGACGTGCTCGAATCCGAAGTCACTGAAGACATCCAGAAACTCGGCGGCACCGAAGCCCTTGATGCGCCCTACACCCAAACCGGCTTCTACCGGATGCTCCGCAAACGCGGCGGCTGGCTTGCCGCGCTCTTCCTCGGCGAAACCCTCACCGCCACCGCCATGGGTCACTTCGAATACGAAATCGAGAAGGCCGCCGTCGTCGCACTTTTCGTCCCGCTCATCATCTCATCCGGCGGCAACTCCGGCTCACAAGCCACCACCATCATCATTCGCTCTCTCGCCCTCCATGAGCTCAGCCTCAAGGACTGGTGGCGAGTCTTCTGCAAAGAACTCCTCACCGGACTCTCCCTCGGCGCATTTCTCGGGCTCATCGGCGCTGTCCGCATCGTCCTCTGGTACGCCTTCGGCTGGCATCACTACGAAGGACACCCCTACCTCATCGCCGCCACCGTATGGGCGAGCCTTATCGGTGTCGTCGCCTTCGGCTCCACCGTCGGTTCCATGCTCCCCTTCATCCTCCGAAAACTCCGCTTCGACCCCGCTTCCGCTTCCGCACCCTTCGTCGCAACTCTCGTTGACGTCACCGGCCTCGTCATCTACTTCTCCGTCGCCTTGTTCATCCTCAAAGGCTCTCTGCTATAGCCCCAAACCCCGCTCTCAATATGGCTCGCACCTCGCTCCAGCCAAAGCCTGAATCTGGACAGTCCCCCGTTCCCCACGATAATGAATTCCCGTCATCTGGTGGCTCGTCCGCCCCTAGGCCTGTGCTCGCCCGCAAGGAGGTCAACCTGTGAATCGCCGACAATTCCTCTCCCTAACCTCCGCCGCTCTCCTCAAGCCGTCCCTCAACCCTCCCTGGCTGCCCGCTGCAGCCTCGGCTCCGCTCCAGATCGCTTTCCGACGAACCCGTCAATCCCCGCTATTCGAGCAGGTCACCGTCAACGACCAGCCTCTCGTCATACCCGACGAAAACGTCGGCCTCCTCGACGCCTTCTGCCAACCCATCGAAAACCAGACACCCGCCGTCGCATCGATCCTCAACGCCAACACCCCATCCCAAAACGCGGGCGCCATCCGGCTCTCCCTCACTCACCAACTGCACAGTTCTTCCCACAACTCCACCGAAGACCTCCTCCGGGCCACCCTCACCTTAAGAAACACCTCCGACAAAGCCTCTCAAGTCCTCGCCGGATTCCTCACCGGCGCACGCCCCTGCCCCGACCCCGCCCGCCAACAAGTCTACCTCCCCCTATCCGCTTCCCCTCTCGGCGACTCGGACAACGACCCCAGGAAACGCCTCAAAGACTGCCGCCAGAACCTCCGCAACGAACCGCTCCTCTGCCACTACCTCGAACCCGCCGCCAGCAACCCCGCCCATTCCTCCACGCGCGCACCCCTGCTCCTGCCAATCCTCGACATCTCCGCCGACAACGCCCCCTGCCGCATTGCTCTCTTCACCTTGCCCACACAGCCCGCCTTCTTCCAGTCAAACCAGGGACCCGCTTCCCGCGCGTGGCGCGCCGCCACCACCATCCGCCTCGCCCCAGGACAGTCCCTCGCCCTTACCGCTTTCCTCCTCATTCACTCCGCCGATCCCTCCCATGCCTGGAATGTCTTTCGACAATTCGCCCACAAGGAAGAATTCCCCCCCATCGCCTGGCCAGGCGATGTCCGTGTCCATTACTTCGACTTCCTCGGTCCCGCAAAGGCCAATGGTCCACGTGGCCCCGGCTACGATGCCGACTCCCAACACTTCAACGAGTTCCACGTCGGCATGGCTACACAGCACGGTTATTACCTCTCCTACGGCGATTTCATCCACCCCGACCGAAAACAATGGACCGCCATGCCTAACGACCCCGCCGGGCCTGTCCCCATGTCTCTCGACATCATTCGCCAGCGCATCCAGAACACCCGAAAACTCGGCGTTCGACCCGCCATCTACATGCACTACACCATCCTCGACGAAGGTTCGCCCCTCTTCGAGAACATGCGAGACTCCATTCAGGTCAACCCCGATGGGAATCCTGTCCCCTTCGGCTGGGAAGGCCCCGATGTCATCAGGAAAACCTGGAAAATGTCCCACGCCTCCCCGCAGTGGCGCAAACACCTCGTCCAACAGGCGCACTGGATCATGGAACTTCTCAACCCCGACGCCATTGTCCTCGACGAGACCTTCTCCGCTTACGGCATCGACCACCACAAGTCCCATGGCGGTCCCCTCTCCCTTGGAGGCATTGAATTGATGCGCCAGCTGCGAAATGCCGTCCGCCAGTTCGGACCCGACAAGGCTCTGTTCGCCAGCGATTGCTCGATGGGGAACTTCTGCCTCTGGGGCGATGGCGAAGCCGGCGACCACTGCTACGACCGCCTCCTGGGACATGACCTCTACCGCACAAGCCCCATCCGCTACACCGCCCCACTCGGCAAGAAACCATGGCTTCCCTGCGCCTGGCTCTACAAGTCCCTCTGGAACGCGCAAGTCGACCTCGCGAGAAAAACCCGCGCCGCCGTCGGACTCACCAACGGCTGGGGTGACAACCTCGGCCTCACTCGACTGCCCCACAACGTCAAACAGCAAATGCTCGCAGATATCAACACCCTTGTACGCATCTAAGCCCAACACGTCGCCTCCATCATGCCTATCGTAACGGCACCCCCCCACGCTTCAGGGCACAGGCGCAAAAAGGGCTCCTTCTACGCGACTTCCCTCACTGTTTTGAACGCCCGGCAGATCCGTTCGGCCTGCCTGCGTTTTGAGTAAGCCAAAGGACCGTATAGTTTTCTCGCCGTTCAGAAATGCCCCAATCAATCACATCCGCCGATGAATCTCGCGAAACCGCCGCTCGATTCGGCCGGCCAAGCGGAACATGCGATGATGTTCGGTCGACATGCGACAATCCGGCCCCCGCCACCATTCACGGTCTGCCCCTCTTGGCCTTGCGATCCAGCCGTTGCCGCAACTCATCCAAGTCGTCCTTGCCGAGATCCTTTGACTGCAACAGGCTCTCCATCGCAGCCAGCGACGACCCGTCAAATGCTCGATTCACAATGTCGCGCAGCATGCCCCCAGCTGTCTTCCGCTCCGTCACAGCCGCCTTGTAGCGGTGGCAACCATCCTGCTTCTCGCTACGCAGATATCCCTTGCGAGTCATGATGTTCATCATCGTCAGCACCGAGTTGTGCGCCAGATCACGCCATGGCACTAACGCGTTCCTCACCTGGCGCACTGTCACCTCACCCTCCCGCCAGACCACCTTGAGTATCTCAAGCTCCAACTCAGTCGGGTGCTTCGATGCATGCCTGGCCATGTTGCCCTCCACGCGCACGCGACAGCGATTCCCGGATTGTAATGGTACGGCCATCCTCAGCCAACCTCGACAGGCAAAGCCAATGGCCTCCGCCATCCATCCCATTCATCGGATGTTCGGATAGGGCCTCCCAAATGCAAGACAGTCACAACCAGAACCGGCCGCACAAAGTCGCCCCCTGGGCCTGCCCCTCCAAGTGCCCGGATGAAGCAGTATTCCCCATCGCAAGCATCCCCTACACAATGGTCCCACCCCATCGCTCTGAATGCCCAGTGTTTTCAGTAGTCAACTCTCATTTCCAGATCAAGCCGCATCGACCCTCAACCGCCGACGAGTCTCCCACAGGCCGAAATCCCAGAACCGTTTCCACGTCGGACTTCCGCTCCAGTGCCAGGCTCACCACTCCTCGGTTCACATCGCCATAGACCCGCAACATCAATTTCCCGCTTATCACGCGCCCGTTCTTGCTTATCCTCGCATCCAACTTCCCAATACCGGCCCCTTGGTCCGCCAAATCCAGAGTCAGACGATCACCCTTGATTCGCCCCGTCGCTTTGAACGCCCCATCGCTCCCCATCAGACCCAGCCCATCAATTGACATCGTTCCCCGCACCCGGCCATCGCTCAACCGCTCCGCTATCTGAAGCCTCGCCCTTCGCTCGCTTCCCGCCGGCAGCAACCCGGCACCCATGCCACCCACCATCCTCGTCCCGGCGCTCGACTTCACCACAAACTGTCCCGCAAATCGGTCCCCGCCCCCCACGACATTCACCTTCGCGGTACGTCCCGCTGTCACCACCAGACCTGCCCCGTCACTCGCCAGCGACCAGCCAACCCACGCGATGCCAACCGATAACAACCGCCGACCTTCGAGGTCTTCCATCACTGCGCTATCCACGCCGCGGCCTTTCGTGTCTTTTCGCATGCGCACCTCCACCCGCAAACACCCAAACAACCACTTCACGCTCATTATACAGCCCCCCTCTTCGCCGGGTAGAATCTTTTCACGATATGCCCCGCGCCGTATCACCACAATCTCTTGCGTCCCTCGCCACGCCTGTCGAATCGCTCGAGGGCATCGGAAACTCCCGCGCAAGAGAACTCCATACCCGCAACATCTTCACTCTCGCCGACCTCATCGAGTACTTCCCCAGAGCCTACCAACTCGAACGCTCGGAACAGCCCATCGCAAACCTCATCCCCAACGCCATCCAGTTCGCGCGCGGCGAGGTCGTCGCATGCGACTACATCCCTTCGCACGGACGCCCACGTTTCCTAGCCACACTCCAGGACCCCACGGGCAAACTCAGCCTCACCTGGTTCAACGGCTCCTACCTCCGCCAACGCATCCACCCCGGACTCATCCTCCGTGTCCAAGGCCGCGTCCGTTCCTTCCGCGGTATTCCACAAATGATCCAACCGAAATGGCAACCCATTGAGCCCGATGCCCCCCCCGTGGGCGAAGACCTCCTCCGCGCCATCTACCCTGCCTCAGCCAGACTCCCCTCCTCCTTTTTTTGGAGCATCATCAACAAACACATCCACCTCGCCCTCCCTAACATCCCCGAGTTCTTTCCCCCGCAAATCCTTGCCGCCCGCCGACTCCTCCCCCGTCGGGATGCCTTCCGAGCCATCCACCGGCCCGCCAGTTGGCAGGAAGCCGCCGATGCTCGTCGCCGACTCGTCTACGATGAACTGATGCTCATGCAGATCGGCCTCGCCCTTAGCCGCCGACTCCGCGCCGGTCGACTCACCGCGCCCGTCATGCGACTCGACAAGCTCCTCGATGAACGCATCCGCCGACGCTTTCCTTTCACACTCACCTCCTCACAACAGGATGCCATCTGGGATATTGTGCGCGACCTCCAGAACCCAAACCCGATGAGCCGCCTGCTCCAAGGTGACGTCGGCTCCGGAAAGACCGTTGTCGCCCTCTACGCCATGCTTCTCGCCGTCGCCAACAAGCTACAGTCCGCACTCCTTGCGCCCACTGAAGTTCTCGCCGAACAGCACTACCTCACCCTTAATAACCTCCTTTGTGATTCCAGCGTCGCCATCGAACTCTTCACCAATCGCACCAAACGCCAAAGCAAAGGCTCCCTCGCCAAACACCTGGCCAGCGGCCGAATCCACATCGCTGTCGGAACTCAGGCAATGCTCCAGGAGGACGTCGAGTTCGCGAACCTCGGCCTCGTTGTGGTCGACGAACAGCACAAGCTAGGCGTCCGACAAAGAGCCCTCCTCAAGTCAAAAGGCCTCGCACCGCACTACCTCGTCATGACCGCCACTCCCATCCCTCGAACCCTGGCCCTCTCCTATTTCGCTGACTTCGACATCTCCACGCTCCACGAACTCCCCCCGGGGCGTCAGCCCATCACCACCACCTGGCTCAAAACCAACCAAGCCAGCCAGGCCTACAACTTCGTGCGCCAACAGGTCGCGACCGGACGACAGGCCTATATCGTTGTGCCCCAAATCGACGACGATGGCATCCAGGACGCCAAGTCCGTCAAGACCGAATTCGACCGACTCTCCAAGGGCCCTCTCGCCAACCTCCGCCTCGCCACACTGCACGGCCACATGCCCACCAACGAAAAGCAACTCACCATGAACCGCTTCCGCGACCACCTCGTCGATGTGCTCATCGCAACCACCGTCATCGAAGTCGGTATCGACGTCCCCAACGCCACCGTCATGGTCATCGAAAACGCAGACCGCTTCGGACTCTCCCAACTCCACCAGATCCGCGGGCGCGTCGGTCGAGGGCAACACCAGTCCCATTGCCTCCTCATCTCCGATGCCGCCTCTGAAGACGCCGCCGCCCGTATCGCCGCACTCGTCCGTACCAGCAACGGCTTCGATATCGCCGAAACCGACCTCAAGCTCCGCGGCCCGGGCGATTTCTTTGGAATCCGGCAGCATGGGCTCCCTCAATTCAAACTCGCCGACATCACCCAGGAAATCGAACTCCTCCACGAGGCCAAACTCGATGCCCTCGACCTCCTCAACAGCGACCCCAATCTCACCCATCCTGATCACCGCCCACTCCGCGATGCACTCGCCTCGCAGTTCGGTCAGTCGCTCTTCCTCGCACAGATCGGCTAACCCTTCAACTCACCTTCCCATCTTCGCTCACCAAGCTGTTCCCGCAGACAATCACCGTGCATTGAATTTCAGCGCAGACTCTCTAAACTGTGCGCCTCAGGATGCTCCACAAAACGAGCCAAAAATCGTTTAACCTTAGAAAGGATATGTAGTTATGCCTCTGATGACCACCAAGCCAATGTTTGACTTGGCCTATACCGGCGGGTTCGCGGTCGGTGCCTTCAACGTCAACAACATGGAAATCACTCAGGGGATCATCCAGGCGTGCGCCGCCGAGAAATCGCCCTTGATCCTCCAGATCTCCAAGGGCGCCCGGAAATATGCCAACATGCGCTACCTGAAAAAGATCATCGACGCCGCCGTTGAAGAACACCCCGAACTCCCCATCGCTATCCACCTCGACCACGGCGATACCCTCGACCTCGTACAGGGTTGCATCAACGACGGCTTCACCAGCGTCATGATCGACGGCTCTCATCACCCCTACGAGGAAAACGTCAAGCTCTGCAAGAGCGTCGTCGACGTTGCTCACGCCGCCGGCGTCACCGTCGAAGCCGAACTCGGACAACTCGGCGGCATTGAGGAAGAAGTCGTCGGCGCGGATGACTTCGAAACCAATATGCAAAAGTACCTCACCGACCCTAACCAAGCCGCCGATTTCTGGAAACGTACCGGCATCGACAGCCTCGCCGTCGCCATCGGCACCAGTCACGGCGCCTACAAGTTTAAGAATGAGTGCAAGCTCGCCTTCGACCGCGTCGAGCAGATCATGAAAACCTGCCCCGGCTTGCCACTTGTCATGCACGGCAGTTCCTCCGTGCCCCCGGAATACGTAGAACTCATCAACAAGTACGGCGGGAAGATGCCCAACGCAAAGGGCGTTCCAGAGTCTCAGCTTAACCTGGCCGCCACGAAATACGGGGTCTGCAAAGTCAACATCGACTCCGACCTCCGACTTGCCCTTACCGCTAAGATCCGCGAGGTCTTTGCCAACAAGCCCAGTGAGTTCGACCCGCGCAATTACCTCGGCCCGGGCCGTGATGCCATCGTTAAGATCGTCAGGGGAAAAGTCCAGGCGCTCAATTGCTGCGGTAAGGCCGAGCCCGTCCTGAAACAGTGGGAGAAGCTCGGCTGCCCCATGCCCAGCTTCTACCAGCTGGGTTGCTGCTGCGGCCACTGATTGTCACAAGGCAAACCCCGACCCATTGTTAGCTGAACCACTCGAGGCACGGCTTTTGCCGTGCCTCTTTCATTTGCATGATCCTCTCCGAGACGGCCGTCTCGATTTAGCTCGCGCAACCTCACTCCCCACCCCATGCTGGCCGCATTCCATGCACAACGCGATGCGAATCTCAGCTCTTCACAACTTTGCCGCCAAGCCCTTTCACGTCACGCATCGCGTTCCGTGTATCCACGATCAGCTTTGCGTGATCTCCGATCATCTGCCAGTCGTAGACGCTGTGGTTTGTAGCGATCACAACACAGTCGTACGCCGCCAGCGTTTCCGGAGTCAGTCGCACACTCTGCATCCTCAGGTCATGACGACGCATCTTGTGCGTCACCGCGACCAGCGGATCGTTGTAGTCCACTTCCGCCCCAAGATCTTCCAGTTTCTCGATCAACTCAAAACTCGGACTCTCCCGCACATCGTCTATGTCCGGCTTGTAAGCCAAGCCAAGCACCAGTATCCGGCTCCCCCTCACCGCTTTTCCTCGCTCATTCAACGCCATAATCGTCCGATGCACCACGAAATCCGGCATCGTCCGATTCACTTCCCCAGCCAGCTCAATGAACCGTGTCGCGTGCCCCACCTCCCGAGCCTTCCACGTCAGGTAAAACGGATCGATCGGAATGCAGTGCCCCCCCAGACCGGGACCAGGGTAAAACGCCTGAAAACCGAATGGCTTCGTCGCCGCCGCGCTGATCACCTCCCAGACGTCAATTCCCATCGCCGTCAAGATGATCTTCATCTCGTTCACCAGGGCAATATTGATCGCACGGTAGGTGTTCTCCAATATCTTTGCGGCCTCCGCCACCTCCGCCGACGACACCGGGATCACCTGCTTGATCGCACGTCGATACAACGCCAATGCAACCTCCCCGGATACTGCGTCAATGCCTCCCACCAGTTTCGGAATCGTCTGCGTGCTGTGGTCCTTCCGACCAGGATCCTCCCGCTCGGGCGAATACGCCAGATAGTAATCCCTCCCGCACTTCAAACCCCTCGCCTCAAGCCGCGGCAACATCACCTCCCGAGTAGTCCCAGGATAGGTCGAAGACTCCAGCACGATCAGTTGCCCCCGACGAAGCGTTCGGGCAATGTCCTCTGCGCTCCGCTCCACCAGCGATAGGTCCGGCTCCATGTGCCTCCCCAGCGGCGTCGGAACACAACTGATCACCGCATCCGCCTCCCCAAGCCGTCCCGCATCGCTTGTCGCATGGAAACGCCCCGTCTTCAGCATCTCCGCAACCAGCGACTCCCCAAGGTGTTTCAGGTAGTTCTCGCCCTTCCGAAGCTTCGCAACCTTGTTGGCATCGACGTCGAACCCCAGCACCCGAAATCCTGCGTCGTGAAACGCCCGCAACAGCGGCAATCCAACATAGCCCAGCCCCACGACTCCCACCAACGCTGAACCATCTGCAATCTTATTCAGCAGTTCCATCTCATTACTCTCCCGCTTGACATACCCCACAACCTCTTCAGCCACGTCTCAACTCCAAAAACACATCAACCCTACGCGGACGCGCAATTCCGCTATCGCGACCGCCGAATCCACGCTTCAGTGCCTCGACAGCCGCATCCTGCCCAATGGGCACCATTATCAGCAACTCTCGACCTAAGGAAATACGCAAAGACACCCTAAACCCATCCATGATCCTGGCGACTCCAGACCCCCGTCTTCGCCACCTCGCCGCCTATCGCTCTTCTCCCACCAGCTCAAATATGCTATTGTCCGGCGTATGAGGTTCGCGCATCAATGGCAGCTCGCGCCTCGGGACAAGGGCGCTTTGGCCTCGCGCACTCAGGCGATACTTCGCCCAATAATCCGTTCAACGATCGCAAGGCGAAGCTGAAATCTCGCTCTGATTCTGCCGATGTAACCCTCAGGCGGCTCGTAGGCCGCGCGTTTCGGCTCCTTCTGCCTCGGAGTCCATCTTGAGCAACGACCTCTCCAGCATACCCGTCTTCGTCTTGTGCGGCGGCATGGGAACCCGTCTCCGAGAAGAAACCGAACTCCGACCCAAGCCCATGGTGCCCGTCGGAAACCGCCCCATCCTCTGGCATATCATGAAAACCTATGCCCACCATGGATTCAAGAAGTTCATTCTCTGCTGCGGCTATAAGTCTGAAGTCATCAAAGCCTATTTTCTTAACTACGCGTCCATGAACTCCGACTTCACGGTCGAACTCAAGACCAATAACCTCACCGTCCACTCCGTCGACCATGACCAGGACTGGACCGTCACGCTTGCCTACACCGGTGAATTGACCATGACGGGCGCGCGCGTCGCACGCGCCGCCTCCCGTTACCTCGCCGACGCCACGACTTTCGCCGTCACCTACGGCGATGGCCTCACCAACGCCAACCTCGCCGACGAATACGCCTTCCATCTCAAACACCAGCGAGTCGGAACCGTCCTCGGCGTCAACCCACCCTCGCGATTCGGTGAACTCAAGACCAACGGACCTCTCGTTCAGGAATTCGCCGAGAAACCCGACTTCGCCGACAACTGGATCAACGGCGGTTACTTCTTCTTCCAACGCCAATTCCTCCCATACCTCTCTCAGGAGGAATCCTGTGTCCTCGAACGCACCCCTCTCGTCAACCTCACCCGCGATGGCCAGTTGTGCATGTACAAACACCGCGGGTTCTGGGCCTGCATGGACACCCAACGCGACCGCGAATACCTTGAGAAACTCTGGGCCTCCGGCGCCCCACCGTGGGCCGACTTCTCCAACCACCCCTCCCCTACCCAAGGCTAATCAACTCACTGAGGAATCATGACCCAACCCACTTGGAAAGGCTCCAGCGTCTTCATCACCGGTGCTACCGGCCTCCTCGGCTCTCACCTCACTCGCCTCCTCGTCGACGCCGGCGCCAATGTCGTCGCACTTGTCCGCGACTCCCTTCCCAAATCCCTGTTCTATTCCCCAGACCCCGCCTGGAACCTCCAGAACAGGGTCACCACCGTCCGCGGCCAGATCGAGGACTTCCACACCATCGAACGTTCTCTCAACGAATACGAAATCGACACCATCTTCCACCTCGCCGCCCAGACCATTGTCGGCGCCGCCAACCGCTCGCCACTGCCCACATTCCGCGCCAACATCGAAGGCACCTGGAACCTTCTCGAAGCCGCACGCCTTCACTCGCCTCGCATCAAACGCATCCTCATCGCCTCCTCGGACAAGGCCTACGGCAACCTTCAGGGACAAGCTTACGATGAATCCTTTCCACTCCGCGGAGAACACCCTTACGACGTCTCCAAGAGCTGCGCCGACCTCATCTCCCGCGCTTATTTCGTCTCCTACAACCTTCCCGTTGCCGTCACTCGCTGCGGAAACTTCTTCGGCCCCGGCGACCTCAACTTCAACCGCATCATCCCCGGTACCATCCGCGATGTCCTCCAGAACCGCCCCCCTGTCATCCGTTCCAACGGCAAGTTCATTCGCGACTACATCTACGCCGAAGACGGCGCGCACGCCTACCTCACCCTCGCCCAGCAGATGCAAAACGGCAAATTCTCCGGCGAAGCCTTCAACTTCTCCTACGGCCTCCGACTCTCCGTCATCGACGTTGTCGATCGCGTCCTCAAAGCCATGAACCGAACCGATCTTGCGCCCCAGATCCTCAACCAGGCCAACAACGAAATCCCTGTCCAGTGTCTCGACTCCACCAAGGCAAAAACCCAGCTCAACTGGTCCCCCCAATACGGCTTCGACCAGGGCCTGAAATTGACCATCGACTGGTACCGCGCTCACTTCTCTTGAAACCCTGAACCATGATCTTCACATCCACCCCACTTCAAGGCGCGTTTATCGTTGACCTCGAAATCCGCCGCGACGACCGCGGTTACTTCGCCCGCTCTTTCTGCGCCAACGAATTCGCCGCTCACGGCCTCTCCTCCCACTTCGTCCAGGCCAACGAATCCTACAACGTCAAGAAAGGCACGCTCCGCGGCATGCACTATCAGCTCCCCCCCCACGCCGAAACCAAACTCGTCAGCTGCATCCGCGGCACTCTCCTTGATGTCATACTCGACATCCGACAAGAATCCCCGACCTTCGGCCAGTCCTTCGCCGCCGAACTCTCCGCCGAAAACCGCCGGATGCTTTACGTACCGAAAGGCTTCGCCCACGGCTACATCACCCTTGCCGACCAGACGGAAGCCCTTTACCTCGTCGATGAGTTCTATGCCCCTTCCCACGAGCGAGGCATCCGATACAACGACCCCACGTTCGCCATCCAGTGGCCTTTCCCCCCAACTGTCATCTCCGACAAAGACCGAAACCATCGCGACTTCGACCCCCAATGGCATCTGAAGGTTCAGTGAGTTGTCGTCGCTCATGCCCCTGAGTCTCTCGTAACGGGTTGCCGAATTATGAAGATCCTCCTCACTGGCGCGTCCTCCTTCACTGGATTCTGGTTCCTGAAGGAATTGGCCAACGCCGGACACGCCATCACCGCCACCTTCCGAAAACGACCCGCCGATTACCCCGAAGAACCCCGAAAGACACGCGCCACACTCGTCGCCAACCTCTGCACTCCAGTCTACGGCCCCGCCTTCGGCGACCCCGCTTTTCTCGAACTCATCGAGTCACTCGCCCCCCTAGATCTGCTCGCGCACCACGCCGCTGACGTCACCAACTACAAGTCCCCCGACTTCAACCCCTTCTCCGCCCTTTCCAATAACGCCCACAACCTCCTTCCCACTCTCCAGGCCCTCAAATCCGCCGGCTGCCACAAGATCCTGCTCACTGGATCGGTCTTCGAACCAGGCGAAGGCGCGGGCTCGCAAGATCTCCCCGCCGTCTCCCCCTATGGCCTCTCCAAGGGCCTCACCTCCCAGACCTTCCGCTATTACTGCTGGCGAGAGAACCTCGCCCTGGCACATTTCGTCATTCCCAATCCCTTTGGCCCATACGAAGAACCACGTTTCACCGCCTTCCTCATGAAACATTGGTTCGCTGGCGCCACCCCGTCCGTCTCTCAACCCTCCTATGTCCGCGACAACATACACGTGTCGCTCCTGGCCAAACTCTACGCCCGATTCGCATCCCAAATCCCCGCCGCCCCCACGTACCTGAAGACCAACCCCTCCGGCTACGTCGAATCCCAAGGCGCCTTCGCCGAACGCTTCGCCAGAGAGATGCGACCACGTCTTAATCTCCCCTGCCCCATCGAACTCAAGAAACAGACCGACTTTGCCGAGCCCCGAGTTCGCATCAATACCGACATCCCTGATTTCAATGCCCTTGAATGGGACGAAACCGCCGCATGGGATGACATCGCGGACTACTACAAGAACGTGCACAAAAGGTCTGTACAATAGATGAATACGCTCACCGCCTCTCCGATTCCCCTCACCACTGGATCCTCTGCACGAACCGATATTGCCGTCATCGGCGGAGGAATCGTCGGCCTCGCCACCGCCATGGCGCTCGCCTCCGAGCATCACGCCAGCGTCATCGTCCTCGAAGCCGAGTCAAGACTCGCCGCCCATCAGACCGGCAGTAACTCCGGCGTCATCCATTCCGGCATGTACTACAAACCCGGCTCGCTCAAGGCAAAACTCTGCTCCGAGGGGCGCAACGCCCTATACCAGTTCTGCCAACAACGAAACATCCCCGTCGACAATTGTGGCAAAGTCGTCGTCGCCACCCGGGAGTCCGAACTCCCCAGGCTATACGAACTCCAACGCCGAGGCGCCGCCAACGGTCTGGCCGACCTCCGCCGATTGACCATCGATGAAATCCGCGAGTATGAACCCCACGTCGCGGGAATCGCCGGCATGTGCGTCCGAGAAACCGGCATCATCGACTACAAAGCCGTCGCCTACGCCTACGCTGACACCGTCCGACAACATGGAGGCCAAGTCCTTACCTCCGCCAAAGTCTTCAAAGTCACCCAGAAACCCGACGCCATCATCCTCCACTCCACCCAAGGCGACTTCTCCGCCCAGGGACTCATCAACTGCGGCGGACTCCAGTCCGATCGCATCGCCCGAATGTGCGGCCTCAAGCCCAATCTTCAGATCATCCCGTTCCGCGGCGAATACTACAGACTTGCTCCCCAGGCTTGGCCCCTCTGCAGAAATCTCATTTACCCGGTCCCAGACCCTGCCTTCCCGTTCCTCGGCGTCCATTTTACCCGCATGATCGCCGGCGGCGTCGAAGCCGGACCCAACGCCGTCCTCGCCCTCGGTCGCCATGGCTACACCTGGACTCAAATCAACCCCCGTGACCTCTTCCAAACCCTCACCTACCCGGCCTTCTGGAAGATGGCCTTCAAGTTCTGGAAAACGGGCATCGGCGAAATGCATCGCTCCTTCAGCAAGAAGGCCTTCCTCAAGGCCCTCCAGCGATTGATGCCCGAAATCACGATCGAAGACCTCCTCCCCGGTGGAGCCGGCATCCGCGCTCAAGCCTTGGACCCCTCCGGAAAGCTCGTCGATGATTTCGCCATCCAAACCGCCCCCAGAATGGTCCACGTGCTTAACGCCCCCAGCCCCGCCGCCACCGCCTCCATCAGCATCGGCCGCCTGATCGCAGCCTCCGCCCTCTCCTCCCTCAACCTCCCCAGTCACGCCGTCGGCTGACATGACACCGCCCGCCATCCGCCCCATCCCGCTCCGCAAGCTCTTCAACCGAGCCTAGTGCGACACAACGTACATCAATACGTTCACACCCAGTTTCAGCGAGTCCTCGTCCGCATACCCCAGATTGTATGCTCGCGGCAACTGCTCCCACCCCGCCGACATGCTCAGCCGCGAATAAACAACCGGCAACCGGCTGTCCACTTCAATCACCTCCAGTTGCGGCGCGATCGTCGATCCAAATGCCTGGCGCGCCAGCGGCGACAATCCAACCTTCCTAGTGTCATACACAAAACTGTACAGTGGATGGTCCTCCTTCAGCACCCGCAACTGCCGATCCTTGTAGATTTGCTTTATCTCCTCCCGAAACGCCCGGTCAAATTCGCTGCTCCCCACTGCGTCATCCACAATCAACGTCCCATCGTTGTCCAAGTACTCCCGAAGCCGCTTCCGAGTCGCCTCAGTGAACTGGAACTTCCGCAGACCCGTCATGTACAACACGGGATAGGCATAGATATCCCCCTTCTCAGCGTCCACTGGCACACGCTTGAACTGTACATGAAGCGTCGTCGATTGATCAATCGTCTTCAGCAGGTTCGGCAACCCATGCGGCGTAGGATCCCAGTCCCCATTGTGAACGACCTGCCCCAGCACCAGTTGGTCGCGTGTCGCGTCCGTCGCCTGGTGATATACCTTCGCATTCGCGAAGAAACGACCATACTGATACTCCGCAAGACAATACGTCATGATGTTCGACCCCAGCTTCAACGCATCCGATTGGTCGTACAATACCCCCCCCTCGATCGGATTCGCCTCCGCATTCCACCCGCACGAAAGGTCGATCGGCGAGAAGATCACCGCCGCCCGTGTCCCGATGTTGATCGCTTCCAGATACGGCCCAACCGTCTGCCAAGCTTCCTTCCCCTTCCTCACTCGCATCGACGTCACCTTATAGAACGCCGAGAAAATCGGATGATCCGTCGGCAAGCCCGATAGCTCCCGATCATCAAAAACCCGTCGGATCTCCCGACGAAACGAATCGTTGAACTCCGGCCTGCCGCAGTTGCTATGCACAACCCACGTCCCCCCCGCCATCAAATACTGCCGAAGGCGCGAAATCGTCCCCTCATCAAACCTCGGCAACGCTTTCCACCCCGTGAAATAAAGGATCGGCAACTCGGCCGGATCATAACTGAATTTCGAAAAGTCCGTGTTCACGAACCGGTAACGCTGCGAAAGCTGATCATTCGTGAACGCAACCCATTTCTCCAGATCAATGATCGTCGTCTGCCAGTTCAGCCCCGCTTTCTTCGCCGTCAGGTCAGAAAATGTCACGTTCCCCACCAATGCCGGCGGCGAGGGCTCCCGCTTCTTCTCCGATCGACGCAGCGGCGTCGCCGGCAGCGGCAATGGCGGTAGGCCCTCCCCGGCGTTACGACGTTGCGGCGCGGCCTTCGGCGGGATGTTCGCCTTGGGATTCTGCCACTCCTCGCCTAGACACACCGCCCCTAACATCATCACCAAACCAAGCACTCCCAACGATCGCCTTGTCATGAATCCTCCCGCGTGTGCCTCGGCAGTATTACTATACATCCAAAGTCCCCGGACGACATCTGATTCCTGCCGAAAACACACATCCCCAACCCACCGCCGACACATGCAAGCCCCCAAAAGAACGCCCGTTCCAATCGCCACCCCACAAGAAGCCCCTCACTCTGCCAATCTCACGCTCACGCCATCGAAGAACTCGGCGCTCTGCTTAACCGCCGGACCCGATTTGTCAAAATCGTATGAATACTCCAATCCAAACATCGTCGGCTTCAGCCCCAATCGCTTCATCTCCTTCAAGAATTCCTCCGTACGCCCCTTCCCCGTCCCCCACACTACGTCATGTCCGTCTTTGCTAATCTCATTCAGGTCATGCATCTGCACCGTAATCAACCGCTCCCCAAGCTTTCGCACCCCCTCGATCGGATCTATCCCACCTCTCATCCAATACCCAATATCAGCGCAAGCTCCTATCCGCTTGCTCCGACCTTCACACACCTTCAAGATCGCCTCCGGACTCCAATAGGTCGGCGATGCTTTCTCGTCGTGATTGTGTAAGCCCACATTGATTCCATACTCGTCACACATTTTCTCAATCGTATCCAGTGCCCCCAATTCCGGCTCTGTCATGAATGTCTCGATCCCCATCTTCCGACCAAATTCAAACACCTTCCGGCATCCCGCCTCATCCCCAGGGACCTTGTCAATGTAATACGTCAACAACCGAACCCCCGCCTCATCCAGCTTCATCCGCACCTGCCGCAACTCGTCGTCCGACAAATCCGGCGTAAAAAACTTGTCGATCTCCTTGCTCACCTTCTGAAAACTCAAGCCCCCCACAAATGGCACGCCCATCGCCGCCGTCTTCTCAATCCCCTCAAAAAATGTGAATCTGTGAAACGTATACGCCTCCACGCCCAGCCGCCATCCCAGTCTCTCCTGCGCCCTCACCGCCGCCGTCAACTTCGCGCTCGGTATCGTCGGACATGGCAAATCCCCCACCACAAACTGAATCGCCCCCAGGTAGAACTGCAGCATTTTCGCGTCCCAGAACACCGACGGATTGTGCCCAATCGTGCAGTGAAATACCCGCCCACGTCCATAGTTCCTCACCCACGCCAATGCATAGTCATTATCCTTCCGCACCAGGTTCCCATACGATGGCTCCTGCTTCATATCCGTCTTCGCCGTGTCAATCGAAAACAACACCCGCACCCGATTCCGCGAATACACATCCTGGTATCGGAAAAACTCGTCCCGATACTCAAACGCCGGCAACAACGCCGCATTCAACGGATGACCCGGATCATCAAACTTCACCACCACCAGTTCATCGCTCTTCTTGTGATTCGCGCCACGCGCACCGATCATCACCCCAAACTCCGCCCAGTCCTCCACCGCGCCAGGCCACTGCGTAAACGCCACCGTCGTCCCGTGCACCCCCATGATCCCCCCGCCACCCGTAACATACTCCATCAAATCCCGCCGCAGTTCCGGGTCCGTAAAGCAATTCCCCACGTTATTGTTGAAAAACACGGCGTCAAATCGCCTTAAGCTCTCCCTCTTGAACACCGCCGGATCCCGACTCACTACCGTCGTGAACGCCCCCGTCTTCGCCCCCATCAATTCAAACGCCGCCTCCGCGTAGTACATCGACGGATGCCCCCCATAATTCACATTCAAATCAAATATCAGCAGTTTCCTTGCCTTAGCCGGCTGCACAATCGCCTTCGCCGGCAGCGCCTTCTCTATCTTCTCCCGCTGCACGGGATCCTTCAGTATTGCCCCAGCGTCCATCGCCCCCTTCGCCCACCCCACCACCCAACCCCACGCAACCAACATCACCACGAGAGAATTTGCGCATTTCATGATTCCCTGTCCTCTGTACCTGCCCCCCTCCCTGATTGAAACGCTCTCATACCCGCCAAGGCTCCCGCATCGCCCGAGACCTCAAGCGATTCGCCATCTCATCCCCCACAAACTCCTCTTTCACCGGATCCCACTTCACCGACCTGCCCAACCGATACGAAATGAACGCCAAGTGCCCCACCGACGCCCCGCGATGCCCTATCTCCGCATCGCAGTAGGTCTGCCCACGATTCCGCACGCATTGGAAGAAATTCGCGTGATGATCATTCGCCCCGATAATCACTTCCTTCGTCGCCACCGCCAACGCCTCCAGAACCTCCGGCGTCCCGTCGATCGGCCCCCCCGGCGACATCGGCGGGGGGGGGGGGCGGGGGGGGGGCCGGGGGGGGGGGGGGGGGGGGGGGCGGGGGGGGGGGGGGGGGGGGGGGGCCAGGGGGGGGGTAGTGGTGCAGGCGGCCAGCAGTACGCTGACCAGTAAGGCCAGAGCGAACCAGCGAGTACGCATTGTGTCCTCCT
>CAYVKG010000013.1:25470-68591 GCA_964451955.1 uncultured Tepidisphaeraceae bacterium
CCCCGAAATTGCCCCCCAGTCGCGCTGTCGCAGGTACCGCGCGATACACATCCCGCACCATCCCCCAATGATCCACAAAATGCAGCAGCGTCCCATTCGCGTACCGCGCCGTCATCGTCGGGAACCCCCCCTCGCTCGGATGAATCAACTCCACGGGCCCGCTACGCTCCATTCCCAACGCGTACTGAATCACGTCCGTGCTGTGCGATAAATGCCACGTGATCGCCGCAACCCCAAATGCATCGCTGAAGCACCACGGCACCACACCCGGCGACGGATTCGTGTGATACACCCGGTTATACGCCCGCCACGGTGCAGGGCCCACGTATAGCTCCCAGTCCAGGCCCCCCGGCACAGCCTCGGCAGGCATCGCAAACTCCAGCGGCGTGTACGTCTTCTTGTGCTGCTCCGGGTCAAACACCTTCCAACACTCACTGAATCGCGGATCCTTCAGCGCCCAGTAGATCGGATCCAGCAAACAAAACGCCGCCTTCACTTTCCCAATACCGCCCTCCCTCACAAACTGCACCACCCGCCGAATCGTCGGTATCGACCGATACTGCGTCCCCGTCTGAAACACCCGCCCATACCGCCGCATCGCCTCCGCCACATGCCTGCCCTCACCAATCGTCACGGAGATCGGCTTCTCACAATACACGTCCTTCCCCGCCTTCGCCGCATCAATCGACATCAGCGCGTGCCAGTGGTCCGGCGTTGCTATCACAACCGCGTCAATGTCCCGCCTCGCCAGCAATTCCCGATAATCGTTGTACGCCGTACACCCCTTGTACGTCCCCGCCGCCGTCTCCCCTGCGTACCTCTCCTCCACCAACCTCTTGGCCCCTTCTCGCCTCACGCTGTCCACATCACATACCGCCAAGACCTGCACCCCAGGATCCCCCACCAGCCGCCTCACATGCCCCGATCCCATGAGCCCCGGGCCGATCATCCCCATCGTGATCCGATCATTCGCCGCCGCCCTCGCGACCTTGCCCGCCACCCCCCCAGCTATTGCCGCCGCTCCACCCGCCATAAACGCCCGCCGGCTGATCCTTCGCATCGCATGCTCCTTCGCAAACAAGACAGGAGCCTCGAACAAGCATCCGAGGCTCCCTTTCCTATCGTTCAAAACCCCTCCCGTTGCCCGATCATTTCTCCCCGATGCAATACAGATGTTCGTGCCCCCTTAAGAAAAGCTCATCCCCCACCACCGCCGCTGATGCGTCAATCCGATCCTCCAGCACGTTCGTCCCCAACACCTCTAGCGCATCCGAACTCTTGATCACCACCGTCGTCCCATTCCGACCCGTCAAATACACGCGACCCGCCGCTCCCACCGGCGATGCATACACCCCCTCCAGTCCCTCAATCCGCTTTCCATCGATCAACACCTTCCCCGTCTTCGCCTCGAGGCACGTCAACGCCCCCGTGTTTCCCGAGAACATGTACAGCCTCCCCTCATACAACAGCGGCGACGGCACATACGGCGTGTTCCTCCTCACGCTCCACACAATCGCATCCGTCCCGGTCAAGTCCCCGCTCTTCCCCAACCGTATCGCCAGCAATGCATTCCCCCGAAAACCGCTCGCCGCATACAACACACCCTCCCCGACCACCGGCGTCGGGATCACATTCGCCGTCATCCCGCCACATTCCCACACCTGCGCCCCAGTCTCCAAGTCATAACTCCGTATCCTCTTCGTCGCCGACACCACCACCTGTGCCTTGCCCTCATACTCCACCACCAGGGGCGTCGACCACGATGTGTCCTCCTCCCTCGGCTTCCGCCAGATCTCCCTCCCCGTCTCTTTCTCAAACGCCGCTATGAAATCCTCCCCTTCATGATCCCAGTTCAAAACCACCTTCCCACCGTGCAACGCCGGCGAACTCCCCTCGCCAAATGACATCTTCGTACGCATCCGACCCAGATCTTTCGACCATTTCAACTCCCCCGCCATGTCAAAACAGTGCATCCCTCGCGACCCGAAAAACGCCACCACCACCTCCCCATCCGTCACCGGCGAATACGACGCAAACCCATGATCCGGATGATGCCCCTCGTGCGGCTGCTCCTCCTTCACAACCCGCCGCCATCTTTCCGTCCCGTCCCGACGATCCACGCTCATCAATACAAACTGGTAAACCCCGCCCGGCGCCCGCGACAATCCGCCTCGTCCTCCACCCCCCGCCGCCGTCGGCTGCACGCCCCCAGCCGTCTTGTTCCCGATTGGAATCGCCGTCTGTATGAATACCTGATCCCCCCATACCACAGGGCTCGACGTCCCGCTCCCCGGCAGCTTCACCTTCCACTTCACATTCTTCGTTTCGCTCCACTCCACCACGGGCCTCGCACCCTCCCTCGCCACGCCCAGCATCTTCTCCCCACGCCATGTCGGCCAAGTCCACTCCCCATGCACGGGCTTACCCGCCCCAAACATCACCGCCACCACCAACGCCGACATCATGCCCTTCACCATGACGATCCTCCATCAAAACCAAGCCCCGGCGTCACTGCCGGGGCCTGCTATTTCCCTCTATTCTAGGCGGCTTTCACTTCTTCGTACGGAACGGCGACGCCGGCAACCCCTCCTTGTTCATCAGGTTCGGCTCCGCGGTCTCGTGCCACCCAAAACGCACCGCCACAGGCTCCTTCACCTCCTCGCTCGATACGACCACGGTCTGGCCATCAATCACCGCCTTGGCCTTCACGTACTTTCCGTCCGCACCGGCAATCTCAAACCACGTCAGATCCTTCCCGTCCTTCGCCGCCAGCCCGCTTCCCACATGGTCAAAACTCACCCGAACCTTGTTTCCCTCCACCTCCATCCCTTTGTACAGCGGCCCCGAATACACCAACTCCGTCTTCCCATACGTCTTCGCCAGCGCCCACAACGCCAGCCGCCTCCCAACTTCCTGCTTGTTCGGTGGATGAATATCCAGCACCGTCGTTATGTCCGTCAACACCGCCATCCCCGTGTTCGGTACCGCCAGAGTCGCTACCTGCGCCTCCCAAATGCCCGGCAAGTTCATCCCGTCACCCCCATACCGATACGGCGCCAATTGTGCATACAAGAACGGCATGTCGGGCCTGTCAAATACCTTCCGCCACCCGTTAATCAGCCCCTTCATCTTCTCACAATAAAGCATCCCCTCACCATTGTTCGACTCACCCTGGTACCAGATCGCCCCGCGAATCCCGAACGGCACAAAACCGTTCACCATCGCGTTGTACAAGCCCGTCGGCTGCTGCTCATGATTCAACGGGTGCCTCGGAACACTCGGCAAGCTCGGCAATTCCGCCCCGTCCGCCACCGCCTTCCGCGCACCGGGCAAGGCCGCCTCAATCTCGTCCAACGCCTTCGCGTACGCCTTCGGATACTCGGCATTCACCCGCTCAATGTGCTTCACAATCCCCTCCAACGCCGGCACCGACGCAAATCCCGCCGGCGGCGTCCACGGCTCAATCCGCGTCCCGCCCCACGAGGTGTCTATCAACCCCACGGGCACTCCCAACGCCTTGTGAATCTCCCGCCCGAAGTAATACCCCGCCGCCGAAAAACCGCCCCACCCGCCTGCCCCCACCGTCTGCGGACTGCACACCTTCCACATGCCACCAACATCGTTCAACGCCCACCCCGACGTCCTCTTGTCCACCTTGAACAACCGGATCTGCGGATAGTTCGCCGCCGCGATCTCCTTCGCCCCATCCGTGCAAACCCCAATGCCCATCTCCATGTTCGATTGCCCCGAACACACCCACACCTCCCCCACCAGCACGTTCTTCAACTCAATCCGATTCTTGCCCACCACCGCGATCGTGTGCGGCCCACCGGCTGGCATCTTCGGCAACTTCACCATCCACTCCCCTTGCCCGTTCGCCGTCGCCTCCACTTCCAAGTCCCCTATTCCCACGCGCACCTTCTCCCCCGCATCCGCCCAACCCCACATCGGAACCGCCATCTCCCGCTGCAAGACCATGTCACTGCCAAATATCCGCGGCAACCGCACGTCCGCCGACGCCACGCCCACCGCCACACACACCACACCCACCACCGCCATCCACTGTTTGCTCAATCGCATAGGCCGTTCTCCGAAAAAGCAACCACGTCCAACTCGATCTGCACAATCAAGCCTACGCCCCTTCAAACCATCATTCAACCCCTTGGCGCCTCACATACCCTTTGATCCGGACGCAGCGACGGCGCATCCCCCGCCGCCTCCTGCTCCGTCCCCCTCGCCTTCGACGCTTTCTTCACCAACATCATCGCATCCGCGGCACTCACGATGGTGCCGATCGATCGCCTTGATCGCCGCTACCTGCATCGTCAGATCCCCGCTCTTCGCTGCCTTTACCATCGCCCCTGCCGCCGCCGAATCACCCCGTTGCGTCATCCCTCCGGTAGTCCCTCTCTCTACCGCCATAGCGTTGCACCCGCCGTCCCCATCCGCGAACCTGAACCCGTGAATCTGCCGCACCGCCACCGTCTTCATTCATCGCGCATTTCGCCACAACACCCCGCAAAGCATGCTCTCTCGCTCGTCTGCGCGCAACGCCATCCCCCTATGTTCTCCGTCACCCCAATGCTCGCCGAGGCGCAATGCACCGGCAATCACCCACTCCCGGAATCGCAGAACTTGACGGCATGCCCGCAACATCGAGATGATGTTGCTTGTCCAAACGCCCGGCAAATCGCCGCGCCGCCTACAATGCTCGTTCCGAGGAATTCAACATGAGACTCATCGTCGCAATCTCAGTGTGTCTGATCTGTACCGCGGGGACGCCCACCACTGTGAAATCGGCTCCGCCTCAAGCGGCTGCCCCGTGCCCGTATCCCGAGCGGCTTCAGTGGTGGGCCGAGGCCAGGTTCGGCATCTTCGTCCACTGGGGACCCGTGAGCCTCAAGGAAACGGAAATCAGTTGGTCTCGGGCAAACACCAACCCCAAATGTCCCAACCAGGGCGATATACCCGCCCACGTCTATGACAATCTCTACAAGGACTTCAACCCCACCCGGTTCGACGCGGCTCAGTGGGTCAGCACCGCTAAGGCCGCCGGCGCAAAGTACATCGTGCTCACCGCCAAGCACTGCGACGGATTCCTGCTCTGGCACTCAAAGACCAGCGACTACAACATCGCAGCCACACCCTTCAAACGCGATGTCTGTGCCGAACTGGCTCAGGCCGCACGCGAAAATGGGATCAGGATCGGCTGGTACTTCTCTCCAATGGACTGGCGCGATCCCGACTTCCGCACCGACCGCAACCCGGCTTTCCTCGCCCGCATGCGGACCCAGCTGCGCGAATTGCTCACCGCCTACGGGCCCATCGACCTCCTCTGGTTTGATTGGGACTCGCGCGAGCCCATGTACGATCAGGAAGGCACATACAAACTCGTCAAGAGCCTGCAGCCCAAGATGATCATCAATAACCGCCTCGATCTCGGCCCGCACAACAACGACCGTCAGATACTCTCCGCCAACGCTGAGTACTACACCCCCGAACAATCCGTGGGAGCCTATGATGATCAGCGTCCTTGGGAATCCTGCATGACCACCTCCCGGCGAGGACAATGGGCCTGGGGTGGGGCTAATGACGGCGTAAAGTCACTCGAAACCTGCCTGGCCATGCTCATCCGTTGCGCGGGCGGCGATGGCAACATGCTCCTTAACGTCGGACCCATGCCAACCGGCCAAATCCCCCCCGAACAGGCCGACTTGCTCAAGAAGATGGGCCAATGGCTCTCCGAATACGGCCAAACCATCTACGGAACACGCGGAGGCCCCTTCAAGCCGGGTGACTATGGCGTCTCCACACGAAAAAACAACACCATCTACCTGCACATTCTCGAATGGCAGGATGATGTCTTACAACTACCAGCTATTCCGGGGAAAGTCGTCAAGGCCAATGTCCTGACCGGCGGCAAGGTCAACGTTCGCCAAACCGACTCGGGTTTGGAAATCTCCCTCGCCCAGCAGGACCGCCATCCAATCGACACCATCGTCGCGATCGAACTCGATCGTTCCGCCCTCGACCTCCCCGCCATCACCGTCCCCGACCCCGTGTCGCTCGCCACCGGGGCAATAGCCACCGCCTCCAACGTTTTTCAGAACCAGCCTCAGTATGGCCCTGACAAAGCAATCGATGGCGACAGCGAAACCCGATGGGCAACCGACAGCGGCACCAAGGCCGCATGGCTGGAACTCGACCTCCGAGCCCCCACCACGCTCAGCCGAGCTCTCATCAAGCAGGCCTACCCCGAACTCAAAAGGATCCGCAAGTTCTCCATCGAGTACCGCCAAGCCGACCAATGGCTCGTCGCCTATCGCGGAGAAGATCTCCCGCCCACTCTCGTTGCCAAGTTCCCACTCATCACCACCCAACACATTCGACTCCATATCTCCGAAGCCACCGACGGCCCCACCATCTCCGAATTTCAGTTATTCCGATAACAAACTCGTCTCCGACCCAACACGTCGCGCAGGCACTCATCCCGTCACAGGATCCCAGACTCACTGCCCCCATGTCCCCATCAGCAACAATCCCTGCGCCACTTCCCTGGAACCCTTCGCCCTCGCCTCCTTCCCCATCCTCAACTGATCTCCCCGAAAATGCACCGACCAAGTCGGCATAGCCATCTTGCCGGTACTCTTCCCTTCTTGGCCATTCATGTCATCGCTCGCCAATCCTACCACCCAGGATCCGGCCTCACCTTAGCCTGCAATCCCTTCGGCCCCACGATGTACAGCGGGCTCTCGCCCAACGGCACCGGCAGACTCCTCGTCCGCACCGGGTCCATCGGCACTTCTCTTCTAACGCCAAAAACATCGTGAAACGTCAACCCCTTCTCATTATTCACCCTCACATATCCAAACGGCTTCACGCTCCATCCCACCATCATGTCCTCCCCCTTCTGCTCATCCCGGAACACCGCGACCCAAACCTCGGGCCCCCACGCGTCATTCCTCACCCACTTCTTCCCCTCTAGCATCTTCGTCATCCATGCATATGCATAATATCCATACTTGGGCGTCAGATCATTCCTCATCAGCCCGACCATGTCGGCCTGGTCAAACTGCCGCGTCCCGCCATCCTTCAGCGTCCACCAGAACACCTTCTCCACCTTCCGCGACGCAATCGAAATCACATAGAATCTCACCAACAGATCCGCCTGCCGCAACTCGCTCGTCCCATACGGATGAATGTGAGTGTTCCAGCAAATCTCGGTTACCCACATCGGCTTCCGCTCCCCAAACTTGTCCATCACCTTCCCCAGTTCCTCCGCCTGGTCCTCATAACTCATCCTCACCAACGCATAGTCCGGCGTTAGATCATGCTTGTGCCAACTCTTCACGTACTGATCCAGTTCCCACCAGTCAAACCGATCCTCCGGATTTGACGGCGGCCGATACGGATGAAAACACGCAATGTCAAAGCAGTCATACGGCACCTGCTTCAGGATCCGCTCCGCCCAAATCACGTCGCAGAATGCCATATTCAGCCCCAGCACCTTCGCTTCAGGATTCGCCTCATGGATCGCCTTCCCGCTCGCCGCCAACAACTTCGCGTACTGCTCCGGCGTCCCGTTCCAGTACCCCCCGTTCGGCTCATTCCAGATCTGCCAGTAATCCACCTTCCCCCGATACCGCTTCACCGCCGCCGTCGCAAACTTGCAGTATGCCTCCACCCCCTCCCCGGTCCTCGGATCCCAGAACCTCGGTGCCGTCGTAAGGTCCCCAAATATTGTCACCCCATGCTCATGACACAGCTTAACCAGCCGATCATACCCCGCCCAGTCATACACACCCCTCTCCTTCTCAATCCGCCGCCACGTGAAATCCTGCCGCCCCCACTTGATCCCCGCTCTCCGCATCGCCTCCAATCGCTTCTCCAAATCCGGAGTCTCCGGCCCAAACGCCGTGTTGATCCCGAACGCCGACCCTCCCATCAACTCGCTCCCCCTCTCACGCTCCGGCAAGTCAAACCGAATCTCCGCCCACGCCCACCCACTCACAAGAGCGACCACCACACTGATGTGCCACCGCCACATGCCAAACCCCTTCCTCCCCGATCCTTCGAGCCTCATGCAGACAACGCCACAACAAGCTACCTTCCCAAGACGAACCCTGTTGCCCGAATGGGCAATCGACATCTGGCAATCGGCTATCACCTACAACGCCGGCTCCTCCAGCGGCACTGGACAGATCTCCTTCCGCCTACACCCCTTACACCTCCGCCCCTCCCAGATCGCGTTGAACTGCTCCAAAACCCCATCAATCAACCCTGCCGACGTCGTCCAAATCCCCATCTCGAAATTCCGCTTTCCCTCGCCTTTCGCCCCCAGACCCGCCCCGGTTAGGTTCGCGCTGCCCAGATACATCCGCTGGCAATCCACGATCACCGCCTTCGCATGCAACCTCGGACACCGCCGAATCGTCAGCCCGCTCGGCAGTTCCCGCTTCAACTCCACCAGTGCCGCGCTGCTGGGCGTCCCCGCGTGCAGCAGCCTGATCTCCACCCCTTCCTCCGCCAAGTCCCTCAAATGCACCACAATCGACCTGGCCCGCCGCTTCCCCTCCGCCGGCACCAGCATCGCCTTGAAATCCGCCGTCATGATGTCCACCCCCACCTTCGCCCCCAGAATCCCATCCAACACCACCCGCGCAAAATGCCCCTCATTCACGACCAGCACACCCTCTCCCCTCGCTCCTTCCATTCGCTCTTCAACCGCATGCAACAACCGCTTCATACCCTACCCTATCGGCCACAACCGCCCTCGCCCGTGCGACAATCACGCCTCGCCCCACATTGTTAATTTATTCACAAGATGGCAATCCGCCATCCTCATGCCTATGAACACACAGCAACGCTTGGGATCTGTCATGACCTCTGGAGTCACTCATGCCCACCGTCAAGGATGTCCTCGCCGTTAAGGGTCCAGCCGTTCACGAAGTCGACGCCGCCGCAACCGTCCTCGACGCAACCCGCATCATGAACCAGCATCAAATCGGCGCGCTAGTCGTCACCGCCCAAAAGCGAGTCGTTGGCGTCTTCACAGAACGCGATGTCCTCCGCCGTGTCGTTGCCGAAGAACGCGCCCCAGGCTCCGTGCTCGTCGCCGACGTCATGACCCGCCAAGTCATCTTCTGCCACCCCGATACCGAACTCGACGAAGCCGCCCGTATACTCCGCGACCGCCGTATCCGACACCTCCCCGTGTGCGACCGTGCCGGCCAACTCGTCGGCCTCGTCTCCATCGGCGACATCAACGCCCACCACGCCTCCGCCCAAGAGGCCCACATCCACTTCCTCCATGACTACTGCTTCGGCCGCACATAAGCCACCGTCACGGCACCGAAACCCTCAAATCATCAAACTCCGTCACACTGTCCCCCTTCGTCCACAGCCCCACACGCCCGGCCTCCTTGAGACTATCATCCGCCGTCTGAATCAGCATCTTCCCATCCATCCTCACCTCCAGATCCCTACCCACAGCCTTTAGCGTCAGCGTATGCCACGTCCCCACCCCCGGCGGCATCACCCGCTCCACGCCGCCAAGCTGCTTCTGCTTGCCCCCTTCAACCTTGTACAACTCCACATTACCCTCTAGCCCATCTGCCTTCGCAACATAGTAGTTCTCCTTGTCCCGGTATCTCACCACAATTCCCGCCGCTTGATCCACTCTCCCCGAGATCGGCTTGAACGCAACCGTCACTGACACGTCCGCCGCCTCCAAGTCCTCCAACACGCATACCGGAAACCGCCCGCTCGTTGCCTCCTGGCTCAATTGCACCAATACCTTCTTTCCCTTCGCCGCAGTCGCGTCCTCCCTCACGAACCACTCCCCCGCCGAGCCGGGTCCCGTCGTTGCCATCGCAAAACCCGCCGGTTTGTGCCCCACCTTCATGTTTTCAAAATCCACGACCACCCCCGCTTCCAGTGTGCCCCTAGTATTCTGCCCCACTGAATCCTTCGCACACCCCGCCGCCATCGTTACCAAGGCAACCCACAATACGATCTTCATCGCGACCCGCCTTTCTTCGCAGTCCAACCCATAATACCGCCTTCGCCCCGAAATGCCCGCGGCCCCCGCTGGACCCCATGTCGCACGTGCGCCTGCGTCGTGGCGATATGGGCCCCCTTCTCCATACCGGAACTTGGGGGCGGAGAATCTGCGGGAAGGGGAAGGCGGGAGCCGATCAATGCCCCCGTTCCCGGTTGCTCACGATTGCCTAGTTGTCGAACGGACCAATTACACTGCCAGATTATGCCCACCGGCGATGGCAGCTATCGTCCCGCATGACCCTGACTGTCCCGCCGATTCCGGAGGTCCCCGAAAAACCAAATACCTGTCGGCCGACAGCTATCGGCACCGCTGAGGAACCCCCAAACCCCGTTCTTGACCCCGCCAAAGCCGTTAACCCCCCAGTCGCACCCCCAAAATCGTCCCCGAAATTCAAACCGACCATTAAAAAACCCCCGGAAATCCGGGGGTCTCAAGTGGAGCCACGGGGAATCGAACCCCGATTTGCTGAATGCGATTCAGCCGTCATCCCGTTAGACCATGGCCCCGGGATTGGGAATGATATTAGCTGCGGCGGCCGGTTCGTCAAGCCGCCAGAGCAACACGAATACCCGATTCCGGGATGATGGTCGTCCCTCAATCCGAAACTGAATAAGCCTCTCAATGCGAGTGGCAGAATGACCACAATCCGAGTGCTGGCTACCCCAAGAAATGGAATCGGGGCAAACGCCTTGGAAGTTCATGCTGACTAAAACGCCCAGGGTAGATGGGCAAGCGATCCTGCTTCTGAAACCACGCCCCACCACGAGCGCGGCATGAGTACTTTTGGACAAATGGCTTTATGTAACTAATTGTCACGGAATTGTCATATTCGCGTGCTATGCTGAATCCAAGAATGGGTCTGAGAAGGGAATGTCCTTCCCAGCAATGTGAAGAGACTTCTTTCGGCAGACTTTGTGTGCCTGGCGACGGATTTCGAGCAGATCTGCCGCCTGTGGCAGGGTTTGTATGTTGTCTTTCTTGGGCGCAGGCTAACTGTTCTGCGGCCTGTCTAACACGAGGCAAAGGAAATGATCAGCAACCTGGAGGCGAAGACGGCGTCAAGACGGGAACAGGGCGTATCGGAACAGGATCTGGATCAGCTTTCGTCGCTTTTCCGTCTTCTTTCGGACAAGACACGGTTGAGTATTTTGCTCCATTTGGCCGAGGGCGAGCGGAACGTCACAGATCTCTGTGAAGAGCTTGGTTTGCCTCAACCGACCGTCAGCCACCATCTTGGCCTGCTGCGGATGAACAACGTCGTCGGAAATCGCCGACACGGAAAGCAGGTCTTCTATACACTGAATGCCAGCGACCATGACGGGCACAATCTCATGGAATTCGCGGTCCAGAACCTGGCGGTGCAGGTCACTCCGCGCACTAAGTAGAACCCTGCCGCCAAACGCATCGGGTTTGGGTAGGTCAGTCGGTTGGCGAATCAACTTGAGCCGCTGGAGCAGACGATGGCCTTTGTTCCAGCGGCGAGTTTGTTTTCAGTCTGTTATAGAGCGTCCGAAGGCTGATGCCGAGGGATCTGGCGGCTGCGCTTTTGTTGCCATCGTGTTGGCGCAGGGCCTGTTGGATCATCAGCCATTCAACCTGCGCAATGGTCCCCGAAGGCACAACACACCCAAGGTTCGTCTTCTTCTCGGTCGGTGCAGCGAAAGGCAGGCCGAGGTGCTCAGGTTGAACACTAACCTGATCGCAGAGGATTTTCGCACGCTCGATAACGTTCCTCAATTCGCGGATGTTGCCGGGCCACCCGTACCGCAGCATCTGTTCCAAGGCTGCAACCGAGAAATTTCTGGCCTGAGCGCCCGGCACGTGGATGGTCCTGAGAAGGTGATTGGCGATGTCAGGCAGGTCCTCTAGGATCTCTCGGAGAGGTGGCAGAACAAGTTCAAAGGTCGCCAGGCGGTAAAACAGGTCCTTCCGGAATCGACCGGAGGCAACATCTTTCCGCAGATCCCGGTTGGTGGCGGCTATGACGCGAACGTCCGTACGGTACACCTCGCTGTCACCGACCCGGCGAGCTTCCCCATTTTCCAGAAGCCGCAGGAATTTGGCCTGTATGTCCACAGGCACGTCGCCAACTTCATCAAGAAAAAGCGTGCCGCGCGAGGCGGCAAGGACGAGTCCACGGTGATCGCGGTTTGCGCCGGTAAAAGCGCCCTTGCGATGTCCAAACAATTCGCTCTCCGCGAGTTCGCGAGGCAGGGCAGCACAGTTGACGGGAACGAAAGCGCTGTCTCTTCGGGCACTCTGGAGGTGGATCATCCGAGCCGCGATCTCCTTGCCTGTTCCGGTCTCCCCGCAGATGAGCACCGAGGCGCTGGTGGGCGCAACGCGAGCAATTAGGTCCTTCGCGGTGGCCATCGCGGCAGCCGACCCAATCAGACTGAGTGACGCTTGCCGGGTAACAATCTGCTGCTTGAGCACGCGGTTCTCGTCCCGGAGACGCTGCTGTTGCACAAGGCGTTCGATGCGTTGCTCCAGTTCGGCAATGCGGCACGGCTTGACGAGGTAGTCATAAGCACCGAGCCGAATCGCCTGAATAGCCGAATTAAGGTCCGCGTTGCCCGTGAGAATGATGATGGCACATTCGTCGCCACGATCCGCTACTTCGCGAAGAAGATCAATCCCCGAGCCGTCAGGCAGGTGCAGATCCAGCAGAATCACATCGAATGCTCGGCTACAGAGCCGGGATCGAGCGTCGTCCAGCGAATAGGCGACAGTGGCTTCCACAAGGTGGTGAAGCTCGGATGCCCAGAGTTTGGCAAGAGGCTGTTCGTCCTCAACAATAAGGACGCTGAGGTGGTGATCGGCGACTGCCGGCGCATTCTTCGCATGGACTGATACGCCGAATCCGTCCACAACAGACTCCTTTCCTCAAGTAATCAGCCAGCCCTGTGGATTCCGCCCCTGGCAGAAAGCCAGGGATCCACGCTTGGCACGGTCACAACGAATCGAGGCGAATCCCGACAACCCGATTTGCCCGAAGGGGCATTCCAACCGCATCCTACACGAAAGCGACGGAAATATCTGCATGTCAGTTGCCGTGTTCCAGAGCGATTCGCCCCGGACAGGGCAGGATGCCGTCGAGCGAGCCGCTGCCGACCAGATCGGGTGACGGCGGAACAGCGTGCCCAACGACGGCCAACGGAACATCCGGCCAGCCCCCCCCAAACAGGTCAGACGCGCCGGAAACGCCTGTGAGCGACCACCGCTACCAATCCACACGGCATTTTCTTCGCCCGGCACGTCCATTATGATCACCTTCCGCAATCGTCATCGATCATCGGTCATTGTCCTGAACTTCAACGGCTCATCATGAATCCCCAAACGCTCACCCTCTCTGCCTTCCAGCACCACATCTTCGAAAAGTACGAGAAAGTGGACCGCGCAAGGGGAACGCCAAAGACGTTTCTCTGGTTCATCGAAGAGGTCGGTGAACTTGCGACGGCGCTCAACGGCACCGATCGCGCAAACCTTGAGGAGGAGTTCGCCGACGTGCTCGCCTGGCTCTGCACGCTCGCCAACATCAATGACATTGACCTGGCAGCCGTTGTCCAGAAGAAGTACCTCGGCGACAGCGCTCCAGAGGGGCACAAATAGTGGTCTCGCCTGCAACTAAACCCTCCGCCATGCGTCCATCGCCTTGGTAAGATGATGCGGCGAAAAGGGCGTCAAGTGGTCATGCGCCGCCGCCAAGCGTGTAATTGACGCTCGGGAACCATGTTCGTACAGTTGCTTGACATGCGATCGTGCCTGTCGGGGTTAATCCTCCTTCTGTCCTGCGCTCCTCTATTCGGCCAGCCCGCCGAGGGCGATGTGGAATCCATCGGATTCGACGGCTTCTATCGGCCTAACGCCTGCATCCCCATGAAGCTGCGATTGCGCCCCAAGATCGGAACCCCGTCTACCTACAAGCTCGCGGTCCTGCAGGAGGACATGGACGGCGATCGCGTTCTGTATTCCCGCCCGTTCACCCTCAACGGCAATCCCGATGGCGGCCGCCTCGAAGAGAAAGTCTGGGTGTACTTCATTCCTCAGCCGCGAGAGCTGCGCGACGCCAAGACTCCCCCGGAACTCAAAAACATTCTGCGCATTTTCCTGTGCACGCCCTCGGGCCGGCAGCTCACGCAGATCGATATTCTCCCGGGCACGCCCATGCCCAAAGACATCGACGACCCCAGGATCAACGACAGCAAACGCGGCACCCGTCTGATTCTCACGGTCGGTAACTCCCAGTCTCGGCCGTTTCGCTCAATCTACCAGCTCGCAAGAGGTGTTCTGGAAGACGCCATCTTCCAGCCCGTTTCGATCGCCGACCTGCCGGAAAGCTCGCTAGGTTACCAGGCCGTTGATGCGATCGTCTGGCTCAACGCCGACCCGGCGGATTTGGCTGCCAAACCTGACACATCGGCGGCAATCCAGGAGTACGTGCGCAACGGCGGCAATCTCGTGGTCTGCCAGAATCCGCTCGCATGGCAAAAGACGATGGACAGTCCGCTTGGCGACCTCATTCCTGTGCTGCCCACCGCCGTGGAAGATGAGAAGGGGTTGGCTTCGCTTCGAAGACTCGCCGAGCTGCCCGACCCGAAGATCACGACGGATCCCAAGAGCGGGAAGATCATCAATGTGCAGGATCCATGGAGCGACACGGTCGATCGATCGGCCCCCATCGTCCGCGCCGCTCCCAAGCCTGGCGCATTCGTGAATCTCTACCAGGCATCGGACCCCAAGAGCCCCTATCTGGCACGCTGGATGGTGGGGCTCGGCGCCGTCATCTGGACAGCACAGGATTTTGGCGACCCGACCGTCCAGTCCGCCACAGCCAATCGTTACGCAGGCTGGGCCAGAATCTGGGACCGAACCTTCGATTGGCGCAACCGGACGATCACGCCCGATATCGCGCGCAACGACGCGGAAAGATGGGCCGAGACGGTTTATCGAGAAACGGGCACCGCGACCGATTTGTCGAAGCCACTTGCCGGGGGCATGGAGGCCACTCACAAGGGCGTTGCGCTGGTCGCGCTGGCGATGATCTTCTTTGTCGCCTACTGGTTGGCCGCCGGCCCCGGCAGCTACTTCTTTCTCCTCGCGAAGAAACGCGCACACTTGAGTTGGATCGCGTTCGGCGTCGCCGCGGTCGTCGCTACCGCACTCACGTTGCTCATCGTGAAACTCGTCCTCCGTGGCCCGCCTGAGCTTTACCACGTCTCCTTTGTTCGCGTGTCGCCGCAGTCGGATGCCGTAATCCATTCACAGTTTGGCCTGTACATCAAGCGAGACGGCATTCAGAGGATCGTGCTCAAGGAAAGTGACCCCAAACGCGAGAGCTACATCATCCCGTACCCCGATCATCCGGACCAGAATCCGATCGAGAAGACCGGCTTCACCGCCTACCTCGAATACGAGGTCCCGATGCGCGATCGCAACTCGGGTGAGCCCCCGGCCATCGAGGTGCCGTACCGTTCCACGCTCAAAAAGTTCCGCGCGCAATGGGTTGGCCGCTTCCCCGGGAACATCACCGGCTCCGCGCGACTCGTCGATGGCAGGTTGGCCGGCCGACTCACCAATAACACCGGCGTCGACCTGCACAACGTGTATCTCGCTTTCGCCCCGACCCCCGCGCAGGGCCAGGGCCAGGATGATCTGTTGATCGAAATCCCCGACACTCAGTTCGCTGCGGCCTGGCCCAAAGGAGCAATCTGGGACTTGGCGGACATCATGTCACAACTGAGGAACCAGGGCATCGAGATTGAACGCCCCGGAACGATCGGAGCCCGCGGCCGACTGAACGGAACATGGCTGGCCAAGGATGTGAAGGGAAGCTGGGTGGACAACCAACTCGCAGGCAGGCTGGGTGGCACTGATCTCTCGCCGGATGACAAGCGGGTTCCGGTGCTCCTGAGCCTGTTCGACCGCCTGGAACCCGCGAAGAACGCTCCCGGCCCCAATAGCCCAAACGATCGGTTTGAGCTTCTCCGGCGTTCCGCCAGGCACATGGACGCGTCGGCGGCCGTCTCCACGGGGCATCTGCTGGTGTTGGCGACATCCGGCACCGACAACCGCACTCCCGTGCCACTCCCCTTCCCGCTTCAAGTCGAAGAAGCTACACCGACCGTTGGAAGAGGCGTCATCTTCTATCAGTTCGTCGTCCCGATGGAACGCTCGGGCACCGCTACCCAACCCGCAGAGACATCAGCCGATCAGTGAGTACGGGCAAACACCCATGGCCATCGTCATCAAAACCGTTAACCTCACGAAGCGATACGGTACCCTTGTTGCCTTGTCCAACCTCAACCTCGAAATCGAGGAAGGCGATTGCTTCGGCTACATCGGCCCCAACGGCGCCGGCAAATCCACGACCATCAAGATCCTCGCCACCCTGCTTCAACCCACATGGGGCGAGGCACGCATCTGCGATTACGTCGTCGGCTACCAGTCACGCCTGATTCGTCCGCTCATCGGTTACGTGCCGGACTATTTCGGCGCCTATGAAGACATGGTGGTCATGGAGTACCTGGAGTTCTTCGCCGCCGCCTACAATATCAACGGCGCCGCCCGAACCAAGGTTGTGAACGACGTTCTGGAACTGACCGACCTTGCCGGCAAACGCGATGCCCTCGTTGACGGGCTCTCGCGCGGGATGAAGCAGAGGCTATCGGTCGCCCGGGTGCTGGTACATGATCCAAAGGTGCTGCTCCTGGATGAGCCGGCCGCCAATCTCGATCCGCGAGCCCGGATCGAAATCCGGGAGCTGCTCAAGGAACTGAGACGGATGGGCAAGACAATCCTGATTTCCTCTCACATCCTTCCCGAATTGGCGGATCTGTGCAACAAGGTCGGCATCATCGAACAAGGCGAGTTGCTGTATTCAGGTCCCGTCGCCGACATCATCCGGCGGGCCAGAGCCGGCACCGTGCTGCATGTTGCCGTTGCCGGCGGGCAGGACCGCGCCGCGGCGATGCTCTCGACCGATCCGAATGTGGCGGACGTCCAGAACAGCAACGGTTATCTGCAGGTAGTGCTGAAGTCGGGGGTCGAAGACTACTCCTTCGTCCCACGCCGCCTCATCGAGGCGGGCTACCGCCTGACACTGCTCAAGGAGGAAGAAGTCAATCTCGAAACGGCCTTCATGAGACTGACCAAGGGAATAGTGCAATAGAGGTGCCTAACCTATGCGATCTGTCGAGCCTCCGGAATATCAGAAACGTCAGATGCCAAATGCCTGGCGCACATTCCGCCTCGCCCCTCCTCCGGAAGCATCGGCCAGATGCCGCATCATCAGGCTCCAGTCATTGAAACTCAAAACGATCAGGCCGGCGATCATCAAAGACCCATGTTAGGCATCGGTAACTATCTCTGGCGACTGGTCCCGGCAAACCCAATCCTGCTGCGGGTGATCACTGCCGGCGGTAAACGAAAGCGAGATCTTCTCATCCGCTGCGCGTACCTGGGCGTGCTTCTGCTCTTGGTCATATTCCTGCTCTTGACTTCGGCCGACTCATTTGCCAACGCCAGCCTCGCCAAGCTCTCCATGCAGTCGGCCGGGATCTTCTGGTGGATGAGCTATGTCCAGCTTGCCCTGGTCGCTCTGCTGGCGCCCGTCTTCACCGCCGGCGCCATCACCCAGGAGAAGGACTCCCAGACCTACGACATTCTCCTGACCACTCCGCTGACCAACGGCCAGATCGTGCTGGGCTCGCTGCTCTCACGTCTCTTCTTCGTCATCGCGCTGCTCATCTCGGGAATCCCGATTTTCTCGATCACGCAAATGTTCGGAGGAGTGGCCATCAGGTCGATTGCGATGTCGTTCCTGATCGCCGCCTCAACCGCGTTCGTTACGGGCGCGTTGGCGATGGCCGTCGCCGTTTTCAAAGTCGGCACCCGGCGAACCATCTTCTCCTTTTACCTTTGGATCATCCTGTATCTGGCAATTCCCCTGATCCTCGAAAACATGGGCTACGGCTGGCATGTTTGGCTCCGGACCGGCACCGGGCAGGTCGCGTCGCATATCTCGTGGTTCGCTGGCATCCACCCGTTTCTGGCATTGAGGGTGATCTTCGGCGATCCCGCGTACCAACCACCCGACTTGGCCATGGTGCAGAAGTACCCATGGCCCGTTGACTGGTATCTATCGAGCCCACATACCTTCTACATCGCCATCACGTTTCTCCTGTCTTTCGTCCTGGTTATCCCATCGATCATCTCGCTGCGACGCATCGCGCAGTCTTCCCAGACACTTCGGCAGTGGTTCCTTCAGGTCCTTCGCCTGTCCAAGGGCGACCGCACGCGCAAGCCCCGTCGCGTCTGGACCAATCCCGTCGCATGGCGCGAGGCCAAGACCAAGGCTTCCGCAACTCGCGCCGTTGCTCTTCGCTACGGCTTCATGGTACTCGGAATCGCCGGCGCAATTGTCCTCCTGGTACTCTCTTCGACGCCTCAAACCGTGTCTCGAGTCATCGGCGAGAATGGGTATGACGCAGCCAAAGGGACCGTCCTGATTGTCACCGATGGGACGCCACACCCCTATCGCGTCCGACCCTACGCCTCGGCAGGCAGCCCGGCTACGATCGTCAAGTATCACGATCAACAGGTCTCCGTTGAGGAACTGCGCGAAGGCCGCGTGATTGACGAATTCACGCCCGATGTCACCCCGGGCGTCCGCGCCATCCACTCAATCCGGATCTCCGACCCTCAATCGGTGCTCGGCGACCGCCTCACACGGCAGTTTCTGCTTGGCGCCATCGCGGTCGAACTGGTGGTGATTCTCCTCATCCTAACCCAGTCGGCCGCCTCCGCAGTCACTCGCGAGAAGGAAGACGGCACGCTCGACCTGCTGCTCTCCACCCCCATCACCAGCCATTACTATATCTGGGGCAAGCTGCGGGGCCTCGTCAGTTTCGTTGTCCCACTGATCGCGGTTCCCATCGTGTCCGTCATCCTGTTTGTCATCCGGGATCTGTTTGCCTCGCCGCCCGTGCCGGGCCTCCCGCGTCCATGGACAGTCTTCCCTGAAGCGGTGCTCGTTCTGCCGGCAACGCTGCTCATGGTGGTTGCGTTCGCAGCCATTCTCGGCATGCAGATGTCGCTCCGCTGTCGCAAGACCGTTGTCGCAGTCATGGCGTCCGTAGGCATCGTGGCGGGCGTCTGCGGCTCGCTCTGGGCATGTGGAACAGGCGCCGCCTCATCCAAAGAGTTCGGACAGATGGGACTGGTCATCGGATCATTCTCACCATTCACACTCATGGCTCTGCTGATCAGTCCAGCCGACATTGCCAGTCGATCGTTCGGCAACCCCACCGCTTCCACCGCAGATGCCCGAATCCTCATCTTCTTCTTCGGCTGGATCGCCGCCGCCGTTTACGGGTTGATTGTCTGGGCCATGTACAAGTCAATGGTTCGTAATTTCGACATGACCATCCGCAAACAGACCACCTAAACTCTCCTCGATAATGGAATTTGCAGATGCTGTCGGATCGTCGAACATTACGGCATCCAATCAGCTCCCGTGACCTGTTCCCTGACCCGACCTCCGATGCGCCAAGACTCCGCGCACAACCCAACACATCCCCCAACGCCAAGAGTCTCTTGAACAACGCGGGCTACCTTGGGATGATGGTCCAGAATGGCCCCGCCCCTGACGAGGCCATCCACAACTCGGTTGCTGCGAAACGCACCTCGACGCCGCAAGACCGAGATTCGCTCGCTTATTCTTCGCCGACGCCCGTCGGAGATTCGGTATCGGCCGACTCGCGGCTGGCGGGGCGCGGCCCGCGGCCAGGAGCACGGCCATGACACAGCACGCGGTCGACCAAGCTGTCGAGCCAATTTACTTGGCGGAACCCGGCGGTCGCTTGCTCTATGTCAACGACGCGGCCTGCCGCAGCTTGGGCTACACGCGCGATGAGCTACTCGCCCTCTCTCTGGCCAACATCGATCCGGATTGCTCGCCGGACAACTGGACCAATCGCATCGCTCTGCTCAAACGCCGAGGCAGTGCCAGCGTTCACTCCCACCACCGGCGCAAAGATGGGTCCGTGTTCCCCGTGCGGATCGTCATGGATCACTGCGAATTCCAACAACAGCAATTCGTTCTTGTCCGCGCGGCCGACCTGACGACACATGGAGCGGTTGAGGAGGCGGCGAGGGAGAATGAACGCCGAATGCGGGCTCTTGTGAATGAATCACCATTCGGTGCCCATATCTATGAACTGCATTCAGACGGAAGCCTGGTGTTGGCCAGTGTCAACGAATCCTCCCAGCGGATTCTGGGGGTGGATTGCCGACCGCTCATCGGCAAAACCGTCGAGGAAGCCTTCCCTCTGCTCTGCCGCACCGACATACCCGATGCCTACCGGCAAGTAGCCCCCACCGGAAAGGGATTCTCGCGCGAGACAATCGAGTATGACGAAGCCGGTATCCGCGGCTGTTTCGAGATTCACGCATTCCAGATCGGGCGAGACTGCATGGCCGTGCTCTTTCGTGATGTTGGCGAGCGCAAACGGGCCGAGGAAGCACTGCGCAACGCCCATCAGCAGCTCGTCGAGATTATCGAGTTCCTGCCTGACCCCACATTCGTCATCGACGGCCAAGGCAAGGTCATCGCCTGGAATCAGGCCATCGAGAGCCTCTCGGGAGTGCCCAAGCAACAGATGATCGGACAGGGTGACCATGCCTATTCCGTCCCGTTTTTCGGGTCCCGGCAACCGATGCTCATCGACCTCCTCAATCAACCCCTGGACCACGTTGACCCAACATACGCGTTCGTGCGGCGCGTCGGCGACAAGCTCTACGCCGAGTCCTACCTTCCGCAACTGCACGAGGGCCGCGGAGCACACCTTTGGGGCATGGCGGCACCACTGTACGACACCCACGGCAAGCGATGGGGCGCCGTCGAGGTCATCCGCGACATCACCGAGCACAAACATGACGAAGAGAGCCTCCGGCGAACCGTCGCAACCCTTCGCAGCGTCTTCCTCGCCGCGCCAACAGGCATCGGCATCGTTGCGAACCGCACGCTCCTCGAGGTAAACGACCGCATTCTGGCGATGAGCGGATACACTCGAGAAGAACTCGTCGGACAGAGCGCTCGCATCCTCTACCCCACTCAGGAGGACTTCGATTTCGTCGGACAGGAAAAATACCGACAAATCCGCCAAACAGGCACCGGCACCGTCGAAACCCGCTGGCGACGCAAGGACGGCGCCATTATCGACGTGCTCCTGAGTTCCACCCCCCTTGACCCCGACAACCTCCAGGCGGGCGTCACCTTCACCGCACTCGACATCACCGATCGCAAGCGCGCCGAAGAAGAACTGCGCCGCACCCGCGATCAGGCTCAGGCGGCCAATCAGGCAAAGGACCGGTTTCTCGCTGCGGTCAGCCACGAATTGCGCACCCCCCTGATGCCGGTCATGCTTCTAGCTAGTTCACTGGAGCGAGAGCCGGCGTTGCCTTCTGAACTGCGCCAGGAAATGGCCACGATTCGTGAGCATATCGGCCTGGAAAAACGCCTCGTCGATGACCTGCTGGACTTCACAGCCATCTACGCCGGCAAGCTCCATCTGCGGTTCAAGCAGTCCCATCTGCACGCCGCGCTGCTGGCGGCGGTGGCCACGTGCCGACCTGAAATCGAGCGCAAGCGGCTCACGCTGGATGTGTCGCTCCAAGCCGGCCGCGATCGCCTGCAGGCCGATCCCGACCGACTGACGCAGATCTTCTGGAATCTGCTCCAAAATGCCGCGAAATTCACCCCGGCGGGAGGACGCATCGAGGTGCACACCGTGGACGATGACGCGCAACGCATCCTCGTTCGGATTTCCGATACGGGGCAGGGAATCGACCCACAGACCATGCCCCGCCTCTTCAAGCCTTTTGAACAGGGCCCGCGCACGACCATGCAGCACTACGGAGGGTTGGGCCTAGGGCTGGCAATCGCCCATACCCTGACGGAATCGCACGGTGGAACCATCGAACTCGCCAGCACGGCAGAACACTGTGGAACGACCTTCCATCTGCGATTCCCGCTCATCCCGGACGATACGACGCCTGCGCCGCCACCACGGCTTGCCTCCGCCCGGACCGACGGCGAGGCCAAACCGCCGACGGAGACCGCCAAACCTCCACCAATGCGCATACTGCTCGTTGAAGACCACGACCAGACCCGACAGCTCCTTGCACGCCTGTTGCAACTCGAACATCACGAAGTCACCGCTGCAGCCGGCATGGCCGAAGCCCTGGCGGCTGCCCAAACGGGAACCTTCGACGTGGTCCTCTCAGACATCGGACTGCCCGATGGGTCCGGCCTCGATCTGATGCGAGAACTGCAGCAGCGGTACCACCTGTCAGGGATCGCCCTGTCCGGATTCGCTTCCCAGGCCGACCAGCAGGCAGCCAAAGAGGCGGGCTTTAGCGAACATCTGGCCAAACCGGTTCAGTTGGAGACCTTGCTGCAGGCGTTGCAGCGGGCCCGCGTGAGTCCCTCCTGATCCGCACCTGCCTGATTGCTTTCATTGCCGGAACACGGTCGATCGAGGCGACAGGGCCTTTTCCCAAGTCCGCCAAGGCGGCTCACGCCCTGCCCCGGATCGATCGTGCCACCCACCTCGGGCTGCAGAGGACTCCCACCCACCCAAACAATGTACTGTCCATCGCAAAAAGAACTGGCCCTCGCCATCCACGACAGGGGCCAGTTCATTCCTTTGTCTCAGACCTGCGTTTGCGACTGGTCCGCTTCACCCATGCGACCCTCCCTCAGAGAGTCGCATTCGGCATGTCGGAGCCGCATCGTCAACCGCGGTCCGTCCGGACTATTGACCGCCAGCACCTCGACCGCCGCCGGCGCCGCGCCCACCGGCTGCGCCGCGCCCGCCGGCTGCGCCCACCCCAATTCGCGATCGCATCTCTTCCTGACGCTCCGCAATCCGCTTCTCAAGCGCCTTGGCCTGATCCTCGGTCAGCAGGGCCCGGACCTGCTTCGCAGCTTCGTCCGTCTTGGGCTGTGTCTGCATCAGATCACGGCGCTTGGTCATGATCTCACGCAGCTTTTCACGGTCCTGATCCTGCGTCGCAGCTCGCGTCTCTTCCTGAAGCTTCCTCAAGGCATCGGCATTGTCGGCACGCCACTTGTCGGCAGCCTTCTTGACATCATCGCGAATCGCCTGGAGCTTCTCCTTCTGCTCCTTGCTCAACGCAAAGTCCGGTTGAAGGTTCAGGTCCCCCAAAGCCGCAATCGTCTGCTGAAATACGTCCTGCTGCATGATTCCAATGCCGGCGGTGCCTCGGCCTTGTCCGACGCCGCCCGCCGGCTGTGCCATCACTGTTGCCGCCAGAAACATGCTCCCCGCCACCGCCAAGCCAAACATCGTCGATAGCCGCATAACAGTCCTCCAAATCAGTTGAAACCGTGGAACATCAATTCACTCCACTAGAACGCCTCAGTCGAAGCGTTATTTCAGGAATTCGAACGCCGGCGAAAGCTCGTGTCCATCGCATCGAGCAGAATCAGTACACCCGGCATTCCAGAAGACGAGCTTCAGCCGCTCCGTTGGTCTGAAGCATGTCGATTCGAAGCCTCGTCGTCCGCCTCGATGCCGGCAATACATGGACCCGCTTTCGCTGGTAGTTGTTCGGTTCATTCACGATCTCTACCCCATCCATCGAAACCGCGTATTTCTTGACCGTCTCCGGCTGAGCGGCACGAATTGTCGTTCGCGTCGTTGAGTCGGATTGGGAAAGGGTCAACTGCCGACTGAAGCCACTGTCAAAAAAGAGATGAATCTCCGCGACTTCTACAGGCCCCCTCCACTCGAACTCAATCCACGCCGCTTTCCCACCCAACGGCAAACTGCGCCAACCGCGCGACTTGACGAGCAACCCGGTCTTGGCGTCGAGAACATCGCGCGTATGCCCGTCGGTAACGTTCTCCGGGAACGAACCATCCGCCGCCGAAGACGCCGTCACCTTGGCGCTGTGCGCCTTGTTTCGCGACGGATCGGCAACCGTGTTAAGCAGCGTCGCGTCCGCCCGAAGCAACGCCTGCTTCAGCTCAAACACGTGGCCCCTGTCTGCAACCAGCGCCGCCGGCGTTGCGAGGTTGTGCCTCACGCAGTACGCCGCCGCCGTTCCCACCGCCTCCCCGCCCGCAGCGCAGGTCCCCATCACACGAGTGGAGCCAAATGCCACGTGTGTCGTCGAAATGTCCCGACCGGCCAAGAATAGATTCTCAATGTTCCGCGAAAAATAGCAGCGAAGTGGAATGCCATATGGCTGAGGCACGCCCACGGAAATGTATGGCGGATTCTCAATGTCGTCGATGCCCAGAGGCGGATGCAGATCGATCGGCCAGCCGCCATACGCCACCTCGTCCTCGAACACTTGCGACTGCTGAACGTCCTGCTGAGTCAGGATGTGTGGCCCGAGAAAACGACGCGATTCGCGCTTTCCAGGTATCGGGCCAATCCAGTCCAGCGCCCAGTTCTTCGAATCGGGGAACCTCCCGGAGTTCTTGATGTAATCCCACAATCCCAACGCGATCTTGTACAGCTCATGCCGAATGATCGTGGAGTGGTCCCTTAACGTGTCAATATGCCCCCCCCACTCCACCCACCAGAACCCGTACTCCCACGAACCGATCGACCGGCCAACCTTGAGCATCTCGGGAGAGAACTTCCGCGCAAATGCCGGCGGAACGAAGGGCACCGCGTGATCCGTCTTGCGGCTGGTGATCAGGATCGACGATCCCATCGTGTGAACATCGTCCTGTTCCGGCGCAAGCGACTCCCCGTGCATCGCCCTGGACTCACGTCCGATCCGAAAATCAGCGCCGGCTTCGTAGGCCATCCGCCCATCGCCCGTGCAGTCGGCAAAGAACTTCGCTTCAATCGTGAACTGCTCCTCCGTGATGTTGCGCAAAGCCCTCACCGACCGGATACGCCCCGTTTGGCCCGCATACTCATACATCCGGCCGCTCCGAGGCGGATCCGGATTCCGCCAAGCCGCCCGATCAGACGTCATCTGGACCGAGACAACGGCCGTATCCAGAAGCAGCGTGATGTTCGGCTCCGCCAGCACCTTCTCGTAGAGAATCAGGTCCCACAACGGGTGACAACGATCCGGATTGCGCACGGCGTCCTCGATGCGAAGCTCCTCCAGGATGCCCGACTCGCGCGTCCCCTTGCGCGAACCATGACAGTCGGCGCCCACAATGTGCATGCGCACTTCGGATGACGCGTTTCCACCCAGAACCGACCGATCTTGCACAAGGACAACCTTCGCTCCATGGCGGGCCGCGGCAATCGCAGCGCACACGCCAGCCATGCCTCCGCCGGCAACCAGCAGATCCGTTTCAATCGTGTGATGGGTCATGATATCACAGTCTACACAAATCCACGGCCAAGGCACTGCCCCAATCATCCCCCCCCACTTGCCGATCGAACACGCAATGAAACGGGCAGTTCGAAATGCACGTTCTCTTCCGTCACCTTCCGCTCCTCCACATCGGCGCCATACCGGGCCCGAAGCAGGTCCACTATCCCGCGCACCAGGTCCTCGGGAGCGCTGGCGCCCGCCGTAATCAGCACACAGTCCACCCCCTCAAACCACCCCCTGTCGAGCTGGGATACGTCGTCGATCAGATACGCCTGCTTTCCACGGTTGCGCGCAATCTCCGCCAGCCGAAGCGAATTGGAACTGTTCTGGCTCCCCACCACCAGTACCAGATCACACTCAGCCGCGAGTTGCCGCACCGCCATCTGCCGATTCGTCGTTGCATAGCAGATGTCCTCTTTCATTGGACCGCGAATGTGCGGGTATCGCTTCCTCAAAGCCGAAATGATGCGTTCGGCATCGTCCAGACTCAGAGTGGTCTGGGTGAGATACGCAACGGGCTGGTCCTGCGGGATGTCGAGCCTGGCCACGTCCTCGGTGTTCTCGACGATGCGAATCGACTCCGGCGCCTCGCCCAGCGTGCCGACTACCTCGTCATGGCCACGGTGACCAATCAAGACAATCGCAAGGTTCTCCCGGGCGTATCGAATCGCTTCCGAATGGACCTTCATCACCAGCGGACAGGTCGCGTCGATCTCATTGAGATTGCGAGCCCGGGCCTGCCGGCGAACCTCCGGAGAGACACCATGTGCGCTATACACCAGCGTGGCCCCCGCCGGAACATCCTCAATCGAATCGACGAACACAACCCCTTGCTCGCCCAGGCGGTCAACCACATGCCGGTTGTGCACGATCTCGTGATATACAAAGATCGGAGGGCCTTTCATCCTCAAGATGCGCTCGACGCATTCTATGGCCATGTTCACACCCGCACAAAACCCGCGGGGATTCGCCAAGATGACTCGCATGTCGATTCACCTCATGGACCACCAAGGAACCTTCTTGCTCACGTCCTCAGGGGCCCGGGGAAACACAAACGACCACATTTCCAATGTTCGTATCTTCCGGCAAGATGCGGTATCGTATGGCTGACAACAAGGGTAGTCGAGGCAAATCGCGCTCATGGTCAGCTCCCCGGCACAGTGTCAGAATCGGAATTGCGCCCGCACAGGCGAACAGGCCGCCGCCCACGCGGCTTTCTTGACCGTCGCAAGCGAATGCGAGGCATTCGAATTCACCCGCCAACTGGCCCATTCCCACTATGAGAATTTTTCCGTCGTCTCCCTGCTTCTACCCAAACACCTCCGGCAGGATTTCTGCAACGTCTATGCCTTCTGTCGCATCGCCGACGATCTGGGCGACGAAATCGATGATCGCGCACAAGCCTTGGATTATCTCCAACGCTTCAAGGCAATGACGCACCGGTGTTACGCGGGTCACGCCGAGTCCGCTGTCTTCACCGCACTGGCCGCGACCATCAGGAAACACGATCTGCCGATCGAACCCTTCCTCGACCTGATCGATGCATTTCAGCAGGACCAGCGAATGACTCGGTACGAGACCTTCGCGCAACTGCTCGATTACTGCCGACGAAGCGCAAACCCCGTCGGGCGGCTCGTCCTCTACATGTGCGGCTATCGCGATTCCGAACGCCACCTTTTGGCCGATAAGACCTGCACGGCACTGCAACTGGCTAATTTCTGGCAAGACGTCCGCCGCGACATACTCGAACGAGACCGCATCTACATCCCGGCCGAGTCCATGCAGCGGTTCGGCGTCACTGAACAGCAACTGCTCGATGGGCAATGCGACGACCAGTACCGCGAACTGATGCGATTTGAGGTCGACCGGACTCAGGCTATGTTCACCGAGGGACAGGCTTTGCTACCCACGCTGACGGCGTCCGCCAGAACACAGATCTCGCTCTATGGCCTGGGAGGGCAGGCGATCCTCAACGCCATCCGCGCCCACAACTACGACACGTTGACCCGGCGCCCCGCACTCTCCAGATGGCAAAAAGGCCGCCTGATCGTCGCGGCAATCACCGCGGCAGCGCGGGCATGGATCGCGCCCGGAGGTCCCACATGAGTCCACCGGCCAGCATCGAAACGTCATCTCTCAACGAGTCCTGCCGCTATTGCCGACAGATCACTCGCGCCCAAGCACGCAATTTCTACTACGCCTTGCGACTGGTGCCGGAGCCCAAACGGACCGCGATGTACGCCCTCTATGCCTGGATGCGACTATTGGACGACATTGCCGACGATACCCGGGGCCAAACACTCCAGCAGCGACTCCGCGCGTTGGACGAATGGGAAGGTTACACCCACGCCGCTCTTGACGGACAAATCCACCCGCAGCAGATCCCTTCTGTTTGGCCCGCCGTCGCGGACATGGCGCATCGCTACAACGTCCCACGAACCACGTTCGACGATGCAATCCAAGGCCAACGCCAAGACCTGGCCGGTATCGGCTTTGCCCATTTCGCCCAGCTGCGAGAGTACTGCCGACAGGTTGCCGGAACCGTCGGAATCGCCTCCATCCATATCTGGGGTTTCCACGGGGGCGACGAAACCATCACCATGGCTGTCGATCGCGGCATTGCATTTCAGCTGACCAATGTTCTTCGCGACCTGCGCGAAGACGTCGCGCGCGGCCGCGTCTATCTCCCTCAGGAAGAACTTCAGGCTGCAGGCGTTCACGATGCGCAACTCAAACTCGGCGGACCCGAATTCGACGAGATGATCCGGTTCCAGGTCGGACGGGCCGAGGAGTATTACCGCCGGTCGGCCGCACTCGAAACGCGGATCGCGAGAGACTGCCGACCGGCATTGGTCGCAATGACCCGTATCTATCACGGCATCCTCCATGCCATCGCGGCCGACCCCGGCATCGTGCTCCGGCAGCGAGTCTCACTGTCGTGGCTGTCAAAACTGATGATCGGATGGCAGGCGATCCGCGCCAAATGACCAGGCACTATGTCACAGACACTCACCAGCCCCCAGCTTCGGCACGTTTCCTCCACGACCGGAAACGTGATCGTGATTGGTGGCGGCCTGGCTGGACTGGCGGCCGCCCTCGCCCTCGAGTCCGCCGGTTGGAACGCCACCCTCATCGAGGCTCGCAAGACTCTCGGCGGTCGCGCAAGCTCCTTTATCGACCCCAAAACCGGCCAGGAACTGGACAACTGCCAGCATCTGCTTCTGGGCTGCTGCACCAATCTGCGCGACCTCTACCAGCGCATGCGATCGTCACATCGAATCCGCTGGGAAAGAACCCTGCACTTCCGCGACGCGGCTCAGCAGTACGATCTCACGCCCGTCCGCAGCCTGCCTGCGCCACTGCACTTCGCACCGCCGTTCCTCGGTTTCTCCGCCCTCAGCCTCAGACAGCGATGGTCGCTGGTCCGCTCCATTTCCTCCATGATTCGCCTCGGCCGCCAAGGCCGCGAGCAACTGGCAGATCTCTCCTTCGGCGACTGGCTTGACCGGCACCGCCAGCAGCCCGGCCTCATCGATCGGTTCTACGACCCTATCCTCCGCGGTGCCTTGAATGAAGAACCCCGCAGGGCCAGCGCCAAGTATGCCATCCAAGTCTTCCAGGACGCGATGCTGCGGAATGCCGCCGGCTACGTCATGGGCCTTCCCTCATGCCCCCTCATTCATCTCTATCAAGAGGCCTCCTGCTCGGATCTGCGCCTCGGCACGCGAGCCGCCGGATTACGATTCCGGAACGCCAGCGTCGTCGGCATCGAGTTGGCGGACGGCCAAGTCCTGACCGCCGACGCGTACGTGTTGGCTGTCAACCATCATACCGTCAGCAAGTGGATCCCTTCCGAACAGACCGAACTCGATTCGCGGTTTGCCGGCTTGGCCAATCTCCAATCCGTGCCGATCCTCGGAGCGCACCTCTGGTTCGACCGGCCGGTCATGGCCGGGACTCACACCGTCCTCCTCCAGGGTCCTCTTCAGTGGGTCTTCCGTAAAGACCGCGCTGGCCGTGAATTACACGGCGTCATCAGCGCCGCCAGAGATTGGGTCAACCGGCCACATCACCAGTGCCTCGCCGAATTCCAGCAGCAGCTGCGCCGACTCCTGCCCGCCGCCAGCAATGCAGTACTTGAACGAGGCCTCGTCATCGTCGAGAAGCGAGCCACGTTCGCTCCGCTGCCATCGGTCGACCGCTGGCGACCGCCGCAAGCACCCCCGCCGGGGGGTATCGCCAATCTGTTCCTCGCCGGCGACTACACCCGCACCGACTGGCCCGCCACCATGGAAGGCGCCGTCCGCAGCGGATACCTCGCCGCCGAGGCCATCATCCGCAACCGATCCCAGACCAACGGCAACACCCCCCGCTTCCTCGTCCCCGACATCCCGCCTCAATGGCCTTGGCGTCTGCTCGCCCAGGCACACTAGGTTGGCGCCCCCCGATGGGTCACCTCGCCCCACGCCGCATCCGGTCCAACGCCACCGCCAATTTCATCGCATGGCACAGGTCCGCCCGGCAGAACGGAAGATCAATCTCCCCGGCCAGTGCCTGGCCGTCCGCCTCCTTCAGCAGCGCCATCGCCATGAATGCGCTGGCTGCCAGATCGGGTGCATCAACGAAATTCTCGCCGAAATGCACCTGCCGCTCCTCGCCCTGCAATGACCAAGTCCGATACAGCGTTGTGAAGCCTTCCCAGATCTTGTCAAATGCGCCCGGAGCTTTCGCCCGGACGATTGCCGCTACTTCCGGACACAGGTCCATGAACAGCGCCAGTTTGTGCCGATGCGGCGCGACCCTGAATGAAACCGGATCGCCGGCAGTAATAAACCGATCCAGTTCTGAACTGCCGTCAAAGGTGCCGATTGCCGCTCGCTGCCCGGCGGCCTGCCACCACGCAATCAGCGATTCGCTTGTCATCGATGCCAAATCGCGAGCCTGCTCCGCCGTGGCGGGATCCCCTGCCTGCATCCCCAGCTTCTCGCACGCCAGCAACGACGCCAGGTATCGGTTCGCATACAGGTGCCCCTTCGTCGGGTCCAGTCGCCAACCGCTTTTCGCAAAATCCGCAAACGATGCCTTGATTGCCGGCCACGAAGCCAGAACGCGGTCCTTCTCCCCACACCGCTCTCCGTATAGCCACGCCGCATACACGCCCCCAAACACATGCGGACGTGCATCTCCGCCAAGCCGCGCCCGGAATCCTCTCGGCACATCGAACCACTCCCTCGGCTTGCCAACATTCAATGCGTGACTCCCCTGCGCTGCATAGGGCGGACGGGCGGCATACTCCTCCGCCAATCGCGCCTTCAGACGCGCCCGCAATTCCTCCGGCAAACTCCCCCACGCCCACGCCGCCGCCTCAAACAGCGATCGGCTCTCGTCGAACAGAAACACACGCCCCGACAGCCCCGGATCAGTGAACAGCGGCGACCACTCCGTCGAAATGGCTTCCTCCATCACCCTCGCAAGTTCCTCCCGCAACTCTCCAGCGGTTCTCCCCGAAACCGCCTCAGCCCGCGCCGTTGGAACTTCCTCCCCTTCGATCACCGTCTCCCCCGCCGCCGGACCGGCCTCGCCGATCACCACGCACAACAACCGGCTCCCCGTCTGCCAGTAAATGCGATTCCCGACCACCGCCACCCCACCTCGCCCCGGCCCATGCCATTCATTCCTCGCCCACGCCGGATTGCGAAACCCGCCATACCGGTCCCGCTCCCCACACATCGCGTGAAGATCATTCGTCTTCAGGTTAAACCCGCTCAGCGTACCCTGGTGCACGACCAGCACCGTCTCGCCCGCAACAACAAAGTTCTGCGACTCGTCAGCCGTCCCCCAGAAACAGTTCCACGGCGGCTGTTTGCCCTGCCTGTGAAACAGCGGCTCAACCTGGTTCTTCGCCACGTCCAGCAGCCCCAACCCCACCATCGGCGCCACACCATGGTTCCAGTTGCCGTAGGCGCTCCGGTACAACACCAGCAGCCGTCCGTCGCGTGTCTTGGCCGGCATCACCCCGACTCCCTGGCATCCCCCCACCCACATCACCGGAGCCGTCTGCGTTTCTCGCCCGGTCTCGGCGTCCAGCACAAAAAACGTCTCCGCATCGCGATTCGCCCGCAGGTACTCCGACACCGCCCGCTGCTCCTTCGCATACAAGTCCGCATTCCCGCGCGCCGCCTCGCTCTTCAACCACGTGTCCAACTTCTTCCAGTCGCTGTCATCCGCCCCCGCATTGCGAGCCAGCAGCGTCCGGTCTCGCCCAATGCGATGCCCCATGTTCAAGAGCGGATTGGTCCTCACAATCACATACCCTCGCCCATCAGCTTCGATTACGATCGGGTAGTAATCACGCGCGGTCTGCCCCGCCAGTGCCTCCGAAGTCCACAGCAGCTTCCCATCGTCCAGCGAGAAGCACCTCACGCGCAGATCCTCCGCCGTCACGAACACTCTCGCCCCGAAAACCGCCGCCGTCTGCCGAATCGGCACGCCCAGCGAACTTCGCCACCGCACTTGCCCCCCCGCCGCATCCAAGGCAAACAACTCCCCACACCGCGACCCGATCAGCACCCGCCCACCCGCCACTACCGGCGACGCCGAATATCCGCCAACGACCACCTCACTCTGCCAGATAACCCTCCCGCTCCCCGCGTCCAGCCCATACACCCGGCCGTCCACGCAACCCGCGTACACACGCCCATCCATCGCCGCCGGCGAATGCAAAAACGCGCCGCTCGCCAGAAACCGCCAGACCGGCCTGCCACTCACCCCATCCAACGCGTAGACACTCCCCGCATGCGTCGCGATGTACACCCTCCCATCCACCACGATCGGCTCCACCGCCGACCCAATACGCTCCCCCGCAAACGCTGTCGCCCAAACCAGCCGATACGGCCCCTTCAACTCCGCATCCACAAACCCATCATGCTTCGCATTCCCATGCAACATCGGCCAGTCGGCAGATGCGGCCCTGCCCAGCGACAGAACTCCTGTCATCGCCACCAACAACACCCCCACAACACGATTCCGGTCCGCTGCCATCGCCTCGCTCCCATGTGGTTCGGCTACCGCATCCGGGCACGCGCCAACGACACGTTCTCCGATGACTACTCAGAGTAAATCGAAGCGTTGCGATCGCCGTCCGTCGTGGCAGAATATGTATTGCCCGATTCCAGTCGCGTTAAACGCGCGCCAACGGAGAATCATCCATGACTACTGGCTTGCTGCGACTCCTCCCGATCATCACAATCGCGATTCTGTGCCTGCCCGCTGCGGCACAGGAATCCGCGCCCGAGCCTTTCCTGCTCCGCTACGACAAACCCGCCAACAACTGGTCCAGCGAGGCCCTCCCACTCGGTAACGGCCGGCTCGGTTGCATGGTCTTCGGCGGCGTCACAAAAGAACGCATCCAATTCAACGAAAGCAGCCTCTGGACCGGCGACGCCAACCCCTCAGGCAACTACAACACCATGGGTGCCTACCAGAACTTCGGCGACCTGTTCATCGACACCGCCGACTCCCCCCCCGAGACCTACGATCGAGCCCTCTCCCTTTCCAACGCCATCCACCGCGTCACCTTCAAACAGGCTGGCATCACCCACTCCCGAACCATGTTCGCCAGCCACCCCGACAACGTCATCGTCCTTCACTGGACCGCCGATCGTCCCAGCTCCATCTCCGGCGACATTCGCCTCCAAGGCACCCACGGCGAAACCACCCGGATCGACGCCAATACCCTCGCCTTCACCGGCACACTCAAGAACGGCCTCGCCTATGAAGCCCGTGCGCGCGTTCTGGCCAAGGGCGGCAACATCCAATCCACCGCAAACTCCCTCCGCCTGCAAGGCTGCGATGAAGCCACCATCCTCCTGGCCGCCGCCACCAACTACGTCATGGATCCGGCCCGCTCCTGGCGCGCCCACAACCCCGCCGGCCCCGTCCGCGAACAGCTCGACACCGCCTCCACCCGCTCATTCGACCAACTCAAGTCCCGCCATATCACCGATCACCAAAGCCTCTTCGCCCGCGTCGATGCGTCATGGGGCCAGACCCTGCCCGACATCCGATCACAGCCCACCGATCGCCGCCTTGCCGCCATCGCCAAGGGCGGTTCCGACCCCGAACTCGAAGCCACCCTCTTCCAACTCGGCCGATACCTGCTGATCGCATCCTCCCGCCGACCCGGTCTGCCCGCCAACCTCCAAGGCCTCTGGAACGACAGCAACAGCCCCCCATGGAGCAGCGACTACCACACCAATATCAACATCCAGATGAACTACTGGCCCGCTGAACCCGCCAACCTGGCCGAGTGTGCACTGCCCCTCTTTGACCTCATCATGGCCATGCGCCAACCCAGCCGCCTCGCCACCCGCGCCGCCTTCGGAAATGTCCGCGGCTGGACCGCTCGAACCTCCCACAACATATTCGGCGGCCACGGCTGGGAGTGGAACATCCCCGCCAGCGCCTGGTACGCACTGCATTTCTGGGAACATTACGCTTTCAACCCCGACAAGACCTACCTCCGCGAAGTCGCCTATCCCATGGCTAAAGAAGTCTGCGAATTCTGGATCGATCACCTCAAAAAACTCCCCGACGGTACGCTCGTCGTCCCCAACGGCTGGTCACCCGAACATGGCCCGCGCGAAGACGGCGTCGCCCACGACCAGCAGATCGTCTGGGAACTCTTCACCTTCACCCTCAAAATGGCCGACGACCTGGCCATCGACCGCGATTTCCGCAACCAACTCTCCGCCATGCGCGACAAACTCGCCGGACCCAGAATCGGCCGCTGGGGACAACTCCAGGAGTGGATGACCGACCGCGACGACCCCAAAGACCAGCACCGCCACACCTCCCACCTCTTCGCCGTCTATCCCGGCAGCCAGATCTCCGTCACCAAAACCCCCGATTGGGCCAAGGCCGCCAAGATCTCCCTCGAAGCACGCGGCACATCAGGCGACAGCCGCCGTGAATGGGCCTGGGCCTGGCGATGCAACATGTGGGCTCGCCTCGCCGATGGCGACCGCGCCTACTCCATGCTCCGAAACCTCCTCGCCCATAACACCCTCCCCAATCTCTTCGGCAACCACCCCCCCATGCAGCTCGATGGCAACTTCGGTATCACCGCCGGCATCTGCGAAATGCTCCTCCAATCCCACACCGGCGAAATCCACCTCCTCCCCGCCCTGCCAAAGGCCTGGCCCACAGGTTACGTCAAAGGCCTCCGCGCACGCAGCGGATTCCAGGTCGATATCCAATGGCAAAACGGCCAACTCCAGTCCGCCGCCATCCGCAGCAACAGCGGCGGCACAGCCAAAGTCCGCTACGGCCAGAAGATAGTTGACCTAACAATCCCGCCCGGCGGGTCAAAACGAATCAGCCCTGATCTCCAACCGACCGCCAAACCGTGAAACCGTCACAGCTCCGGCTTCCTCAACACCGCCCCCGTGTCCGCGCTCGTCACCATCGTCGCGTACCTCGCCAGATAGCCATAGTCCACCTTCGGCCCAGGTCGCTTCCATGCCGCTTTGCGCTTCGCTAACTCGGCATCGTCCACACACAGCGTCAGCTTCCGCGACGGAATGTCCACCTCGATCATGTCGCCCGGCTCGATAAACGCGATCGGCCCGCCCGCCGCCGCCTCCGGTGACACATGCCCAATGCACGCCCCGCGCGTCCCGCCGCTGAACCGCCCGTCCGTGATCAATGCCACCGACTCGCCCAACCCTCGCCCCATGATCGCGCTCGTGGGCGCCAGCATCTCCTGCATCCCGGGACCACCCTTCGGCCCCTCGTAACGCACCACCACCACATCTCCCGCCTTCACCTTCCCCGCAAGAATCCCCGCGTTCGCCTCTTCCTCCGAATGGAAGATCACCGCCGGTCCCTTGTGCTTCATCATCGCGGGCGTCACTCCGCCAGTCTTCACCACCGACCCGCTCGGCGCCAAGTTGCCAAACAGCACCGCCAAACCGCCCTTCTCGCTGTACGCTCGATCCAGCGGCCGAATCACCTCCGGGTCCTTCACCGCCGCCGTTGAGAGGTTCTCGCCTAGCGTCTTGCCCGTCACCGTCATGCAGTCCAGGTTCAGCACGCCCGCCTTCTGCGAGATCGTTTTCAAAATCGCCGGAATCCCCCCCGCTCGATCCACGTCCTCTAGGTGGTGAATCCCTGCCGGCGAAACCTTGCAGATGTGCGGCACTCGCTCCGCCACCTCGTTCAACTTCCTCAAATCAAATCGGCAACCCGCTTCGATAGCTACCGCCAGCGTGTGCAAGACCGTGTTCGTCGAACCGCCCATCGCCATATCCAGCGCAAACGCGTTCTCAAAGCTCCGCTGATTCAGAATGTCCCGCGGCCGGATGCCCTTCTGCACCAGGTTCATGATCGCTGCCCCCGCCGCCCTGAATAGCTCATCCCGCTTCGGGTCCGTTGCCAGAATCGTCCCGTTGTACGGCAACGCCAGCCCCAGCGCCTCGCACAGGCAATTCATGCTGTTCGCCGTAAACATCCCCGAGCATGAACCGCATGTCGGACATGCATGTCGCTCAATCTCCGTCAGCTCCTTCTCCGTCATATTCCCCGCCGACAGCTTCCCAACCCCCTCAAAAACCGAAATCAGGTCAATCGTCTTGCCCGTCGACGGCAGCCGCCCCGCCTTCATCGGACCGCCCGATACAAACACCGTCGGGATGTTCACCCGCGCCGCCGCCATCATCATCCCCGGCACGATCTTATCGCAGTTCGGAATGCAAACCATCCCGTCAAAACAGTGCGCCCGCACCATCGTCTCCACGCAGTCGGCAATCAGCTCCCGCGACGCCAGCGAATACTTCATCCCCACGTGCCCCATCGCAATCCCGTCATCCACGCCAATCGTGTTGAACTCAAATGGCACCCCCCCCGCCGCCCGAACCGCGTCGCGAACCTTCTTCCCCACCACGTCCAGGTGCACATGCCCCGGCACAATCTGCGTGAACGAGTTGCACACCGCAATGAATGGCTTGTCAAAATCCGCCTCCGACTGAATGACCCCCGTCGCTCGCAATAGACTCCGGTGCGGTGCCCGAATCGCCCCCTTCTTGATCGTATCACTGATCGCCATGACTTTGGTCTCCTTATATGCGGGCAAATCATAGCACAAACCGCGGCATGGTGCAGCCCGCCCGGCGCCGGATCCGCCAGGCGCTTTGTGTTCGCGACTCCGCCGTCTTAACATCAGGCAATGCCCACCGAAACGCTCTCCCAATTCCTGGAACTTCTCCAACAAAACGACGACCTGGTGCGCGTCCGCACAGAGGTCTCGCCGTTCCTCGAAATCGCGCATATCGCCGACCGAGTCTCCAAAATGCCGGCCACACATGCCCACCAGGAACTCGATCGGTCATTCGCCGCAAACCTCGGCGGAAAAGCCCTGCTCTTTGAGTCCGTCAAGGGAAGCGAAATGCCGGTGGCGATCAATACCTTTGGGTCCTACTGGCGCATGAACCAGGCCCTCGGGTCCAGCAGTCTGGAGGAGTTGGCTCACCGAGTGCAGCAACTTGTGAAGCCCGAGATTCCGACCACCCTCTTGCAGAAGATGAAGAAACTGCCTGACTTGATGAAGCTCGCCGGCTACGGGCCCAGAAGCGTGCGGAACGGCATCTGCCAGCAGGTGGTGATGGAAGCAGAAGCCGCGGATTTGACGAAATTGCCCATCATTCAGTGCTGGCCACTGGATGGGAAACTCGCGCCGGGACTCATGGCCGATCAGCGGGAACTCACAAACGTGAAGCAGCGAGGGACCGGCCGGTACATCACCCTCGGCGCGATCTTCACGACAAATCCGATTGATGGATCACGGAACATCGGCATGTATCGCGTGCAAGTGTATGGACCGCGACTGGCAGCCATGCACTGCCACGTGCACCACGACGGAGCAAGACACCTCCGCATGTGGAAGGCGGCCGGCAAAAAGATGCCGACCGCGATCGTGCTCGGCGGACCATCGGTCTTGCCCTACGCCGCCTCAGCCCCACTGCCGCCAGGCATCGAGGAAATCATCTTCGCCGGGTTCCTCAACCAGAGCGGGATTGAGATGGTCAAATGCCGAACTATCGACATGGAGGTCCCAGCCAACGCTGAGATCGTGATCGAAGGGCTCGTTGATCCAGAACAGCCGCTCATGGAAGGGCCCTTCGGCGATCACACGGGGTACTACTCCCTCGCCGATTACTACCACGCGTTTCACGTGACGGCGATTACCCATCGGAAAAACCCGATATACCCCACGACGATGGTTGGCCGAATACCGGCGGAGGATTATTACCTGGGCAAGGCAACCGAGCGAATCTTCTTGCCGCTCCTGCAAATGATCGTGCCGGACATCATCGACTACACGCTGCCGGCCAGCGGCGTCTTCCATAACTGCGCCTTCGTCCGCATCAAAAAAGAGTATCCCTATCAGGCCAGGCGGGTCATGCACGCCATCTGGGGAGCCGGACAAATGTCCCTGACCAAGTTCATCATCGTCGTCGATGAGAATGTCGACGTCCACAACGAGCAGGAAGTTCTGTTCCGGCTCTTCGCCAATTGCGATCCGCAACGCGATACCGAAATCGTGCATGGACCGGTGGACATACTGGATCATGCCTCCCCGGAGCTCGGCACAGGCTCCAAGATCGGATTCGACGCGACCATCAAGATCGCCGGAGAGGGAAAAGTGCGACCCTGGCCACCCGATCTGATCATGGATGAGAACGTCAAACAACTCGTCGAACAAAAATGGAAAGAGTATGGAATTGGCTAAGCAGATTGGCCACGGCAACCCGATTGCCCCGTCACGGTGTGCCAGCCGGTGCCGGATTCGCATCGCATCCTGACCCATACCCTCCAGCCCGCTCACGTCCGGTTCCACTCCGGCTCCATTATGCCGCGGGCGAAGCCCCACTATAATCTTGCCATGCCAGACCTTCGGCATCATCGCGGGCCACACCCCGAAGATGCGACACTCTTCGCCTATGACCAGATTGACACCCTGCGGCACGCGGTCGCGGACCTTTCGTGGCTCCTGACGCGAAACTACGCGGCAAACGGCGCAACCCAGTTGGTCGGTGATCGCTATGCGCTGACCGCCCGCCAGCGGAACGCCGTGCAGCGGTGCGCGTGCTCGAATCAGTCGCTCTTGTATCGGGCAGCGCATCATGTGGAGGCGGGGAGGATCGCCTCCAGGCTGCTGATCGATGGCTACAACGTCCTCACGACCATCGAGGCAGCACTCGCAAACGCGTTCGTGTTCATTGCCCGGGACGGATGCGCGCGGGACATCGCGTCCATTCACGGGTCCTATCGAAAGGTGGATGAGACGCTGCCGGCACTGGAGATCGCAGGCAACGCCCTCGCGGAAATGCAGGTCCCCCAAGCAACATGGTATCTGGACGCCCCGGTCTCCAATTCCGGGCGGCTGAAGACAATCATCATGGAACTGGCAAGCCGGCGGGGGTGGGCATGGAACGTGCAGATTCTGCCCGACCCCGACGCCGCCCTGGCACAGTCGCCCGAAGTGATCGCCACGGCAGATTCGGTCATTCTGGACCGGTGTGCCAGGTGGTTCAACCTGGCCCGGCAAATTGTGCAGACGAAGCTGCCAAATCCGCGCCTGGTTGACCTGTCGTAGCCCGCACCGGTTCCAATAATGTCTCATCCCGCTGGCCCCTCCGTGCCGAAAATAGACACATGGGTTTGCCTGCGCACGGAAGCCAGGCAGCCCAAGGTTGGCACGCAACGCGAGCAGCGGCTCGTGCCCGGAGTGTCAGATGGATCTGGCAACAATCATTGGCTTGGTGCTCGCATGGGGCGCCGTCTTGTTCTCCATGTATGAGGCGTCCCACGGCGCCCTGCTGGCTTATGTGAAGCCCGCGGAGATATTCCTGGTGTTCGGCGGATCGCTCGGCGCGGCCCTGCTTTCCATGCCACTCCATAACATCACCGGCGCCATCGGTTTCCTGAAGAAATGGCTCTTCAACAAAGAGTCGCACATCGAACACATCATTCAGCAAATGGTGCAGTACGCCGAGACCGCTCGCCGAGACGGCGTCCTCGCCCTTGAATCCGCGGCTCGCGAAGCGCCGGACGCCTTCTTGCGACGCGGACTCCAGTTGACCATCGATGGAACAGACCCCGAAATCATCGAACGCATCATGCGAATCGAGATCGAGGCGATGTCCGAGCGACATAAGCACGGGCATCATCTGTTTCACACCCTGATGAAATTCGGCCCCGGGTTCGGGTTGATGGCGACGCTGATCGCCCAAGTGGCGATGTTCAGAAACCTCGGCGGGGACGCAAAAGTAATCGGTGCGGCGCTGGCTATCGCGCTGGTCGGAACACTCTACGGATGCATGCTCCAAAACCTCATCGCCGGGCCAATCGCCGACAAACTCGCCGCAAGGTCGCGAGAGGAAGTGTTCGCCAAGGAAATCATCCTGCAGGGCGTGTTGAGCATCCAGGCGGGGAACAACCCGCGCGTCGTCGAAATGCAGTTGTTGAGCTTCCTGAGCACGAAACAGCAGTCGCATCTGGCGAAAGCGGCGTAATGCGTCATGGCCAAGCAAGCGTGCAAATGCAAGCCCACCGAATGCGAAGAATGCCCTGAGTGGATCTTCACATTCGCTGATCTCGTCATGCTCATGATGGGGTTCTTTGTGATCCTGTGGGTTCTCAAGCCCGCCCCGGGTGCCTCCGGATCCAACGACAACGACGAACAGCTGATCAAGATCATCGCGGCAGCGCGAGACTACTTCAGCTTCATCCCGGACTCCCAGAACCCCGACAAGGTCGATCTGTATCGGCTGGCAAAGAAGCTCGAGGAGATGAAGCCGCTGAAAGACCCGGGGAGTGGAGGTCCGACCAAGATTGAACGTCGGGGGGCGGAGGGCGACGAGTCGGAAGTCCTGTCGATTCGCCGCGGACAGCAGGCTGCGACCGGATCGCGAATCCTGTTTGAGATGGGCAACGACGCGCTCACGGCCGAATCGCGTGGGATTCTCGATCAGACGGCGACTTTGATCAAGGGACACAAGAACGTGATCATGGTGAAGGGGCACACGTCGTCGGACGATCTGGCGGACTCGGCCACTGCGCAACAGAAGCTGGATCTGTCGATCCGCCGGGCGAAGGTGGTGGCGGACTACCTCGTCGAGCGAGGGGTGGAACCGGACATTCTGAGGGTTCAGGGTTGCTCGACTTATGAGCCGGTGGTGCAGCGGGCCTATACGGCGGATTCGCGTCGGGTGAACCGGCGGGTGGAGATTGAATCGACGAACCTGCTGGTTTCGGAGCTTCAGGACCGCCCCGCGCCTGCGTCGCCGGCGCCACGACCGGCGGGCAAGCCAGGCCAGGAGCGAGGTGCGGCGGAGCCATCGACTTCGATGCCGGCGAAATCGGGGCATTAGGGGCTGTGTCAAGGCCGCTTGAGCCTGGGGCGGGTCAGGGGTAGAGGGCGTAGCCGACTTCGCGGACGGCGCGGATGGTTTCTTCATAGGGTGTATCGAGGGAATCGACGAGGCCGATCTGGTAGTTTTCCTCGTCATAGACTCGGCCGGTGGTTGGTTCATCCTGCCATTGGAACCAATGGCAACCGACGAAGGCGGGGTGTTGGAGGCAGCTCTTGACGTATTGTTTGTAGGCGGCAGCGCGTTCGGCCTGGTTGGCGGTGGGGACGAGGCCGGTGTGGAACATACCGCGGTCGAGGGCGCCGAAGTGGAATTCGCCGATGATGAGTGGGACATCGACGTCGGGAGGGAGTTTGAAATCGGCGAGGGAGCGTTGGTAGAGGTTGAAGCTGACGACATCGCAGTAGGCGGCGGCGGCGCGGACGGCGACGGGGTTGGCCCAGGCGAATCGGCAACCGAGGTAGAGGCGTCCGGGCGCGGCGGCGTGGACGGATTCTTTGATGACCTTGAAGTACTGTCGGGCGGCCTTGTCGTAGAAGGCGACGAGGTCTTCGCGGGCGAGTTGTTTATCGGGAGGGGTTTTGGATTGGAGGAGGGCATCCCAGGAATCGTGGCGGGTGGACCAGGCCTGGTTGAGTTTTTGGATGGTGGTGTATTTGGCTTGGAGGTCTTTGACGAGGACTTTTTTGGCGGTCTGGTTAGCGGGTGAGGCGAGGGCGCCGATGGCGAGGGAGAGTTCATCGCCCCAGGACATTTCGTTATCGACGAAGTATCCGATGCACCAGGGGTCGGATCCTGTGCGGCCGGCGCCGCGGGCGATGGATTGTTGGGTTTGGGTGATCCATTGGGGATCGAAGACATCGGGGAACTTACCCCAGTATCCCTGGCTGCCTTCGATCATGACGCGAGCGGAGCCGAGGGTGCAGACGTAGGCGGTTTGTTGCATGGCGCAGAGGGCGCGATCGGACCAGTTTCCGATGGTATTGAGGCCCCAGCTTCGGAGGCGTTGGTGGGCGAACTGTGAGGCGGCGTCGCGCCAGTTTTGGCCGTATTTTCGGTAGAGGTTGGCGGCGGCGAAGCCGAAGGAGCGAGGGCGTTGACCGGCGTAGTGTCCATGGAGGGCGTAGGCACCGGGGACGAGGAACTGTTGGAACTGGGGTTTGTCGCCGGGGAAGTCTTTGAACCAGGATTGGCGGCCTTCGACGGGAGTGATGTCGAGCATTCGGACGCAGTCGACGCCATGGGAGAAGAAGAGTTTGCCGTCGGGATCGACGAGCCACCATTTGGCATCGACTTTTTGGACGCGGAAGAACCCTTTGGCGTCGAGGGAGGGTCCTGCATTCCAGCCGCCCCACTTGTTCCAGTTGTTTGGACCGGGGAATTTGGCAAGTTGTTCGCGTTCCTGGTCGAGTCTGGCGGCGAGTTCGGCGGCGGAATGGACTTTGCCGGGCCAATCGCAGTGGATGTATTGGCCGAACTCGTCAATGAAGGGGAAGAAGTTTTCGGGGGTGACCTTGGGTTGCTGGAAGTTGCCGATGGCTCTGATGGTGTTGATCTGGAAGGCGTGCTCGGAGGCGGGTTGGTGGACGAAGAGGAGGACTTGGGTGATGTTGGAGGGATCGAGGGTTCCGTTGGGGTCGAAGCCCGGGGGATAGCCGCGCATGCCGAAGAGTTTTGGACCGATGTCGCTTTTTCGGGAGAGGTGGACTCTGAGGAGGCCGGATTTTGAGGGGGCGAGTTGAATGGACCCGTTGCAGCAGTTTTTGGCGCCGTCGGCGCCGGGGTTATCGACACGGCAGAAGACGGTAACTGGGGAGGCGCCGAGGTTCTGGATCGAGACTTCGACGAATTCGAATTCTGAGAGGTTCCATTTGCGGTCGGGGGGTAGGATGGTGACGCCGGGCCAGCCTGGCTTCTGTTGAGTGGAGACGCGGAGGGCGTTTTTGGCGGGGGTAGCGGTGGCGTTGGTGGTTTTAGCGCGTGCCATGTCGAATGACTGGGAGAAGTCGGCCAAGGTGAGATCGGCGTGGGCGGTAGCGGCCCAGGCAAGCAGGACGAGAGTGGCGGGGAACTGGAGAGAGGAGTGGCGCATGTTTCACCTCGAGTTGATCTGTAGATGTTACCGCAGGGGTGGGACGTTGTGGCGGCATGGCGGATGAGGTGGCGGGGTCGCGAGAAGGGGGAAACGGCGCAAAGCGGACTGGGCGAAGGGGGTACTGGTGTGGGGAGGGGGCAAAGGTGGCGGCGAG
>CAYVKG010000014.1:0-65189 GCA_964451955.1 uncultured Tepidisphaeraceae bacterium
CGTCCCTTCACGTCGCTTTCGGTCGGTTTTTGTCGTTCTTCGTCGCTTTTTGCCCTTTTTCTCACCCCCTCAACTCCCCCAACCCACGGCCAAACCTCACCTTACACCTCCACCCCCCCCTCGCACACACCCTTTCCGCCATCCCCTCCCATCCCGCTCCAACCTATGACCTCCGCTACCCACCGCCCGAAACCGCTGACCGCGACTTGCATCTGCTGCCCGCGGCAGATAAGATGACGAATTCGGCCTGCCAAGAGGCCACCCGCTGCAATGATGCTCAGCTCCATGCCGAGCGGTGTATGTCGCGTGCGGGACCGTTTTTACGTTACCGTTACACCCAAGCCGTACGGCGGGTCTTGCGTCTTGGCCGCATCACTCGTTTCGGCTGTCGATCCAACAACCGGGTCGATCATTCGGAGTCTCTATGGCACAGTCACAAGCGGAATTGGTCAAAGCGCTCGTCGATGCTGGCGTCCATTTTGGGCATCGGGTCTCCCGCTGGAACCCCAAAATGGAGCCGTACATCCACGGCAAGCGCAACATGATCCACATCATCGACATCAAGGAGACCGTCAAGGGCCTTGTTCGAGCCAAGAAACTCGTCCAGCAAGTCGTCTCCCAAGGCAAAGACATCCTCTTTGTCGGCACCAAACGCCAGGCCCGCCACGCCGTCGAAGAAGAAGCAAGACGTTGCGGCATGCACTACGTCAGCGAACGCTGGCTCGGCGGCACCCTCACCAACTTCCGAACCATCCGCTCACGCCTCAACCGTCTGGAAGAACTCGAAAAACTCTGGGAAACCGGAGCCATCGAGACCTATTCCAAGAAAATGAAGGCCGCCCTCCAACGCGAAATGGCCAAAATCAAGAAAAACCTCGACGGCATCCGCAAAATGGACAAGATGCCCGGCGTCATGTTCCTCATCGACACACGCCGCGAACACATCGCCGTCAAGGAAGCCCGCAAACTCGGCGTCACCACCGTCGCTATGATCGACACCGACTCCGATCCAGACATGATTGATCTCCCGATCCCAGGCAACGATGATGCTATGCGAGCCATCGAAATCATCGTGCGGGAACTGGCCGACTCCGTCATCGAGGGCAAGGCCTCACGCCCTGATAAGCCCGATGAATCCCCAGCCGCCCCGGTCCGACGTCGCTCCTCACGCGCGGCGTTCCGCGCCGAAGAAGGCCATCCGGAAACCCAGGCTCCCCCCCAGGAGTCCCCAACGCCCTTGCCCCCCACGCTCCCGCCGTCCTCAGAGACCGTCGGCGCTTCACCAACCGCTTAACATGCGAATCGTATCCGTCTGGTCGGGCTGCTCATAACGGCTTGCGGCCTGCTGACTCGGGCTCGACATCCCGGCGCCCGCTCAGAAACTGAAAAATCCGTAACACTGGAGATTGACAATGGCGGAAATCACCGCAGCTATGGTCCGCGAACTCCGCGACCGCACCGGCGTTGCCATGATGGACTGCAAAAACGCCTTGGCCGAAACGGCCGGCGACATGAACAAGGCAATCGACCTCCTCCGGAAAAAAGGTCAGGCAAAACAGGATAAACTCGCCAGCCGCGAAGCCAAGGAAGGCCGCGTCGCCGTCGCCAAGAGCGCCGACGGCAAGTCCGCCGTCCTCGTCGAATTCAACTGCAACACCGATTTCACCGCCAAAAGCGCCCCGGTCCAGCAACTCGTCGATATGGCCGCCCAACTCCTCCTGACCAACCCACACGCCAACGTCGCCGAAGATGCCCAAATCAAGGCCAAGATCACCGAGGCGGCCCAGGTGACCGGCGAAAACGTCCGCCTCGGCCGCCATGAGGTCGTTCTTGCCGACGGCGGCATCCTGGGCATCTACGCCCACTACACCGGCAAGGTCGCGGTCATCGTCCGGCTCACAGGTTCACCCTCCGAGGAATTGATCAAGGACCTCTGCCTGCATATCACCGCCACCAGACCGCTGGCGCTGAACCGCGAATCCGTCCCCGCCGAAATCGTTGCCAAGGAAAAGGAGATCGCGATCGAACAGGCCAAGGCCACCGGCAAACCCCAGAACATTGCCGAGAAGATCGCCGAAGGCAAGATGCGAACCTTCTTTGAGGAACGCGTCCTTCTCGATCAGAAGTTCGTCAAGGACGATTCCAAGACCATCACCCAACTCCTGGCCGCCGCCGGCTGCAAGCTCGAGAAGTACGTCCGAATCGAAGTCGGCCAGTAAACCGTTTCCCGACCGCGAACGGTTCCACCACAACCCTCCCGACCACACGAGTCAAACCCCGGAAATCCCTCCGGGGTTTCTTCATCGGTTGCTCAAACCGCTCCCGTATGACTTCTGATCCGCCGGCGAACACGCCGCGCACAAAAACGCCCCGCGGACTGTGGCCGCGGGGCATTGGAGTGGGGGGGGGAGAAAGCAAGCCAATCTACTTGTTCAACACCGGGCCCGTGGGAACATTCGCAATGTCCTTATTCAGCTCCGGCGACTTTCGCGGTGCGGTTCTAGTTGCATTTGGCCCCGGGACGGTCAACGCATCATGCCCGCCGGCAAGGTTCGGGCCCCGGTAGGTGTTCGGCAGGATGGCCACTTCCACGCGGCGATTCTTAGCCTGGCCTTCGCTGGTCGCATTGGAAGCAATCGGGCGCTCGGCGCCATATCCGGCTACGCCAAGGCGTTTGGGGCTTACTCCATTGCTGATTAGATCCTCGCCGACCGCGATCGCTCGATGTGCGGACAGATACCAGTTGTTCTTGTGACCGGCCTGGACGGTCGCGGGATTATTGACGGGGGTGCTGTCGGTATGGCCTGCGACCATGAACTCATAGTTCTTGGCTGCGGGGCTGTTGAGGATTTTGGCAAAGGCGGCAACAGCCTGCTTGGCCTGTGGCGTGACCTGTGCGCTGCCCTTGGCGAAAGTCACATCGCTCTTGAACTTGAGGATTCCCCGGGCGGCGTCGTATTCCACCTCAGGGAACTTCGTAGCCAGTTCTTTCAGGGCAGTGTCGAGCTCAACAGGGAGAACGACGACGTTTGAATCATTCAGGCGGTTTTCGTACTTAGCCTGGATCGACGCCAGTTGTTCCTTCAGGGCCGCATTCTCCTCGTTCAACTTTTGATTGATTTTGGTCAGATCGCCGCCTTGAGCCAGGATGGAATCAAGCTGGGACTTCCAGGCGTCTGCGGCTGCTCTCGCGGCGGACTCGGCAGCCTGCGATTTGTTCAGCTGCTCTGCCAGAGCGTCTTTCTCCAGTTTCATTGCATTATATTTTTCCTGGGGGACGCAGCCCGCGACGAGAAAACCAAGGGCCGCCAAAGCGATCAGATGCCGTGCCATAGAATGGCCTCCTTGCCGATGGTACGAACGTATTTTTGGGTTGCCGGCTCCAGCCGGCATCAAATTCGCATAATGGGCTTACATGCCATCGGGAATGAACACAGAAGCCCCGAAAACCCAGCCCAAACGACTGCTCGCAGGTTTTCTAGAGCGATAGTTTGCATCGGTTTTGGCAAAATGCAAGGGGCGGAGGTCAAAAATCGCGTTTTTATCGGCCGTTTTTGCGCGGTAGGGGCGGTGGATGCCAAAGGAACTACGGCAAGGGGTTAGCCTTGCCGTCGCAATCATGTGGTCTTCTATTGTCAGGCTCAAGCGACGTCTATTTGGCGGTCTTACCGACGAAGAACCCGGCGACGGTGAAGATGACGGTTGCCCCAACGGCGATTCCCAGGTACATCAAGCCGCTGTTTTCTTGGCGGAGGTCATCGAGAATGCTGGGGCGGAATCCCAGGACAGATGCGATGAGTATGAAGCCTCCGAAGCAGAGGATGATGGAAGCGGCGGCTGCGGCGAACCCGAGGGCCGTTCCCATGGCATCAGGGCCTTGCACATACAGGGGTTCTGCGAGGGCGGCTCTGGCTCCCCGATCGGCGGCGACGGCCGTTCCGAGATCTTCGCCGGCCTGTGTTTCGAGCGCTGCGGCGGGGGTGGTTGCGCCACCTCGTCGCGGGGCGGCACCCGAAGGGGTGAGCTCGTCAAAGACGGCGCCGAGGCTTGTGTCGTCGCTCTCGCGTGTCAGGTCCAGCAGTCCTGAGCCGGAACCAGAACCTTCGAGGCTGACCTGGTCAGGCGCGGCGGCGTTGATGGCGGTCTGCGCGCTGGGATCAGCTCGGCTAGACTCATCGACATCGAGGGCCATTCCGCCGCGTGTTCCGGAGCGTGAATCCCCGGCCTTGCCCGGGGAGGGGACTCCGCCGAGTGATCCGGAGAGTCCGAGATCAAAATGGGTATCTTCTTTGGATACAGTGCCGCCGGGCGCTGAATCCGCCAGGGAGATTGGGCCTAGCCCTGCGGACTCGCTGTCGGCCAGGCCGATTGGGGCTCCGGAATCACTTTCCGGGGACAAGCTGATGGGTTCGGTCCCTGCGCCTGCGCCGAGTTCACTCTTGAGTTGTTCCACCTGGTCGGCTTTGAACATGAGGCGGGGACCGTCCCGGAACTCTCGCAGGCGTCCTTCGCGAGCAAGCTGCTTGATCTCCTCCTCGTTCTTGCCGAGGGCAGCTCTGGTTTCGTCCATTGTGTAGAACATCTTCGCCATGCTAAGGCTCCTGGGTTGTTACTTCTCGCCGGTGTTAATTTTCGTTGTGTCCCCCGCGCCTGTTCGTGTGCCGCGAAGCGCCTGGTTCTGTTTGTCGACCAGATCACTGATCTCCTGCGGCGAAGGCGCGGTATTCATATTTGACAGTCTGGTGTCGTTGGTGAAATTTCGAGCCGCCACGAGTTTCAGTTGGCTCATTCCGGCCTGATACTGATAGACGCACAGGGTGCCGCGGTCGACGTCCATCAGGTAGCAGCCCCACTGGTTCCCGGACAACTGAGCCGGCATCACGAAGAGACCTGCCCCACCGGCGATTGGTCCTTGACGTTGTTGTGCCCATGCTGCCGACAGAATGGTCGGCGAGTCGCCTCGTGACAACAGCACAGCCAGATTCGCCAATAACAGAACTGCAATCGCAAATAGGGCAACGGTGTTTGTCCGCGAACGCATGGTGACCTGCCCGGTTGTTAGGTGGACGTCACTTTACGCCAATTAAGACTTAATGGTACTGCAACCTTCGAGTGTGCTCAAGCGACTAACCTGGGACCTTCAGCGGTTCACGAGGGGGAGTGTTTTGGCTGGTTTGAAGGCGAGTCGGAGTTGTGGCACAATAGGCGGCGGGCATCATACGAAAAGGAAGCCGTTCCTATGCTGCTTCAGACGAACAGCTACATTGTTCCTGGCGAGCGGCGGGTTGAGCACGCTCGGCTGATGCGCCGTTTCCGCCGAATCCTGGCGCGGCTTGGCTGTGATCAGTTTGAGGTTTACGAACTGGTTTCGCCGAATTTCGCCCCGTTCAAAGGCGACGTGCGTTTTGTTCAGCTGATGCGTTTCAGGGATCGCAGGCATCAGCAGGCGGTGCAGGCTGCGGAGCGGGTCGATGGCGCCGCGCAGGATCTCATTCAGGAATTTTGTGATCTTGTGAACATCGAATACCAGAAGGACTGCTCGCTATTGGCGGTTGGTTACTATGCGTTGCTGCCGGACCTTGCCGAGGGCGCGGTTCCGGTCGGCGCCGAACCCGATCTTTCCGCGGAGTCTCGTGATTTTGTTACCGTTGATCTGCCGCGCGAATCGCGGGGACAAGAGGGCAAGAGTGTGAAGCGCGCGGGTGAATCACCGAGCGGCGCGGATGGGTCTTGCGCGTGATGGCGTTGCTCGCGAGTGGAAGCATTCCTGCGGTTGGAGGCTTGAGGGTGCAAGGCCATGTTGCTCTGGGGCTTTGGGGCGTTTTGCCGCCGGTTGGTTTGGCCACGGTTCACCCCTGAAAACGCGTGGCAGCTTGTCGCGGCAGAGTGACACGGAATCGGGTGATAGTGTCGTCGGATTCAACGGCAACGTCGCCTCCGTGCAGTTCTGTCAGGCGTTTGACGACACAGAGCCCTAAGCCGATTCCCGCCGACATATATTCAGATTCACCACTGCTGTGGCACGCCAGTGCCTTCTGCCCCCGGTAGAAGGGTTCGAATATGTGGGGCAGGTCTTCGGGACTAATACCGGGGCCGCTATTGCTGACGGCGATCTGAACGCGATCCGGCATTGCGATCAGTTCGAGCTGGATCGTGGCTCCGTCGGGCGAGAAGCGAATCGCGTTGGTCAGCAGATTGCCCAAGATGTCGCGCAGCTTCTCGCCATCTGCGTTGATGGTTCCAACGTCTGGGTCCGTTTTCATGGCCAGAAGTTGATTTCGTGACTTGAGGAATGGCTCGATTTCACCCGCCGCCGCATGTGCCAGTTCCACGAGATCGACCTGTCGTACCGTCATTGTTTCTTCGAACATGCCGCTCTTGAGCAGCTTGAACATGTTGTCGACGATGCGGCTCAATCGCTGCGCCTTTATCCTGATACGGTCGAGTAGCCCGGGGTCGGCGCCGTTCTGTCGCTGGGCCAGCTGGGTGACGCCCAGCAGATAGGTGATGGGCGTACGCAGTTCATGGCTTGCCAGGTCGATGAACTGTTCCTTCAGGCGGTTTGCTTTGGCCATGGCGTCGACACTCCGCTCCAGCTGTGACGCCATCTGGTTGAAGTCGTTGGCGACGGCCCCGATCTCGTCGTGGTGAAAGACAGTTCCTTGGGCGCCCGGGGGCAGGAGGCGGTAATCCAGGTGCCCTCTTTCAAGCTCGGTTGTGCCTTGCTGCAGTTGGAGCAGAGGGCGAATCACATGGAGCCGTGCAAGCCACCATCCTCCGATGAGACTGGCCGCGATTACGCCGATGCCGACGATAACGGTTGTCCAGATCATGAACCGGGTTGATGCGGTTGCCAGACTGCGTTTTCCCATGACCAGCACTGCCCAGTCCGTTGGCGCCTTGATGGCGCCGTCGGTGAAGACGATGCGTGAGAATCCGACCAGTTCGCGATCGTTCATGGTCTTCGAGATTGTGTAGCCACTGAGTCTGGACCGGACTTGTGCCAGGACATCCGCGGCGACGCGTTGGTCGCCCTGGTTGCTCTCACGGATGGGCTGGCCATTGCCGGTGATCAACCAGACTTCCGTGCCCAATGAGTCGGACATTCCCGGAAGGTGTCCTTGGACTTCTGAGGCCAGCCACCCGACTTCCATGGCCAGCTTGATGATCCCGATCAGCTCCGGTTCTCGTGCATTGGCGATCTGGTCATAGATGGGTAGGCAGACGTTGACCACGGTTGCCCCCGGTTTGCCGGAAGCGGAAATGGCTGTCTCGTCGAACACGGGCTCACTGACGACGGTTTTGCCGCGTCCGTCGGCCCAGCATTCCTGCCACCAGTCCTCATCGGCCTGGTAGTAGTCGGTTGTCTTCGTGGCGGCTGCCACCAGTCGGCCCCAGCGATCGGTCATCAGCGCTTCGGCGGTGCGCGGTTGTTCCTGTTCGATGGCTTGCCACCGCTTGGCGATCTCGTTGCCCAGGATCTGTTTCAACGGCTCATCGTTCTCGGTCAGCGTGGGCCAAACCTGATCCAGTCGGTTGGCCTCTTGAAGGGAAAACGGCACTTGTCCGGCGTTACGCAGGAACTGCACGGTTCCAGGCAGATGATTGATAACCAGGAAGAACTCGATCTGCGAAGAGAGCAGTGTCGAAATATGCTGGGCGTGCTCGCTGGCCATCGCGCGGAAGGCCTGCCCCGCGAACCGAGTACGCGCCTGCTGGACGCCGTAGACTCCCACCGCCAGCGCCAGCACCAATGGCAGCAGCCCGGCCAACATCAGCATTGTCACCAGTTTGCCACGTATACCCATTTGCATGGCCGATCACCGTTTGACCTTGACCGATTGGAACCGGTCTATGGGTACGTACGAGCCGACGGCGGCCACTCTACACAATGGCATGGATATCCACATCCCTTGAAAGTCGTGACATTAGCCGAGACGGCGAATCCGGCATTCGGGGCAGCGAAGATTCCGCCCCGCCCGACGATCAATCAGCCGAATTCCGCGAGTTACCAACCAATTGTGCGGAGGCCATCGATCCATTCGCTGGCGCACGAGAAAAGCGCGGGCGACATCCGCAGGACTGTCCCGCCAAACCGCCACCCAGAATGATCTTGGATTCGCACTATTCGGGCACCAAGACGGAGACGCCGTCTGTGATGCGCAACTTATTGCTTAATATGGAATTAACGGCTAGACCACCTGAACTCGGCGGCCAGCACGTCGCTTGCGGTTCAGCATCTGCCGTCCCTTCTTGGTTTTCATCCGGGCGCGGAAGCCGATATTGCGAGCCCGCTTTATCCGACTTGTCTTGTGAGGGTAATGCATGTTTGGTTCCTTCAGCCCGGCGAGGTTGTTGTCGCCCAGCCACTGTCATTTCTCTTTCGCCGGACCTTCAACCGTCACTGGGATGGCTTCAAAGGCCTGATTCCCATGATCGTCGATGGCCCGCACAGTAATCTGATGGGCTCCGGCCGACAGAGCGTCAACTGTAAATACAACGGCCTCTTCCATCGAGTCGAATATACTATCAGAAGCGCTGACAGCTTGCCACTCGTCGTTAGAATCGACCGAATACTGCACGGCGGATACGGCACTTAAGTTGTCCGTTATTCTTGCTTCGACCTTGACGGCTTGTGCGTTCAGGGTCACTTTCACGTCGCCGATGGTGGGGGGGGTGTTGTCGACGACGATGATGTCGCTGATTCGCGAGGCCTCTTTGCCCTCGCCTATGGGGTTTGCCTTGACATCAGAGGTGAGGACCTTCAACTGGTACATTCCGTCGGCCACGCGGCGCGTGTCCCAGAGGTATGCGGGCTCTTTCAGTTTCTCCTGCAAGAGGATCCACTTGCCTTTGGTGCCGCTGCGGACGTAGAGAGAGAATGTCAGTGTGTCCTTGTCGGCATCGGTCGCTTCCCAAGTGACTTGCCGCATGCGTCCTTGGGGTGTGGATATCGCTTGGCCGGTTTGTTGATGGATGAAAGCCGGATTGGCGGGAGGTCCCGAGAGGCCGCCTTCGGTCTCTGGGATTCCGGCGATTCTGATGGCTTTGAGTTGGGGAGCCGTGTTGGGCGATTGATAGGCCACATCGACCTCATCGACGACGGGCGACAGGCCGGTGGCATTGCTGGTGAAGGTTATCCGGTACTGGAGATACCTGGCGATTGGCGAGGTGACTTGGACGTACTGCGCAGCCGGTGTTTCGGGAGTCCAGTGTGACCAGCCGAGGTCGTCGGGTTCTCGGACATTTCCGCTTCGTGTGGCGATGGTCAGTTTCGTGTCATTGGGAAGGCTGCCTCGAAGTCGCATCTTTCCGAAGCGGCTGATTTGGCGTGCATCCAGGACGGGGCTTGTATAGGTTCCTTGAGGGGCCGATCTGTTCGACAGGGCTGCGATTGCTCCGTCGTTTGCCAGTCCCATCATGACGCGGCCGTCTCGAGCGGGTAGGAGGCAGAGCACCTGTTTGGGGTCCAGTTTGGCGACCGCGGCCATCTCGTCGGCAGCGAGGTTGATCTCGTAGACGGTACCTTCGTTCCCTGTTCCGACCAGGAGGATGCCGTCTTTCTCGATCAACGACAGGATGACGACTGGCTGGCGAAAGACCTCGGTCACGAATCCGTTGGTGTCGATCTTGTAGATGGCATTTCCCTCAACGGCATTGGCTGCCGGTGTGGGTGCCTGCGGCGACTGCCTCCTGATGGCACCGGGCATTGCGCGGCTGCCAGGTTCCTTGATTGGCGCGGGAATGGGCGCCGGGCGTTCACCTGGGCTGTCGTGTTCCGCATTCCCGGCGTTGGGGTCAAATTCACGAAGCATATGGCTGCTTTTCAGGAGCAGACTGCCGCCGGACGCTTGCAGCGGGTGGTCTGGGCGATCTTGCAGACCCATGGCCTTTTCTCTCGGGAGGTCTGTGGGATCGGGCTTGGGGATCGGTGAGGGCTTGGGCTCCTTTGGCTTCTGTGATGGCAGGGGGGTTACGCCCTCGGTGCTCTCCGGGCGACCGGTCTTTTCGGTCTGGCTGTTGTCCTCTGCGCCGGCGTCCTCTCCATCGCCCGCCTGGCCTGTTGCCGCGTAGAGATTGCCCTTTGTGTCCATCACGAGGGCGCTGATCTCGGTCTCAGCGGCATCGAACAGGACGAATACCTCGCGCGTCTTGCGGTTGATCCGGTACACCAATCCATTCGGGTCTGAGCCTGCGTAGAGGTTTTCCTTCCCATCGCTCACCATGCTCAGGATGTTGTTTTCGCGGCTTTCGAGAAGGACCGATTTTTCGCCGTTCGGCTTGATTTCGAAAACTCTGGCTGAAGGTCCGGTGGCCGCGTAGATGAGGCCGTCATCGGTTTGGGTGATTTTCCAGACATACTGGACTTTCTGATCCTTGAACACTTCGACTGGGGGCGTCTTTGCGTCGGCGGGGTCCAGTCGGAGCACGCGGCCGAATTCGCCGCCGGTTCCCACGAGCAGCTTGCCGTCTTTCTCGATGACGAGTGAGAAGATGTTTTGATCGTCGAGTGTCGCGACAGTAGTTGCCTTTCCATCTTTCAGTTGCAGGACGATTCCTTGTGGCCCGGTTCCGGCGTAGATCGTCCCGTCACTCGCTTCGATCATGGCGTAGACGGCGCTGACTCGGGGGTCCTGTTCCATGACGATTGTGGCAGCCCGAGAGAGCTTGAGGTCTCCGAGATTGGTCGCCACGACGTTCTTCAGTTTTCCTTTTTTGAAATCCGCCTCGTGTGTGCTTACCCAGTGAGAAGTGCCCGCCGCCCAAGCTGATCCGGCCAGTAGAAGCACAGTAGCATGCGCAAGTGTTCGTATCATGGAGTGCCCTTATATGCGTAGCCCGTGGTAATCACATGCTGAGATGTCAGTTCCCGGTATGGTTTCCGACGCCGCCGGGGTTTGCCGGTGGAGGAACCGGGCGATTGGCCTCAGCCGGCGCTCGATTGCCTGGTGTGGCAAACGCCGCCTGACCGAGGGGCATCTTCTCGCCTTCGACCTTCAGTTCGCGATCGATGGTGAGAGCGAAAGTCGCCTCGCCGCTCATTACGTGCTCCGTGGGCACGACCTTGAGTGTGGAACTGGCAAACGTTGTCATATTGCTTAGTCCTGCGCCCATCATCACTTTTCGCCTGGAAGACGGCAGGGCTTCCATGGCTGCTCGACCGATGGCGATCCCATCGGTCTGTTTGATCAACCGCAGGTACAAGGCGTTATGCTTTGTCTGGAGGAGTTCGCGCATGACATCGAACACTTCGGGGGCGGTCGATGCGGTGAACCGGAACGGCTTGGTCGCTTCTTCAAGGACCAGGTGCTGTTGCCAGTCTGACACCACGAACTGATAGGTTCCGTCAGGCAGATTGCGTGGTAGGTCAAACTCAACTGGGAGCGGCATTTCGCGCTGGAGGAACGGGCGGTACCTGACGAGTGCTCTGATCTTCTCCCCGGGTTTGAACTTGGATTTCGGGAGACTGACCGAGAGGATGTCCGCTTGGCGAGCTTCGGCCAGGACGCGCACAGTGCCCGTCAGTTTCTTGACCGCGACTCGCTCGAACGGATTGTCCGCTGCGGCCATGATCGGAGTTCCGACGAGCATATACAACTCTGCCGTCCCTGTGCTGGTGGATCGGTTATTCAGTCTGAGGGACTGGCCATTGGCGAATTCCATGGCCAGATCGTAATCGAGGGTGTGATACTGAGGCAGGTCGCGCATCGAGGTGGTGGAGGCGGCCAGAGCCATTGCAGCGAGTGTGGCCGTCAGGCGGGGGTGCAAGGCCAGATTGAATCGGAAGGTCTGGTCCACCGATCCGTCGGCGTACACGCATCGGATTTCCATCGGCACGGATGGCGACGTCGGCCCGATCTTGCCGGCTACGCCACAGTACTGATCCGATACGAGGACACCCAGCGGAGTTGCGGCCGCCCCCAGTTTGAAACTGGTCTGCAGGTTTGGGATTACGCCGTGGATGTATCCGCTGCTCAACGGGAGCAGGATGTCTCCCTCATTGAGGAACGAATGCCCGAAGCCCATGATTCTGTCGCCCAGCACTTCCGTACAGGTTCCCATGACCGATAGATCCATGTCACCGGTCATCAATGGGACGGCAATTGCCGATCCGGGGTGCAGTGGTATGACGGAGCCTGCCGCCTCTTTTGTGCCAGCGCCACCGGTCTGCAATGGCAGCAATCCGTATCCCTTCAAGATGGGCTCGAATTGATCGAAGACGCGTGGCGGGAGGCCTGTTGCCATGAGAGGTGTTGCGAGCGGCACCATACGCATTGCATCATTCGCCTTCCCGAGCAGCGGGTTGACTTGTGAAGAACGCCATCCAGCCAGCGGATAAGCCTTGGGTGCGCCCTTTTTCCAGGGAACCGGCATGGTTTGCTCCACCGACCACCGCAACTGCCCTTGCTTTGCGGGCGGAACCTGGTTTGTCCTGTCATTGAGTGCCCGTGGTTTTGCTGCAATACTCGTCGGCTCTGTCTTCATCGTGAGCATGTACTCGATCGGCTGTACGCCTCCCATTGGTTCCTTCATCAACGGCCAGCCGAAGGCAAAGGCCCCGATCATCCGCTCACGCCCCTGGTCATCCTTGAGGAAAACGGGCGAGCCGCTCATGCCTGCAATGGCGCCCGTATGTTCCAGATTCGCCCCTTTGAGCTTCACGAGCACCACGTGGTCTTTGGGGTTGAAGTTCCGCAGGACCGACAGCACTTCCACTTCGAAGCGTTCGATCTTGTTGCCCTTGAAGACCGACAGCCCGTAGCCCTTCATTCCTTCCTTCACTTCGGAAACGCGCATGTGTCTTGCGGGATCGAAGAGCGGAGGCGGCTGTCCTTGTGCCGTCGTGATACTTGTGATTGTGAGGCCGACCGTAAGCAGGAGTGCACAAATAAGCTTCATTTGCACCTCAGAAGATCCGTCTCCGACCAGCTGCCGCCCCCGTTCGGTGCCCTTGGGTGACCTGTCACCCACAGCCCCTGATGGCCATGGTCCAGATGATAGCGGTGGGTTGCCAACCTGCAAGATTGGCGATGCGAGATGCTCTTGGGGTGCTTGACGGTGCGGACGTCGTGTCGACCTCGGTGCAGGGCAGGTCGTTTACCGGCGCTGCGTGGTCACTCGCTGATAGACGAGCGATTGGATGATTCGGATCATTGTTGGCACGTCGACTTCGGCCGTGTTGATAGTTACGGCAAATGTCTCGGGTCCGATTGTTTCATTGGGCCAGTGTCGCTTGTAGAACGCGAGGCGGTTGCGGTCGAGTTGTCGAAGAAGCGCAGGGGCTTCCTCGGGCTTGATGCCACGTTGTTGGGCGAGGAACGCCGCGCGATGCTCGAAGGGAGCAACTAGGCGAATGTGGATCCCGCCGGGCATATGACGGGTGATGAAGACGCCCCCACGCCCGACGATGATGGCTCGCCCGCTAGCTGCGAGTTTTCGGATGCTGTGGGCGACGCGTTCATAGATACGGGCCTCATCGGCCGTATTGGGCAAGTCGGACAACGACATCGACGAGAGAAAATCGGTTAGCCACGAGTGTCGATCATCCTCGATTGCGTCTACCGCCTCCTCCGAAAGGTGGAAGTCCGCAGCGACTTTCTCCACCAATTCGCGGTCCCAGCAGGTCCATTGGCGCTCGTCCGTTTCCGATTGATTCAGTGCCTCGACCAGTTGCTGCGCCATGGTCCATGCGCCGGCATAGGGTTCGCGACTGATTGTGATGAATGGTGGCGGGGGCGCGGGCGGCGGCTCGGGTGTGGGCTTCAGGGGGATCGGGACAGCGCGGATGACGCCGAGGATCGGACCGACATTCAGGTGCAACGGGATTGACGAAGTTTTCATACAACGCCTCCGTTTCCGCTGATTTTCGAATCCCATGCCCCTCCGAAATGAACACGTTCGCAGCTACACATATTATACCACGCGGACCACACAGATGGTGAAGAAACGACGAATTAAGCGGGTATCCGGCATGTGAACGAGGTGCTGACCTCGTGCCCATCAGATCATCATCTTGATTGTCGCTTGCCGCGGGGACGCCGGGGAGGACAATGTGCGTCGGCAGGAGGTGATCATGCGGGAAAGACAGATCAAAGCCGGGCGGCTGTGCGCGGGGATGAGTTTCAGCGAGCGAGTCTGGGCGCTGACGGCCAGGATACCTGCTGGAAGAGTGGCGACCTACGGGGATATAGCGCGCAGGTTGGGGACGCGGGCCTACCGTGCCGTGGGCAGCGCCCTGAACAGGAATCCGTATGCCCCGGTTGTGCCGTGTCACCGTGTCGTTGGCTCCGACGGATCGTTGACCGGGTTTGCGGGCGGGATTGACCGCAAGCGTCAGATGTTGCTAGACGAGGGGGTGACGGTTATCGGGGGGCGAGTCTCGCTCAAGCAGCGGTTTCGCTTTCGTTGAATTTCCACGCCACGTGCCGTGTTCCATGACCAAGCGGAAATGCCGTGCGTTTGGCTTCCGAAGTGTCGGGCGATCGGTTATAGTGTGGAATATCACTCAATTCGCCGTGCCGGGACGGCGGGTGGGGCTGTTATCCGGGCCTGTTGCACCCTTTCCAAATAACGCGGTTCGAATGATGTAACGGTTTTGTAACGCCACAAGTTGCGGCGTTGACGTTATCTTTCGTGGTTGTCATAGTAAACTTGGTCGGATGTGTGAGGCGTCACCGGTCATGGAGGACCGATGGATGGGTGCAACGGCAGTGGATTTTCGCGGAACCTTTTGGGAAAGCGCGCGTCAGAACCCATGTCGAGTCTGAGTGGAGCACAATACGGGTCCGAGGTTCCGGCGGGATTGCTGGAGAAGGGCGATGGCCGGGAACTGGAAATGCTGCGGCGAGCGCAGAAGGGCGATCGAGCGGCATACGGGCAGATTGTGGTGTTCTATCAGGATCGGCTATTTAACGCGATGCTCCGGCTTGTTGGAGATCGCGAGGAGGCCCGGGAGCTGACGCAGGAGGCGTTCACACGGGGACTGATGAAATTGGACGGTTTCCGTGGCGATGCATCGCCATACACGTGGCTCTTTCGCATCGCGGTGAATCTGGCGATCAGCCGATTGAGGAAAGTCCAGCGACACCGGGTTTTCTCGCTCTCTTGGACCGGACATAGCGGGAACGGGCATCACGGCGACGATCAGGCTTCGAGCCTGGCCGACCGTCTGGCGCACGAGTCCACAGCGACGCCACCGGCCGACCTCGAGAAGCGGGAAACCGCGGAACAGGTGCTGGCGGCATTGGGTCGGCTGGATTCGGAATACCGGGCGGTGCTGGTGATGCGTGACATTGAGGGTTTTGACTACCAGCAGATGGCCGACGTTCTGGGCCTGCCGCTGGGAACCCTCAAGAGCCGGCTGTTCCGAGCGAGGCTCGCGCTGCGGGACGAACTGCGAGGTTACCTGGCAGTCTAGCCGGTCGCAGGGTCATATCGCAGGGGGATGATTGCGGACCCGGCAGACTTGATGAACCGTTCTCGCTCAAGCTACAGTTGAAGTTTCGCCGAGCCGGGCATCGGCGGAGGCGAGTTGCGTTGTCGGCCTGGATAATGCGAATCGCGCTGGTTTCGCAACCGAGCCTTGGGAGAGTGAAGAAGACTGTATCAAGAAGAACACTGACATGTCTGAGAATGTGGAACAGATCGAGGCCAGGCTTTGTGCTTTCGTCGATGGCGAACTTGGTCCCGAGGAAAGGGCGGAGATTGAGGCCCACCTGGCCGCAAATCCGTCTCATCGGGCCATGATTCAGGATCTCGTTGCCCAGCGAGCGGCATTGCGGGGCCTGCCGCGAGAGCGGGCGCCACGGGACCTTGCCGAGTCGTTGCAGGGGCAACTCGAACGGGAGTCGCTCTTGGGTGCGGATCTCCTGGGGGATTCGCGAATGTCGCTGCGGATGCGGCGGTGGCCGCAGGTGCTGGCAGTGGCGGCGATTATCCTGCTGGCGATTGGGTTGGGAGCGGCCGTGTATATGGTTCTGCCGCCTGCCCATCCGGAGGTCGCTCTCGTGATGCCGCCGGTCGACCTGAGTATGACGTCCAAAGGGGGCGGCGACCTTTCCGCCACGTCTGGGATTGTGGACGTCGATCAGATGGCACAAGGCTCGGATGAGCTACCGGATCGTGGCGAGCTTGCCCCCGCAATGCCGTTGGCCGGGAGGCCCGATGCTTCGCGGAGCTCCCGGGCGAGTGAGCTGCTTCCGCGCGATGCCAAGGAAGGGATGACCGGTGGACTGGCGGTGAATGCTGTTGGGTTCTTCGGGGCGGAGAACACGAACGAGACGCTGGTCATCAGGGTCAAGACGTCGGACGTGAATCTGGCCAATGACCGATTGATAAGCTACCTGTCGCAGAACAGTATTGCATGGACATCCGCGACCGATCGTCCCCTCGACCGGGCTGCCGTCGCGCAAACTGCTGAAACCTTGCCGGAGCTGGTCGCGATGCCGGCCACCCAGCCGGCGGATCTGGCGGTTGCCGCGATTTTGCCGCATGACACTGCCAAGTCAGAGCGGGTTTCGGACGAGACATCGACAGCAGGCAGGCGAGAGGCGAAGACCGCTCCGGCAGAAGGCGACATTTCTCCGCTGAGCGAGCAGCGGGCGGCGAGAATGGAGGAAGCCGACCGTCAGCCAGCTCTTAATGAACAACCCGAACAGTCTGTAGGGGGATTGCGAATGATGCGGCAGGTGGTCCTGATGCGGGACCGGATTACGTTGCCGACGAATGACCGTGTCATTCTGGCCCGCGACGTCAATGCACAACAGCTTGTCGAGCTGACTGCGGCAATCTCGTCGGCGCGGAGTGTGCCGGCGCCGCGCGAGGATGCCGTGGTCATGGTGTCTCGAATTTGGCCTATGACGCGACCCTCGACGATGGCGTTGGCCCATGGAGCGAACGAGCCGGCGGTGATGCTCGGTAAAGCGGCAGGGGCCGGCGAGTCCCTCGGTCGCGAACCAGCCAGGCGAGAGGTGGTTGAGAAGGCGGCCGAATCACCGGTTGTGGGCAGCGATCGGATGGACGCGCGCGAATCGAATCAGCCGGTTGAGAAGCCCGAGGGAGGCGGTCGTCAGAGTGGCAGGGAGCAACGATCGCCGTCCACGCAGCCCGCGACGGGCGAGGCGGGTCAGGCGATATTGTTCGGCGCAGGGCCGGCCTCGCGGCCCGCGAGCGATTTGGCCAACGCGGTGGGACGAGGACAGATGGTCGGCACGGAAGTGTCGGCGGGGGCATTCAACTGCGTGATTGTTTTCGAGGGCGCGGAATCAACTCCCCCAATGGCGGCCACAAGGCCCGCAACGCAGACGCCACCGGGCGATTGACTAAGCTGTTGGCGTGATGGAAACCGACTGGCCTGTCTGTTCAATGTTGCCTCGCGGGGCGTCATTTGACAATGAGATTGTGCGTGTCAGACCGCGCGTCGCGAGCAATCTGCCTGGAACCCCGATCAGCCGACAGTACCGTGGCCTTTTCAAGTACCCGCGTCAGGATTCGAACACCCACGGGAAATGCCCAGAAAAACCGCACTTGTCCTCCGAGCGCGGCACAAAATCCGGCACAGTTGGCGACGATTTGGCAAATCTGGTGGATTTGTTGAAGGCCTGGCCGGACCTGCCGGCGGCTGTGAGAGCGGGCATCCTGGCGATGGTCCGGGCTGCGGAGGGGGGCGCGTGATTTCCACGTGTCTACGGCGCCAACGTCTACGAAACCCCCTGGCGCTATCAAAAATGAGGGTTTCGTAGACATGGGGTGGAGGGTTCGGGTCGAAGTCAGGCAACTGGCAGCGCGCCTTTCGTCCAGTTTTTTCTACCATGCGCAACCCGGGATGTGCAGCAAAGATATTAAAATCCGCGTTTACAAATTATTGTTACAAAGGCCAAGTAATTGCACGAAAGGACCCGATAATAGTGGCGGAGGGATGTTTTTTTAGGAGACTTTATGGACGCCAAGATTTCGCCACTGGTTTGTCGGCCGCGGGAAGCTGCCCGATTGCTGCAGGTTTCGACACGAACCCTTCAAAACTGGATGAAAAGCGGGGCAATAAAGTGCTTCAGGCAAGGACGATGTGTTTTTTTCCCCGTGGACGAGTTGCGTCGATGGATCGAAAAGCGATGCGCTGAACGGCAGTAAAACAAAAACCCCGCTCATCACGCGGGGCAAAAAACAGGGCCAACGTATGCAGAATTTTACCTACGACCGCCTTGACGTTCAACCCCAAAGAGCGACGGACCAGGCAACGAAGTTATTGCTGACTCCCCGCGAAGCGGCAAGGACCTTAAGCATTTGCGAAAAGACGCTGTGGAGCTTGACCAAGCGCGGCGAGCTTTCGGCGGTGCGGATCGGGCGGGCTGTTCGTTATGACGTGACGGACCTGCAAGCCTTCATCAATCAGCGGAAAGGGGGTACGGCATGACCCCCGTTGACTTTCTACTATCGAAATTGCCGGACGCCAAGCGTCAAGGCAAAGAGTGGGTGGCCCGCTGCCCGGCGCATGATGACAAGCGACCCAGTTTGAGCATTTCCGAAGGCGAGGACGGCCGGGCGCTGGTGCATTGCCACGCGGGATGCAAGCCGGAAGAAATCTTGGCGGCGCTGGGGATGAAGCTGGCGGACCTGATGCCCGAAACCCCGGCCCGGCCCATCCACGCGCCCAAACGTAAGACCACGGCCAAGGCCCCGACGCCGGCGACGTTCCGCGCGGCGCGCGATGCTGTGGCGGCACTGGATCGCCGACACGGCCCGAGGGCTGCGATGTGGACCTATCGCGATGCCGGTAGTGAGCCGGTGGGCGTGGTGATTCGTTGGGATACGCCGACGGGAAAGACCATCCGCCCGGTGAGCAAGATTTCGACGGGCTGGGTCATCGGCGCGATGCCCGACCCGCGCCCGCTCTACCGCTTGCCGGAACTACTCACCCGATCGGGGGAACAGGTTGTGGTATGCGAAGGTGAAAAGGCAACCGACGCGGCGGCGGGGCTGGGGCTGCTGGCCACAACGTCCATCGGCGGGGCGAAGGCGGCTGGCAAGAGCGATTGGACGCCCCTGGCCGGGCGAGAAGTTGTCATTCTGCCCGACCATGACGAAGCCGGGAAACGGTACGCCGCCGACGTGACAAGCGTCCTGGCGAAGCTGACGCCCCCGGCCACGGTGCGGATTGTGGACCTGGCCGATGCCTGGCCGGACCTACCAGAAGGCGGCGATATCGCCGACTTAGTGGAGCGAGGCGAGGACCATGAATCAATCAAAGCAAAACTTGGTTCGCTGGTGGACTCGGCCGAGCCGGAAGCCCAGCCCCGGCCCGCGCCTGCGGTGGAGCCGTTCAAGCCCTTCCCGACGGATGCCCTGCCTCGAGTGATCGCAAAATTCGTGAATGAAGCGTCGGTGGCGATTGGCTGCGACCCGGCGTATGTTGCCATGCCCATGATGGCCGCACTCGCCAGCGCCGTCGGCAACAGCCGGCGAATCCGGTTGAAGAATTCATGGACCGAACCACCGGTGTTGTGGTGTGTGGCGATCGGTGATTCGGGAACACTGAAAAGCCCAGCCTTTGACGCGGCATTGCGACCTATCAGGATTCGGCAAGAACGGGCGATGAAAGAACACAAACAAGCCCTGGCTAAATACAGGGACGAAAAAGAACGGTACGACGAAGCGTTGAAGGCATGGCGGAAAAGCGACCCCGAGGAGCGGAGCGACAAGCCAGAGGAACCTGAACCCCCCGTGTGTGAGCGGCTGTTGTGTTCGGATACGACCGTGGAAGCCCTGGCGGATCGGCTGAGCGACGCCCGTCGCGGGCTGCTGGTGGCGAGGGATGAGTTGTCCGGGTGGCTGGAGAGCCACAATCAGTACAAAAACGGAAAAGGCGGGGACGTGCCGCACTGGTTGGAAATGCATAGGGCCGGCCTGCTGGTGATGGACCGCAAGACGGGGGACAAGACAACCATCTACGTTCCCCGCGCTTCGGTCTGCATTACTGGTGGCATCCAGCCTGAAACGCTGCGACGGTGTTTGACCCCGGATTATTTCGACAACGGCCTTGCGGCGCGGCTGCTGCTGGCGATGCCCCCCAGGCGGGAAAAGCGGTGGACGGAAGCGGACGTTGACGGCGACACGGTGAATGCGGTGGACAAACTGTTTGACGAGCTACTGAAATTACAGCCTTCAACCGACAGTGACGGAGAACCGGAACCGGTGGACGTGAAATTGACCGAACGGGCGAAGGCGCTGTGGGTGGACTTCTACAACCAACATGCGAAGGAACAGACCGAGCTTGGCGGTGCACTTTCGGCGGCGTGGAGTAAACTTGAAGGCTACGCGGTTCGGCTGGCGCTGATAGTGCATTGCGTGCGGCAGGCGAGCGGAGAACCGGTAGACCCCTTGTATTGCGATGAAGTGAGCATGGCAGCGGGCATCGCCCTGGCGGATTGGTTCGGCCATGAAGCCAAGCGGGTGTACGGGGTGCTGCGCGAAAGCGAGGAGGATCGGGACCGCCGACGGTTGGTGGAACTGATCGACCGCAAAGGCGGGGCGGTGACGGTTCGGGAGCTTCAACAGGCAAGCCGGCTGTTTCGCACTGCCGGCGAAGCTGAAATCGCCCTGGATGACCTGGCCCAGGCCGGGGCGGGCCGGTGGGAACAGCAAGGCCCCGGCGCCGGGGGCGGCCGGCCTACGCGAATCTTCCGCCTGAACAGCCCGGCGGCGTCACAACCAGCCCGAAATCGACCCCCAGCGCCTACGAAACCATCATTTTCGATAGCGCCAGGGGGTTTCGTAGACGTTGGCGCTGTAGACGGCCGCGAAGCCGAGCGGCAAGCCTATGAGGAACTGTCCGAAACACTGGAAGGCGGTATTGCCTGCGATGGCTTTTTGGAGCCGTCCGGCATCTAAAAACGCACCAGCGTTGCAGCCATTGGAACTGGAGGCCAATTAAAAGCGAACGAGGCAACCTTGGCGTTTTATTGCGATGACAAAGTGGTGGGTGGGGGGGGTAGTAGGTACTGGTCACGGGGGTGGAGGGTTCGGGTCGGAGTCAGGCAAGTAGCCGTACAAATTTGGTGCGGTATTACCTATATGTTGCACAACCCCGGTTGCATTTCGGAAACGGCCGCTAGACTGTGCATCGGCGACGGGTGGAAGGCAGGTGGGTATGGCGACGATCGGCTACGATTCCAACGGGCGAAAGCGAATTCTGTTTGTGGCCGACGACGGAAGGCGCAAGACGATCCGGCTTGGCAAGGCTAGCGTCAAACAGGCCCAATCGTTCAAGGTGAAGGTGGAATCACTGGTGGCAGCGGCTATCACTGGCAACATGGACGATGAGACAAGCCGCTGGCTGGCGGGTCTGGATGGCGTGATGTACGGACGGCTGGCGGCGGTGGGGCTGGTGAAGCCTCGCAGCGGAGGGCGGGCGGCGCTGGGCGCGTTTATTGACGCCTATATCGAGAGTCGGCCCGACGTAAAGCCGAATACGCTGATGAACATGCGGCAGGTGCGGCACTGGCTGGTGAAACATTTCGGAGAAGGCCGCGATATGCGGACCATTACAGCTGGCGATGCCGAAGAATGGTTGGCGTCCATGCGCGAGGGCGGCCTAGGGGAAAACACCATCCGCCGGCACGTTGGCCGCGCGAGGCAACTGTTCAAGGCCGCCATCCGCCGGGAGCTGGTTCGCGGCATAAACCCGTTTGAGGGCATGGCTGCTACGGTGAGGGCGGACAAGACCCGCATGTTCTTTGTGACTCGGGATATGGCCCAGAAGGTGATTGACGCCTGCCCCGATGCCCAATGGCGGCTGTTGTTTGCCTTGAGCCGATACGGGGGGCTCCGATGCCCATCCGAACACCTGGCGTTGAAGTGGGCGGACGTAGATTGGGAGCACAACCGGATTCGCGTGCCTTCGCCTAAGACCGAACACCATGAGGGCGGCGACTGCCGGATTATCCCGCTGTTCCCCGAATTGCGGCCCTACCTGCAACAAGCCTTCGATGACGCCGAGCCGGGGACGGAATACGTTATCACCCGCTACCGGGACGCGGCAAGCAATCTGCGGACGCAACTTAGCAGGATCATCCGCAAGGCCGGGCTGGAGGGGTGGCCGAAGCCCTGGCACAATCTCCGATCAAGCCGGCAGACAGAACTTGCCGAGAAGTACCCCATTCACGTTGTCTGCCAGTGGATCGGCAACAGCCGGGCGATTGCCCAGGAACACTACCTGCAAGTGACCGATGCCCACTTCGCCGAAGCCGTGAAGGAACCCGCCAAGCCGGTTCCGGAGAACGCCAAGGGGGCTGCGGAAGGCGCGGCACAGAATCCGGCGCAGTATGCAGCCGAATCGCAACGTACTGATAAGACAGTTAGGTTTGCCAAAATCAAAAATCACTCGGAATTACCGAGTGATTCTGCATCTTGCGATACCTTACATTTTACTAACTACCCGCGTCAGGATTCGAACCTGAGACCTCCGGTTTAGGAAACCAGCGCTCTATCCAACTGAGCTACGCGGGCGAGGGGTGCCGCATTGATGCAAGCCTAGCCTACGAATGAGACTACCAGAACCCCACCATTGCTGCAATCCGGACGACTTGGCGGCTTTTGTGCTGCAGCACGCAGCTACGGAATCCTCGGCGGCGCAAGCGAGCATGCCGAGAGATGGCTGGCTTCGGTTCTTAAATGAAGGTACAAACCGGTTGGCATGCCTTCGCCCATTGATGCGATCTGGCCAACGAAGGCTGTACGGGTTGGGCTTTGGGCAAGAGGAACTGGAGGAAATGGGCCGATGCGTCCGATAATGCCCGATAAGGCTGGAGACCTGTCGTGAGTGACGTATTGGACCAATCAGAGGTCGATGCGCTGCTGGCAGCGGTTGATGGCGGTGGTGCCCCCGCTCCATCGGCGGCTTCGCAGTCGAGCGATGAGGGTGCCGTCGCGGTGGCCACGGCGGCCGACTCAGCGGAGCCGTTGCGTGCAGACATTCGAGTCTACGATTTCAAGCGCCCCGAGCGCGTTTCCAAAGACCAGATGCGTGCGCTGGAGGGGCTTCACGAGGGTTTTGCCCGGAATTTCGGCGCAGCGCTCTCCGGCTATCTCCGGACGATCGTCGAGGTATCCGTCGGGAACATCGAACAACTCACGTACAGCGAGTTCATTCACTCGCTGCCGAATCCGACCTGTTTCAATCTCCTTAAGGCGGAGCAGTTGGATGGGCAGCTCTGTCTGGAAATCAGCCCTCTGATCATCTATCCGATCATTGACCGGCTCTTGGGCGGGAGCAATGCCGACCTGTTCATTCCGCAGCGGCCGCTGACCCAGATTGAGCAGCGGCTAGTCTCGCGAATTACGGATCGCGCGATGCAGCACCTTTCCGAGGCGTGGAGCAACCTTACGCCCGTGACGTTCAGCCTGCACGATTTCGAGAGCAATCCTCAACTGGTGCAGATTGTCCCTCCCAACGAAACGGTTGTCGTTGTTGGATTCGAACTCAAGATGGGGAACCGCGCAGGGATGATGAACCTCTGCATACCGTACAACGTCATTGAGCCGATCATGGGCATTCTTGCCGCACAGAGTTGGTTCAGCTATCGCCGCAAGGGCACTCAGGACGATCATGTGAGGAAGCTGACCCGCAGTGTTCATAATGCCTCTGTGGAAATCCGCGCATTCCTCGCGCAGACAACAATCCGGGTGAGCGAATTGATGGCGTTGCAGGTGGGCGATCTGATCACGACAGAGAAAGAGGCGAGCCAAGAAGTGCAGATTCAGATTGAGGGCAAGCAGAAGTTTCTCGGCAACGTTGGCCAGTACCGTGGCTCCCGGGCGATACAGATCACGCGCCGCTGCCAACAGGTCCCGGACGGCCACCCGTTTGAGGTCAAAGGAGCAGCGGTATGACCCGTGCTGCATCCGGACGAACCCCGAAAGGCTCATCTGAGACCGGCTCGTCTGTTGTGATCGTCCAGTCGCTCAGCAGGTACTTTGCCGCCTCTGAACTTCCCCTGACGATCCTTCTTTTTCTGTTGCCGATGCTCGTTCTCTACGAGGTGGGCACGCGGTACTTCGCGTCCGATTGGGCGCGCCAAGCGGAACTGAGAGTCCTTGCCTTCACGATGTTCCGCCAGTTTATGGAACTGTTTGGTGCTTCCGGGCGTTACCTTCCCCCTTTGGCGGTCGTCGCGATCCTACTCGGCATGCATATCGCCCGTCGAGACCGATGGGAAATGCATATTGGAACTGCAGTTACGATGGCTGTCGAGTCGGCGCTTCTGGCGCTGCCGCTGTTGGCGCTCGGCAGCCTCTTTCAACGATACTCGGTGCTGTATGCTGGTGTGGCCAGTGCGAAGAGCGGGTTTGTGCTGGCTTTAGGGGCCGGGATATATGAGGAGCTCGTCTTCAGGTTGATGGCGTTTACCGTGCTCAGCATTCTGCTGATCGATCTGCTGAAGTTGCGCAATTCACGGGGATACGTGCTAATTGTGTTAAGCTCCTCAATTGCGTTTGCCGCATACCATTACTGGGGGCCCATGGCGGAGCCATTTCGGCTGTCGGATTTTGTGTTTCGCACAATGGCGGGCGTGTATTTTGGGTGGCTTTTCATGTCGCGTGGTTTTGGTGTAACAGCTGGTAGCCACGTTGCTTATGATATGTATTGCTTTGGATTGCAGGCTGCCTGCGCCACTTGAATCAGATTATTTTCTACGCTTTCCCGATAGCACATGGTTATAATGCTGCCCTAACCCGCCCGCGTCGTGCGGGCGTTTGTCCAGTCTAAGCGGCGGACGTGCCATAAAAGGGAAGAATGGCCGGATGCCCCGGAGCTTCTGCTTGCGCGGAGGCTATGTCGGGAACGCCGTAATAGTACTTGATTGGAGGCATTTGCCTTCTAGTCACTAGATCGCCAGGGCACGGTTCCCTGCTTGCGAGCATGGACGCAGAAACATGAGCAATCGCACAAAACAACGTCGTTCTGGAGGCCTTACTCTCCTTTTGTACCAGCGGACTCTGCACCCCGAGTTGTTTCGCATACTCGCCAGTGAGAAGGTCACTCGCCGAGCGTACGAAGCCGACGTATGGCTGATCGAGGGCGGACATGTGATCGCTTTTACGGCCGGGAAACACACTTTGGCCGAGGTCATCATGACCAATGGCGATCCCCTGACGGACCGCGGCCTGCTCCAGACGATTCCCTGCCGCGGTGAGAAATACCACGAAATGACCGCGCCGGGTGGCAATATCAAGTACATGATCAGCACGCAGGAGGAGCAGCTAACCCAGACGCTCTACGAGGCGACAAAGCACGAAATCGCCAATTACGCTTCCAAGCGGGAGCTTATGACGGCGGAAGTCCCCCCGACTCCTGAAACCGGTGGGACGCTGAGCGTTCTTGATATCGAACGTCGCAGCCACGAGCTTCTGGTACAGAGCTTCCATCTCTTTGACGAGACGCAGATGGTGATCAAGACGCAGGCCATCTTGGAGGTGGTTCGAGGCACGGTGTAGCGTTCAAAGTTGGGTAATGATCGGCAAACGCGCAAGCTCAGTAGCTTGCGCGTTTTCTACGACGACGTGGGGCTAATGACCGTTTGCTCGGTTTGCCGCGACGGCGCTGAACGCTTTTCTGGCCGCTGCGATTGTATTCTCGATTGCCTCGGGTGTGTGGGCCAGTCCCAGGAACCACGCCTCGAATTGCGACGGCGGCAGGTACACGCCCCCGTCGAGCATTTCGTGAAAGAATGTCGCATAGGCCTGAGTATGGCATGCGATGGCCTGTTCGTAATTCTCCACCGCGTCCTGTTGGTTTTGCACGAAGAAAGGCGTTAGCATTGAACCGAGCCGGTTCAGGGCAATCGGCACACCCGCGTCGTCGGCCGCCTTCGCCAGGCCCTTCGCCAGAGTTGCTGCAGCGTTTTCCAGTTGCTCGTATGTGCCTGGGCGGCTCAACAGACTGAGCGTGGCCAGGCCTGCGGTCATGGCGAGCGGATTCCCGCTGAGCGTACCGGCCTGGTAGACATTGCCCGATGGGCTGACCATCTGCATCAGGTCCCGCCTCCCGCCGTAGGCGCCCACAGGAAGTCCGCCTCCGATGATCTTGCCCAGGCAGGTCAGATCTGGTTTCACTTTTTCGAGCGATTGCGCCCCGCCAAAGGCGACCCGGAACCCGGTCATTACCTCGTCGAAGATAAGAATCGAGCGGTCGCGTGTGCAGAGGTCTCGCAGGCCCTGCAGGTAGCCGGGCCTCGGCAGGATAACCCCCATGTTCCCCGGCACGGGCTCCACAATGATGCACGCGATGCGCCCGGCGTACTTGGCAAACAGCGACTCCGTGCTGGCCAGGTCGTTGTAGTGCACCAAGAGCGTGCTGGCGGCGATGGCGGGGGGTATTCCCGGGCTTGAAGGTGAGCCCAGCGTCAGTGCACCGCTGCCTGCCTGAACCAGAAGGCTGTCCACGTGGCCGTGGTAGCACCCGATGCATTTGACAACCAGATCGCGGCCGGTGGCGGCACGCGCCAGCCGGATGGCGCTCATCGTGGCTTCGGTGCCGCTGTTGACGAATCGGACCATCTCCACCGACGGCATCGCCGCGATTACGGCCGACGCAAGCCGCGTCTCCAACTCCGTTGGGGCGCCATAGCTCCAGCCTTGCCGAATAGCGTCGGTCAAGGCACTGCGGACCTGCTCGTGCCCATGTCCAGCGATCATCGGGCCGTAGCTGCTGACGTAGTCAACGTAGTCATTGCCGTCGATGTCGCTTACCCGGCAACCCGACGCGGAACGAATAAAGACGGGCGTTCCTCCAACGGCCTTGAATGCCCGCACCGGCGAACTAACGCCTCCGGGCATCGCCCGTTGAGCTTCAGCGAAGGCGGTTTCAGAGGCGACGACCCGGCGGGAAGGACATTGGATCATGTTCACGATGATAGAAAATGCCCCCTCGAATCGCCATGGTTCGTGCGAGGAATCCGCTGGGGCCTGAGTTATTTCAGCTTTAGCGGCATGCCTTCCTGTTCCCATTGTTCGACGACTCGCCGAACATCCTCGATGGTCAGTTTCAGTTCTTTGGACGTATCGAGGAGTGTCTCATACAGTGCGGTATTGTTCACCAGCATGCCGGCCGTTCCCTTGCCCTCGTTGATCTTGCGGGCGATCGACTCCAGGTCAGCGAAGATTTTCGCCGTTTGCGCCAAACGATCACTCAACTGTCTCGAGAGGTCTTCCACTTTCGCGTGGGTTGTGTCGAGCACCTTGTTCCCGCGGTCCGCCAGTTGATTCATACGGATATTGGTGTCGGCGCTGAGTTTCTCGACATTCTGGGCGATACGCTTGGCGGTCTGGGAGACGTCGTTGAAATTCGCCAGCGCATCGCGGACGTTCCTTCTCATCGCTTCATCGCCGACGAACGTATCGATTTTCTCGAGGACATCGCCAGCCTTGACAACATCTCTGTTCAGAAGGTCAACGGTGGTGACGAGTTTGCCGATAAGATCCGACTCGCGCAGCTTCGCTGAGGTTCGCCGCAGCTCTTGCGCGGTGGCGCCAAGTTCCTTGGCCAGGGACGAGATTTCGGGCGGGAGCAGATCGACACCGACATAACGCGCCATGATTCTCTGCCCCGGCTGCATTTGCCCTTTGGGCGTCGGCCTGATGGTCACGGCGTCAGTCGGCTGTGTCGTGGAGCTGTCGCCGGGCGTTTCCTGTTGTTGCAGGACCAGATTGATCGATGATCCACCGCCGAGCAACTGCGTCCGAATTACCCCCTCGACGTTCGCGGGTAGAGGTGGCGCCTGTTCCACGATCGCGTCGATGATCACGCTCCGCTTGTCTGGGTTCAGTCGGATGCCCGTCACCCGGCCCACGCCGACACCCAGATAGAAGACGGCCGAGCCTTCGCTGATTCCATCTGCGCCTGATGCATAGATCTCAACCGCGATCTGGGGCTTCTGAAATGCCCGCAACGGCACTTCGCTGAAGCGGAGGATCATCCAGCCCAGCAGGATGAATGCCACCAAGATCGTCAGCCCCACCAGGATGTTCCTCTTGTGCGGAGACATAGATGCTGCAGCCATTGCCTCGTTAAAACAGCCAAGATACAGCACTCATGCTTTCGATGCCAGTGCCCCGGAATCTCAACCAGGGTCCTGTTGTTTCAGGCGGGCCCATGCCGGCACCTTCGCGTTGTTGACGGAATCCGGACCGGGGGTGTAAGGCTTGAGGTCGAGCACAGGCGTGCCGTCGAAGGCATCTATCTTCTCGATCTCGACAATGTTCTCCTTGATTGCGATGACCTTGCACAGGCTCATTGCGATCAGATTCGGCCGCACGGGCGAGCGGCAGGCAAACACGCCCGTCAGAGGATTCCGGCTGTCTCCGCGAGGATGTACCCGAAGCACGGCGCGCTTTTCGGGGGTATCGTTCTTGTCGAACCACCACAGTACATGAACATGGGAGAAACCATCCAGCCCCAACAGGCCTGGCTCGAATACTTTCTCCAGGACGATCGATGCCTTGCCATCGACCACGCGCACCTGACCGATTGGATTCAGCACAAACGTCTTCTGGGGTCTTGCCTGGTCCTGTGCGTGTAGCGTCATGGCAATGGTTATGACGGCTACCAGCACCGCAAGGGCTGTCTTGGCGTGGATTGTCATGCGGAGTTCCTCTGCTGATCTGAGACTTTTCCCTGATGGTCGTGGCGAACGAGACCAGGCAACCATGCCGGTCATCTTACCACATCATCGGCAGGGGCGGTGTCAGGGGGCGGCGCTGACGGCGTGGACGTTGCCACCCCCAGCGGCTATGCTACGGCGCTTTCAAGGATTGCGGTTACTACGCGTGAAGGATGAGATATGGATCGAATCAGCCTCTATTGGAAAAATGCAACGGCGGAAGCGGTGGGCGAGAAGCACGGAGTGAGCGTCAAGGACCTGAAGGGGGTGGCCGGTCGAATCCGGGAGATTACCAAGACCATGGCCGATGAGCGAAAGGCCAAGCGGCTTCGCTATCGCGATTTGCCCTTCGATCAAGACATGATTGACTCGGTCAACAGAGAGGTCGAGCACTTTCGTGACCGGTGCGATGTCCTTGTCGTGCTGGGAATTGGCGGCAGCGCCCTTGGCAATATTGCGCTCCAGTCTGCCCTGAATCCGTACACCTACAACCTCCAGAGCGACCGCACTCGCACCGGTCCGCAGCTGTATGTGCTTGACAATGTCGACCCTGACCAGGTTAAGGCGGTTGTGGACTTGATCGCCCCCAAGCTGAAGAAGACCCTTGTTAACGTCATCAGCAAGTCAGGCGAGACAGCGGAGACGGCTTCTCAGTTCATCGTCTTCCGTGATTTGCTTCAAAAGAAACTTGGCCATCGCTATAAAGAGAATATCCTTGCCACCACCGATCCCAAGGGAGGGACTCTCCGCGAGATCTGCAATGCCGAAGGGTATCGTACGCTTGAAGTCCCCGAAGGCGTCGGCGGCCGGTTCTCGGTGTTGTCGGCGGTGGGTCTATTCAGCGCCGGCATCTGCGGCATCGACATTGAGGCGATCCTGGATGGCGCCAAGGACATGGACAAGCGCGTGAAGGACGGCGACCTGTTCAGGAATCCTGCCGCGATGATCGCCGCCATTCACTATCTGCTGAATCAGAAAGGCAAGAGCATCAGTGTGATGATGCCCTATGCCAGCTCGCTGTACATGCTCGCCGACTGGTATCGCCAGTTGTGGGCCGAGAGCATTGGCAAGCAGTTCGATCTGAAAAAGAAGGAAGTGTTTGCCGGGCAGACGCCCATCAAAGCGCTCGGCACGACGGACCAACATTCCCAGGTGCAGTTGTATCGCGAAGGTCCCAATGACAAGATCATTACCTTCCTTGAAGTGGAGCATTTTGAGCAGAAACTGATGATTCCGGATAGCATGAAGCACGTGCCCACGCTCAAGTACCTGGCTGGCGCCAATCTTCAGCAGATCATGAACGCCGAGAAACTGGCGACTGAGTACGCTTTGAGAGTCAGTCAGCGACCAACTGCAACGGTCCTTTTCCCGAGAATATCGCCCGCCACCGTGGGCCAGTTCATTTACCTGTACGAGGTGGCAACCAGTTACATGGGCGGCTTGTTGGGTATCAACACGTACGATCAGCCCGCCGTCGAGTTGGGTAAGCAGGCGACATTCGCGCTGATGGGCCGCGAAGGATACGAGGACTTGAGTGGGAAGATCGCTACGGTGGCGCAGCGAGACCGACAATTCATGTTATAATGAGCCCCGATTATGCAATACGGTATCATCATGGCGGGTGGATCGGGTACGCGGTTGTGGCCGTTGTCGCGCAAAGACAGGCCCAAACAGATTTTGCCGCTGGTCCACGGCCGGAGCCTCCTGCAGCTGGGGTATGACCGATTGCGTGGTTTGCTGCCGCCGGATCGGATTTACGTCTGTACGGGCGCCGACTACGCGGATAGCGTCTTCGCGAATTTGCCCGAGCTGCCCAGGGAGAATCTGCTGGGCGAACCCGTGGGCCGCGACACGGCCAACGCCGTCGGATTTGCTGCCGCCGTGCTTCGGAAAAAGGACCCCGACGCCGTCATGGCGGTTGTCACCGCCGATCACGTCATTGAGCCCATCAGCAGTTTCCGCGCGTCCGTCGAGCTGGCTTTCACGGTGGTCTCCGAGCAGCCCCACGCCCTGGTTACTTTCGGAATCGTGCCGACACATGGCCATACCGGCCTAGGGTACATCTACCGCGGCGATCCTCTTCCGCTCTCGACCCGGCAAGCCGGCGCTTACAAGGTCTTGGCCTTCAAGGAGAAGCCCGATCAGGCGACGGCTGACCGATATGTGGAATCGGGCCGATATTACTGGAACAGCGGGATGTTTGTCTGGCGGTGCGAAACCGTGTTGCGGGAGCTGTCGCAGCACCTGCCGGATGCGCACTCCGGACTCCAGCGCATCGCGGATGCCTGGGGGACGCCCCAGCAGGATTCGGTGCTCCGGCAGGTTTATCCCACCTTGCCGCGGATCAGCGTTGACTATGCCGTGATGGAACCGGCGTCGCAGGGCAAGGGCAAGGCCTCGGTCGTGGCCGTTGAAATGCCCGTTGAATGGCTTGATGTTGGATCCTGGCCGGCGCTGGCCGAGACGCTCCACCTGGATGAGCACGACAACGCCTTGGAATGTGCGGTATGTCTCCTCCTGGACTCGGACAACAACATTGTCATCAGCCATGAACCCGACCACCTGATTGCCACGCTCGGCCTGAGCGACATGATCATTGTGCACACCAAGGACGCAACGCTGGTCTGCCCAAAACGCGATGCTCAACGCGTCAAGGAGTTGGTCGGCAGACTCAAGGATCTGTTTGGCACGCGATACCAGTAACACCCTTAACGGCGCGCAAGTGCATGAGGACGCTCGGAATTGATCTGGGCCAGAGGCGGGTGGGTATGGCGATCAGTGACGAAGGGGGAAAGCTCGCCACTCCGCTTGGCGTGATCTCGGTTGGTTCTGGCAAAACGGCCCTCGGAGACATCCTTGATGTAATGCGGACCGAAGGCGTGCAGAGAGTCGTTGTGGGCCTGCCGCTGAACATGGACGACACTCTCGGACCGCAGGCCAGGGTAGCTCTTGCGTGGGGCAGTGAGCTGGCCGGCAAGTGCGGCGTTCCGGTGGTCTTCGTCGACGAGCGACTCAGTAGTTTCCAGGCAGAGCAGCAACTGGTCGAGCGTAAGCGAAGCGGGGAGAAACTCACGCGGCGGATGAAGAAGAAGCGGCTTGATGCCTTGGCCGCAGCGGGCTTTCTACAGGCATTTCTGGACGGGAAACTGCCGCCCATCTCCGTGACCTGACCGGGATGCGTTTTCGGGCCGTCCGTTTTCCCCAGAACAGGCGGATGGCCACGAACCTTGCGTTGCGTGGCCGGGCAAGGATCCCGGCATCAAGTGTCCCAATTCCTCCGCAGTTCGCTCAGAGATTTGCACTGCATCAGCAGCGGTTCAATTGCGGCAAGTGGGATCATTGATGCCGCATCGGATTTCGCGGTCGTCGGGCTCGGGTGCGTTTCTATGAATAGCCCGTCGGCCCCCGCGGCCACCGCCGCCCGTGCCAGAACCGGAGCATGCTGTGGACTTCCACCGCTTGACCCGCCCAGACCGGCTGGCTGCTGCGTCGAGTGGGTCGCATCGAAAATGACCGGACAGCCGTACGACTTCATGATGGGGATCGCCGTGAAATCGTTGACCAGCCGGTTGTAGCCGAAGAACGTGCCCCGCTCGGTGAGCAATACACTATTATTGCCGGTCGAGCGGATCTTCTCGACCGCATTGGCCATTTCCTGGGGCGACATGAACTGCCCCTTCTTCACGTTCACGATCCGTCGGCTTCGCCCCGCCGCCACCAACAGGTCGGTCTGCCTGGCGAGAAACGCGGGGATCTGCAGGATGTCGGCAACACTGGCGGCTTCGGCAACCTGTGCCGTCTCGTGGATGTCCGTGAGAATCGGGACGCCCACCTCCCGTTTCACCAGCGAGAGAACGGACAACCCCTCCACCAGGCCCGGTCCGCGAAATCCAGTGACGCTCGAACGATTGGCCTTGTCGAAACTCGCCTTGAAAACATAGGGGATGGCCAGGCGATCGCATATGTCTTTTGCGTGCCGCGCAATCGCCAGACACATCTCCGCCGACTCGATCACGCACGGGCCGGCGATCACGAACAGGCTGGACTCGGTGAGTTGGAATAGCTCAATCATAGCTCTGCGGCACGATAAAAGGGATGCGCCCAGGAAGCAAGTCAATCTCGAGGGGCGTGAATGCCGCGGGCTCACCATCGACCTCCACCGGGACTTGGGACGGAGAATCCACCTGGATCGTTTTTGCCTTCGTGTAGATCACGCCTTCCTCGTCGAGGTGCTGGCCGGCTGCAGCGGCCAGAAACAGCCGGATCAGCCCGGACCGGGATGAACACGGCATTACGCACAGGTCGAGCATCTGATCGTCCGGTCTTGCGAGCGGAAGAAGCGGGAAACCCGTCCCATACTCGGGCACGTTTCCGATCACCGCGATGGCCGGCGCTGGGCCAAACACGTGCCGCGAGTCTGCCGTGATCGTGAGCGGCGGGAAATCATAGTTTAAGAACGTGCGCAACATCGGGCCCAGATACGTCGCCATCGTGATCGCGCCTTTCCGGATCCGCGCCAGCTCGTGGACCACTGCCGCGTCGTAACCCACACCTGCCACGAGCAGGAGTATTCCGGTGGGCGTCCGGGCCACATCCAAATGGACGAGCTTCGGACGTTCCAGGGCACGGGCAATTGCCGTCGCCGGGTCCGACTTGCTCCAGGCGATGCCTAGGTGTTTTCCCATCAGGTTTGCTGTTCCCATGGGCACGATTAGCAGCGGATACGGAATCAGATCCGAACCCTGAACAGCGCCGGTCAGGCCACTCCCTCCCATTGCTGAAGAAATCGCAAGATCGGCAACAGCTCGCAACGTTCCGTCGCCGCCAATGACAACTGCGGCGACCACCTCACGCGAGTCAAACCCGTGGTCTTGCCGGTCGGGTTGCGACAAAATCAGTTGTGAATCGTAACCTCGAAATCGCAGTTCCCTCTCAAGTTCTGCCGCCAAGGCGGCACCGCGTCCCCGGCCCGCGATTGGATTGCCGAAAATCAGTACTCGCCGCATGGGCATAGCGTATCAGAATTGCGGCGAATTGGGGAAAGCCCCAAACACCACGGGCAGATGTGGAGTCCACCGAGGGCCCCATCACCAGTAGTCGCCTGGACACGAACGGGCGGCATTCGCGGCGGCACCGGCCATCCGATTGGGCCGCGACTCCTGAAAGGAACCTGGCAGAGCGCAACAACCTCGTCAGTCGCGGCACAGCCCTTGGTTTCAATCAGGCCGAGCTCTAGTGGAATCGCTGTGCCGGACGCAGACGGCCTCTGGGGTCGCCGCGCGATCTGTCGCATCCAATTGCTGGCCTGCGGATGCCGATGGCGAACCTGGCCGGGCGGACCTTCGCTCCCCAATCACTTCTCCATGTCGACCAGGGCTTCAGTGAACTCCCGCTGGCTCAACGTTTCGTCTCCAGATACGTCCGCCTTGGCAAAGAGCTTCTTGACCATCTCAATCCCCTCTCCCATGTCCACACGGCCATCGCCATTCGCATCTCCCTCTCTCAGGAGAATCTTCGCCCACTTCTCACATCCTTCCGATGGCGGCGGACATCCGTGACTGCCGGGCTTGGCTACCCACGTGGGGTCCAGAATGACTCGCATCTGCTCGAGCGCCTTGGCAATCTCCGCTGCAGCCAGGCCCTCGGCCCCATGGGCCGCGTAATAGAACACCCGCACCGCGTCCACCGCCTCGTGAATCATCAGGCTGTTGGACCGATCCGTATCCATGCCCCGCATCACGAGTGGCAGGCCGACCTCGACTCGGCGCGCCGCTCGTCTATCCGGTTGTCGAGGCAATAGCCGCTCGACAAACGATCTGTCGTTTCGCATGACCAGGGTTGGCTCCCTGGTCGTTCCGCCCGCCCGCCCTCGCTCAGGCCCAATCGCCTGCGCCGCCCCGTCCCGGCGATTCACGGGCCTCGCTTCGCCTCGCCGATTTGCCCGGACGGGCGCGGGCGGGGGCGGGTTGATCATCCGCGGCGGGGGCGGCGGCGGGGGCGGACCCTCGGGCCTCCGCTCGCCCGGCGACCAACCCTCCACAGTTCCCGCCAGTTGCCCCAGCACAGAATCCACGCGACGAGCGACATAGCGTTTCAATTCCGGCATGGGGCGCAATGGCCTCGACGGCATCGTCGCAGGTTGCGCTGTTGCGCCGTTGACTACGATTGGCTGTCGCGCGGCTTCCTCTGCCATCGCCACCACCTTCTGCATCCGTTCGATGTCCCGCGCCATCTTTTCCGGAGAAAAACAGCCGCGCGAGAACTCCGCCAGATACCCCTCGTAACAGGCGCGATAGGCATGGATGCTCAGGATTCGCTGAATCAGCAGATTCACTCCGGGATAGGGCTTTTCAATGCTCAGATGCACTGCCGAATCTGGATTGCCATCCGACGTGCTCCCGCCAAACGACAAGTGCATGTCCCATGGCATCAGATGGATCCGTCCGTCCGCGGGATGAACGTAGAGGTAGAAATTGTGGGCCGCCGTCAGGAAACTATCCATGTCACTCAACAGCGTGCAGACCGCCAAATACCGCAGGAAACCATCCACGTTAAACCGCGCCCGCACCTCTCCCACGAATGTCTCATCGTCCGCGTAATGCAGGAAACGAGTGAACTCGATCAGCTTCCGACGCAACTCCGCGGTTCCCTCGCTCTTGGCTCGATACCGGCCGTAATCCGCCCAATCCTCGCCGAGGTACGGCAGGTTGCGCACCCCGTCCGGCTTCAGGAGCAGTCCGTTCCCCTGACCGAAGTGCTTCGTGAGGAATCGCTTGTCTATATCTTCCACCAGCGTGCATAGCCCGATGTATTGACGATCACATTGCCCCTCAACGGTCAGATAGACCAAGGCAAAGGCCGTCCGTGCCGCCGGGACCCCCGCCTCGCGGTATGTCTGGTATGCCAGCGCCTCTCTTAGGTACGATGGGTCCACCGCGCTGATGTGAATATTCAACTCCGAGATGCCGTGAAATGTCTGACCGGGAACGAAGTGGTCGAAGTTGAGTTTCATCGGACGCCGATACCAGTTTGACGAGTTGAACGACCCATTGCCCTTGTGCCTCAGCCCCACCTCCTTCATTACCTCACCGTCGAACTCCACCGTCGCCTTCACATACGCGTACTCATAGCCAAACGACACGGGGACCATCCGCTCTCCTTCAACCGGGATGGCTTTCTGCCTTGTCGTGGGATGGCTCGTGATCGCTGACTCGATTGCCGCGGGTTGCGATGTTGGTTGCGTTGTCGGCAAGTCCTTCCTCGCCACCCCCAGCAGAAACGCCAGCCGCGTCCCGCGCGTCGGCTGCATCATCTCCCACTGTCTTGCAGTCACCCTTAAGTGCACCGTCCAAACCCGATTCAGGTCGAACAGATCGGGGCTTCCTGCGGTGGTTGGCGTTGTTGCGGCACACACCATGCTCTCGCAAAACAGGACGCCCAACGCCAAACCGAGGAGCACACGCATGTCAACAACCTCCACCTTGGTCCGTTTTCGGAACTCCAGAGCTAATACGCACAAGCCGGCTGAACATTGCGTCAATCCACGTTATTTACAGTCGCTTACAACTCGTTTCCTGGCCTCGATGCTGCTTTGGATCGGTACTCCTAGATGCCCCCCTGTGCAATCACCGCATGATGCTCCCCGTGCCAGTTTTGATTGACCCGCGTCGAGTGTCAGGCGTGTAGGCCAATAGCCGCCGGATGCCAAACCGCGTCATGGCCCGCGCCGCGGCTCGGAATCCCGCGGAGGCCGGACGACATTTCCAAAGGCGGTCTTCGCATGGGACGTTGGGATCGGACACAAGAGCAGGACCCATGCGCCAACTTGCGTCGCTCGACTCTCGCTGAATCTGTCTATCTGCTCCTGTTCACGGCATAGGTATAATTTCACCAACTTTGGAGATTGGCGCGGAGGCAGCCCGCGTCTACGATTCCCCCAATTGTGGAACACGAACGACTCATCAAGGGGCGGATTCGCCTCTGGTTGCAGAGCGAGCGAGCCATGGGCCTTCATTCGTTGCCCTTCCGCGTCGGGAGATGCGCCCAGGCTGCACCAACGCCTGACGGACGCGGCGCCAACCGAAACACCGCGCCGCCGCCGTCGCCTGTCGCCGAACGGGAGAACACGGTCGTTCCCCTGTTTGCCGAAGAAGACGATTTGCCGCTGGCCCCGTTCTCGCTGACCCGAGACCAAAAGATCAAATTGCTGGCCGATCTGGATGAGCGTCAGATCAAGACCTGTACCAGATGTCGTCTTTGCCAGACCCGCACCAACACCGTCTTCGGCGAAGGCGACCCTGACGCTGCGATCTTCTTCGTTGGCGAAGGGCCTGGTGAGAGCGAGGACCTCTCAGGCCGACCGTTTGTCGGCCGCGCGGGTCAGAAACTGGATGAGATGATCGGCGCCATGGGCCTCAGGCGAGAGCAGGTTTACATCGGCAATGTGGTCAAGTGTCGCCCGCCGGGGAATCGTGCGCCGGCCCCTGATGAAACGGACGCCTGCACGCCGTTCCTGATGAAACAGTTGGAAACTGTTCGGCCCAAGGTGATTGTTACGCTGGGCTTGCCTGCAACCCGTTTCATCACGAAGCTTGATCTTGCGATGGGCCGCATGCGGGGACAATGGCACCAGTGGCGGGGGATCAAGGTCATGCCGACCTACCACCCAGCCTATATTCTGCGCAACTACACCCCCGCAACGCGCAAGGCCGTCTGGAGCGACCTGCAAAAAGTGATGGCCGAGCTTGGATTGACTGCCAAACCGAAGCGAGAATGACCGCGACGATTGCCTTTTTGGCGAGTGCTGTTGCGAAACCGAAATCCTCTTGAACCGAAAAGAAAAATACGTATGGTGGATCCAACGAAAGGTACATATTACAGGGCGGTGCTCGAGTAGCTGATATTGGCGTCCTAAACAGACTAGTTCGTGGTTAAGTGGACTACAGGTGCAGGGAAGAGACTGAGAATGCCTGTTCTCCGGTGGCTCTGGTACTTGTGGAGAGCGCGGCCATTGATCCGTGAATCATCGAAGGTAGACATGGCAACGACCCATACGCTGTCGGCGCGCGAGCCGTCGTCTCGCCGCGCCACCGAGCCTATAGCTTTGGATCCCGGGATTTGGCGGCAGATCCTGCTGATGGTTCGCGCTCAGCATCCGGGGCTGAATCGGCTGTGGTTCGATCAGATGGTGCCGCGCCAGTTGACCAACGGAGTCATACAGGTGACGGTGGCATCGGCGGCGCAGCTGAACTTCTGTCAGAGCCAATGCCAGCAGCCGTTTACTGCAGCCGCTCAAGCGGTCACTGGCCGGTTGGTCGTCGTCAGCTTCCACTGCGAACACCTGCCCGAAGGTGGCGTGTTCAACGAAGGCGATCAGCCTCTGGCACTCAATCCGGATTACGTCTTTGAAAATTTCGTTGTTGGGCCGTGCAATCGCCTCCCCCATGCGGCGAGCGTAGCGGTAGCGGAGCAGCCGGGCAAGGCATACAACCCCTTGTTCATTCATGGCGGCGTCGGCCTCGGAAAGTCGCACCTTTTGCAGGCGGTCTGCCAGACGCTACTGGACCGAAACCCGAGTGCTCGCATTCTCTACCTCTCCTGTGACAGCTTCATCAATCAGTTCATCAACGCCATTGAGACCGGCGAGATGAACCAGTTCCGGTATCGCTATCGGCACCTCGATTGTCTGGTGATCGACGACATTCACTTCCTGGCCGGGAAAGATCGAACGCAAGAGGAGTTCTTCCACACGTTCAATACGTTGTACCAAGGACATCGGCAGATCATTCTTTCCGCCGACTGCCCGCCGAGCGAGATACCGGAACTGGAAGAGCGCCTCGTGAGCCGGTTCAATTGGGGGCTGGTTGCGCGGATCGACAAGCCCGACTATGAAACGCGAATGGCCATTCTTCAGAAGAAGGCCAAGATGCGAGGGATCAGCCTCCCTGATGATGTCTTGTGCTACGTTGCCGCCAAGATCGAGAGCAATACCCGCGAACTCGAGGGCGCGGTAACGAAGATCCAGGGAATGGCGATGCTCCAGGACGGACACGTGAACCTCGATCTGGCCAAGGTGGCGCTGGGCGAGTCTGCCGCCGGAGAACAGAGGCGCATCACCATTCAGCATATTCTGGATGTCGTGACCAAGTACTACAACGTTCGCCTGTCCGACCTGCAGAGCAAGCGGCGGCATAAGAGCATCGCATTCCCGAGGCAAGTCTGCATGTTCCTGGCCAGGAAGCACACAAGCTACTCCCTGGAAGAAATCGGTGGTTATTTCGGCGGTCGTGATCACACCACCGTCATGCATGCAGTCCGGATGGTCGAAGAACATGCCCAGGCGGAGACGCGGATTGCCGACCAGTTGACGCAGTTGCAGGCGCAATTGGCTGGCTAAGAGAGCAGACCACGATGGGCCGGCGGGAGCGGCGCCGAATGCGACGAGGTTTCGTGCTATAATCAAATAGACAGGCTAGTGACAGGCGAATGATGGTGGTAGGGGGGTGGGAGGTTGGCATGACAACGCGGGGGTTGGGCGCCGTGTTTACTACCGCCATTTGGGTGCTATCGCTCGGGGCAACCACGCAGACACGGGTGATTGCTGTTCATGGCCCGGTTACCCGACCGACAACACAGCGGATGGCAATTCCCGATCTGGCCAGCCAGGCCAATGCCGCGAAATTCGTACGCGAGGTGTTTCGGAACGACTACGGGAAGACGATGTCCTCACAGCGCCGGGAGTTTGCGCGACGGCTGCTCGCGCAGGGGATGGAAACCCACAACGACCCGGCCACAAGATTCGTGCTGTTCCGTGAGGCCAGGGATATCGCGGCATCGGCTGCGGATCCCCGATTGGCCACACGAGCCATCCAGATGCTGGATCGCGATTTCATCATCGACGAGATCCGGATGATTGTCCCCACGTTGCGAGCTTCCTTTGACGCCGCAAGATCCCCGACCGAATTCGGCGCTGTCGCCCAAGCGAGCATCGCGGCAATCCGAAAGGCCCTCCGGCGCGATGATTACGACGCGGCGGGAGCACTAACGTCTCTTTCATCCTCCGCCGTGCGTCGAGCGCCTGACGCTGTACTGGAATCGCAGATTCGCGAGCTTGGGGCGGAAGTGCAGAAACTGGGCAAGGACTTCCTGGCGGTAAAGGCGGCGAAGAAGGCGATCGCCGAGAACGGCGAGAATGCCGAGACCGCTTTGAAGGTAGGGCGGCACATGTGCTTTGTCCGAGCGGATTTCGAGGCGGGGTTGCCGTTGTTGGCGAGGTCTTCCGACCAAATCCTCAGAGCGATGGCCAATAGCGAACTCGGCGGGGCGGCAACGCCCCAGCAGAAAGCCAAACTCGCGAATGACTGGTGGGATTTGGCGGCGGCGCAGACGCCGACGGTGGCGGGAAATCTACGGAATCACGCGGCAACCATCTACCAAGAAGCCATCCCGGGGCTCAAAGGTTTTGACCGGTCGGCGGCGGAGAGGCGGCTGGAAGCCTACCATGACACACTCGTGACCGAACTCGGGTTGCGCCGGGGATTGTATGCCGAATTGTACAAGGGCATTACTTTTGTAACTCGCGTCAAGTCCCGAATTGACCCCATGATCGACTTTGACTGGGGGCTCCAGACCGCGGATCCGTCGCTTCCCAAGGATGACTTCTCAATCCGCTGGACCGGGCATTTACTGGCAAACATCGGCGGGCGATATGAACTGGTGCTCTATGCCAACGCGGGTGCGCGCATCTGGATTGACGACAAGCTCATCTTTGACGAGCCCGACTTGGCGCGAAAACGAAAGGGGGCGGCGGTGTTGCTCGAACTGTCGGCGGGCCTGCATGACGTGAGGATCGACTATTGGGATGCCGGTGGCGCAGCGAGAATCCGATTGTCTTGGCGCGCACCCGGGACGACCGAAGAAAGCGTGCTGCCCGGACGGTGCTGGTACCATGAGGCCGGTCTGGTGGCCGAGTAAGGGGCATGCGCCGGTCGTCTTCGACTGCGCCAGTGCCATCGGATTCTGTTTCAGATGTGGCTCTGGACGGAATACGACATGGAGTCACACGTTGCTTCTGTCCGCCAAATGGAAACGTGAACCGGGTGTTCCCGCTCGCCGCACGAGATGCGCACTATAGGCTCCGGACGCCGGCGACAAGCAGCCGTTGCCTATTTCCCGGCGTTCGTCGAAATGCCGGCCGCCGGACCCGGCGCCGACTCCCCTGAGTGAGGCGTCTCTTCCGCCGCAGTTGTCTGCTCGTTGCCGACGGGCGAGGTGAGGTTCGACATCGCGGTGAGGTCTGCGGCCGCGGAGTGCAAGGTTGCCGGGTTCGCGCCGGCCTCGGTCCTGAACTGCGAGGCGAGCAGGCCGGCTGCGGCGAGGTGCTCCCTGACGGCAGCGGTCCGCGCCGCCGTGCGAACGTCGCTGCCGGGCAGATCGACATAGACCGTTATTGGCAGCGGTGTGGTGTTGTCACAGATCATCGCATCGAGTTTGGCTCGTCCGAGCGAGTTCAAGCCCGTCTCGTCAAAATGTACTGAGTACAACGTGGCGTCGCTTCGCGCCCCTCTCGCGATCTGGGCCTCGAAGATTCGTCGCGTGGCGACGGATCCCCCTGCAGGGAAGAAGCTCTCAGCCGGGCCGGGTTGGTCTTGGCGACAACCGCCCGCGAATGCAGCAACGACAAGAACCAAGGTTCGAAGATGGCCAGTGCCTTTCATGACTGCTCCGCCTTTCTTATCCGCGTCAATCCGCCAGGACGAAGTCTCTGAGCAAGCCGATCACTGCCGGACCGGCGAGGATGATCAGAACTGCCGGGAAGATGAACAGGACCACCGGGAAAGTCAGCTTCACCGATGCCTTCGCGGCTTGTTCCTCTGCCGCGTGCTGTCGCTCGGCACGAAGCGTCTCCGCGTGGATCCGCAGTGCGGCGGCGATGCTTGTGCCGAATCGCTCGGCCTGGATCAGCATCGCGGCAAGCGACTGAATCGCGATCGATTGCGTCCGCCGGCCGAGGTTTCGCAATGCGTCGGCCCGCGACAGCCCGACTCGGGTCTCCATGTGGGTGATCTCCAGTTCGCGGGCGAGCCGCGGGTGCGCGATGGCGATCTCGTGCCCGATTCGCTGCATGGCCGCGTCGATGGTGAGACCTGCCTCGATGCACACCACCATCAGGTCGAGCGCATCAGGGAGAGCTCGTTGCAGGGCTTTCTGGTGTTGCCTTGTCTGCAGACTCAGCCAGATCATCGGGAGCAAATAGCCGATCAGGCCGCCGAATGAGGCGCCGGCCCAGGGATTGCCCGTCATCAGGCCCAACATGAGACCGGCCACAAGACCCAGGGCAAGAAAGATCACCTTGCAGCCAATGATCAGACGGATGGCGGCTGGGGAGTAGATGCCTGCGTTGGCGAGCCGGTGACGCAAAGAGGTCTGCGCTTCCCGTGTCTTGGGCATGAACGGACTGGCGGCCACCTCGCCCGCACGTATGAGCGCCTCGGCAAGGCCGACGGGGTTCGCCGACACCTCGCCCGAAGTGCTGTTCCGCAGCCGGTGCCGCAGGCGTTCGGAGCCGTCCCGGAGCAACAGCGAACTGATCCACCAGGCCAGCATCGCGACTGATCCGAATATGCAGAGGATGAGAGTCGTCGGCTCCGACATGGGTGTACGCTCAGATCTTCACTGCCACAATTCTCCGAATCGCAACCAGACCGATGATTTGCATCGCGACCGCTGCTGCCAACAGCTTCTGACCGATGCCCGTGTTCACCAAGACGCCCGTGTAGTCCGGATTCAGAATGTAGGAAACGGCGAACAAGGCCGCCGGAAACGCAAAGAGGATATACCCCGTCAGTCGGCCTTCCGCGGTGATCGCCTTGACGTGTTGTTGCAGCTGGGCTCGACTGCGGACCATGGTCGAGATGTTCGAGAGCACCTCCGACAGGTCGCCGCCCGTCTGACGCTGAATCAGGACTGCCGTCACGAAGAATGCGAAATCAGACGAATCGATTCGATGGGCCATCTCGCGAAGGCAGTCTTCAAGGCTCTGGCCCAAAGAATGCTGATCGTAACAGCGGCGGAACTCGGCGCGGATGGGGTTCGGCAGCTCGTCGCCCATCATCTGAAGGCCTGTCGAGAGCGAATGGCCGGCTCGCAGGACCCGTGTCACGAAGTCCAGAGCGTCTGGCAATTGACGCCCCAGGGCGCGTTGTCGCCGAGCCCGCTTGGCATTGACCTGCGCGATCGGCAGATAGCCGCCTATTGCTCCGCCCGCCAGACCCAGCAGAAGCGAGTCCGTCGCCAGGGTCGCGATGACAAACAGGAACATGCCGAGAATCGCAATCGCCCCGAGCAGTCGCGAGATCTTCGCCTCCGGATACGCCTGGCAGAGCCTGCGATTCAGCCGGCGGATCAATCGGCTGTTGGCGAGAAACGGTGGAATTCCCGTCAGTTCCGAGCGGATCGTGACTGACCGGTTCAGCATCGCATCGGTCTCGCTGCGCCAGTCGCGAGTCAGGCGATGCTGAAGCCTTTGCGAGTCGCCCTTAATGAGGGAGATCGCCGCTTGCGCAATGCCCCAGGTGGCCAGTGCCACAGCCAGTGCGATCAAGAGAATGACTTCGTACACGCCCATTTCGCCGTCCACTATTCCTGCACAGGGACAATGCGCCGAGCGAACATGTCCGGCGCCAGCTTCAGCCCGCGGGCCTCGATACGGTCGGCCAAGCGAGGTCGGATGCCGGTGGCCACGAACTGCCCCTGCGCGTGACCGTCCGGTCCCACCCCCGTCTGCTCGAACAGAAAGACGTCGTGCATCTGAATCTGCTCACCTTCCATGCCTGTGATCTCGCTGACGGAAACGACTTTGCGCTTGCCCCCCGGAAGTCGCCTCGACTGGATGATGATCTGAATGGCCGACGCAATCTGCGCCCGCAACGCGCGGAGCGGAATGTCAAACCCTGCCATCGCAATCATCACCTCCAGACGAGCCAGCGCATCCCGGGCGCTGTTCGCATGCACCGTCGTCATCGATCCCTCATGACCGGTGTTCATCGCCTGGAGCATGTCCAGCGCCTCGCCCGACCGAACCTCGCCGATGATGATCCGATCCGGCCTCATGCGCAGGCAGTTTCGCACAAGATCCCGCTGCGTGATCTCGCCTTTGCCCTCGATGTTGGCCGGGCGCGTCTCCAGCCGCACCACGTGCGGCTGCTGGAGCTGAAGCTCGGCGGCATCCTCAACGGTGATCACGCGTTCGTCCGCCGGCACGTAGCGAGAAAGACAGTTCAACAGAGTGGTCTTGCCTGACCCGGTCCCACCGGAAATCAGAATGCTGCAGCGAGCCTGTACCGCCGCAGCCAGGAAATCAATCACCAACTGTGGAATCGCGCCGTGACGCAGCAGATCCTCCACCTTCAGCGGTTGAGTGCCGAAACGGCGGATCGACATCGCCGGTCCATCCAGTGCCAGTGGCGGGATGATCGCATTAACCCGGCTGCCGTCCGCCAAACGCGCATCCACCATCGGACTGATCTCGTCCACGCGGCGGCCGACTTGCGCAACAATCCGATCGATGATCTGCCTCAGATGCTGATTGTCGCGGAATCGCACCTCCGAAAGATCAATCCGGCCCTGACGCTCAACGTAGATTCGGTCAAATCGGTTGACCAGGATGTCGGAAATGGTGGGGTCCTTCAGCAGCGTTTCCAGCGGACCGAGACCGAGCGTCTCATCCATTACCTCGTCCATGAGCTTTTCCTGCTCCATGGCGCTCAGCAGACCTCTTTCCGACTGGCACAATTCGCGGATGACGGTGCGGACTTCTTGGCGGATGACGTCGGGGGGCAGCGCACGGAGGTTCTGAATGTCCAGCAGCTCCACAAGCTGCTGGTGGATCCGAACCTTCATCTTCTGCATCGCGACCTGCCGTTCGGTCAACTCGGGGGCGCGGGGAGGCGCTGGCGGAAGATCTGGCGGCAATTGAGGTGCGGAATCCATCAGTGACGTCGGCAGCGAACTCGTCCCCCGGGCCACCGGAGCCGCTGTCGTTCCCGATGATCGTGAAAACAGTCCCATCCTCTGCTCCTTATGCTGCCATCGCCGCTCTCCCCGTGATCGTCTCGGCCAGACCGCGGAGACTCTCGCTCATATCGGCTCGCGGGGTACGCAGAACCACGGGTTGCCCGAAATTGATCGCCGCAATGGCGTTCTTGAAGTCATTGGGAATCAGCCAGGAAATCTTCAGCCCCAGCGATCGCTCGACCTCGTCCGGTGCAATGTCCCAGCCCTTCTTCACGAAGCGATTGACCACGACTCGCATCTTGTTGCCGTCAACACCCATTCGTCGCAGCGCGCCGATGAAACGCTCCGTGTTCTTGGCGCTGGGCACATTCAGTTGCATGACGAAGATGTTCTCGTCGGCGGCGTCGATCGCGGTCGCATAGAGAGGTGAGATGCTCATGAGCGAATCAATCACCACGTAATCGAACATCCGGCCTAGAATGCCCAAGAGCCTGGCAAACGCCGGCTGATTCACTCGCAGCGTGTCCTCGGGAACTTCGGGTCGTGCCAGGATGGCCAGGCCGCTGGTTGGATCGATCGAGAGGGCATTGTCCAGAAGCTGCTTGTCCAGTTTGACGTTCGCATCCATCAGATCGGTTATCGTGTACCGCGGACGCAGATCGAACGAACTCGCCACCGACCCGCGGATCAGGTCCATGTCCAGCAGCACCGTGCGACCTGCCCGCGCCAGCGCCGCGGCAACGTTGCATGCCACCGTGGTTGACCCGCAACCGCCCACCGTCGGGATCAGATGAATGATCTTCGCATGCTTTCCCATCCCGTGCATTTGCGCAATGCGCTCGATGCCGGCGGCGAACTTCTCTTCCACGATGGGCAGTGGAACGAATTCCTTGACGCCGGCGTGCATCGCATCCATCAGCAACTGCGGATCCACCGTCTGCGACAGTACGAAGAAACTCACCGAGGGGAATTGCCGAACCAGTTGTCCGACCTTCTTCAAACTGGCGTGGGGGTTCGGATCGAGGTTGACCACGGCCATTTGCGGGCCGTCCTCGCGGCCCAGCGCTGTCGCAACCTGATCCACTCCTGGACACTGCGCCACGACATTCACGCCGTGGTTTGATAGGAAATTCCCCATCTCTACCCGATTGGATGGGTCGGTATCGACGACAACGCAGTTGAGTTGCACAAACATGTTCGGTCCTCTCGGAGATCTCTGAAACCAACTGGATGGCCTATCGCGAGGCGCCAGTCGGGTGAAAACCGTACTGGCCGTAAAAACGCCTGGGCTCCCTTACTGCTGCGTCTGCCGGATCCGGCTTGGTGGCGGCAGGCCTCGGGCCACCCAATGTTGCATTGAGAAACAGGTCGTTCTCGGTCGGGTGCGCCCATTTGTCGCCGGGAAGGGCGGGAACCTCGGACGCGGTCATCGCCTGCACCAGCCGGGGTGTGACCAGAACGACCAATTCCGTCTCCTTTCGCTGATATCGCACCGAACGGAACAGCGATCCCAGAATGGGCAGATCTCCGAGAATGGGCGTGACATCCTTGCTTGCCGTCACCGAGTTGTTGATCAGGCCGGCGATTGCAAACGTCTGACCCTCCACCAGTTCGACCGTCGTCTGAACCTTGCGAGTGGTCAGGCCCGGCACAACGAATCCTGAGAACTTGACGGCGGTCGTGAAGTCCAGATCGCTCACCTCGGGCGCAACCTTCATGCGGATTCGCCCATCACCCATCACCACGGGAACAAAAACCAGTTTGACGCCGAACTCGCGATACTGGATCGTAATCGCCGGCGACGTGTCCGATCCGGCGCCGCTCTGTGCCACGGGGATGGGAAACTCGCCCCCGGCCAGAAAATTCGCTTCCTGGCCGCTTGCCGTGACGAGGTTGGGTTCGGCCAGGATGCGCAGGAGGTTGTTCTGACGCAACGCCGAAATGAAGTAGGTCAGAGCCGATTGTCCCATCGCGGCGCGACCGAAAAGGGTCACGGCCGGACTGGGCGAGGTCACTCCCAACTCGAACCCCGCGCTGTTCTCCAGATTCACGATGCCCAGCGGACTGACCTGCCCCACATTGCTAGCCGAGAACGATCGGCCATCCGTGTAGCCGAAATTCACCCCCAACGCGCTGCTGGCCGATCGCGATACCTCGGCGAAACGCACCTGCAGCATCACCTGCTGTCCTCCTGAGACCTCAAGGAAATTCAGAACTTTGTCCGCGTATGCCTCGGCGATCTGGACCGCCTGCCCGGCTACCTCGAGGCTCGGAACACTCCCTCGAAGAACGATCGCGCCGTTGGCACTGCCGACCTCGATCTTGGCGGCCGGAAAAGTCGCCTTGAGTTCCTCCTTCAATCCCTGCAGATCGGTTTCCACTACGACGTCGATCGTCTGCGACTTGTCATTGTCGTCCCAAACGATGAGTTGCGTACGCCCAGCTTTCTTGCCCGTCAGCAGGATACTCGTCGCCGACACCGCGTTGATGTCCGCGACCTCCGGCTGGGCCGTGCTCATTCGCTTGTACGGCCGGCTCGTTGTAATAACCCGGCTCCTGTCGGCAATGAGCTTGATCGTGCCGGCGCTGACATCCTGAACCATGGGGACCGATTGGGGCTCCGGAAGCGCGCGAGTCTCGGCCGCGCGTGCCATTGCTGCGACCGCCATCATGCAGAATGCGATGCATACGCCTGCTCGAGACCATCGGCGATGATGAATTGCGCTGTTCCGATTGAACGCACTGAGCATTGCTGTCGCTCCTTCTACCACCTGCTGCTTCGGACGCTCGCCGGGCGCATGCCAGACAGTTCCGGTCACCGCGAGTGCTCGGGGAATGACGGATTCATCTGCGTCCCGTCGCCCGTGAGAACAGTGGGCTGCTGCAACGGCACTCCGGGCATCTGCACCCGTTCTGCTCTGCCATTGCGGATGATCTCCACGAGACGCATTTCGACCGTCTTGGCCGGTTCTGTATGCGTCACCATCGCCGGGACCTCCTGAGGCAGTTGGACGAACACTTCCTGGCTTTCCTGCTCCGTTCCTATCAGGTCCGCAACCGTTATGCCGACCGAGGGCGACCGACTGTTGTCCAGAGATCCCCGCAGAACCAGACGCAATCGCCCGGCACTTCCCGCAAGCTCGATGGCCTCGACGTCACGCGGGCCCACGAGCAGCGTAACGCTCTTCGGACGCGCCGGCTCGTCCTCCTCCTCTTTCTTGCTGGACGCCTGCAGTCGTTGGCCGACCGCCAGCACTTTGGCATTCTCCACAATCATCTTCGCCATCGGCCGACGCTGTTTCTCATCAGACAGCGTCGAGACAATGTCAACGTAGCATCCGGGAACGAGCAGACCTGCCACGCCGCTGGCCTCCGTGATTTCGACGCTCACGGCTCGCAGGCCCGGTGGAACCAATGCCTGCGGTCCCGCGGCGGAACCTGCCGGCGCAAGAAATGACTCCAGGATGGTCTGTCCCTTCACCAGCGGCAGCAATGCTACCCGCCCGACCAAATCACTCGGTTTCTCAAACGCCGTGCGAGGAACCGTCTCGACAGGCAACCTCGCCACTGAGAGGTCGCTGGTCGTCAGCGCCGAACCGGGCGCAACATCCGAGTTGGCTATGACCACGGATATCGTCGCGCCCGTCACCTCGCCAGTGCTTCGGGCGCGGTTGATGTAATTGCGGCCGACCTTGGCTGCAACAAGACCAAGCACGGCAGCCACGGCAAGCGGTACCCAGGATCTCCAGTTCATACGAACCTCTTCCGGCGCATTCCCTCCTCGCCTTAATAGGAAATTCGGCGCGACCGAATGTGCGGTTTAGGTGGAAAAGGCGAGGCTTTCCGAAGGTAGCGGTTGAATGAGCAGCCTGACCCGCATCACTCCTTCCGCATCACAGCAACAGATCTGACGAGTTTATCGGAACTGATCAATCCCAGCGGCCTGATCCCCACCTTTCCCCAGTTGCACTGCACCGTGACCGTAACATTCGTACGGTCAACTGCGGTCGTGCACGAGTAACCGGACTTCTCCAGGCCGTACGCGGCCATGGCTTCTCGTACAGCGGCCGTCACGTCCCCCTTTGTCGAATCTGCGGGGATTCCCGCCCGAGCCCCCTGACGTGCCGCCCCCTGTAGACAGTGCTTCACATAGAAAAAGTGACCGAACTCGATCGACCCAAACGTCAGACTGATGAGGATCGGCAGAACCAGCGCAGCTTCGAGTATCGCGTTGCCACGCCGAAATGACCGCGGGATCGTCTTCATGCCACCCCGCCTCCAAGAAACAGCATTACGACGATCGCTATCAGCACCGGAACCGCGTACGGCAAAGGCTTGTCAACGCTGCGGCACGATTCGCCCGTCGCCTGCGCGTGCGATATCCCCACCTCTCGAATATGGATGAGGTTGATGATGACCAGCAGCGTGTTCCGCAGCAAAACACGCAATCGCCCTTGCCATACCGACTGCGACAGGACAATCACCATCCCCACGATCGCCGCTACCACAAAGACCTGGAATACCAGCGACGGGCCAAACCAGGCTCCGCAGCCTGCCATCAGTTTCACGTCGCCGCCTCCCAACGCGCCCAGCACAAACAGCGCACCGGTCAGGCCAAAACCGGCCAATACACCGCCCAACGACTCCCACGGCGATACCGTCGCGCACGCCGTAAAACTCTGTGTCAGCCCCGTTGTCACGATCACCAGCGTCAGCCAGTTCGGAATCCGCCGAGTGCGCACATCACCGACCGCGGCGAACACCAGCATCGCCAGCAAGGGGCCGAATATCATCAGCGTGTGCATCGGCATTACACCTATCGCCGGCAGGGCGTCACCGATTGCCGCCGCCAGGCGTCCATCGCCCGAAAACCTTCGTGCCGATTGCGCCGATTACCGCCGCGGCTGTCGCCACAATCAGCCCCACGATCAACGCGTATTCCATCGCCTCGCCACCCCGCTCATCTCTCGCCACGTCCAGCAGCAGTCTCAGTTGGTGCTTCATGGGATTCTCCCCGGTCTTGACCGAGTTCCCTTGTTTCGATTCCCAATCCTACATCCCGTCCTTCGTTTCGCCCCATCTTGCCAGAACCTTCTGCCCGACGCTTGTGATCACCGCGATTGCCGCCACCACGATCAGACCCGCGATCAACGCATACTCCAGAACCTCGCCGCCACGCTCGTCGGCGATCACGCCCGCGACCAGTCTTCTGAACCCGCGCATCAATCCTCCAAACGCGGGCAACCTTCTCGGATGCCCCTCTATCCCCGTCGGCCTGCAGTCACGTCGGCACAGAGCACGCGGGTGGCAACCACCGCCCGTTCTTGTTGATCCCCGGCCTCGGTCCGCACGCCTAGATGCGGTTCTTCACCGTGTTCCATCTTGCCAGAACCTTCTGGCCGACCGTCGTGATGACCGCAATCGCGGCAACCACAATCAACCCCGCGATCAGTGCGTACTCCAGCACCTCGCCGCCTCGATCATCCGCCATCAGTCTCTTGAGCGTCCTCATGGTTCTCTCCCAACTGGCCCAAACCGACCTTGACTAATCCCCTCGTTGCAACCGGAAGCTGATCTGGCCAGGCTCAGCACGATCCGCACGAGTCTCGGCGCCACGCGCGCCTCAACGAATCCGCTCTCGGAGGATCCGTCGCGTCAATACCGGCTCCGACCGGCCATGACAGGATGGCGGGGCGCAGAACCGGCCGACTACCCCCGTGTCATCGGACAGACTGCAACGCCACTTGATCAGCAATGCCCGGCTCAACCCGGGTGATTCCAATAATGACGGGTCGGAAAGCGATGTCGCGCCACCATGGCCGCCGATTGTCCACGTCACTTGGCTAGGCCTAGCTCACCCAGCCCGCCCTGCGGTTGCCGAAACGAACCGGGCTGACGCCGGCCGCCGGATTGGCCCACCGCACCGCGTTCTCGATGATCCGCAGAACGTTCGGGTCGCGATAGGTGGGGAACGTCTCATGACCGGGTCTGAAGTAGAAGATGCGACCCTGACTTCGGGTGTAGGTGATGCCGCTCCGAAAGACCTCGCCACCCGCGAAGTTGCTGATTAGAACGGTCTCCATGGGCTCCGGAACGTCGAAGAACTCGCCGTACATCTCTTCACGTCCCAGCACGAAGTGATCGTCGATGCCCTGCACAATCGGATGCCCGGGCGAGGTCACCCAGAGGATCTCCCGCTCTCCAACATCCCGCCATTTCAGATCGCATCCCGTCCCCATCAGTCGCCTGAATATCTTGGAATAGTGCCCGCTGTGCAGCACGATGAGCCCCATGCCCGATAGCACCCGACTGTGGATCCGTGCCACGACCTCCTCGCGAACCTCTCCATGAGCCATGTGGCCCCACCAGATCAGAACGTCCGTGCGGCCGAGCACGGATTCGCTGCAACCGTGCTCGGAATCCACGTCCAGCGTCGCCGTGGCCACAACCATCTCACTGCATTTCCGCAGGTGTGATGCGATGGCTTCGTGGATGCCTTCAGGGTACACCCTGGCAACCTCCGGATGCGACTTCTCATGACGGCCCTCGTTCCAGACCAGCACGCGTATGGCCATGGGGTGGTCCTTTCTCAATTGGTGCGACCTACAAAACACGGGGGGGGCTTGTAAGGACTTTCCTCAAGTCCTCGAAGTATGATGGATAGGTCTTGTTGACGCATTCGGCGCCCTTGATCGTCACTCCCGCAACCCGCGTCCCCGCCAGCGAGAAACTCATGGCCATGCGATGGTCATCGTACGTGTCGATGGCAGCCGAACAGAGTCTCCTGGGCGGTGAAATGATCAGCGAGTCCCCGTCAACCTCCACTTCGGCTCCGAACTTGCCCAGCTCGGTCGCCAGGGCCGCCATGCGGTCGGTCTCCTTGTGCCGGAGCGTGTGCAACCCGCGAATCGTCGTCGTTCCCTCGGCAAAAAGCGCAACAACCGCGAGCGTCTGGGCCACGTCCGGCATGCTCCGTAGATCCACATCGACCGCCTCCAATCGATCGGCGCCCATGACGGTCACAAAATCAGGGCCGAACACGAGTGGCGCCCCCATGCGATGCAGAACGTCGGCGAACGCGACATCGCCTTGCAGGCTCCGCTTTCCCAATCCGTGCAGCGTGATGCAGGATCCCTTGTGGAGAGCGCCGGCCGCAAGAAAATAGCTGGCGTTCGAGGCATCGGGTTCGACGGCGTATTGCGAGCCACGGTACTTGCCTCTCGGAATGACGATCATCTGCGGCGCACCGGTCACCTTGTCCATCTGAACTTCGCTGGTGATGCCAAAATGGTCCATCAACTGCATCGTCATTGTGACGTATGGCCAGCTCGTCTGCTCACCCACCAAGTCGATTCGGGCTTCATTCCGGGCATACGGGAGGGCCATAATCGCCGCCGACAGATACTGGGACGACTGCGCATCGCCAAATCGGGCAATGCCGCCCGGCAAGCCGTCGCCCAGCACCGCGATCGGCGGGAATCCTTCTTCCATCAGATACTCGATCCGCACGCCCAGGTTCTTCAGCAACTGCTCAAGCTGGCCGATCGGACGCTCCCGCATCCGAGTGATGCCGTCCAGCACAAAACGGCCACGCCCAAGCGCGCAAAGCGCCGTCAGGAAGCGAATGCTCGTGCCCGAATTGCCGCAAAACAGCTCTGCCTCTGACGCCGGTACTTTCCCCCCGAGCCCGCGTACAAATATGTTGTTGGTGGCACGCTCGACGGTCAGCTCAAAGCCCAGATGCTTCAGGCTGTCGATCATGACCTGCGTATCATCGGCGAACAGGCAATTGCTCAACTCGCTCTCACCCTCCGCCAACGCCGCCAACACCAACGCTCGGTTGGTCAGGCTCTTCGAACCCGGCGGCGTGAACTCGGCGGAAAACGGCCCGGCGGCCGGCTGAATCAGAAGATCGCTCATGGCATCTTCAGCGTATGTTAACACGGCCAACTTGCAAAGGGCTGCAACTTCCCTCCCAGCCTCGGCGTCATTAGTATGATCACCCTTACGGGAAAGGACGCGTCATATGGCCAATTCACTGCGAACCGCTATCTTGTCTCTTATCTTTGCCGCGGGGGCCCTGGCACAGGGCGCGACGACGCCGAAACCCGACGCCAAACCCGCCACTGACGTGCCAGTGAAATTCGTCGTGTTGTTCTCGTCAGGCGTGGGCTACTTTGAACACGTTGGCAGCGTGACCGGCGACGCCACCACCGAACTGCGGTTCAAGAGCCACCAGATCAACGACATCCTCAAGAGCCTTGTGCTCCAGGATACGTCTGGACGCGTTGCGTCCGTCGTTTATCCCTCGCAAGACCCCCTCTCCAAGACCCTCAAGAGCTTTCAGGTTGATCTCAGCAGCAATCCCTCATTGGCCGACCTGCTGAACCAATTGCGCGGCGCCAAGGTCTCCATCGTCTATCTGGCTGATCAGAAACTCGCGGGTACCATTCTTGGCCTCGAAAAGAAGCCCAAGGCCGTCGAGAAGGGGCAGATCGAAGTCTGGCAGCTCAACCTGCTGACCGAAACAGCGATCCGGTCCATCCCCCTGGATGACGTCAACTCGATCAACCTGCAGAGCCCCGAACTGCAGGAAGAATTAAACAAGGCGCTCGGCGCCATCGCGCAGTCGCGAGATCAGGACAAGAAGCCCGTAACTATCAAATTCCTCGGTCAGGCCGAGCGGGCGGTCCGAATCGGGTACGTCGTCGAAACCCCCGTGTGGAAAACCAGCTATCGGCTGCTTATGCCGGCCAAGCCCGCCGAAAAAGCCGCGCTGCAGGGTTGGGCCATCCTTGAAAATCAGACCGACAATGACTGGGTCGATGTCCAACTCTCGCTGGTCTCCGGACGCCCGATCAGCTTCATACAGGAACTCTACCAGCCTCTCTATATCCCGCGCCCCGTTGTCTACCCGGAACTGTTCGCCAGCCTCAAACCTCAGAGCTATGAGGCAGGCCTCGATATTGCCAAGCGGCCAGCCAAAGCCGAATTGAGCGACGAGGATGCCGCGGCGGGCCTCCGGGCGGCAGACGCGCCCAACAACCGCACCGTCCTGGGACGGGCTCGCGGAGCGGCCGCCCCCCCAGGCGCCCCGGCTTCCACCCGCGACAAAATGCTCGAACAGATCGAAAAGAACATCGACATCACCGCCTCCGTCGCCTCCGTGGCCTCCGCCTCGAAAATGGGGGAGCTGTTCCAGTACACCGTCTCCAACGTCTCCCTGCCCCGTCAGCGATCAAGCATGTTGCCCATCATCACCGACCCGATCGAGGTCGAAAAAGTATCCATCTACAATCAGTCGGTCTTGGCCAAGAACCCCCTCAATGGCGCACGCATCAAGAACACCACCACCAAGCACCTCCTTCAGGGGCCAGTAACCGTCCTCGAGGGATCGGCCTATGCCGGCGATGCACGCATTGACAACGTGCCTCCCGGTCAGCAACGGCTCCTCAGTTACGGCATCGACCTTCAAATGCTCATCAACGCCAGCAAGAATACCCAGGACAGCGTCATTCAGTCCGGGAAGATCGTCAAGGGCGTCCTCAACATTCAGCGGCGGCACCTCTTCACACAGGAGTATGTCGCCGAAAACAAAGATGCCGCCAACAAGACCCTGGTGATTGAACACCCCTTCCGCCGAGGATGGACGCTGGTTGAACCCGAAAAAGCACTGGAGACCACTGAAACGCTGTACCGTTTTAGCGTTCCGGTGCCCGCCGAAAAGGCTGCCAGCTTCACCGTCAAGGAGCAGATCGTTCAGAGCGAGACCATCGCGATCTTGCCCGCGGACTGGAGCACGCTCGACCACTATGCCAAGAACGGAGAAATCTCCCAGAAGGTGCGCGATGCCTTGGCCAAGGCCGCTGTCCTCAAGCAGTCCATGACCGATGCGCAGCGACAGATTGACCAGATCCGCGGCCAGATCAATCAGCTCACACAAGACGAAAACCGCCTTCGAGAAAACATCAAGGCGGTCCCGGCCAAGTCCGCCCAGCAGACTCGCCTGCTCGAGGAACTGGATGAACAGGACAGGCAGATCAAGGGCCTGTTCGAGCAGCAGAAGACGGCCCTCAAAAAGCTCGAAACCGCTCGCAAAGAGCTAGAGGACTATCTCAAAGAACTCACAATCGAAGACTAGCAAACCAATGAACCGAGCCTGGATGATGGGCTGGACGACAAATGCCTCCGGCCTGCCGGTGTTCCTACTCGCTCGGCGCGTTTCCCCACATCACAACATCGAGTAGAGTTATACGTGCGAACAAGGGGCTGCCATGCCGAGTGAAGCACGGAGCCGCAGATCATTCCTTCAGTCATCTCTCTCCGCCGGGTTGGCGCTGGCGGCGGGGGGGTGCCTCCATCATCGCTCGATCCCGGACCGCGACCAGCGACCGCCGAATTTCGTCATCGTCTTTGCCGACGATCTGGGATATGGCGATCTCGCGTGCTATGGGAACGACAAGATCAAGACGCCCAATCTCGATCGTATGGCCGCTGAAGGATTGAGATTTACTGATTTCTACGCCTGCGCGGCCGTCTGTACGCCATCACGAATCGGCCTCATGACCGGCAGATACCAGATCCGATCCGGACTTACCCAGGTCCTGTTCCCCAAAGACACAGCCGGGTTCCCGAATTCCGAGATTTCCATCGCGGCGGCTCTGAAGCCCCTGGGCTACGCGACGGCGATTGTCGGCAAATGGCATCTGGGCTGCCGTCCCGAACATCTTCCGACCCGCCATGGGTTCGACTACTACTTCGGCATCCCCTACTCCAACGACATGACGCCCACCCCTCTCCTCCGCAACGAACAGGTGATCGAGGAGCCGGCCCAGCAGGCGTCACTGACCGCGCGGTACACTCAGGAAGCCGTCAAGTTCGTTAAGGACAACCGAAACCGGCCTTTCTTCCTCTTCCTGCCTCACACCATGCCCCACGTCCCCCTGGCCGTCTCACCGACGTTCCAAGGCAAGTCGGCGGGGGGCATCTACGGGGACGTCATCGAAGAGATCGACTGGTCGGTCGGCCAACTCCTGGCGACAATCAGAGAATGTGGCTTGGACGAAAACACCCTCGTTATCTTCACCAGCGATAACGGGCCATGGCTGGAAAAAAAGGCCGATGCCGGAACAGCGGGCATCCTGCGAGCCGGAAAGGCAACCCCCTTTGAGGGCGGAATTCGCGAACCGGCTATCGCTCGCTGGCCGGGCAAGATCGCACCCGGCCGAGTGGAACGCCGCCCCGCAATCACCCTCGACCTCTTCCCCACACTTCTCGGGCTGGCCGGCGGAAAACCCCCGACCGATCGCGCTATCGACGGCCAAGATATCGCTCCTGTCCTCCTGGGAACCGGACAACGGGCAAACGAGGACTTCTTCTTCTACATTGGCCAGAACCTCCGTGCCCACCGCAGCGGACCATGGAAAGTCGTGCTTCCCGCCAAGGCGGCAACAAGGCCTTCCGATCCCCAGCCCCTGCTCTTCAACCTGCACAATGACCCCTCCGAGCGCAATAACCTCGCCTCAACATATCCCCAGGTTCTCAGGCGGCTTCTGGATCAGATTGATGCGTTCCAGAAAACGCTCTGATTGCGCGGCAACGGCGGTCTCAACTCCGTGTCCGCCGCCCAGCCCCAGCCGCCGTCTCTTTTGCTGATGATTCCCGCCCTGACCGTCCGATAATCTCCCAATAGATGATTGATACGCTGATTCAGGCTCTTGTCCAATCACAGAACGAGGCCGCGGACTCCATCCTCCTCGAAGGACTGCGCATCGGCAACGAAACCGAGCAGGCGCTGGCTCTTGCAGCAATCCTCCGCCGGCAGACCGTCCGAGGCCTCAGCGGTGTTGTCGCCCTGTACGACCAACTCCCCGATTCGCTTCAGCAGTCCATCCTTCAGAACATCAAACTGCTTCATCCTGCCCTGCGCGAGTGTGGCCGGTCTTTTGACCCCGTTGCCGCCGCCGCCGCCATGAGGCTCATCGCCCTTGGCCGCCAAGGCAGACTCACTTATGTGCTCTCCGAGGGGCTGCACGGAACCGACGAAACCGTGTCCCAGGCGGCTTGTGAGGCCTTGGTTGCCCTCGCCCGTTGGGTCGCCACCGAAACTCGAAGGCTCCAACGCAGCGACTTCCCGATCGCTTCCTCCATCAACGGTTCCCCCGCCGGCGATGGCGGGCGGGCTGCCCTCTATCAGCAACTCATGCAGGAACGACCAGAAATCGAGCATGCCGTCGCGCGGGCCATGGATGTCCATCGCGGCAAGCATGGGCCCGAACTGCTGCGAGCCGCACTCTTGTTGGCTGATTGGCCCAACAGTAAAACTCTCGCCATCCTCCAAACGACAAAGCACGGCGGCCAGACCGCTATGATTCGCCGCCTCCAGCAGGTCCCCGATTCCGAACACGTCGGGGCCTTTCTCCTCGCGGCCAGTCATGCCTCCTTGCGAGCGCACTTCGGCGTCGTCTTCGCTCACATCGCCGAGCCCCCGGTTCTTGACGCACTCCTCCGAAGAACCCACTGGCTCAAAGACGCCCAGTTGCAGCTTTGCATGCGACAAGTTTCACGTGGCTTATGGTGGGAACCGGCTGAACTCGACAAAGACCTCGCAAGACGCGAAGACCTCGACGCCGCTCGCATCGGCGACTGGATTGCCGCTTCCGGTGTGCACGAAGCCATCCAGGACCAGCGCCTGGATCAACTCCGACTGCAGCTGAAGGACAATGTCGCCGGTCGACTCCGCCTCCTGCGGATCGCCATGCAGCGGCCTCGGACAGCGCCCACCAGTCTGCTCTGCGCGTTCCTCGGCGATCCCGACCAGCGACTGGCCCGCATGGCGGCCCGGGAGTTCGTTCGCCGCAAGCCCGCGGACTATGAGACCACCCTCATCCAACTCATGGCCAACTGCCCCGACTCCGTCCGTCGCGTCGTCTCGGCGTGCGTCGGGCAGATCGGATTCGACCATTTCTGGCAGCGTTGCGATCGACTCGACAAATCCGCCCGCAAGGCCGCAGGACTTGCCATGTTCAAGGCCCTCCCCGACGCCATTCATTGGCTTCAACGGCGACTCCGCTCCGGTCCTGTAGCGGATCGAGTCAAAGCCATCCAGATCGCCCAGGACCTCGCCCTCGGCGATCAGATCCTCCCCACCCTTCTGCAGCTCTGCCGCGATCCGGATCCCAAGGTTCGATCCAAGGCCGTCGCGTTTCTCGCTCAGGTCCGATCCTTGCCGCCGGACGCCCTCCTTGACAACGTACTTAACGACCCCGATCCGCGAGTCCGCGCAAACGCCATCGAAATACTCGAAGCTCAGCATCGCGTCGATCTCGTGCCCATACTTTCCGAGAGAGCCCATTCGCGCCATAGCCGCGAACGAGCCAACGCGATCAAAGCCCTGCACTCCATGAAAGTCGCCTCCGCCTCCAGCCAGCTGTCCAACATGCTGCAGGATGAGCGACCTGAGCACCGAATCTCGGCGCTCTGGGCGCTCCGACAGATCGGATTCTGGAGATTGATCCGGCAAGTGGCGGACCTCGCCAAGGCCGATCCCCAATTGCGCGTCCGCCGTTATGCCCTGGCCGTCCTGCGAAGCGTGGCGCATCTCCTCGAAAAAACACCCAACAAAGCCGCCGGCTGAGTGTCCTGATGGAGAAAACACATGAACCCGTCCGTCTCTTCACTGGTCTTGGCACAAGTCAAACTTGAAGATGTCTTCAAGAGCGCCCAGGAGAACATGAGACAATCGCCCGCGTCATCTCATCTCATGGTCTTCTTCCTCGGAGCACTCGCGATCGTCATTCTGCTTCTTGTCCTTCACCAGTCCCTCAAGCGAGCCGCCGTCGTGAAGCCCGTGAATCACCAGGGCCGCCTCCTCAAGGAAATCTCCAGGTTGCTGCAACTGAAACCGGCCGAAGTCCGACAACTCAAACGCTTGGCGGAACAGGAATCCTGTTCAAGTCCGTTGACCTTACTTCTCTGCCCTTCTCTACTCGCCAAGGCCGTCAAGCAGTGCCCCGCGCCTGATCGCAAGGCTCTAGACAAGATCCTCCAGCGCGCTACCCATCAGCCGCCCCCGCCGGCCTGAACGCCCAATCACCCCAACCACGCTGCAAATCCACTCCCAAAAAAAGCGGAACCGCGCGACATCGCGGCTCCGCCGGTTTCCTTCTCCGTTTCTCCTTACTTCCGGGCCAAATCGTAGAAACCAATCAGATACAGGAATCGGTTCTGATTCAGCACCGGTATGTGCATGTCCAGCGATTTCGTCCGCACTTCCTCATAGGCCGCAACGGCCTTGGTTGCTTTCTCCGTCTGGAATGCCGCGATCGGGTCGTCCTTGAGCTGATCCGACGTGTACTGCGGAATCGTGGGCTCCTTGCCCATCACCACAAAATCCGTGTCAATCGTGACGTCTTCCACCAATACCCCGCCCCATTGCGCGATCAGACGCTTGACGATCTCTGCCTCGGCCGCTGTCGCCACGCCGTTCTGGTCAATGTCAAAATCGCCGTATACCTTGAACTTCAGCTTCGTGTTCGGGTCGTAAATCAGATTGGCGATGAGATCGCCCTCGACAATCTGGTGACCTTGCTGCACCTTGATGACCCGGCATTCACTGCTGTGCGCGCCTACGCTCGTGACTTCAAGCGACGCCTTGCCCTGCGGCAGATCGTCGGACGAAGTGTCCGTCGTCTTCGGAATTCCCAACTCCCGATCATACACCTGGAAAGTCATCCCCGGCGTGATCTGTGATCCTTGGCCAATGTTGATGTACGCGACATTGTTCCGACCGACCGAGGTGATCTTGCCGTCCGCCCGTCGAATGATCGAATCCGCGGGGTTCTGCGGACGATATCGGTCCAATTTGGCCACCAGCGACCGAATCTCCGTCTGAGCCTTCTTCAACTCGCCCTCTTTCGCCGTCATCTGCGCCTTCGCGTCCTCTTCGGCCTTCCGGTTCTTCTCGGCCGCGTCCACCAGATCCTTCTCAAGCTTCGCCAACAACTCGTCCTTCGTCTGACGATAGGCCGCCGTCTGCGCCGACGCCGTCGTCGCTTCAGTCCTGACGGCCTCAATGCTCTTCTTGTGTTCCGCCATCTCCGTCTGGTGCGCCTCTACCTGCTTCTTCATCTGATCCGCACTCGCTGCCAGTTGTCCTTTCAACTGCTCCCCGGCTGATTGCTGCTGAAGCACGGCCTCGGTCAGCACGCTGATCGCTCCGGCCAGCGATGTCCCGGGCACCGGCACCCCTACCCCCTTCAGCCGATCGTTTGACGCCTGGATGATCTGACTCGCGCGATCCAACGCCTCGGGTGCGCCCATCGCCTGACCCACCAGCTTCGTTGTCAGCGCCGAACGCTGTGAAACCAGAATGTCAAACACCGTCCGATTTCGGTATTCCGGCTGGTTCCGAATCTCCTTCAGGGCCAGGTAATCCGTCCCCGACATCTCCCCTTCCGTAATCGCTTCCTGGTACTGCTTGGTCAGCCGCGCCAGCTTCTGCTCTTTGTCTTTGTCATCAATGCCTTTCACCACGGCGAAAATCGCGGCGATGAAGAACAACACCACAAATATCACTAACGCCGTGATGAGCCCGCCTCGGGACCCGGGTTGACTGACAGCGGCCATGCAGAACCTCCCAAAAGGGTGCGAATACCAAAGCTGCAGCGTCTTGCCCGCAGACCCCTACTCTACCTGTGGATGCGCCTGCCGGTCAAGCAATCCGCACCTCGTCGCAGTTGGTTCGGGGCGAAGTTCAGTCCGCGGGCCATGAGAAAATCGCCATGGCCCCGGGGGTGAAACGGCTCGAGTGTTTCGCCCCGCCAAGGGCCTCGAGCGAACCGCTCTTGCCGAGTACCGATATCCGCGAGCCTGGCGCAAACGCAATCTGAAGCTTCATGTCTGTCTTGAGATCGCGATTCACGATCGCCAGGTAGTGCCGCCCGGATTTCGTTAGGTGAGAAACCAGCGCGGGGGCGTCGGTGTCCAGCGATAGGACCGGAGCGGCAGGTTCGTACAGTACCGTCCCCGCCGGTTGCGGTCCAGTATGCCAGACCGAGTGAACCTTGCAGCCGAGGAAAATAGACCCCAGGGACTGGATCTCGGCGTTCATCTCTTTGACGACGGCGTAGGTGGCGGTTCGGTTGCCTTTCTGGTCGATCGGCGCGTCATGAAACGTGAACGTGGCGTCGCTTCCCGGAGTCCAATATGTGAAGTACTGGATGCATTGTGCGCCGTATGCCAGATTGCTGTGAGCCTGCAGTCGCAGGTGCGCGATGGTCGGAATCGGGTATGGACCGTGGGCCACCGAGAGGCAGAAAGCCCAGAAAGGCTTGCCGGCCCTCAGAGACGCGGCACGAATGATCTCAAGGTTCTGATACCAGTCGGGGCGGATCGCTTCGTTGACGATCGGGTAATGATCGAATGACACCAACCGAACCGGAACCTGCTCAATGAAGCGATCGACATGCTCCTGGTACGTCGGGCAGCCAAGCTGCTGTGCGGACGCGTATGTCGGAAATAGATTGATATAGCAGGGGTGCGACTTGTCCACGGATTCAATCCGGACCAGCCATTTGGCCAGCCTCGGAAAATCGGCGGCGGAGGGCTCGTCCTGAAGGTAGTATCCCGCCAACGCGGGGTGGGTCATGAACTGCCTCGCCGTCGCCTCGGGCTCTTTCGCCAGATCTGGCAGCGATATGATGAGCTTGACGCCGGCCTCGTGGGCGATATCGAGAGCGGCGGCGACCGCCTTGGCGTTGGGAAAGCCGGAGAAACTCGACGTGAAGCCACACTCCGCCAACTCCTTGTACCGAACCAGCGTCGTCTGCTCGGCCGGAACCCCAATCCACGCGTGGATCGGAAAACGCTCGGCAGCTGACGCGAGCGAACTGAAGACCCACAACACAATGATCAAGTGGATTGACCGCATGAGGGAAAGTATAACCGAGGACGCCGATTCACGATGCTTCATCCCTCCTGTTTCTCAACATCGACGCGCCCAACGCCTCTCCCCGGCTGGACACTTGCCGCACCACCGAAAATGCCACCGCCGGGCGGCAAGGGGATCCAAAGAAACACCAAAGGGCGCCCTTCACGGGTGCCCTTTGGTGCAAATTCCAGATCTCGGGGGAGGCGGCTCAGCGGTAGTAGTAGCCACCGATATAGGCGCGGGGATACGTGTAGTAGCGGGGGACCACGTACACCGGCGCGGGTCGAACGACAACAGGGGCTGGGGTATAGTAGACCGGCGGAGCGTAATACACCGGCGGGGCGTAGTAGACCGGCGGAGCACAGTAAGTCGGGGCGTAGTAGGTGTAACCGCCGTAGTGCCTGCCGCTGCCGGCGTAACCGAAGCTCAGTCCGAATCCGCTACCGGCATAGCCGAACGAGAATCCATATGAAGAGCGGCTACCTCCGCCGCTGCCGTGATGCCCGCCCCGGCCTTCCGCATACGCGATCAAAGGCAGGCAGCAGACAATCAGAGCAGCTAGTAAAACGCGTTTCATGGCTCGACTCCTCTGTACTGAGAATGCACCAGTCTTGCAGCCAGGGCCGGACGTCAGCAGATACATGCACGCCCGCACGGAATGGTAGACACGAATCGCGGCCGACGGTTAGGACGAAATTGACCCAATCTGCCCATTCGCATAGGTGTCGCTAGCCACGGGTGTTATGCCCTGCTGGGCATGATGGCCCATACCATCGGCAAGATTCGCATCGCGCCAAACCCGCGGAACTGGGCTTGCCGCGCTCAGGTGCGGCGTTAATGTGTGGGGCACACAACTTCAAACGGGAGCAATGGACATGGCGGAAGCGATGATCGTGGAGGCTCTGACAGGCAAAGTGGCGATCGATGCGGAGGTGACGGTTAAGGGGTGGGTGCGGACAAGGCGCGATTCCAAAGCGGGATTTTCGTTTCTGGCACTCAATGATGGTTCGTGCTTCGACTCGATCCAGGTGGTGACGCCGAACACGCTGCCGAATTACCAGAGCGAAATACTGCATATCACCACCGGGTGCTCGACGATCATCACGGGGAAGTTGGTCAAATCGCAGGGCAAGGGGCAGGCGTATGAGATCCAGGCCAGCGAGGTGAAAGTGGTTGGATGGGTGGATGATCCCGACACCTATCCGGTGTCGCCGAAGCAGCATACGTTCGAGTACCTGCGGGAAGTGGCGCATCTGAGAGCTCGGACGAACACGTTTGGAGCGGTGACGCGGGTGAGGAATTGCCTGGCGCAGGCGGTGCATCGTTTCTTCCATGAGCGGAATTTCTATTGGGTGCACACGCCGATCATTACCTGTTCGGATTGCGAAGGGGCGGGGCAGATGTTCAAGGTGTCGACGCTGGATCTGGCGAACCTGCCACGGACGGCCGACGGGCAGGTGGACTATACGCAGGACTTCTTTGGAAAGCCCGCGAACCTAACGGTGTCGGGACAACTGGAGGTGGAGACGTATTGTCTGGCGTTGAGCAAGGTGTACACGTTCGGGCCGACGTTTCGCGCGGAGAATTCGAACACGCCGAGGCACTTGGCGGAGTTCTGGATGATCGAGCCGGAGGTTGCGTTCGCCGACCTGGCGGCGGACGCGGATCTGGCGGAGTCTTTTCTGAAGTACATCTTTCGGGCGTTGCTGAACGAGCGGCAGGATGACATGAAGTTTTTTGCGGAGCGGATTGACAAGACGTGCATCGATCGGGTGGAGAAGTTCATCAATTCGAGTTTTGAGCGGATGACGTACACGGATGCGATAGCGGCGTTGGAGAAGTCGGGGAAGAAGTTCGAGTTTCCGGTGAAGTGGGGTATCGATCTTCAGACGGAGCATGAGCGGTACTTGACGGAGGAGCACGTGGGGCGGCCGGTGGTGGTAATGAATTACCCGAAGGACATCAAGGCGTTTTACATGCGGATGAACGATGACGGGAAGACGGTGGCGGCGATGGATGTGCTGGCACCGGGGATTGGGGAGATTATCGGGGGATCGCAGAGGGAGGAGAGGCTGGATGTGCTGGATGGGCGAATGGAGGAGATGGGGCTGGACAAGAAAGCGTATTGGTGGTACCGGGACTTGAGGCGTTACGGGACGGTTCCGCACGCGGGTTTTGGGCTGGGATTTGAGCGGACGATTGTGTACGGGACGGGGATGGGAAACATTCGGGACGTGATTCCGTTTCCGAGGACGCCGAACAATGCGGAGTTTTAGGTTGGTCGGCGGTGGGGCGATATCGCTGTGGGGGTCAGGTCTGGAAATCGGGGATGGGCGTAGGTCGTGCGCCGTTCATGGCGGAGTCGTGGGCGCAGATACCGACGGCGGTCCAGTTGGCGCTGGTGGGCGCGTCGGGGAAAGCGGGCTGGTTGTCGAGGACGGCCTGGAGGAAGTTGTGAGCGAGGTGGGGGTGGGAGCCGCCGTGGCCGGCGCCTTGGAGGAACGAGAGGTGTGTGGCGTCGTGGATGGCGCCGGTGAATTTGCGGATGGGTTCGGGGAGTCGGCCGGCGAAATCGGGGACCTTGACCTTTTTTGGGATTTGCGGTTCTGGGAGTCCCTTGATATGGAGGACGGGGTCATCGCCTTCGATTTGTTGCCATTCGAAGGAGACGCGGGAGCCGGTGACATCGAAGGATTCGCGGTATTGTCGGGCGGTGTCGAAGAGGGAGCGGGTGACTTCGGCGGCGATGTCGTGGTCTTTGATGGAGAAGGTGGCGGTTTCGACGGCGAAGGGGGAGTTGTAGAGGGGGATGAGGTTTTCGCGGATGCGGCCGGAGCCGTGGCAGACGACGGACTTTGCGAGGGCGGGCTTATCGGGGGTTGAGAGGATAGCCAGGCACGGGGAGACGCAGTGGGTGGCGTACCACATGGGAGGCAGGCCTGGCCAGTAGTTAGGCCAGCCGTCCATATCCTGTTGATGGGAGCCGCGGAGGAACTGGATGCGGCCGAGCACGCCGCGGTCGTAGAGGTCTTTGGCGAAGAGGTATTCGCGGGAATAGACGACGGTTTCCATCATCATGTAGGTTTTGCGGGCTTTGCGTTGGGCGGCGACGATAGCGGCGAGTTCATCGAGGGTTGTGGCCATGGGGACGGTGCAGGCGACGTGTTTTCCGGCCTGAAGAGCGGCGAGGGACATGGCGGCGTGGTCGGGGATGGGTGTATTGATGTGGACGGCGTCGATGTCGGGGTCTTTGAGGAGGTCGGCGTAATTGGTGTAGCGTTTTTTGACGTTGAAGGCGTTTCCGATGCGGTTGAGGGAGGCGGGGTTTCGCTGGCAGATGGCGGCCATTTCGGCGTCGGGGTGGGACTGGTAGATGGGGATGAACTCGGAGCCGAAACCGAGACCGACGATGGCGACGCGGACGGGTCTTGACATACGAGCTCCTTTGATTGGTGATGTGGACGGTATTGGAAAATGGCGTGGCGGAAATGTCAAATGGCGCGGGATGGTCCGTGGCGGTGGGGTTGGGCGTGGATCCGGCAGGCCGAATGGTGCGTTGAGATGGGGTGGGGGCTGTAAGGGGAGGATTG